>JBBSJK010000137.1:0-2708 GCA_038257355.1 Pyrinomonadales bacterium | reverse complement strand
CAGCTGAAGCAAAACGGCGTCGAGATCGAAAAAGGCCCCGAATCGCACGAGAACGGAAAATTCGTCTGGATCATGGACCCGGACGGCAACAAGATCGAACTATGGGAACCGATGATCTTTGACGAAAAGAACAAGAATGATTGAGATGCTTGTTCTATGCAATCGATTGATGCCAAAGATTTGAATTCGTAGCAGTTTTAGCTAGTTCGAAGTCTGACTTAACAACCAGTGACCTGATCGGATGCAGCTATCCGATGCGGAGAATATTCCCAAGGTAAACCATGACAGAACTAACCGAAATTCGAGCTCTTTTTATTAATACTTCGCTCAAGCGCAAGGCGGACGGCAGTCACACAAGGCTGCTCCTCGATGCGTCAGCTGGCATCATGGAGAAGGCCGGCGTGTCGGTCGAGCATGTACATATGGCGGCGAATGACATACCGCCGGGCGTTTATCCGGATATGACGGAGCACGGCTGGCCGAATGACGAGTGGCCGGCTCTCTGGGATAAGGTCAAGGCTGCCGATATTCTCATTGTGGGAACACCGCTTTGGCTCGGCGAAGAAAGCTCGATATGCCGCGTCCTCATCGAGCGGCTCTACGCTATGTCCGACTTGCTGAATGAAAAAGGACAGTCGATCTATTACAACAAGGTGGGCGGTTGCGTAATTACGGGCAATGAGGATGGAATAAAGCACACAGCAATGTCCATCGGATTTGCGCTCAATCATTTGGGCTACACGATCCCGCCGCAGGCCGACTGCGGGTGGATCGGCGAGGCCGGTCCCGGGCCGTCGTATGGAGATGAAACTGAGGCTGGCGGACGTGTAGGTTTCGACAATGATTTTACCCAGCGGAATACGACGATAATGACCTGGAACTGCATCCACCTCGCAAGGATCTTGAAACAATGTGGCGGTATCCCAAACAAAGGAAATGATCGCGAGGCATGGAAAGCAGGCGAGCGATTCGGATTCGAAAACCCGACGGATAAATTAGGGTAAATGTACTAAATGCTATCTTAGCCGTAAACGCCAATACCACCAGAGAGCGTGAAAAACGGCAAAAATGCCGACCATGGCCCAGCCTAACCACGGATAATTGAGACCGCCCTCGACCACCGACCACGCGAGGCCGACTGTGGCGAAGCCTGACCAGATAATTTTTAACTGAAGCATTCCCCGGAAAGATTCGCGGCCTGCGTTGCGGCCGAGCCACGACTCGATCCCAATGCCGAAGAACGCAGCGGCGGCCAATCGCGTGACAAATGGATCGACGGCCTGCCAGCCCAACAGCCCCAGGACCTCTCGCGGCGCGACGAATAACGGCAGAGCCACTATCAAATCGACAACACAATGCAGCACGAACCACCACCTCAACGCGGCGGGCACGGCTTTCTCGGTTTGGACAGATTCATTCATAAGCTGTTAGATAATTTCCATGATCTCGTTAAGCGGCTTGCGGCCGATATCGGGAACCATTGCATCGTCGGCCGGGTAGCCAACCGGGATCAGAACGAACGGGACCTCATTTTTTGGCCGGCCTAGAATTTCCTGTAAGAATTTCATCGGGCTTGGCGTGTGCGTCAGGGTCGCGAGGCCCATATTGTGAAGCGCGGCGAGCAGCATGCCGACGGCGATGCCGACTGATTCTTGTGAGTAATAGGTCGGCTCGGTCTCGCCCTTCTCCTCGACCGAATTGATGCGAAAGACAATGATCAGATAGGGAGCGATCTCGAGAAATGGCTTGTGTTCATCGGTGCCTAACGTAGCGAGACGGCTCAGCCATTTTTCGCTCATTCGGCCGTGATAGCTCTCGTACTCTTCTTTCTCAGCCGCCTCGCGGATCTGTTTTTTAACCGCAGCGTCTCGGACGACAACGAACCGCCACGGCTGCATATTTGCACCCGACGGAGCCGTGCCGGCAGTTGCGATCGCCGTTTCGATAAGCTCGATCGGAACCCCGCGATCCGAGTACTCGCGCACGGTCCGGCGACGACTGAGCATTTGAAGGAAAGCTCCGCCGCGTCCAGCTTGTTCCTCACGCTGAACGTCCTCAAAAGTTAAAGGAATTAGCTCGGATGTCGATCTTTCCATAAACGTACTATTTACCTATATTGGTGTAGCTGTTTAGAACAAGTCACAGTCCATCTTATCGCATAATCGCAAACATCGAGGAGCGTGTGCAAGACGAACGACAAAAGAATAGAGCAGCGATTTTGGTTTTGCGATCGTAGAACGGGTGTGACGCACTAGGCAAAAAAAAGGCCGAAGCAGGCTTCGACCTTTCTAAAACTATATACAGATTGATCAATGATCGTATCGATGGTCACATCCGCGACAAACTTCCGCTGCTTCATTGGTCCAGAAAACGTGCCTCAGCGTCTTGTTGCCGTTGCCGCGGTCTAGTTCGTAGTAAGAGCTACGGCCGTTCGCGGATTGACTGACGAGGCGTCCCCAGTTGTGCGGAGCGTCCGGGTCGTCACCGAATGTATTTGCGGCGAACGCGGAAAACCCGACTGTGGTGGTGGTATCGAGATGCCCACCATAAATCGAGGCCAACTGATCGTAGTCGTGAGTGTTCGGGCTGGGGTTGCCGAGGTCGTTCGAGTAGTCCATGCAGGTGTTCTGGTCGGAACCGTCCTCGCTCGTATGCCCGAGGCCGAGCGTATGACCCAGTTCCTGACACATCACGTGCCGGCGGTTCGT
>JBBSJK010000136.1:0-2878 GCA_038257355.1 Pyrinomonadales bacterium | reverse complement strand
GAAAAAGAACATACCTTCGGCGTGGCTAACGAGCATATGAACGTCGATTACAGTTCCTACGAAGGCTGGAAAGTAAAAGGCAAGGTCGAAACCGTCCTATCACGCGGCCGCGTCATCATCGAGAACGGCGAACACACCGGGAGGCAAGGCGACGGGGAATTCTTGAAACGCGGCGAGTGCGTGAAAATTTAGGAGCGTTAATGATATGAAAAGTATTCCTGTTTTTTATTTTGTTGTTATATTGGTCATGTTTCCGACGGTTATTTATGCTCAAAATCGAGAAAATCGGAATGAAACGCTGGAACAGCAAATCCGAAGGCTCGATTTATCAGAGGCCGAGGCGATTTTGAAAAAGGATTTTCGAGTTTTAGATGAATTAAGCAGCAACGACTTTACTACCAACAGCCCACGGAACGAAATTGTCAGGGGAAAGGAAGCGCTCAAGGAGCTAATCCGCCGGGGCGTCGTTGATTATGCATCATTCGTCCGCGAGATTGAAACGGTTCTGATTCACGGAAAAACTGTCATTACAATGGGACTCGAAACCGTTGTAATGAGTCAAAATTCTCCGCAAAAGGGACAAACAATTAAACGACGCTTTACCAATGTTTGGATGAAACGGAACGGAAAATGGCTCTTGACCGCACGGCATGCGAGCATTATTTGTCCGTGAGTAGTTGAAGGGCAAATTGGCAAAGGCAAAACTAACCGTGATTGAAAACGGCGGGTAAAAATGAAAGGCGGGTGACGGGCAATTCCTGAAACGCGGAGAGTGCGTGAAGATCTAGCATGAGTATGGTCTCCGCTAACGCAAACATTCGGACTCGTTATCTTTGAAGACCGCTTTGAATTTGCCGCCGAACAGGGCGGCAAGCTAGCCATTATGGGTGCAACTCCCGGCAGCCAGTCCCAAATGAACGCACAGAAAAACGGATTCCAGATCGCATATACACGTACAAAATGGCAGTTAATGGGTTAGAATAGGTTGCTTAATCAACAAACCTAAACCTATGAAGCGATGCCCTGAATGCAGACGAGATTATTACGACGACACGCTGCTGTACTGTCTCGACGATGGAAATGCGCTGCTCGAAGGCCCGGCGTCCGTGGACGAACCGGCGACGGCGATTCTGCACACCACGCATGCAATCGGCGATGCTCCGACCCGTGCACAGATCCAAACTACCGAGCAAACCGCGGTCTTGCCGTCCGGAGCCACTGATTTGCCAAAACGCGGCTTCGACAAACGGCTCATCGCCGCGCCGTTTCTACTCGCCATCATCGTCCTTGCCGGGTTCTTTGGCTTTCGTTATTTCGCCGCATCCAAGCAAATCGAATCAATCGCAGTGATGCCGTTTGTTAACGAAAGTGGAAATGCGGACGTTGAATATTTGAGCGATGGGATGACCGAGACGCTGATCAGGAGTTTGTCGCAATTGGCTAATTTGCAGGTCAAGCCGCGTTCGTCGGTCTTTAGATACAAGGGCAAGGAAACGGATGCGAAAACTATCGGCACGGAACTGAATGTTCAGGCTATTTTGAACGGCATGGTTATCCAGCGTGGCGACCAACTGACGCTCAATTTAGAACTGATCGATGTTCAAAAAGACGTTGTGCTTTGGAGCGAGCAGTATATCCGAAAACAATCCGACCTCGTCAGCTTACAAAGCGAGATCGCCAAAGATGTTTCGGCCAAACTCCAATCGAAACTTTCGGGTGCGGACGAAGCAAAAGTAACCAAAACCTCCACAGCAGACCCCGCAGCATATCAAGCATATTTGAAAGGGCGTTATTACTGGAACAAACGCACGGCAGAAAACTTAAAGAAAGCGATCGAGCAGTTCAAGATCGCAACCGACAGAGACCCGAATTACGCACTCGCCTACGTTGGTCTCGCCGATTGCTACGTTGTTTTGCCGGAATACGCGGGAACTCCTACCGGCGAAGCTGTCGAGCAGGTAAAAGCCTTTGCCGAGCGAGCGATAGCCATTGACGACAAGCTAGGTGAGGCGTACGCATCTCTTGCAAATGCGAATGAACTATCGTGGCAATGGGGTGAATCTGAACGGTTGTATAAACGGGCCATCGAGCTCAGTCCGAATTACGCGACAGCCTTTCATTGGTATTCGATTGCCCTAAGATCTCGTGGACGATTTGATGAAGCGGCTTTTATGATCAGGCGGGCGCAGGAGATCGACCCGCTATCGAGCGTCGTCAGTGTCAATCTTTCGCTGACATATCAGATTCAAAACGACCATAATGCGAGTATAGAAAATTCTCTCAAGATCATTGAACTCGATCCGAATTTTTCGGGTGCCTATCAATTCTTGGGACTCTCGTATTTGAAACTCGGTCGCAATCTTGACGCCATCGCTAATTTGGAAAAGGCAGTCGAACTGAGTAACAGAGCTGGCGTTAAACTTGCCGACCTCGGCTACGGATACGGCGTGACGGGAAGGCGTTCGGAAGCAAAAACCATTGCCAAAGAGCTGGAGGAAAAGTATGCAACAAAGCAAGCCAATGCGACCGACGTTGCCGGCGTGTATGCAGGATTGGGCGAAAAAGATCAGGCATTTGAATGGTTGGAAAAAGCCTTTCGGGCCAAAGAGGAAATAGCAGTCATAAGGTTTCGAATCCCTTATGAATCTCTCCGCGACGACCCGCGATACAAGGATCTGCTGAAACGGATGGGTTTGCCGGAATAGAATTTTATGAAACGATGCCCTGAATGCAGACGGGATTATTACGACGACACGCTGCTGTATTGTCTCGACGATGGAAATGCGCTGCTCGAAGGCCCGGCGAGCGGCTCGGGCGTGGGTGATGAACCGGCAACGGCGATATTGTCAGAACCGGGAGCGGTAGCGACTGGGTTCCG
>JBBSJK010000135.1:0-3169 GCA_038257355.1 Pyrinomonadales bacterium | reverse complement strand
CGACGTTCACGCAGAGCGGGAAGTTCGATCGAAAGGACATTCAAGCGATAGTAAAGATCTTCACGAAACCGTTTTTCCTCGACCATATGGAGCAGGTCGCGATTTGTCGCCGCGACGATACGCACATCAACGTCGATGTCGCGGATGCCTCCGACACGCCTGATCTGTTTTTCCTGTAAGGCCCGCAGGATTTTCGCCTGCAGCGAAATGTCGAGTTCGCCGATCTCATCGAGAAAGAGCGTCCCGTTGTGAGCGATTTCGAACAAGCCTTTTTTGTCCGCAACCGCACCTGTGAAAGAGCCTTTTTCATGGCCGAAAAGCTCGGACTCAAGCAAATTCTCGTTGATCGCGGCACAGTTAACTGCTTGAAATGCCTCGTTGGAACGTAGACTATTGGTATGGATCGATCTTGCGATCAGTTCCTTACCTGTTCCGCTTTCGCCGCGGATCAGGACGGTCGAGTTGGATTTGGCTATCTTCAGGATCAGCTTTTTGACCTTATCCATCTCAGGCGAAACCGAGATGATCTCACCGTCGAGCGTTGTTAATTTCTTTAATGCCCGGGAAACAGTTTCGAGTAACTTTTCGCTGTCGTAAGGCTTTTGCAGATACTCAAACGCCCCGAGCCGCATCGCGTCCACAGCAGAATCGACGGATCCATGAGCAGTTAGCAAGATGACGATGATCGATTTATCAAAATCGGTGAGCGATTTCAAAAGGTCGAGCCCGCTCATGCCAGTCATCTTGAGATCGGTTAAAACAAGATCAAAATGCCGGTCAGCGACAAATTTCATCGCCGCCTCACCCGACGACGCCGTCGTCACGTCATAGCCTTCGCCCGACAAAATCGTCTCTAGAATTTCTCGTTGATTCTTCTCGTCGTCAACGACGAGGATTGATTTTCTTGCCATTTCAATTATATATGTTTAGATGCCTAGGTCTTCGAGTTCTTGCCGGTTTTGGTCTCTTCCTCGCGGACCTGTTCTTTGTCCTCTGCTCCATGGTGTATGCCGGACTGCTTATCAAGAATAGCGTTCACTGCCCCGCCAATCAAAATCACGAGAGCCGTCAGGTATAGCCACATCAATAGGATGATCATCGCCCCCAGCGAACCGTAGGTAGCAGCGTATGAATCAAAATAATGGAGGTAGGTCCGGAATGCGCCGGAAAAAATAAGCCAGAGTACAAGTGCTGCAATTGCGCCCGGAGTGATCCATTTCCATTTGAACGGGGCATGATTGGGCGCGAAATTATAGATAAGCGCGAACGCCACCAACACCACGACGAGGATCACGATCCACTGAAGCACCGCGAGTAAGTACGGAGAATCGACCGGAAGGGTGGAATCGAGAAACTGCGATCCGTAAACAATAAAGGCGAGAGCGGTCAGTATTAAAATACCAACGGTGATCGTGAGGGCGAGAGAAGTCAGCTTGGACCGCAGCCACGTCCGCGTCTCTTTTAGGTTATAAACTTGGTTAAGTGTGCCCCGCATGTTGTCGATACCGGCCGAGGCAGACCACAGGGTAATCAAAATTCCGATAGATAATTTTCCGCCCGATGCGTTCGAGGTCACTTCAGTAAGCGTTGTTTGGACAAGGTCAAAAGCCGAGGCAGGCATTACCTGAACCAATATACTGAATAATTCCGCTTGCAGGTCCTGTTTGTCATTGAGCACTATTCCCAAGAGGCTCATAAGGAATAAAAGCAACGGAAACAACGCAAATGAAAAATAAAACGCCACTTGAGCGGCGTTGCCGATGACGTCGTCATCACCTATCTTCTGCTTTAAGCTCTTTAAAAAATCTCTATAATCAAAGTCGTTTGCCATATTTCACCCTCCGGTCCGTTAGTCGTCAGGACTTGCCGGAATATGCACCGTGAATTTTGTTCCGCCGCCCTCGGCGGCCCCGGCCTCGATCGTACCGTTATGGATATCAACGATCTTCTTGACGATCGCGAGGCCGAGGCCGGTGCCGGTCTCTTTGGTCGAGAAGTAAGGTTCAAATATTTTTGAGAGGTTTTCGGCCGGAATGCCATTGCCTGTGTCGGTTATCTCGAAGCGGACAAATTCTCCATCAGGCAATATTTTGACGCTCAAGCGGCCGCCTTCGGAGCCCATAGCCTGAACCGCATTGATAAATAGGTTGTTAAACACCGAGCGCAAAAATTCGGGGTCGCCCATGATCTGCGGAACATTTTCGTGCTCGACGACGCCAATCTTGATGCCGTTTTCCGCGGCTTGCGCCTCGACGATCCGCAATGAATCCTCGACGATCTCTCGGGCGTCGACCGAGCGAAGATTTGCGGTGGCCGGACGAGAATAGTTGAGGAAATCGGATATCTGCGAATTGATCCGGGCGACCTCATCTTTCAGCTGAGACGTTAACTTTTCAAATTTAGCCCGTTTTTCCTCTTCCTCAGGAGCATATTTCGAACGCAAATGATCGAGCGTCAGGTTGATATAATTCAGCGGATTACGGATCTCATGCGCGATTGCAGAACCGAGGCGTCCGACCACGGCACTTTTTTCCGCTTGTTGTAGCTGTGCCTCAAGGTCGCGTTTTTTAGCGAGTTCCGCAGTCATCTCGTTAAAGTTTTGGGTTAATCGGCCGAGTTCATTGTGGCGGCTGCCATTCGGCACACGAACGCTCAGGTCGCCGTCCGCTACCCGACGGGCGGCGTCGGACAGATCGGTTATCGGTCGTGAGAAACGCCAGACCAGCCAGAAAGTGATCAGCGACGACACAAGCAGAACGCCAAGCGTATAAACAAGCGGCTGAGCGGCACGCCATGCCGCCTGGCTTTTGTCGTTTTTAAGTAAAACCATCACATACCACCGGCCTTTGCTAGTTTCTATCGGCACCGCGTGGGCTTCATCATTGGCGTTTTTATTCTTTTCAGTTTTGAGGTTCGGAAAATTTGCGAGATCGTTGCCGAGACGCTTTCCCTCCATCAGCGGCGGCAGGTCTGTTAGCTCTGATAGTTTTTTATAGACCGCCAGACCCGAATCATCGGTTCGCGGTGCATATTCGGGATTTAGGCTGTCGTTTACGCTCCAGTTATTGTCGATGATTATGACATCTTTGACACGGTCGGCGACGGCCTCATCAAAAAAGGTCCGATCATCCCGCTTTATTAGCTCCTCCATGTACGCGCTTGACGTGAT
>JBBSJK010000134.1:0-3324 GCA_038257355.1 Pyrinomonadales bacterium | reverse complement strand
CTTCAACCAAATTTGCATCCGAGTCATTGAGAGCATTCGCATCGCGTAGTTTTTGGACAATTCCGATCGCCTTTTCAATATCGCTGACTGCCCGCAAACGGTCACCTTCCTTAAAATATGCCTCAGCCGTTAAACGGTGCGGCAAGCCGCGAAAACCGCAAAGGTTTTTAAAAACACTCTCTACGAATAAAGAATTAAAATCAAAAGGAGTTTTAGATTTCGCAGTATCCAAAGTTCGTAATTCGTAATTCGTAATGCAACCTCAAACCTTTGTATGGTATTGCCATCGCGAATATTCCGTGCTATTTTTACGGTATTTCTACAGATCACTAATCCATTATTTTACCGGAAAAGGTATCTCAGGGCGAATCTGAGATTTCCTAGGAGAGTTACATTATGAAAACCATCACGAGTTTAGCAAATCTCGGCCGATTAATTTTATGCCTGACTGTATTATTTGGCCTGGCTCAAATCGAAACCTTAGCCGCTAACAATACCAGCACAAAAAAATCCGGCAAGGCGAGCCTGATAAAACAAAACGCTCTCTGGCAACGAGCCGATGAACGCAATTTGCCTGAGCGCGGGCGACGGCTGCTTACTCCGCAAACCTATCGTGTCTTTAGCCTAAACCAAAAAATGTTGGACGATTTGATGGCCGACATGCCGCTCGAATTCACCAATGATGCCCGGCAGAGGACGACCATTATGGAAGTTCCGATGCCGGACGGCAGCCTAAAGCGGTTTCGGATCGAGGAATCGGCGGTTCTTGCGCCGCATCTTGCGACCTCGTTTCCGTCCTGGAAGACTTTTCAGGGCTACGGTATTGACGACCCATCCTCGACCGCGCGTTTCGACTGGACAAAAGCAGGCTTTCACGGCTACATTTTCACTCAAAACGGAACTGTATATATCGACCCTTATCAGGAAAATGAGCGCGAGAATTATTTGGTTTATTACAAACACCAATTTGGAGCGCCGACAGCCGGGAATTTTCACTGCGGCGTAAACGAAGAACTGATAGGCGAGAATTTGTTCGCATCGCCAACTGAGGCGGCATTCGCACACGGCTCCGGCATCCGCACCTATCGCATCGCCATTGCCACGACGGGCGAGTGGGCGCGTTCGACGACGACGTCAACAGACGCGCAGACAATACGTACGGCTGCCCTCGCGGCCATTACAACAAGCGTTAACCGGCTTGACGGCATTTTCCGTCGCGAGATCGCGGTCACTCTGCAGCTTGTCAATCCTTTGATCACAAATGAAGCTGCAAATATTATTTATGACGATCCCGCGACCGACCCCTATGACAATACGGACTCGGAAACTCAGTTGACTGTTAACCAGACAACTGTCGACGCACGCGTCGGCGCCCCAAATTATGATGTCGGGCACCTGTACGGCACCGGCGGCGGCGGTGTGGCCGCGTCTCCATCGGTTTGTTCCACACAAAAGGCGCAGGGCTATTCGGCGCGAGCCGGTTTTTTGGGTGACCCGTTTACGATTGACTATGTTGCACATGAAGTGGGGCATCAATTTGGCGGAAGCCACACATACAACAACCGTGACAACGAAGGAGCCTGCACGACACGCTCGGCCAACAACGCCTTTGAGGTGGCGAGTGGTTCCACGATCATGTCCTACGTCGGGATCTGTAGTAATCGTAATCTACAGCAGTTTGTCGAGATCGGCACACCTGCGTTTCACATTCGCAGCCTGACCCAAATGGTTGAGAATATTCAAGATACTGACAATGGCGGCTCATGCGGAACCCAGGCGGGTGCAAACAGTATTCCGACCGTAAATGGAGGGGCAAACTTTACGATCCCGAAACTTACTCCATTCGTTTTGACCGCTGCGGGCGGCGACGCTGATGCCGACGACGTGCCGAATCTGCTTTACTCGTGGGAAGAATACGACCTGGCACCATCGGGAAGCGGCGAACTGGGAACTCCAGCCTTAACTTATGACGTCGATACGGACGGGATTCTGCGCCCGTTATTTCGAGCGTATTCGCCGGCCGCTAGCGCATCTCGCACATTCCCAAGCCTGGGATTTATTTTGAATCCCGCGAACAACAGCCCCGGCGGCAGCAACAATCCTCCGTTGACCTATCGGGGCACGCATCCAACTGCCGCACCGGGAGCGACATGCCCGACAGAGACCGATTGCGTGATTGGTGAAAGCCTACCTTCGGTAGCTCGGACGATGAATTTTCGCGTCGCCGTCCGTGACAGACGCGGCGGCACCGCCGATGCCGGAATGACTGTCTCGACGGTCAATACACCAGGGCCCTTTCAGGTGACGGTCCAGAATGCTACACCCGCGGAGTGGCCGGCCAATTCCACACAAACTGTCACCTGGGATGTAGTTAATTCAAACATTGCGCCTATCAACGCGGCGAATGTAAAAATATCACTGTCAACCGACGGCGGGCTGACCTTCCCCACGACCATTTTGGCCTCGACGCCAAACGACGGATCGGAAACGATAACCGTTCCCAACACCCCGACAACTCAAGCCCGGATCAAAGTCGAGGCGGTGGACAATATCTTCTTTGACATCAATAATGCTAACTTCACAGTTACAGCGACGGCCCCAGCCGTCTCCGTGAGTGATGCAACCGGTCAGGAGGGCGGCCAGGAGCTGCAGAACGGAAAACTGTCAGCCCCACAGAATGGCCCGCCGCAATCTGCGGGCTCGTTGGTTTTCACCATCTCGCTTTCAGTTCCCAGCAGTGAAACCGTGACTGTCCGCGTAAGCACCAATAGTATGTCCGCTACAGAGGGTAGCGACTTTGTCGCTGTCGACGACTTTGATGTTATCTTCCCGCCGAACACGCTCACGCAAATAGTGTCCGTGCCAATAATCGACGAGTCGAGCGACGAGCCGGACGAGACATTTTCGCTTGATATCGATAATGTAACTAACGCGACCATCGCCGATGGCCAGGGCATCGGTACTATTATTGACAACGATCCTCCGCCGTTTGCCACCGTGGCGGGCAGAGTGACAACGCCAGACGGCCGCGGCGTGAATGGTGCAATTGTGTCAATTACCGATGCTCGGGGCGTCCGGCGCACCACACCAACGAATTCGTTCGGATTTTATTCATTTGAGAATGTTCGCACCGGCTCAACTCATAGGATCGGCGTCTCATCAAAACGCTACCGATTTGCACCGCGTTTGCTGCAGGTGTTCGATACCCTTGCGAACGTGGATTTTGTTGGGTTGGAATGATTTACTAAGCTTATTCTGATACCGACACTTCAAGGGCGGCCCGTAAAACGGCCGCCCTCCTTTTCTAATGCGTAATCCCTATTT
>JBBSJK010000133.1:0-3325 GCA_038257355.1 Pyrinomonadales bacterium | reverse complement strand
CTGACACTTGATCTAAAGATACTTTTCAAAACGATACCGACCGTTCTACGCGGAACCGGAGCGATGTAAGAACCGATGAGTTCGATGGAGAGAGTGCCACAAGCCACCGAAACAAGAACCGGGATCGTAAAGATCTTAGGATTGATATTGGGCGCGTGCGTTCTCGGTGCCGTCATTGCAACTGCAGGGGTCGGAACGAACAGTCAGATCATAATTGCAGGCGTACTCGCCGTTTTCGTGATCGGCGGCGCAACGTGCCTCGTACTTGATCTACCGGTAGTCGTAGCCGTTCGCTTTGCATTTATCGCATCATTCTTTTTCAAAGGTGATCTTAACCTAATAAAGATCAATGAGATCGAGGACCCTTCTGGTCTGAACTTGTCTCTCACATTACTGACCGGCGGGATACTTTTGTTCCACGACCTTGTTTTCGAAAACAAGCGGGAGCGCGTTTTTCCACCAACTTTTTTGTATTTATCCGGAGCCCTATTTGTTTGTGCATCGCTCTCAGTGATCTATAACAGCTCGACGGCGCTCGGTTGGTTTTCCCTTTTCTCATTTTTGACGTCTGTATTTATAGCCTTTGTCATTGCATCGCACTTTAGCCAGAGAGAACGCCTTGTTCAATTGATCACCGTGACGGCGGCAGGCATCTTTTTTACCGGCGCTGTTGCTTTGTCACAGTACGTATTGGATTTTCCGACAACATACGCGGCATTAGGAACAGGCACGGAGGACGAATTGCTTGGCACACAGAGCCAGGTATTGTCACGTGTACCGGCATTTCTGCGGACGCCGACCGAAATGGCGTGGGTAATATCGTCACTCGTACCGATCGTAATCGCACCGATCGTCTATCACGTCAAAAGATTTAGCTCGCCGCAAAAGATTTACTTATTGGTAGCCGCACTATCCGGAACGGTCGGCATAATATTATCGCTTGCACGTGGTAGTTGGATTTCTCTCATCGTGTCGATTGTAATTCCCGTCATCTTTGGTTGGTTTCGGCTCAGATTAACCGAAAGAAAAACCTACGTAATTTATCTCGGGTTTGCTGCCATTCTAGCTTGCCTCTTTCTTGCCCCATTTGCACTGAGGATCTACGACCGGCTCAGTAGCGACGACCAGGGCTCGGCATTGATCCGTGTTCCTCTCATGGAAACCGCTCTGCGGATAATTGAAGATAATCCACTTGTCGGCGTGGGACTCAACGGCTATCGGGACAATATGACTAGGTACGACGAAACCGGAATCTTTGTCAGCCAAGTATTTCCCAATCCGGTCCATAACGTTTTCGCACACATAACGGCGGAGATCGGCATTCCCGGCGGCATTATATTTTGCCTTTTGATACTTGTCGCCCTTTATGAATGTTTTAGATCGCTAAACGCAGGTGATGCATTACTGTGCGCAGTTGCATTGGGAGCGGGCGTCGGAATTATCGCATTTGTAATTTCGGCAATGAAAGAACCTGGATCTCTCGGCTCGGTCAGGCCGCCGATAAGAACTCTATTTTTTCTTTTCGGTGCCGCCCTCGCGGTCAGCCGGATGCGGCGACGGATGTTGTCTTAATTTTCCAACTATTCAGTCTATGAATGACACGACCATAAATAAGGGTGTACCACCGACTGCCATGCCGGATAAGGTCGGTCGTAATTTCTTCTGGCTGGTTTGGTCCGGAATTATCAGCATCGCCAATAGCATCTTGCTCTGGATATTCCTGGCCCAGACGCGGGATGTAGCCGAGGTCGGTAAATTCACTATCGTGATGGCGCTTTACGCCATGTTCGTAAGTATCTGCTCCTTTGGGTTGATGCCATTCATCGTCAGTGAGATCAGTCGGCGGCGCGAGCACGAGGCGAAAACAATTGCGGGCTTTATAAGCAGTGCGTCGGTGCTTCTCACCATTACCGGGCTGGTGTGTGCGGTTTTGATGACAATTTCGGGGGTTTGGACAAGCGGTTCACCGATAGTACAAATATCGACTTTGATCCTCAGTATTGCGATGATCCCGACAGGTCTTATAGCAGTTGGCGAAGCAACGTCGATCGCACTTGGCCGGACGCGTCTAATCGCTTTTGTTACTACATTAGAGAATATCCTGCGAACGATTATACCTATCGGCCTGATCTGGTTCGGATATGATATTTCTGCAGTTTGTGTTTCGTTTTTGGCGGTAAGGTTCGTCGCCCTTTCCATTTATTTGATCGCCGCTAGGGATCAACTGTCGCAATTTGCTTTCAGTCGAGACGAATTTCGCTTGCTCGTAAAAGTAGCACCGACATTTGCCGGAACAGTAATTTTTGCAGCGGTCAACTGGCAGGTCGTCATCGTCCTGCTCGGACATTATAGTACTGAGATCGAATCGGCAAAATACGGCGTTGCCTCGCGGTTTTTGATTCCGGTTGCAATTCTGATGGCAAGCTATTCCAGCGTGATCCAGCCGGGGTTAGCTCAGCTTGCTCAGAATGGAATGCATCAAGCAGGTCCATATTTGTCCAAAATGGCCCGATATCCGCTTGCTTTAGCAACTGTCGCGGCAATACTCGCTCCATTTTTGTCGAAGCTCGTTTTGACCTTTTTCTTTGGTGAAAATTATGCCGACGCCGCTCCGACGCTCCAAATACTTGCACTTAGTACGGTGCCGTTTTGTATGGTGATGGTTGCGGCTCGCGGCCTAGTAGCGACCGGCTCTCAACACATCGACCTAATCGCCAACGCACTCGGAGTGATCGTGTGTTTTTCAGCGGGTATGATCCTTATACCGCAATATGGAGCTGTCGGCGCCGCCGTCGCCCAATTTCTTTCGTTTTTGTTAATGTCGCTGGTCGAGGTCGGATATCTGTCCAGGAAGATCGCAGGCTTTAATATGTGGCGAGTCGCCTCGATATCCTCCGCCGGTCTTCTGTTAACTTACATATTTAAGTGGAAAGAATAGGTTTTTGGCACTCTTTGCTAGATGAAGATCGTTTCACATTGTTGAGGCAGACGGCCAACGACAAGGTCAAAGTCTAAACGTAGTATCAAATGCACGAATATCGATTTCAAACGAATACAGCAGAACTGACAGCGGAGATCTCGGACGTCCCCACTCACAAGTGCGGAACAACCGCGCCGACGACAAAACCGCGAATCCTGATGGTCGGTATGCATTTGACAAGAACGCGGGGCGGAATTTCGACTCTCATTTCGGAGATTCTCAAGTCGCCGCTAAAAGATGATTTTGATCTGACTTATATCGAATCTCAGGCTGAAGATTTCGGAAGGGCCGGCAAGCTCGTTTTGGCTTTCAAAGCGATCGTTAAATTTATTTCGACCTCGATGT
>JBBSJK010000132.1:0-3326 GCA_038257355.1 Pyrinomonadales bacterium | reverse complement strand
TATGAATTGAGCTCGAACGAGAGCCGCGGACTTTGCACGCGTTCCGGGAAACGCTCCGCCGCCCGCACGGATGGGGTTCGTCCCGTTGGCGAACTTAATGCCGCCCATGTATTTTCCGGCTTTGTCGAATATTAAGAGGTCATCGATCTTTGCCGCATTGTCACGCAGTTTCAAATAAAGCGTTTGACCGCTGTCGAGATGGCCCGAACCTGGCATAACGTTTACGGTCGTGATGCCGCCCGCTTGCGCCCGCTGAATGCTGGCCGAACGCGGGTTTATTCCGTCCAAAATTCGTACGTCTGGTTGTATGGGGCCCGATGCGTCGCCACCCGAACCGCCGCCGATGTGACTGTGTGTATCGACCAATCCCGGCATTATCGTCTTGCCGGACATATCGTTGATCTGAGCCCCGGTTGGCGGCTGAACATTTGCCCCTATCGCGGTAATTTTTCCGTTTCGAACGACAATAGTTCCGCGTTCGATCGGTGCTCCCACGATCGGAATTATCCGTGCATTAGTAAATGCAACGGGTTGCTGTTGTCCTAAAGTCGGACAAACGAACAACACCAATGCAAAACTGCATAACAGTAGTTTATTCATTTCGAGTTCCTCATTTTCTGGTAAAGATGCGGTGTGTATTGATAAGGTGCTACGAAATGGGGTTGCTGTCAAGAATACACGCACCAAATAGGGCAATCGATGTCTAAGGGAGTCCAGAATGACTATTACAAAGCTGCGAAAATATCGGGTTTTGCTTAATTTATGCGTGAAATGCTCAGTAATTTCGTTCTGTGGCACGGATGTTGATGATGTACAAGAGTGCAATAAAGTGCAATCAGGGGGAAAGATTGTTATGAAGAAGTTTTTAGCCTTTACATTGTTATTCGTTTTCGCAGCTACATTGGCGGTACCGGAAGCTTTCGGCCAGACGCGTCGTAAAAAGAAAAAGTATCCGGGATTGGCGACGAACATCGCGATCGTTGCCGGTGCAACGGCAGCAGGCGCTTTGATCGGGCGTGGACGTAACGGAGCGATGATCGGAGCCGGTGCAGGTTTGCTCTACGCTTCGAGCCGAAAGGGAACCAAGCGTCGCGCCTATAACTCAAACTTTCGACGCGGAGCTAAGATCGCTGGTGGCGGTTTGTTAGGTGCAGGTGTTGGTGCATGGGCCGGTGGCAAGAAAGGAATGGCGATCGGTGCATTAGCTGGTGCGGGTGCAACGTATCTCTACACCAAAAATGGCCGACGTTACTACAGAGGCAGCAACGGCCGAGTTTACACTCGTTAAAGTTTGGAAAATTTCGGTTTGAAAATAGGCTGTCCATCGGGGCAGCCTTTTTTATATTACGATTCTCGATCAGACTTCGACTAAAATCGCAGTGTCTGACCCTCGTTCTCTTAAATAAAAGCTCCCAATACGACCATTATTAGATTCGCATCTACCAAATCTGATTCTTAATTGGGGAAAGCACAAATCGCAGAATCGCATACCTGGCAACGGTATACCTGGGTTAGGGTAGATTCATCTCAGATAAAATTCTACGAAAACGTTCATCTGAACGTAAGTTGGAAAATCGAGGCTCGTTTTTGATCCATGCCATCCTTTCCTCGTGCTTTTCGAGGCACTCCTGCAATGCTCGCAATGCGTCATCATAACGACCCATTTCTGCGTAATTCATTGCTAGTGAGTAGCTTGCCTTGGTGTCAGTCTGGGCCATTGTCTCAAGCTGTTTCAAGAATTCAGTCGCCCTTTCTACGTCACCGATCTTATAGTGAGCGGCACTAAGTAGGGACGCCCACGCAAAGGAGGCTTTGCCGTCATTCTTAACTATAATGCCTTCGCCAAACCGGATAACTTCCTGGAAATTCTGGTTGTGAAAAAGAAATGTCGCGTACGCTCTCGCGGCCGGATTGCTTGCCTTGTTTTCGCGTAGAAAATCCTCCGATTCTTTTAATGCGATATCGTAATCGCCCCGGGCCTCTAGGATGGGGAAACGAGCGGAGATGATGATTTCGGAAATCGGGTCCAGATCAAGTGCGATATCAATTTCTGTGAGAGCCTCGTCGTGACGTCCGACCACGGAAAGTGTTTGGGCCAGACGCTGATGAGCTGTCGCATTCTTGGGGCTTAGTTCGATCGAGCGTCGCAAATCAATTTCGGCACCTAACCAGTCCCAGTCGGCATTTCGCTTTAGCCATCCGCGGACCAAATAACCTTCGGCTAAATTTGGCTCTAGGGCCAGAGCTTTTTCGGCGGCAACTTTTGCCTTGGCTACTGTGTCGCGACTTTTCGGATACGGAAGTTTTACGGCGGAAGTGGCAAAGCCCTCAGCGAGACCCGCGTACGCAATGGCCAATGTAGGGTCGAGCCCCACGGCTCGCTGAAATTCATCGATCGCCTTCTCTTCGCGATTCTCGACGGACCTTTTATCCAGGATCATCTTTCCGCGTAGATAACTCTGCATCGCTTCCGAGGTTTGAGCGGGTTGCGTCTCCGAGGCCTTCGTTGCACTTTCAACCCGGGAGTAATATTTAAAGCCTGCCAATGAGAGAACGAGCACCGTGGAAACGAGTGCAAAAACCCATCGGAACGGCCGTTTTTCAGCAAGCGCTTCAGATTGCCGGTCTGGGTTGAATACGGGCGATCCGACGTTTTTCGAAATTTCCCGGACCTCAGCCGTAAACCTGTAGCCGTGTCGCGGAACAGTCTTGATCAGT
Organism: Pyrinomonadales bacterium; assembly: GCA_038257355.1. Classification (GTDB taxonomy): domain Bacteria; phylum Acidobacteriota; class Blastocatellia; order Pyrinomonadales; family Pyrinomonadaceae; genus OLB17. Next base: position 608 of record JBBSJK010000132.1, on the reverse strand, counting down.
TCTTTATTTTCAAATATCTTGCGCAGCAGAGATATTGTGTAATTGATATTCCCTTCTTCGACAAAAGTGTCCTTCCAAACCGTTTCGATCAGCTCATCGCGAGAAACTATCTCTCCTTTTTTTTGGACCAACAGTACAAGGGTCTCAAGAGCCTTTGGAGAAATGGAAACCAGATCGTTTCCACGCCACAAACTTGGACCGGCAGGACGGAGACAGAAATCCTCAAATTCGTAAAAATACTCAGTGTTACTGGACATTAAGGAAACCAAACAAAAACCAAACAAATTCCAAAGGACACACTTTCAGGTTAAATGTATAACTATTCTCACCACAAGGCAAAATTTTTGACAGTTAGATAATTCGATTAACGAGGACGAAAAATGAAAAAATATTTCTTAGTTGTGATGCTAAGTTTCTTGGTGTCGGCGTGTGGAGCAGGAACTCTGATACCAGTCGGCGTTGCTGGCGACTCGAAGCCAAAAGTCGGCGACTCGGTCGTTGCCAAATGGTCCGCTGGCTCCTTTTACGAAGGCAAAATAGAAAAAATCGATGGTGCGAAGATGACTGTTGCGTGGGACGACAAATCTCAATCGACGGTTATAGATGCG
>JBBSJK010000131.1:0-3578 GCA_038257355.1 Pyrinomonadales bacterium | reverse complement strand
GATGGTCGTCATCGAGGCTGAGCATACTTGCATGACACTTCGCGGAGTAAAAAAACCGGGTGCGGTGACGATCACGTCAGCGGTTTTGGGTGGATTCAGAAAGGATCCGCGAACGCGGGCCGAGGCGATGTCACTGATTAAAGGTTAAATATGAAAAGAATAACTGGCTTATTTGTATTAATTACGTTTGTTTCTTCGTTTGGTTTTGCTCAGGATCGAAGCGGCGCTTTTGACGCTAACAAAATGCGCGAGCGTGTGAAACGGCTCTCGGCCGATGAATTCGAAGGCCGCGGCCCTGGCAACGAAGGCAGCAAGAAAGCGGCGGACTATATTGTTTCGGAAATGAAAGCCGCCGGCATAAAACCTGGAAACGGCAAGAGCTATTTTCAGAACGTAAAGCTCGTTGGCGTTAAGGTCGATCCTGCGACGCAGATGACTTTCGCAGGTTCCGGCGCTCCGAAGTCTTTCAAGTTCGGAGATGATTTCGTTGCGACAACAGGTGCTCAAACGCCGAATGTTTCGGTGGATGCCGATGTCGTTTTTATGGGCTACGGCATCGATTCTCCGCTATATAAATGGAGCGATTACAGCGGGCCGGCCGATGATTACCTCGGCAAAGTCCTGATAATAATGGTCAATGATCCGCCCGCGACTGCCGAGGAACCCAATTTGTTTGGCGGCAAGGCTCTCACGTATTATGGCCGTTGGACATATAAATATGAAGAAGCTGCCCGACGCGGGGCCGCCGGTGTGATACTGATCCATACGAACGAATCGGCCGGTTACGGCTGGAATGTCGTCCGCACATCATTTGGCGGGCCGCGATCAGAGATCGCACGGGAAACGGGTTCGACAACGCCCTTTCTAAACCTGATGGCGTGGATGACAGGGGAAACCGCAAAATCCGTTATGAGCCACGCTGGTCTAGATTTCGAAGCGATGCGTTCAAAAGCTGCAACGCGAGATTTCCGCCCGGTCAAGACAAATCTTCGTGTAAAGATCGATATGAAGACCGATATGCGGACGTTTGAATCGCCGAATATTGTGGGCGTGATCGAGGGCAGCGATAAGAAAATGAAGAGTGAATACGTGCTCTTCACAGCTCATTGGGACCATCTAGGTATCGGCGAGGCCGACGCAACCGGCGATAATATCTATAACGGTGCATATGACAATGCGTCCGGTGTCGCCGCAGTGATCGGAATCGGTGAGGCGATAGTAAAAATGCCAAAGAAGCAGCGGCCAAAACGCTCGAGCTATTTTCTTTTCCCAACCGCTGAAGAACAAGGCCTGCTAGGCGCCGAATATTTTGCCGCAAAACCACTGATCCCGCTAAACAAGATCGCCGGTAATGTGAACATCGATGGAGTTAATTTCTTCGGCAAGACTAGGGATTTTTCCGCATTGGGTTCTGATCGTTCTACGTTGGGATCGATCGTCGAATCTGTTGCGTCCGAACGCAAAATGACACTTGAGGGTGATATGCGGCCTGAACAGGGCTTCTTTTTCCGTTCGGACCATTTTCCTTTTGCAAAAGCTGGTGTTCCCGCCGTTTCGCTCCGGCACGGGGACGATTTCATAACGCCGTTAACAGGAGAAGCTCTAAATTTCTTTAGCAATTACACAGCGAAGTACTATCATCAGCCGTCAGATCAGTATTATGACTGGTGGGACGCGGCGGCAATGGTCCAAAACGCCGAACTCGGCCTGGCGATCGCTTTGAAGATCGCGAATTCACAGACGATGCCGCGATATAAGGAAACGGACGAGTTTTCGGCTCCGGATAAGAAACGGTTCCAACGCTAGTTAGCTAACCTATTATGCAAGCTTAGCTAAGTTTGGAGTAATTACTTAGTTGGGGGTGAAATATGACTAGAGTAAATATGCACGAAGCCAAATCGCGGTTGAGTCAGCTTGTTGACTTGGCAAAGAACGGCGAGGACGTTGTAATTGCAAAGAACGGAAGGCCCGAAGTGCGACTCGTACCGATCGTACCGGAACCGAAAGATTGGTTCGGGATGGACGAAGGCAAAATATGGATGGCAGATGATTTTAATGAGCTGCCCGAGGATGTTTTGGAACTGATGAGTGATCCTAAGATTTTTCCTGATGAAGCTGATGAAAATAAATGACCTACTTGGTTGATACGCAGATATTCCTATGGTTTTTGTCAGAAAGGAGTCGCTTTTCTGAAAAGGCGAGGCATTTTCTTGAAGATATATATTCCAATCAGTTTTACCTGTCTGACGCGACGGCTGGGAGGTCTCAATCAAGTATGGATTTGGGAAATTGAAGCTGCCGGAAAGCCCAGAGCTTTTCTTTATGGACAGAGTGAGGCTGGCTGGCTACAAGCATTTGCGTATCGCCCTGCGGCACGTAACTCGGGTCCATTCGTTGCCACAATTTCATCGGGATCCGTTTGATCGATTGCTAATAACACAATCGATTTTGGAAGGCATGACCATCATTTCCGACGACCGGATTTTCAAATCCTACGAGGTCGATTCGTTGACACTAAAAGATATTTCATAATGGCAGACACTTTCTACATAACAACCCCCATTTACTACGCGAACAGCCTGCCGCATTTGGGGCATCTGTATTCGACGATTGTGGCGGACACGATACACCGGCATAAGCGCCAGCTTGGCTTTGACACGTATTTTCTAACGGGGACGGACGAGCACGGGATAAATATTCAACGTGCGGCTGAGAAGAATGGCCGGACGGCGCAGGAACAGGTTGATCTTATCTCAGGCGAATTGAAGCGGATGTTTTATGATTTCCGGCTCGATACGGAGAATGGTGGATACGACGTTTTTATGCGGACGACCGAGCCGTTTCATTACGAGGGCGTCACGCATCTTTGGCAGGAGATCTCAAAAAATAAGACGCCGAAAGGGAATGATACGATCTACAAAGGCTTTTACGAAGGCTGGTTTTGTGCTCCGTGTGCCGAGTTTAAGACAGAGGACCAGTATGTTTTACCTGAAGGTGCCGATGTCCCGAATTGTCTGATACACGAGCGGGCGCTCGATAAAGTTGCTGAGGAAAGCTATTTTTTTCGCCTCTCCGATTACGATCAATTCCTGATTGATCTGATCGAAGGAGATGCGGGTTTGGTGAGGCCGGAGGCTCGTCGGAATGAGGTTCTGTCGTTTGTTCGCGGCGGGTTGCAGGATTTATCGATCAGCCGGCAAAAGACATCGGTTTCGTGGGGAATTCCGGTTCCTGGCGACGAAAATCACGTGATGTATGTCTGGTTAGATGCACTATCGAATTATATAACGGCTATTGGTTATGGAAACGATAAGAAAGCATCTGTGGGCTTTGAGAAATATTGGCAAAATGCCGTTCACCTCGTCGGAAAGGACATCCTTAGGTTTCACACAGTGTATTGGTTTTCGTTTCTAACTGCGGCTGGATTAGATTTGCCAAAAACGGTTTACGCTCATGGAATGTGGCTCGATGCCGATGGCCGAAAGATGGGCAAGACAACAGGTAACGTGATCGAAGTTGATGTTTTACATGAACATTTTCAGGTCGATGCTGTGCGTTATTTTTTGCTGCGTGAGATG
>JBBSJK010000130.1:0-3821 GCA_038257355.1 Pyrinomonadales bacterium | reverse complement strand
GAAATGCACTCTCAAATGTAGGCTGCGCCAATATTTGACATACCGATGATGCACTTGGCCCCTTCTTCTTCGCCTCGTTCACGCTTCCGTTCGAATTTGAACCGCCGAACATACTGCAAGCGGCCGCAAAATTCGCCAGAAGAATTGTGGTAATAACTAAATTGGTTTGATGACTTTTCATGCTCTTTCTCTCCTCTACTGACATTTCATAAACGTGCCCTGACTACTCGTCTCGAAGCTCGCGAAAAATAGATAGTGCGACGACGTTTTAACGGGCGGTTTGCCGGGTGCGGTGAAATTCATCTCCGAGGGATAGACCACCCCATTTTTATCAAGCACGAAATCTTTCGTGCCCGATTTCATTTCCAGTTTAGTAAGAATCGCCGTGCTCGTGCCGCCAGTGCCGGCCGCTCCGCCGCCGCACGCGGTTGCGAAGACCGAGGCTACGGCAATCATTACGAAATTAATTTTTGCTGTCCTTATCATAGATACCTCCAGGCTATTAATCTACGCTGATGATGGCATCGATTTTTTGCGGCCCCTAAACAGCAAGATCGACGAAATCACGACGCCAAGAAACGAGAAAAAACAGAGAATTGCGAGCGGAATCGCGACCAGCATTGCTTCCTGCACGCTGACGTGGCTATTCACGCCAGGCAGGATCATACAAATTAAAAACCCCAGACCGGACAGAAGCATTAAAACTCCGGTGATTATCATACTTGCTATTTTCATAGTTTCCTCCTCAATAAAAACCTACGGCGTCAGTACCGGCGGCCGCGTTGGACCAGGCAGACTCCCGGGTTGAGCCCATGGTATTAATTGGCGGTCGAGAAGTTTCCTAACCTCCCGCAGAGTGTTTCTGGAATCTTCGGCCGGAATCCTGTCCGACACTCCCACGGCCCGCCACGCAGCGGTCGGCCCGTCGCGATATAGCCGAAACCTGAGGTGCGTCTCGACGCGATCGATCGTGGATTTTCCCTGCGGGTCTGTGTAGTACGGTTCGTCGCCATAGGACTTGCCGTTGTAATGTATGCGATAAACCCCGATCACGGTAAATGAAACGGAATTCATCGTGTGCCACTCCCAGTCGGGTTTGGGCGCGAGGCGCAGACTCTCGAACTCGCCTACCTGTAGATGCTGCGCAATCTCTAATAGCCCTTGCTTCTGCATCGTTTCGTTGATCTCGGCAAGACTCGGCGGCTTCTGCCCCTCGTAACTATTCCCTCCGATGAAATCACGCCAATAGATATACTTGCCGCCTACGATGTCGAACGACGAATAGCCCTTCACAGTCAAAAAGACGCCGGGCTGTTCGGTTTTGCGTTTGGCAGTGAAATAAATGCTCCAAACGTACTTTTTGTATGTCGAACTCCACTCGCGCTTTCCGGGCTTGTGCCAGGTGAATGAAACGATGCCTGACTTCGGCTCCAAAGCTTTGAGCTGAGCCGCACTCGGCTGAGCGTGGCTTTCCGTTAAGGTAATCAGGTACAAAAATGCAACTGATGCAATACATAACAACACTTTTCTATTTTTCATTACTACAAGACCCCTCCGTTATTCTTAAGCCAAGGTCATCATTGGCCATCGCTGGTCCGACCTGATACTACCTCAAGGACATTTTACAAAAATTCCAGTGCTGGCAACGCCAGCTTTCGACGGGCCGTATCCGCCGCCGGCCTTGTACTGCGTTACCTGAAACTCTCGGATTTGGCAAAACGGACGGTTTGGCATCTGGATGAGGGCTAATCCCCGTCTGAATCGATACGCGCCCGGGGTTATTCGGTAATATCGGAAATTGCTGTCGCTGCCGACATAGGTTTTATGATCGCGGGCTTCCCATGACGCATAAGTCATTCCGGTCTTGAAGACCTTCGCACCGGGAAAATCCGCAACAATATCTTTTCGCGCTAAGGCTTCGAGTGCCGGATCCGATAATTTGAGCGGGGTCCAGCTTCGCGTCGGGGCGTCGCGATCGATCTGAGCCTTTAGTGCAGCGGCTTTTTCGTCAAGCGGTTTTAGAATTTCGAGCGGCATCATCACTCCAGCGGCCGTGTACCTTTTTTTGGTCGCTCCCAGATACTTTTTTTCCCATGCCGCTCGGTCGTAGAGCAGCATCTGCATATCGTCATCGACATAGCCCGCCGCGTTATCGATCGTTCGGTTAACATCGATGACGAGACTATTGATCTCAATGGCGGCGTAGTGATCGTAGCCTGTCAACCTCGTTTTCCTGATCACGGCCGCTCGCTGCTCCGCCAATTTGCACCAATCGGCGGGATGATTTCGAAAGTCGGTATCATACGGCGGCTCGGAAGTGTAAGCCGCGTTGGTCATATTCGGATATTTTTTACAGATCGCCGCGAGAGCCTCCAAATCCTTGTTCCATTGCTCGAATATGGCCGGGTTGTCTTCCATAGTAATTTCGCGCTGACTGTATTTTGCGTTGTAAGCGTGAACGAGATTTGCCACGAGTGTATCGAACTGCTGAGTTTCAGCCTTGAATTGAGCCCGAAGCGGTTTTTGCTCGTCGTCCTGCCGTTCCGCCTCGCGCTGGGTCGCCGCCGCTTGCGGTGTGATCAGGTTGTCGAGCAATTCAAGGAAAAATTCATATTTACCCGATCCATACCTTACCTTGGCGGCGTTGCCGTTTATGGATTCGATTCTTCCCGGTTTGCCGTTGGTGGATTTTGGCGAGACGACCATGTCACCGACCTTAAACACAGGCTTCATGATAGCGTTTTGTCCTCCGCTCCCGTCTTGAGCGAAAGCCGGAATCGCGGAGATCGCCATCAGGAACACACATAGAATCGTAAATTTCATCTCTTTTCCCTCGTTAAATACTAGTTCATCAATTGACCGACACTAGTTCAGCAAAACAAACTCGCCCGTCGTGATCGTTTTTATTTGATTGTTTGCAAGTTTTACCTCGATGCGGTTGCCGTTGATAGCTGATGCTTGACCATATACCCAGGCTGTACCGCTGTCCGGTTTTATGATCAAGAACTGCTTTTCTACTGGCATCGTTTTGTCGTTTGAGGTGGGCATTGGGAGTATCTTCCCGATGTTTACAGCAGACGGCTTAAAGTTTCCAGGCCACGCCACGTAAATGTTCGAACCGGAGATGTTATCGATCGTTCCTTCCCACCAACTGCCGGTTGCCCACTCGGCCAAAACAGGGTCGCCTTTCTTTGGTTTGTAATTGGCCGGGATAGTGACCTTGCCTTTTTTCGCTTCGATAAGAAAATCGGTCGATCCCGCCGCCTGTTTGAAGTCAGCTGCGGCGGTTGCCGGAACCTTAATGATCTTTTCACCCGCGACGTTCACGGCCGTCGAGCCGGTTACGACCCGCACTTTATAAACACCTGCCTCAATGCCCGTGACCTCTGCCCCATTCCAGTAGGAACCGGACGTAGTCTTGGCGAGCACCATGTCACCTTGCTTAACATCTGGCGTAGTTCCGGTCGTCGGAATTGTGTAGATATCTGTCGCATCGATAACGGTTGACTGGGATCTGTCCTGCCAACCGATAGTCACCTTCTCACCGTCTATTTTTTCTATTTTACCTTCGTAATACGAACCCGCGGACCATTTTGCAACCACTGTGTCGCCGACTTTTGGCTTGGAACTACCGGTAATTCCGGAAGGAACCAAAGCGCCCGCTCCGCAGGCGGACAACAACAAGCTCAACGCAATCAATACAAGATTTTTTTTCATTTTCTGTCTCCAAATTTAATAATTGATCTAGTCAAAAAGTTTTGCTTTGCAATGCGAATAGTTATACATTTAAGCTGAAATTGCGTCCTTTGGAACTTGTTAGG
>JBBSJK010000129.1:0-3860 GCA_038257355.1 Pyrinomonadales bacterium | reverse complement strand
TTTGTAGGCTGATTAGAACAATACTCGATTCTATTTTCACCATCTGTGCTATGGCATACACAACCAGCCAAATTTAGCAATTCAAGCTCCGGTGCCGGGTATTTCTCCTTTGTTGCGGTTCAGTAGTAGAAAGCTGATGCCGAGAACCAGCCCGAAAAGGACGTGTCCCACGAAACTGCCCATCGCAACGGGGCGCATCATTTCCATCGTGAGCGGCGCAAACGCACTCATTCCGAGAAACAGCGGCATAAGAATCAGACCGCCGATTATCCACCAAATAAAACCGTAGAGAGCGCCAAACCCAAGAGCTGAACCATAACCGCCAATACGAGTGCCCAGCAGCCAGCCGAAGATGGCGCCGATGACCGCACTATTAAACAGATGATAGATCCAGCCGACGACGAGGCTTTCGGAACGCACCGCTTTAGCCACCATCGCCATCATCGGCTTTCCGTCCGGCGCAGCCATCATCTGCATCATCATTCCAAAGACTAAACCACCGATAAGTCCGGCGATGATTCCGATAACAATTCTTGAACGCATAGTCACTACCTCCTAAGTTTGGGTGATTTTCTATTTCTCATCACACGGGGGCCTTCGCGAATAAATAAAAAAATGACGATGGCTACGGATTAACGTGCCATCGTCGAATTCGCAAATTTGTAGCATCGAACACGTTTGGATCAATGCCCCTTGCAAAAACATGAATCATGATCAAAACGTTCTCTATGCTCCTCCGCGATAAGTAAGCCAGTGAATACCATAAGAGTATTTTGGAGACCCAGAAGGTTTGATCGGTCCTAGCGGACTTTCAACTGTTCCAAAGGCTTGATTAAGAGTAACCCGCCCTGAGAGCTTCGTCAGTGCGCTAACGCACCATGCAGCACATCGCCGATCAATTCGCTGATACATCGTCCTGGCAAGTGAAATTAACAGATAAATATGATTCATTGTCCGGTTGGCAATAATATTCAATTCGAGGACCAACGGAAATGGTTGTCGTTGAGATTTGGGTCTCGGTTGTTCGGCGGTTGATATTTTCCTATACTCTTAAGTTTACGGCGGCGATTGAAAGGCAAAGTATATGGCGTTTTTTTGGCGTAGGAATAAGGAAGACAAGTTTTCGAGCTCGGTGCTTGGGCTGGATAAGTCGGTTGAGGAACTGAAGGCGCAGGAAGAGGCAGTCGAGCGCGAGTTGAGCGTGCGGTTTTCGAAGGCGATCGAGAAGACGCGGCATTCGATCAATAACCGACTCGATACTATCTTCGAAGGCCGAAAGCAGATCGACGAAGCTTTCCTCGACGAATTAGAGGAAATGCTGATCTCGACCGACATCGGTGTTGCGACGACGATGCAGATACTCGATGGTATTCGTCGCGGCGTTTCTCGGCAGGAGATCAAAGATCTCGATGCGCTCAAAAAAGCGATGCGGCAGGAGCTACTCGATATTCTCCGCCATTCCACCGAACGCGGCGTTGCTGACGAACGTAATATCGACGAATCAATCAAACCGTACGTCCTGATGGTCGTTGGCGTCAACGGTGTTGGCAAAACCACGACGATCGGCAAGCTCGCCCAGCGAATTAAAAACGAGGGTAACGACGTTCTCATTTGTGCCGCCGACACCTTTCGTGCGGCTGCAAACGACCAGCTCGAAATTTGGGCGACACGCGCCGGAGTTCAGCTTGTGCAGCAAAAGCAGGGAACCGACCCGGCGGCAGTTTTGTTTGACGCTCTCGCCGCCGCCAAGGCCCGCAATTCCGATATCCTGATCGTAGACACCGCCGGACGGCTGCACAATAAGGCCCATCTGATGGCCGAGCTCGAGAAGATGAAACGCATCTCAGCCCGCGAGGTTCCCGGCGCTCCGCATGAAACTCTACTCGTCATCGACGCGGTCACGGGTCAAAACGGCCTCGAACAGGCCCGCCAGTTTATGAAAACCGCCGACGTAACAGGCATAGTTCTGACAAAACTCGACGGCACCGCCAAAGGCGGCATCGCTGTCGCCATCGCCAATGAATTAAACCTCCCCATCCGCTACGTGGGCATCGGCGAACAGGTCGATGACCTGATGGTGTTTGACGCGGAGAATTATGTGAACGGGTTGTTTAATTAAATGGCACTAACGAGATCAAAATTAGCGGTTTCCAGCGGAGGCTCGTCGGGGTTTTTTGATGTGAACGGGCAGGACGCAGCGGCTACCTTCTTTGCCCTTCGGCTTGCTGAGCAGGGGATTGGTCTCACATCTCCAAACCCGTTAGTCGGTTGCGTGATCGTGGACACGTACGGCGAGATGGTGGGCGAAGGGGCGTACATTTATGACGATGTAGTACATGCTGAAGCCGTCGCTCTTGCGCAAGCGGGCGCCAAGGCGAACGGCGGTACGGCGTATGTTTCACTCGAACCTCACGACCACAAGGGCAGAACGCAGCCGTGTACGGAAGCTCTTATAAATGCCGGCATCAAACGCGTCGTTTGCCCGATCGAAGATCCAAATCCCTTGGTGTCGGGACGTGGTTTTCAGCGGCTCAGAGCCGCAGGGGTTGAGGTGGTTACCGGAATATATGCAGAGGAAGCCACAAGACAGAACGAGAAATTCATCTGTTGGCACAAGAAACAGCGGCCGTTTGTCCACCTGAAACTTGCGATGTCGCTGGACGGGCGTATTTCGCTGCATGACAGCGTTTCGACCGCGCTGTCCAGTGAAGCCGCATTGAAACGTGTTCACGAACTGCGCCACGAACATGACTCAATTCTCATCGGCGGTAACACGGCATTTGTTGACAATCCCAGCCTGACCGACCGTAGCGGCCAGCCACGCCGCCGGCCACTCGTGCGTATGGTGCTCGATAACCGTTTACGGTTCGCGCTCGACTCGACGCTGGCTACGACATCTGACAATCCGACGTTTGTTTTTACAAACAGCGATAATGTTAAAAAGATACGAGCGTTACGTCAGCAGGGCGTGGAAATTGTGGAATCCGAATCCGGCGGACGCGATCTGCACGGCGTTCTCGCCGAACTAAAGCGTCGTGATATCCAAAGCGTCCTCGTCGAAGGCGGCAGTGAGATCGCCGGTGCATTTTGTGATGCAAATCTTGTTGATAAAATCTCTTTTATTATGTCTCCGATCATCATCGGCGGACACGACGCACCAAACGCAATCGGCGGCGACGGGGCGATGAAACTTGCGGATGCATTGCGGCTAAATAACATCTCAGTCGAGCGTCTCGGCGACGATATTGAGATAACCGGTTATCCGACTGTCTGAATGGTCAAATCACATCGGCGGACCCGTCAAAGGATAATAGGATAAGTTTCACGCTGGCTTTTACCTTTTGGCCGCTTCGCTGCGAAAGAGGGACTTTTCAGACATCCTCGCAAATTGACCCGACAAACCCTGTGAAACTTATGCGTGCAAAGAAATCACTCGGACAGAATTTTCTTGGTGACGAAGCGGTGATTCGCCGCATCGTGGACGCACTTAAACTTTCCGAAGGCGACGCCGTTATCGAGATCGGCCCGGGACGCGGTGCTTTGACCGAGAAACTTCTGGCAACCGGTGCCAATGTGGTCGCCATCGAGATCGACCGGGAATTCGTACCTGCTTTGCGAACTCAGTTTCATTTCCACTCAAACTTTCGCGTTATCGAAGCGGACGTTCTCGATATCAATTTTTCCAAAGTCAGGCCCGGTGACGAGCCTCGGTCTAACCTCAAACTTGTCGCCAATCTGCCGTACAATATTTCGACGCCGATCCTGCAGCGTCTTGCCGATCAGCGGCACCTCTTTTCGACGATTGTGTTGATGTTTCAGCGCGAGGCTGTCGAGCGGATCACGGCAAAGCCGGGCGGCAA
>JBBSJK010000128.1:0-4267 GCA_038257355.1 Pyrinomonadales bacterium | reverse complement strand
TGAACCGGTGTCGGTGTTACGATCCTGCAGCACGAGAAAGCCCAAAAGTCCCCCAAATGTCAGCACGAGAGCACCCATCGCCAGAGCGATGTTCTGTGTCTTAAAGAACGTCTGGTACCACGGAACAGTCATTTCAACCGACGGCGCAACAACTGGAGAGGCAGAGGTAATACCAGCCTCGGAATTTAACAGCACCGATTGTGAAAGCATCCGCCGGCACCGGTCACAGTCGGCAAAATGCTCAATATAAAGTAGTTTCGTCTTTGACGGTATAGCGTTTTCTGCGAAAGCAGCGATTGCGTCCGCGTCGATGTGTTTTTTTGGCTTCTCAGGCGGATCATCGCCCACGAGCACACCGCGGCCGTCCCGCGCACGGCGGAGAATCACATCCATTTCTTTGTCGAATTCCAGTTCCATCTAAATCTAGCTAGCCTTGACCAGGCGAACTCAAGCGGCAGCGAGGGTGCCCTTCGGCTAATTCTCAATTCTCTTGAGGGCACACTCCTACCGGCCGTGTTCTGCCTCTCTATTTATAGAACGCCCCAGACCACAATATCTTGCACGAAAGCCAGCGTCAGCAATGTGGCAAACATTGTTTCGAGATTGATGCCGAGTCTCGCGGCGGTCTCGCTGAGATGACGTTTTACCTCGCTCTCGGTCCATCCGTGACGTGTGAGAAGAGCACGTTCGACGCCTTTTCTGATCTCGGTTTGGACCCGCGTTAGCTTTCGGCTCGCCGTCGCTTCGTGATAACCAAAGGTCGCCGCGATGTCCTTTAATTTGAGATCATCAAAATAGTATAGCTTAAGGACAAGGCGGTCTTCGGCGTTGAGCTCGGTGATGGCGGTACTCAGTGCCTCAGTAACGTCAGAGACCGTCTGGACCTCGCTAAATAATTCTTCCGGATTCACGGTATGTGAGCTTGAATGGCGGTTATCGCCATTTGCCGCCTCATTTGCGAGATTTTCAAACTCGCGGTCCTCCTCGATCTGGACAAATTTTGATTGCTTTCGAAACTGATCGACCGCCAGCTGCGACACGACGGCTCTGAGCCATCCCGCAAGTGATCCGCGGCCTGAATAATAAGCGAGCTTACTCTTTTTATTGCCGTCCGCATCGACTCGCAACCCGTAAAGCTCAGCCCAGATCGAACTTGCGAGATCCTCAGCGTCCTCATTATTCGGAGAGATTTTACGAGCAGCAGATTTTACCGTCGAGTCAAAATTCGCGACCAGATCTTCCCACGCCTTTTCATCGCCTTTTTCACACGCGACGATCAGACACAGGTCGTCAGCCCGGATGTCATGAATAAAATCGGCGATCTCGGTATGAGCAGTGTTGGGTTCGTCGCGAAGGAGGTACTTTTCAACCGTCGCCTCGACACGTCTTGCGAGGTCACTACCGGTTAATCCGCGCGCGTTTTCGGCACGAGAGATCAGATGCTCTATCGCTTCGCGAACCGTATTTTTATGCTTTTCGGCAATTGAACTCATTCAAAAAGGTGACACGATTTTAGCACTGATTTGATGAAAGCCGGAATTGTTGCGTTGTTTTAGGTTTCGGAATAAGTGAGAATGTAGAGCTTTAAGTTATAACTTCAAACTTTTTTATTTATCACCTATTTCTGAGCAAATTCTTATACTATTTAAGGTGCTTTCGCAAAAACGATACGATCTTAAACCCGTCGTAATAGACCCAGGGCTTTTCGCCAAGAGTATAATGTCCACACGGGATGGCGACTTCGCTATGTTTGATCTTGTGATATCTGAGTGCAGCTATTGTGTCCCGTGATAGGTCGACGGGGAAGCTGAGGTCATAAAGCGTGTAGATGTATCGCTGCGGACGGGGCGGTAGTTTGGCGAGGCGATCCATGTAGGCCATAGGCGAGATGGGCAGCCAGTATTCGCGAAGCTCGTCGAGAGTGACGTTGTCGCCGATGCTTTCCTTGACATGATAGGTCGAGAGGCCGTGCCAGACGACATCCGCCGGGTAACCTGAGACGTGGTTGAATACGCCCACGTCGATCTGCATATCATGTGTAAATGCAAAAAAACCTACGCACGAACCGATACTCGTGCCGACGATCCCAATCTTTTCATAACCTTGCTGTTTCAACCATTTAACTGCTGAACGTGTATCAACTACAGCCTGTCTGAGTGACTGTAGTGTCCGCCCGACATTCGGAGCAACGAGATAATCGGCGCGGTCGGTTTCCGGCGGCCTCCGCTCTTCGTGATACGGCAACGTCAGCCGCAAAGCAGATAGCCCGGCCACGTTAAATATCTTGCAGAGATCAAAATACGTTCCCGCCTTGGCATTCCAATGCGGGAGGACGATGACGGCGGATTTTTTATTCGTTTTGTGCGGGAAATATTTTGCATAAGAGGTATTGTTTTCAGGCGATGCTGTCTCGATGCCGCTTGTCCAGTTCAACTGGTTCGACGAATCTGAAATTTCAAATTTGAAATCTGAGATTTCCGCAGAGAAGAAAAACTCTTCGCTATTGGCGACTGTTTTCTTTGCATATTCACTAAATAATTTTCGCGGATCGCCGCCGTTTGCGTAACCCGTAACATACTCAGTGCCCCACCCAAACGGACGGACGATGCGGTTGTCCTCGATCATCGCATGGTGCCGTTCCCGGTTGTGCATGTAGCGTTTGAGCATAAAATCAGAATTTTAACCAAGGATTAACGTTGATTGGCGCAGATAACAGAATATGAAATAATCCGCGATTATACCCATTAATCCCTTGTTATCGACTCTTCTCACGCGGTGGCGGATTTAGACTTATTGATCACCTTTTCGTAAAAAGCGATGTATTGGGGAATAATCTTAGAGGTCGAGTATCGCTGGACGGCAAGTTCGCGGCCCTTTTCGCCGAAGGTCCGACGCAGATCCTCGTTGCGGAGCAGCGTCAGTGTGTCGTGGCTCATTTTTTCGACATCACCGATGTCGCTTAGGTAGCCGCTTTCGCCCTCGTTGATGACCTCCGGAATACCGCCGATCCGGGTTGCTATAACAGGCACCTCGCATGCCTGGGCCTCTAGCGCGGCAAGACCGAATGATTCCAGTTCCGAGGGTAGCAAAAACACGTCGGCGATGCCGAGATAGTCGGCGATATTGGCTTGTTTTCCCACAAAAACAGTTTCGCCACTAATGCCTAACTGCTCGGCCCGATAGCGGACGGCTGAAAGCTCGGGGCCATCGCCGACCATGATGAGCTTTGCATGTTCGCCGCCGGCACGAACCTTTGCGAGGATTTCGACGCAATCATTTGGGCGTTTTACGGGTCGAAAATTTGATACGTGGACGAGCAACCGCTCACCGTTTGGGGCCAACTCGTTTCTCAATGGCGAGTCGGGCAGGCGTTTATAATGGTTTTGACAGATAAAATTTGGGATTACCTCTACATCGTCAAAATCGAACGTCTCGATCGTCGCCTGTTTCAAGAATTTTGAAACGGCTGTCACTCCATCAGATTGCTGCAAGCCGTATCGCGTGATCGGCAGATAGCTGCGGTCGGCACCCACGAGCGTTATATCTGTGCCGTGAAGCGTCGTAATGACGGGCACATAGCGTTTTTGCTTGATCGATTCGCGGGCCAAAATCGCACTGATCGAGTGCGGTATTGCGTAATGGACGTGTAGCAGATCGAGCTTTTCGGCCCGCGCGACGGTCGCCATTTTCGTGGCGAGAGCGAGATCGTACGGCTGATGCTCAAAGAGGGCGTACGACATCATTTCTACTTCGTGAAAATGGATTCTCTCGCTCAATTCCGTCAGTCGCGTAGGCATTACCGATGAAATAAAATGGACATTATGCCCGCGTTCAGCCAGATCGCGGCCGAGTTCCGAGCCGACAATCCCGCTGCCGCCATATGTTGGATATACTGTGATACCAATATTCATAAGACTAAAATTTATGGTAACACGCCGACGTGAAATCGAAAGAGCAATCATGCTTCGTCCGAATATTAAGGGCGGCCCGAAAGCCGCCCTGTAAACTGCAAATTTACATTTTTCTCACTCCAACCCAACAAAATCCACATCGGAGAGAGAGTCAAACACCTGTAGCAAGCGAGGCGTGAAGCGGTAGCGTTTTGAGTCGACGGCGATGACGAAGGTTGAGCCGGTGTCGATGTCTTCGAAACGGTAATAGCCGAATGAGCTGGTTGTTGCTGTTCGAACTGCGCCGAGGTGATCGGTGATCGTGACAACCGCATTCCGCAAACCTCGGCCGTCGGCGGTTAGGACGCGGCCTGTGA
>JBBSJK010000127.1:0-4656 GCA_038257355.1 Pyrinomonadales bacterium | reverse complement strand
GCGTCAGAAAAAAAGAGAGCTTTGAAAAAACCTCGCGGCTCTGCCGCAAAAGCGCCAAATGAAGGTGTAAATTATTGATAACATGTAGCTTACCGACCCTGAAAGGGACGAATTCAATAGCGTCGGGAGAATCCCGACGAAACGGGACAACAACGGAAACTGTCCCTGAAGGGGACAAATGAAACTGATATGCCAAAACACGCTCATCCGTCCCTTTCAGGGACGAAGATCAGATAAGGACGCTTGTCGCCGGGTTGCACCCGTCGCTATTACATCAGTCCCTTTCAGGGAGTGTGAAACTCATATGGCGAGGCAAGCCTAAACTCGGTGCGAGGCTACAAGCCGCGAAGAACCGCAGAAGGTTTTTCAAAGAATTCTAATAGCTGTTTAGCTGACGGCCTCTCGGCCGCTTCAGCGGATTCCCATATCGGCCGTACATGATGCCAAGTCCGCTATCTGATCACGCTTTGACTCCCGACCGCGGGGGCTATGCGAGATCGCTCATTTTCCATTCGTCCCATTTTTCATCGCCATCAATGCCGCTGCGTGTGCGGGCGGCATTAGCGGTTCCATCAAGTATGCTTTTGGAGCGACCCGCTTCACGATTTCGGTCATTGGTTCGGTCAATAATTTGCCCGCGTTGAAGACGCTGCCGACGCAGCCAATCGGGATTTTCTTTTTTGCGAGGCCGAGTTTTTTGATTACCGCAACAGCGGCGGTGCCGAGTTCGTGGCCGGCGTCTCGGAGAATTTCGACTGCAACCTTGTCGCCCTCGACGGCTGTTTCGACGACCAGGCGGGCGAAGCCGGCGATGCGGGTGTTGTCCATTTGCGGAGCGTAGATCGCACCGATCAGGTTATCAACATTTGATGCACGAAAGTACTTGGCGGCGCGCTCGCTAAGCTTGGTCAGCGGCCCGCGACCGTCCGAGGCCTTGGCGACGGCATGAAGAGCCTCGCCTGCGATTCCGCGTCCGCCGCCTTCGTCACCAGCGAGCGGCCCCCAGCCACCGGCGATAAACTTTTCACCTTCGTCGTTGACACCGATGCAGATCGAGCCGGTTCCGGCGATGACGACGAGACCGGCTTTGCCGAGCGTTGTGCCGTATAGGGCAATGTCGGCGTCTGTCAATACGAGCGTTTTGCGAACCCGAAACCGCATGGCAAAGCTCTCCCGCATGCGTTCACGAATATCCTGACGGCGAACTCCGGCAATCCCCAGGGTCGCCGCAACTATATCACCCCGCGAAACACCGTCGATGTCACACGCCACGTCGATTGCCTTTGCGATGTTGGCAACAGCCGTCTCTACACCGACCCGCAACGGATTTGACGGCCCGCCCGAGCCCTCGGCCACGATCTCGCGAGCCTCGTTCATTATGGCGACATTCGTTTTTGTGCCGCCGCCATCCACGCCTAAGAAAAGCTGATAGAATTGACGTTTACGGCTATGAGTTGTTATAGTTTGCGGCATCCCATGTCAGACAATGACGAAAAAATACATTTACATTGTTTGTCATACTTGACATATAATCAAATTTAGTGGATTTTATGTAGTCAATAAGATTTTCTAATCGCAATCCCAGATGGTTTTAATCTATGGAGATAAGACAGCTCAAAGCGTTTTTGGCTATCGCCGAAGCAAAGACCTTTACGGCCGGGGCTCGGCGTGTAAATGTCACTCAGGCGGCGATCTCGATGCAGATCCGGCAGCTCGAGGACGAGGTCGGTTTGCAACTTTTTACGCGTACCCCGCGACGGGTGATAATTACCGAGGCAGGTGAATACCTTCTCGACCGGGCAAGAAAGATACTGCGCGAACATGATACGGCGCTCGCTGAGATCGCCGAGCTTGGCGGCGTCGAGCACGGACGTCTACGGATCGGGTCGGCGTCGGCGGAATTTGCGACCCAGCAATTGCCACTGATTTTGCAGGGTTTGCGAGAGAAATTTCCAAATTCAGAACTTAATGTAAGCGCCGGTACGAGCCAGACTTTGGTGGACAAAATCATGCATGGCGAGATCGATATCGCTTTTGTCTCGTTGCCGGTTGATAATTCGAGCATCACGACTGATCTGTTATTTAGCGACGAGATTGTCGCAATATCCCACCCGCGTCATCCGCGGGCCAACGAAAACTACATTAGTGCTGCTGCCCTAGCCGGTGAAAAGCTCATCCTCGGCGAACGCGGGGGCAACACCCGCCGGATGATCGACGATTTCTTTAACGCCGCCAATGTCCGGCCACACGTTGTAATGGAGCTTTCGCGTCAGGAAGCGGTCAATCAGATGGTCGAAAAAGGACTCGGTGTCGGTACCGCCGGTGCCAAAACCATCTCCGAAGAGATCCGGGAAGGCCGTCTCATCTCATGGATGATCGAGGGCGCCGAGATCAACTGGGAACTTGGCCTCGCACGTCTGCGCGGCGGATATTTTTCGCCGATCGCAAAGCAGTTCGTCGCGTTATGCAAGGAAAGCTTCGTCCTGAGGGAAAAAGCATTGCAGAAGCCCCCACGTAAGCAAGGGCGGTGAGCTCAAGTTCAATATCACGCCCTTGATCACTCGGGGGCTTTCTCATCGAAAGGAGTTAAAGGCTAGAAATGAATCGAGGAATTTTTAACACAAAGTCGCAAAGCTGCAAAGTCGCAAAGCAAGTCTTTTTCAGATTCCAAATGAAGCCGACCTTCTTTCTAACCTTTGCGTCTTTGCTCCTTTGCGTCTCTGCGTTAAATCTCACTCCCAACGCCCAAGGCTTGCCAGTCGCTGCTCCCCAAACGGTCGGGATGAATGCGGCGAAGTTGAACCAGATAGACGCGCTTGTTGAGGCTGACATTGCTGCTAAAAAGCTTCCCGGAGCCGTTGTGCTCGTCGGGCATAAAGGCAAGATAGTTTTTCGAAAGGCGTACGGCAACCGCTCGCTCGTTCCGACGGTCGAGAAGATGACGGTCGATACGATATTTGACGTTGCTTCGCTGACAAAGCCGATTGCGACCGCGACCTCGATCATGATCCTCGTAGAGCAGGGCAAACTCCGGCTCAACGACACCGTCGGGATGTACATCCCCGACATCGACGACCCGCAAGCCAAACGCGTCACCATCCAGCAACTACTCACGCACACATCCGGCTACCGCCCCGATTTCGACCTCGGCGAAAAATGGACCGGCCGCGAAGGCATGCTCGCCGCGTTGAAGAAAGAGAAACTACGCAATCCGCCGGGGACGAAGTTTGTTTATTCGGATATTGGGTTTATTGTGCTGGGAGAGATAGTTCACAGAATTGGACAAACTTTTCCCTTCGAATTTGCTGAAAAAGAAATCTTTCGACCTAATTTGATGGGCGATACGAGATTCTTTGGTACTGGAGCGGATCACGAAAATGGAACGGTTTCGGCTATTACAATTGATTCTTTGCCAGTATGGCCAAAAATGAAGGATCGAATCGGGCCAACAGAGAACATACGTGGGCAGAATAGTTATTTAGGGTCGAAGTTCGACGGAGAGGAGAAAACTGGGGATCAGATCCTTCGAGGTAAGGTTCACGATCCTACAGCTAACAGGATGGGCGGCGTCGCCGGACACGCCGGACTTTTTTCGACCGCTGACGATCTCGCCCGCTACTGTCAAATGCTCCTGAACGGCGGCGTCGCTACCACTCCCGGTTCTGACAGGGGACGCCGTGTGCTCTCGGCTCAAACCGTCTCCCGGATGACCGCACCGATCGTTGTTTCCGAATCGGGCGATGCACGCGGGCTTGGGTGGGACATTAACACGTCATTCTCGTCGAATCGTGGCGATCTGTTTCCGCTTGGGTCGTTTGGGCATACGGGTTTTACGGGAACGAGCGTTTGGATCGATAGGGTTTCGCAGACCTTTGTGGTTTTCCTTTCGAACCGTGTTCATCCGGACGGCAAAGGTGATGTCGGGCCGCTGCGGGCGAAGGTTGCGACCATAGTTGCGTCGGCAGTTGAAGATACGCCTGTCGAAGTTTATCGGCTCGCCGAGAGTACGTACAATTCAGCAATAGCCGCGCAGATGCCGAGGTTTAAGGAGAATCTGTTACGCCAAGCCGTGAGCGAAAACGTTTCGCTTGGGGTTGCTCAACCCCTGCCGTCGTCGGGCACGTTTCCACTGGTCCTTTTTCCCGGAATTACGGTTTTGAATGGCATTGACATCCTCGAACGCGATAAATTTCAACAACTCGCGGGCCTCAAAATCGGCCTTGTCACAAATCACACAGGCCGCAACCTCGCGGGCAAATCGACAATCGACATCCTACACGAAGCGAAGAAC
This sequence comes from Pyrinomonadales bacterium, assembly GCA_038257355.1. Taxonomy (GTDB): domain Bacteria; phylum Acidobacteriota; class Blastocatellia; order Pyrinomonadales; family Pyrinomonadaceae; genus OLB17. The sequence goes on along the minus strand of JBBSJK010000127.1, from coordinate 365 downwards.
GTCAACCTCGTCGCGATCTTCGCCCCCGAACACGGCATTCGCGGCGAGCTTGATACAGAAAAGATAGACGATACGAAAGACGAGAAGACCGGCCTTCCTGTTTATTCGCTCTACAAAGACGGGATGCGGCGGCCAAAGCCGGAGCAGACTGCGACGATCGACGCTTTTGTCTATGACATTCAGGACATCGGAGCGAGATTTTACACTTACACCGCGACGCTCAAAAACGTGATGGAAGAGGCCGCGAAGGCCGGAAAGCCGGTTTTCGTCCTCGACCGCCCAAACCCGATCAACGGCAACTCTGTCGAAGGCTCGCTCGCCGATGAAGATAAATTGGCGTTCATCGCTGCCCACACAATTCCAGT
>JBBSJK010000126.1:0-4824 GCA_038257355.1 Pyrinomonadales bacterium | reverse complement strand
GCGACAGCATCTGCCAGACGCTGGATGGGCGCCCGCGAGCGTTGGGCCTCGCCGACCATTCGCACGATCTGTGCGAGCAGGGTTTCGCTCCCGACTCGTTCGGCCTTAAAGACAAAGCTTCCGGTACCGTTAACGGTTCCGCCAACGACTTTTACATCGACGGTCTTTTCAACCGGTACCGGTTCGCCGGTCACCATCGATTCGTCAACCAAACTCTTGCCCTCAACGACGATGCCGTCAACCGGTATTTTTTCACCGGGGCGGACGCGAAGCAGCATTCCGGCCGTCACATCTTCAAGCGCAACGTCAGTTTCATTACCATCGGCGCCGACGAGTCGGGCCGACTTTGGAGCAAGCCCAAGCAGTGCTTTTATCGCGCTTGATGTTTGACTGCGAGCTCTCAACTCCAACACTTGCCCGAGTAAAACCAAGGTTGTAATAACTGCCGCCGCCTCGAAATATAGGGCGACCTCGCCCATGTGACCGCGGAAATTCTCGGGAAACAGCTGCGGAAAAAATAACGCGACGAGGCTGTAGAGATACGCCGCACCGGTGCCGATCGCGATCAGCGTAAACATGTTCGGGCTGCGATTTACCACGGACGCCCATCCGCGCTGAAAAAAGGGCCATCCGCCCCAAAGGACAACCGGCGTAGCTAAAATAAACTGGATCCAGCTAAACGTACGCGGAGAAAACAATGACATCAGCGGATTGCCCGGGATCATCTCGCCCATCGTTAAAACCAAAACAGGCAGAGTCAAAACAACGCTGATCCAAAATCTACGCGTCATGTCACGAAGCTCAGAATTATCTTCCTCCGCATCGAGCGAGAAAACCTTCGGCTCGAGCGCCATTCCGCATATCGGACAACTCCCAGGCCCGATCTGCAAGATCTCCGGATGCATCGGGCAGGTGTATTCGACACCTGTGGGAAGATTCTTTTCTTTTATTGGTGCGAGAAAGGCTTCTGGATCTTGTTTGAATTTATTCAGACAACCCGTTGAGCAGAAATAATAGATTGTGCCGTTATGCTCGTGACGGCCGGCCGCGGTATCCGAATTGACGGCCATTCCGCAGACAGGATCGACCGATTTTCCCTGCGGCGAAGCCATCATCTCGCCATGAGCTACGGTTTCGTTGCTGCGGCTGATCTGAACCGGTGCGACAGGCTGCTCTTTGTCGGCAATGAACTTGTTCAAACAACCTTTCGAGCAGAAATAATAGGTTGTGCCGTCGTACTCGTAATTTCCCGCCGCGGTTTGCGGATCGACCGTCATTCCGCAGATCGGATCGATAAAACTTTCCGTATTGGCAGTCTGTTCTGTGTTCATAATTTCGCTCCAACTATTAATCTATAGACAGTGTACAACCTGATAGCTAGTGTCAGGTCAAGAGATATTTTCGATTTCCGCAACCGACTCGATCAAATGGCAAACTGAGTCGCCGTTGGGCATCGAATTTTCCATTTGTTTCCAGTCTTTTAGCGCAGTTTCCATTTTCTGCTGCAACTTTTTCAACTCTTTTATCTTACGGCGATTTTCTTCGATCCGGCGCGTCGTGATCTCTCTGACCATCGGGCAAGGCGAATTACCGTGCTTGGCTTCGTCGAGTATGTCCGCGATCTCGTGAAGCGTAAAGCCGAGAGCCTTTGCAGCCACGATAAAACGAAGGCGGGTCGTGTCGGAAGGCAGATAGATTTTATAACCGTTCCGCGAATTGCGCGACGGTTTTAACAGGCCGATCCGTGTGTAATGACGAACCGTAAAAAGCGGAACATCCGACTGTTTAGCGAGAACTCCGGCGGTGATCATAGGCGTATTCTCCAGGCGTACAATTCATTTGAAATAGCTTCGACGTGGGTTGTTTAGGTTTACTGTTTGTCGGAGAACTGTTTATTAGAGACCGGAATAGCCAGTGGCCCCTCACGCAAGCCCTTTACCCACAGATCGAGATTTTCGCGCCCCAGCGTCCAAAGTAGCAACACGGCGAGCGTGCCGTAGATCGGCAGGTGCCCGATTAGCTCCGTCCAGTTAAAAACCGTCAAGGTCAGGTTGATCGGAATCCACGCGATCAAGATAATTTCACGCGGGAAAATACCGAAAAGAATCCACAATCCGACGAGCAGCTCGACCGCCCCGGCGCACAGGATAAACATCTCGTTGGACATCGGGATGCCGAGTGCCGCCGTAAAGTTGAGCGGGTAACGCTGGAGAAAATCGGAGGCGAGCGGAATATTGGCAAACTTTTCGGTGAATGCCACAACAATCAGGCTCAAGCCTAGTCCCGCCCTCAATGCCGGAATAGCCTTTTCCATCAAGTTCGCCGAAGGCTCGAGACGCGGTAAAACCAACCGGTCTATCGAGATCGGCCCACGTCCCGCGAGAAAGAAGAACGCGGCAAAACCAAGGTACATCGAATTTTCAAGCATCTGCTCAAGCCCTATAATAAAGATGCCCGCAAACCACAAAACGGCAAGAGCGACCGCCGCGATACGAGTGAGTGCTCCGTAAAAAATCGCCAAAGCGATGCCCATCTGCACCAAACCCAAAACGTAGATCCAACCGCCGGGCAATTTGTTGTTTGGCGTAAACAGTTCGCCATTAACTCCGCTCACGAGCATAGGAACGGCGACGTGGATACCGAGAATCGCCGGTATTAGACCGTATAGGGCCGAGCGGCGATCAGCGGTCGCTCCGAATTTCTCTGGTCCGGGCACAAACCCGCGCCCTAGCCAGCGATAGACAAACCAAGCAGCAAGCGTCGCGATCAATACCGCGCCGACAAACGCGAGCGGTAGCGGGCGGAAAAACAAATCCCACCGCAGACCATAACTTTCCGTCTCATGAAACCATTTCTCGTGAGCCGAGGCGACTGTAGCTAGCGAGAAAATCAGTCCAAGGCAAAGGCTGACACTTCTTAATTTCAGCATATTTATTCACTGCTCCAACTAACTGGCTCTAGGGTGCAAATGGGGCTTCGTTGGCGACCCTGCCAACGGAAAAGCTTTAGGAAATTTGTCATTTTTTTCTCAGAGCGAATATGTACACGCCGATACCGAAGACTGCCAGTACAATGGCATCGTTGAAAAGGTACTGCTGATTCATGCCGAGCAGCTCCCCGCCCGTCGCCTTCGTAAAGATTGCTCCGACCAGGAAGACAAATGAGACTGCGAAGAATATTCTTCCCATATGGATCAGGTGTCGTTTTGTTCTAAAGTTGACCATCTTTTCTGTACGAACCCATGGCTCCGAGAAACTATTCCTGATTGTGGGACGCGGCGGAACGAGTGGTTTAATTTGTTTTAGCCGGCGTCGGCGTTGGGCTTGGCCTCTGACGCGGTGCGCTGGAATGCCAGTGAACGATCCGCCATTTACGACCTTGCTTTTCGAGAACGGCTGTCCCAAGCCCGCCTGAATTGACCTTTCGTGCGCCCATGTCAGCCGAAAGCGTGTATTTGAAAGTTGCAAACGCCAACGTGCCCGAGGTTTTCACCTTCATATCGGAAAACGTATATTTGGTGTTCTTAAATTCTTTCAGTTCGGGCCCGAGATGAGTATTGCGGTAATCCAACCAGCCATAATTCGCGTGCCCGCTTTCAAAAACCGTCACGTCTTCACTGTTTGCCCAGATCTTATCGAGCGCCGCCAAATCGCCTTTTTCGACTGCCTGAGCCTCTTGCACCATAACATCTATTACCGCCTTTACATCATTGGTCTGGGCCGAAACACCGGTATAAAAACCTATGCCAACCATTAGTAATGCGCCAACAAAAATAGTTGCCGCACCCGAAAGGCTTGTAAGTTTTTTCGTTTTCCTCATCAGAAAGTTCCTCCTAAAGTGTCGAAATTCAATTCCTTTTTAACTTCAAAGCTAGCCAAATTGCAGACGGTACGAGAGTCATCAGTTGCAGCACCGGCAAAACTCCCGTTCCGAAAAACGGCAGAACGGGCATTCGCTCGTTATAGGTCCAAAGGTTAAACGTAAAGGCCGCTTGCTCGAAAAATACCGCACACAATACTCCTGACGCTGCCGCGAAAAGATAAACTTTCCAACCGATCACTACGTGAAGTTTCTGCAGAACCCAAAAGATAGTAACTGTTACCATGCCGTCAATGAGCGATGCGAATGTGCAGAAAAGCAGCATTCGTCCCACGCTCACGCCGCTCACTTCAAAGGCGAAGGTCTGAGAAACTTCCCAAATCCAATTCAACCCGGAAGCGACTAAAAATAATATGCCGTAAAACTTCAAAGTAAAACTTTCGCCCGCCTCAAAAACAAAATGCTACAAACAACAATCGCTTAGGGCGTATCCGGCATTCTTTCGTCCGACGGCGGTATGTCGGAGCTTCTCGAATCATCTCCCCACACGCTGTTTCCTTTAGCCTGGTTTTCCCGCTCCGCAATAATTTTATCGGCGGCGGGTTTGCCGAATTTGTAGAACACGGCGGGCGTGACCATTTGGTCGAGCAGTGTCGAGGTCAGAATTCCGCCGAGAACGACGACGGCCAGGGGATGCAGTATCTCCTTGCCGGGCGCGTCGGCCGCAAGGATGAACGGGATCAGCGAAAGCCCGGCGGTCAGAGCGGTCATGACCACCGGAACGAGTCGCTCCAGCGAGCCGCGAATGATCATTTCCTCTGTAAAACCCTCGCCTTCCTCGCGCATCAAATGTAGGTAATGCGAGATCATCATGATCCCGTTCCGCGAAGTGATACCGACGAGCGAGATAAAACCGACGAGAGTGGCAATGGAAAAAACACCGCCCGTTAGCAACAACGCGATTACGGCTCCGATAAGCGCCAGCGGGATGTTTATCATTACCTG
>JBBSJK010000125.1:0-5020 GCA_038257355.1 Pyrinomonadales bacterium | reverse complement strand
GAGCCGGAGTTACCTATGGACCCTGCCAAAGACGAGACGTTATGAAAAAACAAAAAAGCTCGCGATTCAAAAAAGAATCACAAGCTTTTTTTTGTATGGTCGGGACGGCGAGATTCGAACTCACGGCCTCTCGCACCCCAAGCGAACGCGCTACCAGACTGCGCCACGTCCCGAAAAACCGAAGGTTTAGAGTAGTTTTCCCTTCGCAAATTGTCAACTTCGTGATTATAAAGGCGAGGTCTTGAGCATCTCGCGGAGGTCGAGCAAATGCTCCCTCAATTTCCTGAGAGCTTCCTTTTGGCCGGTTTTGCCGTCGTGTGCCGGATTAGTCGAGCTAACCGGCTTAGGATTGTCGTATTCGCTATCAAAGCCCGTATCGAATAAGGTCGGGGCCTCGGGGCGTCCATATTGAGAAGTCAGGGGGGTAGTATTAGCGGGAGACTTAGGTTTTGTGCCATCCCGTTGCTCAGATTGGAGCTTTTTACGGGCACCCGCGATGGTGAACATTTCATTGTATAGCAACTGCTTAATTCTCAGAGCGATCTCGACATCACGGCGTCGATAGCTACGTTGCCCTGATTTATTCTTTTGCGGAGAGAGCGTTCCAAATTCAGTTTCCCAGTATCGAAGCACATGGGCCTGTACACCGACGATCTCACAAACCTCACCGATCTTAAAGTAAATTTTCTCAGGTATTACAACAGGTTCTTGTGCCATAGTTGCTATGAATTGTGTTAAAGTTTTTTGTAAGTTCTAATGCCTTATTCTATGAGTTTAATGCACTTGTGTCAATAGTCATATATGATCAGCGAATTTGAGTTTATCAATAACATTAAGTCCCTGCATAAACTCGACAAAATCGGAGATGATTGCGCCGTTTTACCAAAAGACGCCGAAACCGACCTATTATTAACAACAGATTTGCTCGTCGAGGACATTGATTTTAGACTCGACTGGACCACCCCCGAATTCCTCGGCTACAAAGCTCTCGCCGTCTCGCTTTCCGACATTGCGGCTATGGGCGGAATTCCCCGGGTTTCTTTAATTTCGATAGCCGTGACGGAGAGCCTGTGGAAAACGGACTTTCTTGACCGTTTATATTCCGGCTGGCATGAGGCCGCAGAACCATTTGCTGTCGAACTGGTCGGCGGAGATATATCAAAAACAAATGCGGGTCTCGTTATCAATTCCACCGTGATCGGTGAAGTGCCGAAGGGAAAAGCTATCTTGCGTTCAGGTGCGATCCTGGGCGACGCCATTTTCGTAAGCGGCTACCTCGGCGGAGCTGCTGCTGGACTTTTAAAACTTGAGTCGGGTTTAAGATTCGATACTAATCTGGACTCGCCGCTGAAACATATCTTATTCAGACAGCTTCAGCCTATACCGCAGATAAGCACTGCAATTATGCTGAGAGAACACGGTTTAGCATCTGCAATGTTGGATATAAGCGACGGGCTTTCTTCAGACTTAATGCACATCCTTACCGCAAACGGTGTTGGGTGTACTATCTCTCGTGAGAAGATTCCGGTTGATCCCGCGATAGAGCATCTCGATCTTTCACACTTTGATGGCCTCTATCTGGCACTAAACGGCGGCGAGGATTTTGAACTTTTGTTGACCGTCCGTAAAGAAAATTTTTCAGCCGTTAAGGATCTAGGTTTTCACCATATCGGCGAGATCACATCAAATGTTGGTATCATTGAGCTGATCGACGGTCAAACCGTCTCGGTTTTGGAGCCAAATGGCTATCAACACTTCTTATGAGTTCGCCGCTGTTTTCAAAAAAAAAACTCGCCCCAGCAAGTCTGTCTTAACAGATTGTTTTTTGAGGTGGAAACATTTAACTCCAGAAAATCAAAATTAGTGATATCTTGTTTAACAAAAATGTTACGCAACTATATATAGTGCTTGCGTTTAACCTAGGTTTGATATTACATTACAAAAAGCATAAAAGGAGGGAACGGCATTGTTAACAGGTCGAGTATTATTATTAAACTTTTCATACGAGCCGCTCGGCACGGTCGGCGTGGCTCGCTCCGTTTGCCTGTGGTTTCGCGGAGCGATCTTTGTTGAGGAAAACGACGGCGATAATGTTCTCCATTCCCCTTCTACCACTTTTCCCGTGCCATCGGTCGTTCGGCTGCGTCATTATGTACACGTCCGCCGCAATAACCGGGAAACAACTATGAAACGGGCTCGAATCTATATCCGCGACCGATACCGCTGTCAATACTGCGGTGAGCACAAACACGCTAAGGAATTAACGCTCGATCATATCTTCCCGCGGGCACAAGGCGGCGAGAGCACTCCGCACAATCTCGTCTCGGCTTGCGTCAAATGCAACCAGCGTAAAGGCAACCGCACGCCCGAACAGGCTCGTATGCCGCTTCTGACTTCGCAAAAGCTGCTGCGTCTCGGTCTCGATCATGTGTTGTTGTGCCACTATGCAGAGAATCGTCCGGAATGGCGAAAGTATCTGTTCATGGATGATTTCGTTGAAACGGCACAGGAAATGGCGGCTTAGAGCTCAATTCTTCTCTAAATTATAAATCGCCATTAGTTAAGCTTTAAGATTAGTTAAGCTTTTGGGATCATAGGGTTTACCAGTCGCAAAATCGGGCGTTCGTATGACTAATCGCGCCAAAAAATCGAATTATCAATTTCGCCTCTTTGCTCCGAATAATAAAGCGGGGAGTCTGATCGCGGACTTTGGCGATTGGGAAGATATGCCGATGAAAAAAGGCGAGGACGGCTATTTTTGCATTGATCAAATGCTCGCAGACGGGATTTACCAGTACCGTTTTCGGATCCGTTCAAAGAGTTGGTTCAACAAAGAAGACGAATGGAAAATCATCACAGATCCATATGCAACAAATGTCGATCCGGTAACGCAGAATTCGATATTAAGGATAAAGAATGGCACGAAAATCGTTGACGAATATATATGGCTATCTGACGCGGTGCATTTGCCGGAAAATGAGAAGATAGTCATATACGAAATGCACGTCGGTGATTTCTCAGGGGGCGAAGATGACGGATTTACACGCGGCAAATATACTGATGTGATCGCCAAACTCGATTATCTCGCTGATCTTGGTGTCAATGCACTCGAACTCATGCCGCTCAAATCGAATCCCGGCGATTTTAATTGGGGGTATTCGCCTATTCACTATTTCACGCCGGAGGCGAGCTTTGGCTCGACAGAGCAGTTAAAAGAACTGATCGACAAGTGCCACGGCCTCGGCATTCGCGTAATCGTTGACGGCGTTTACAACCATTCCAGTACCGAAAATGCACTGACTCAGATTGATCATGACTATTGGTATCGACGGGTGGGCAAGGACCCGGAACAAAATTGGGGGCCGGAGTTTAATTATGAATTAATGGATAATAAATTCGGTATCTGTCCAGCTCTAAAATTTATAACCGATTCTATCCGATTTTGGATTTATGAGTATCGTATCGACGGTATCAGGTTCGACGCAGCAAAGCAGATCGACAATTTCGACGCACTCGCAAGTTTTGTGAAAAATGCCCGCGATATGTCAGATATGAAACCATTCTTTACCGTTGCGGAATACGTTCCACCGTCGCCCGAGGTGACAGAACCGGCCGGCCCGGTCGAGAGCTGCTGGAACGACAACTTCATGAGCACGGTGGCCGAATATCTCGGCGGAGAAGCCCTCGATCTCAAAAAGATAAAAAACGCTCTAGACCCGATACGTTTGGGGTATAAAAAGGTGACAAGCGTTACTAACTATCTCGCCAATCACGACCAGAATCGGTTATTCCGAAAACTCGGCGAAAAGGGGATTTTAGACGATGAATTGTACATTAGAGCGAAGCTCGGAGCACTAATACTGATTACAGCCGTCGGTGTGCCGATGATTTGGATGGGGGAGGAATTTGGCGAGTATGTGTCGATGTCCGAGCAGACCAACAAGATCAATTGGAAGCTGCTAGAAAACTGCGCAAATACAGAACTGTTTAATCATTATAGAATGCTGATCGGCCTGCGTAAGGACAATGCCGCTTTCCACTCGACAAATATCGACTTTTTTCACGAAGACAACAGTTCCGGCGTACTTGCCTTTCACCGCTTTGACGACGAGGGCAACAGCGCTGTAATCGTGCTCAATCTTACGGACAATTATCTGGAGGAATATTCAATCACTCACTTCCCTTTCAACGGCCACTGTCGCGAGGTTACGAAAGACCTTGAAACAGAGATAAATGGACATCTTTTGACTACAAATCTTTCCCGGCGTGAAGGATTGGTTTTCGTCAGAGTATAAAAGAGTTTCTAATTTAACGTACTAATTAGGTCGCTTTTCACAGTCTAAAAGTCAACTAAAGGCATAACCCCCATTAATTTTAAGCATGAGATACGAATGTGAGGAAGACATTGCCGAGGTTGTGCGATCGTTTGAAGACGCGACTATATCACGAGACAATTGGGGGCACGCAGAGCATTTGACAGTTGCCATTCATTATTTGAGTCTCTATGACATCGAAACAGCAACCGATAAGATGCGCAGTGGCCTGTTTAATTTACTGACAAACGGCTTTGGCGTTGATCTTTCAAAAGAAATGCCGTATCACGAGACGTTGACCATATTCTGGATGCGAGTAGTTAGGGAATTTAACGAGTCCAAGAATGAAGAATCTCTGCTGGAGAAAACAAACGAACTGATCTCAGCCTATAACAAAGACTATCCGTTACTATTTTACAGCCGTGAGTTTTTGTTTTCGAATGAGGCCAGAGCAAGATTTGTCGAGGGTGATTTTGCAAAACTACCAGTAAAATAAAAAACAGAGGCCGCCTGTTGATACAACCTGTTACTGAAGCTCGCCTTAAACTGCAAAATCTGCGGTGCGAAGCGGTATCGCTTTGAGCTGACATTTATGATGTCTCGCCAATCAGAACATTGTTAAAAGATTAAAGCCCAAATGAACTGTGCGCTTTAACATTCTGTGAATCAGTCATCGTTACTACCTCATTTCTAAGGCCCAGGCCTAG
>JBBSJK010000124.1:0-5025 GCA_038257355.1 Pyrinomonadales bacterium | reverse complement strand
TCCCTTGACGGTCAATAAATTCGCTCCCGGTCCGGTGATCGTTAAAGGATCAGGACTATTATAATTGTTAATACTGCTCGCCAAAGTAATTGTCTGAGCCGTATTAAATAAAGAGCTAAACACAATCGTGTCCGCCCCAGCCGCCGCCTTTGCGTCTTCAATCGCCTGCCGCAAACTGCCGGCTCCACTGTCGTTTGTATTGGTAACCGTGAAAGTTGCCGCCGATGCGTCAACCGCCAATATCGTCAACGCTAACAGCGCCGTTTTCATTAGTAATCGTGTCAGATTCCCCATTGTCTTCATCTTATCCTCCATAGTCTTTTCAAAAGTTTTCTAATTGGGTATGTGCGAAACGCCGTCGAACACCGACACGAGTTGAAGAAATTTTTCATTGAGCCAATAAAAGGGTAAACTTAGATGTACCCCTCAAAAAAAGCAGTTGCAATTCTATGGACAAGGAGAAAACATTAGAGATCACCCAGATTTTAGGAGACTGGAATGATGGTGATAAAGAGGCGAAGGATCGTCTTGTGCCGTTCGTTTATGATGAGCTAAAACGACAGGCTCGAATACTGATGTCGCGCGAGCGGCGTAACCATACGTTACAGCCAACCGCCCTGGTTCACGAGGCACTCATGCGAATCACCGAACAGACCGGGATTGAATGGCAGGATCGCAGTCATTTCTACGGGATCGCGTCATATCTGATGAGGCAGATATTGGTCGAATACGCACGCAAACACTCTGCCGGAAAGCGCGGCAACAATATTGTTCACTTATCCCTAGAAGCTGTCCAAATACCGATCGAGGAACGCTCGAACTCGATTGTAGCCCTTGATGAGGCTCTTGAGCGTCTCTCGGTTGTTGATGAGAGGCAGGCGAAGGTTGTAGAAATGCGATTTTTTGGGGGTCTGAATAATCTAGAGATTGGCGAAGCGTTGGACATCTCGGATAGAACGGTACTGAGATTATGGAAGGCCGCAAGATTTTGGCTCTATCGAGAATTAAATCAACCCATTCCCAATGCTGATAACTGATAGCAAATGAGTGGCGCCGCTCCGGTGTGTCGGAAAGATGCTCTGCAGGAAAAAAAATAATTTGTCGCTCTTCCGACCCCGAAACGCACATATAGGAATAGACACGAGTGCACGATTCTGCCGATAGTGTCCTTTGTTCTTTACTTATGAAGGAAAATCGTTGGGAAATGGTTAGCGGGATTCTGCTCGATTGCCTGGAGGTCGATATCTCCGAACGCAGGGTGTATTTGGATTCACTGGGTCTCGAGCATGGCGTACGTACGGAAGTCGAGTCACTTTTGGCAATCGAAGATGGTGCGGAAAGTTTAATGAACTTTTCAGCCATCGAGCTTTCCGAAGGGTATTTTGACGAATCACCCACTGAAAACGCAGTTGCGGGGCAAACATTTGGCGCTTACATGGTCATTCGCGAGATCGGCAGCGGCGGAATGGGAGCGGTCTATCTGGCTGAGCGGGCGGACGGGAAATTCGAACAGAAGGTCGCCCTAAAACTGCTCAAACGAGAAATGAATACCGCAGCTCTTCGGCGTCGGTTTCAGCAGGAGCGGCAAATACTCGCCTCACTCGAACACGAGAACATCGCACGCCTAATGGACGCCGGTTCGACCGACGACAACGTGCCATTCATTGCGATGGAGTATATTGAAGGCCTGCCAATAAATGAATACTGCAACCGGAACAACCTGGATATTGTCCATCGACTGGATCTTTTTCGCGAAGTTTGCCTGGCGGTCGATTTCGCACATCGTAATTTGGTCGTTCACCGTGATCTGAAACCCTCAAATATCCTTGTAAATGAAAGTGGGACGCCAAAATTGCTCGATTTCGGCATCTCAAAGATTCTCTCGACAGATTTGAGCGGTGAAGGATCCAACACAATCACCAAATTGGGTGTTATGACGCCGGGCTACGCCTCGCCTGAACAGCTGCGGAGCGAGAGCGTGTCAACCGCGACCGATATTTATAGTCTTGGGGTTATTCTCTTTGAGCTTTTGAGCGGGCATCGGCCGTTTGAGACAAAAGAAAACGATCTGAAGGAAATTTACTCGGCGATTATCGATTCAGAACCGCCGCTGCCTTCCGTTATGGCAGCTTCAGATTCGAATAGAAACCCTTACGCCGCCGACGCGGATCAGACCCTGGATTATAATGCAGATGTGGCCAATCGTGGACAAGCACCGAATCGCGATCAAATTGAAACCAAAGCGAACCGCACGCTTCAGACAAACGCTCAGAGCTCCCAGCTGAGTTCCAGTCAGCTTCGTGGTGACCTCGACAATATTATCCTAATGGCACTGCGTAAAGAGCCTGAACGACGTTATTCATCAGTCGAAAAATTCTCCGAAGATCTAAAGCGCCACCTGCAGGGCTTACCGGTAACTGCACGTCCGAATACCTTTTCCTATCGTGCCGAAAAATTTATAAAACGTAATAAGGTCGGCGCTATAGCCGGGGGTTTGATCGTACTTGCCATTATCGGCGGACTCATCGCAACACTCTGGCAGGCAAGCATCGCACAGGCGGAACGGGCAAAGGCGGAGGGGCGCTTCAACGACGTGCGAAACCTCGCAAATTCATTCCTGTTTAGCCTCAGTCCAAAGATTGAAAAATTGCCCGGTTCGATCGAGGCCCGACAAGAGTTGGTCACTCTCGCGCTTGAATATCTCGACAGCTTGTCGCAGGAAGCGGGTGACGATCTGGAATTACAAAGAGAACTTGCGACGGCGTATGCAAAGGTCGGCGATGTACAGGGAAATCCGAATAATGCAAATATCGGCGATGTCAGAAATGCCATTAAAAGTTATGAAAAGGCTTTAGGAATTAGGCAAAAATTATTTGAAAAAGAACCGGAAAGTCTGACATTAATGAACGAATTAGCAGACATATACATTCGCATTGCAGACCTTCAGACGCAGATCGGAAATCGTGATGAGCGAAAACCTTTGCTTCAAAAATCGTTTGTCCTGCTCGAAAAGATCCTCGAGCGTGAGCCCGCAAATTTTGAAGCCCGCAAAAATTTGGCGATCTATTTCAGCAGACAGGGTATGGTGCTGTTCGAAGAGGCAAAATACGCCGATTCGGTCACATATAACGAACGTGCCAGCGATATTTACGAAAAGTTGAAGATCGAAGGCGGCGATGATCCGCAAATACTTGAAAATTATGCAAACACCTTTATGGGTATCGGTCTAGGTCAGGGCTGGAATAACGATCTTCAAGGCGGCGATGAAAACTTGCAAAAGAGCGTAGAGCTTCTGAGTTCGCTTGCCGAAAAATATCCGAATGATACCAACATTAAATTTTCTTTGATGTTTGCCTATTATGTACTCGCCCAGAATACAACCGACTTGGGCGACGTTCCGAAAACCAAAATGGAATATGAAAAGGCTTTGGCCATCGGACAAAATTCTATCAAAGCCGATCCGCAGAATATTCGAGCGAAACGTCAATTAGCGATGACTATGAATAATCTTGCGGGGGTTGTTAATTCGGGCGAACTGTATTCTTCTGCCCTGGAACTAATGCAGGAAGTCCGCAAAGCCGATCCGAATAATCCGCACATCGCGTATCAAACCGCATTGGTTATTTTCCATTCCGCGGAAGATGCGTTGGAAAAGAAAAACTATGAATCGTCCATCGCATTATACGAAAAAGCAAAAGATGCGATGCAAGGTGTGATTGAACTGGAGCCGAATTTTATTAACGCGATTCGTGTCAGACTATTTTGTTTCAGGTACATCGGCAATAACTATGAAGCCCTCGCCGAAAAAGGAAATAGAGCGAAAAATCTACAAAAAGCACTCGAAAATTATCGCAGAGCCTTAGATGGTTTAACGAGAATGAAGAACCATGAAACGCTTGGCGAATTTGACCTTAAGTTAGTTCCCGAAGTCCAAGCGATGATCGAAAAGGTGGAAGAAAGCATGGCGAAGTAGAACTGGATTTAGACACCTGCCACAGCAAAGCCTAGTGATCTCTTTCTTGGCGGACTTTCTGGCCCTGCGTGGAAATATCTCCGCAATTTCATGCGAGTATACTCGCGCAAGGCCGCCAAGAATTCGAATAAAAACAAAAGCTATTTCTTGGGCCGTTCGTTGGGTTTGAGGACGCGTTTTCTTAGTCGGATCGCTTTTGGCGTGACTTCGATCAGTTCGTCGTCGGCGATAAACTCAAGCGCTCGACGACCTCGCTCTTTCCGAAAAATTCACCATTGAGTTGATCAAGCAGTTTCCAAATGACTATCGTCTCGCTCGCTCGGGATGGATCAATGATTATCGAATCTGCGAGGTTTGCTGGCTTTTCTCGTTACGGTTCCGCCATTTCACGTATAAAAGTGCACGCGCTTGGTCAAAGGCAAAATGCCGTTTGATCCCGGATTTTGACCTGATTGGTAACAGTACTTTGCGAGATTGGTAAAAGGTGTTTTAAGCCGAAAAAACTTTTAACAATAAGGGAACCTCTAAAAATAGCTAATCCTTTAACATATAGTTCATATCAATCGATTGTTGCGACTCGTTTAAATAGGGATTACGCATTAGAAAAGGAGGGCGGCCGTTTTACGGGCCGCCCTTGAAGTGTCGGTATCGGAATAAGCTTAGTAAATCATTCCAACCCAACAAAATCCACGTTCGCAAGGGTATCGAACACCTGCAGCAAACGCGGTGAAAAGCGGTAGCGTTTTGAGGCGACGGCGACGACAAAGGTCGAGCCGGTGTCGATGTCCTCGAAACGGTAATAGCCGAATGAGCTGGTTGTTGCGGTTCGCACGTTGCCAAGGTGATCGGTGATTGTGACGACCGCATTCCGCAAACCACGGCCGTCTGGGGTTAAGACTCTGCCAGACACCTCGACTCCCGCCGCGGTCGATCCGATCTGTACAATGCCGGTCTGATAGAGTGTGGTAAGCAGACCGCCGGTGGTATTTGCGACGCTTTGCGGCGTCGGTATCCCGCCAAATGTGATCGGGTACAGGCCCAAGTTGGCATCT
>JBBSJK010000123.1:0-5060 GCA_038257355.1 Pyrinomonadales bacterium | reverse complement strand
GTCGAGACCGCGTTAAAAGCGATCAAAGGCAGCCGGTCAAAGGTCGTCTCCGGCCTTGCCAACAAAATCTTTGCATTTTTGGGAACGCACACTCCGCACGTTTTATCCACGCGGGCAATGGCGAAAGCTCTGAGGCCGACATATCAGGGAGATAAATGAGATTTACCGTCCTCGGCAGCGGTTCGACCGGAAATGCGGTGCTCATCTCGAGCGAGAATACGAACGTTCTGGTCGATGCCGGAATGAGTTCTCGTGAGATACTCCGCCGTCTGGGTGAGGTCGGTGTCGACCATCGCAAACTCGACGGCATTCTGATCACTCACGAGCACAGCGACCACGCCGGCGGCCTTCGCGTTCTGATGACGTCGGTCAATTGTCCGGTCTATATTTCGCGGCCAACGGAGGACGCCTTTTACGACACTCGTGCCGGCGGCCTGAATGGCGACAGTGAATCGTCGAAACGTCAGGTTGCTCTCAAGAATAAAACGGTCGAGATCGAGTCAACGCGCGAATTTCGCATCGGCGACATCGATTTTGAACCGTTCAGCGTTCCGCACGATGCCGCAGATAATTTTGGCTTTGTTGCCAAAAAAGATGGTGTGAAAGTCGCGACGCTAATGGATTTCGGACATATCAGCGATCTGATCAAAGATAAGTTAAAGGGCTGCGATGCGATCGTGGTCGAGTCTAACCACAGCCGCGACATGCTGCGGGCCTGCTCGGTATATTCGTGGGACCTCAAACAGCGAATAATGTCGCGCACCGGCCATCTTTCGAACGAAGACCTCAGCGACTGGCTGCAAGACGAATTTGACGGCACAGCTCGCCACATCGTCCTCGCCCACCTTTCGCAACGTGCAAACGAACCGCACCTCGCCCGGCTCATGGCCGAAACCGCACTCCAAATGCGCCCGCCGCTCTTCAAAGCCGAAACCAAGATCACGCTATCCAACTGCAAACAGCCAACGGAGTGGATCGGTTTTTAGTTTCTTGTCACCTTTCTCGAACATTCGAATGACTTTTCTACTCTATGAAAAATTCTAGTCTGCGCGTGGCACGTCCTTCAAAAAACTAGTGCTAAGATCGTGCTTTAACAAATGAAACCGTTTACGTGTTCCCAGTCGCGACGGTTTTAATACGCTATCTGTCTCTACTTGCGCTTGCTTCTTCTAACTGCCCTCCGTCCTGGTAGATGCTTTGTCGCTTATCCGGAACAACCAAACGTGCAGGCATGCGTCACGCGGCATCCTCACAATACCGATTACAGTTGCTGCACAGATGTGTAATTGACATCACCGGGGAAGTGTTTGGTTCGCATAGCGCCAAAACTAAAAAGCTATTTCGGCGACGTATGGTGAAAAATCTCGCACTTTTATGTTTTCTATGATATAACTCGCAATAGATTGTGACGTACAACACAAAAGATTGTGCGATATCGCACATACTAAGCCTTTTTCTTTGTTATAATCATTTGTTCATTACATTAATTTTTTTCGCGGAAAAATATCCGAAAAAATAGACGTCGAACAGAATGGCAAAATTAGCAGATCCGATCAGTGTTCGGAAAAATTATTTACTCTCCGATCTACCGGCCAAAGAATTTGACCGTCTCTTGCCGCACCTGATCCCTGTCACGTTGAAACTCGGGCAGGTTCTTTATGAATCGGGCGATCGGATGGATTATGCTTATTTTCCTACTACCGCGATCGTTTCACTGCTCTACATCATGGAAAATGGCGCGACCGCCGAGATCGGTGTGGTCGGTAACGACGGTATTCTCGGAATCGCCTTATTTATGGGCGGCGATACAACGCCAAACCGCGCGGTCATTCAAAGCGCGGGCGAAGGATTTAAAATCTCCTCGAAAGATCTGATGACCGAGTTTTCGCTCGGCGGAAAGTTTCACGATCTTTTGCTCAGGTATACACAGGCTTTGATAACCCAGATTTCGCAGACAGCTGTTTGTAACCGTCTGCACAGTGTCGAACAGCAATTGTGCCGCTGGCTGCTACTCAGCCATGATCGTCTCAGCTCGGACAAGCTTGTGATGACCCACGATCTGATATCGAATATGCTCGGAGTTCGGCGCGAAGGCGTCACGCTTGCGGCACGAAAATTATCGGACAAGAACTTGATCAAAAATTCACGCGGAACAATAACGCTTCTCGACCGATTAGGTCTCGAGCAAGCTGTTTGCGAATGTTATCAGGTCGTCAGTGACGAATATAACCGTCTCCTAGACCGAGGCGTAGCCCGTACATTTGCGTAGCACGGCGGGCGAGCCACTAAACGGTTAGGTTCGACTTTAACCGTTAGTAATGCATTGATCCCATCAATTGATGCAGATAATTTGACACCACGTTCGACATCGGAATAGATTAACCTCCTTCCTCTTGTGCCGTCTACTGTTTTAACCACCGACAGCGGCAAAACGGATGATCTTTTCATGTCGATCAAAAAGATTTCGGCGAACGAGCTACTCGCGTCGCTTCCTGCGGATGTCTACGAAAAATTAATACCGAAATTTGACAACTTCGAGCTGCGTTTTGGTCAAACGCTTTACGCTCAGGGCGACATATTCAGCCACGTTTATTTTCCCGAAAGCGGGATCGTCTCAATACTCGCTTCCGATAGTGATTCGACACTTATCGAGGTCGCAATGGTCGGCCGCGAGGGAATGGCACCGCCGCCCGCCTTTTTGAATATTAAAAAATCTACTTGCGACGCTCACGTTCAGGGAGACGGCTCTGCGCATAGGATGAAGATTGAGGATTTTTTAGCGGAATGCGCTGAAGGTGAAGACCTGTCGCGGGTTATGAAAGCCTTCACATACGCGGTCATTCTACAATTGACCCGAGCGGCCATCTGCAACCGATTTCATTCGACGGAATCGCGACTGGCCCGCTGGTTATTGATGACAAGGGACCGAATGAGCTCTGACACGTTTCGTGTAACTCAGGAATTCCTCTCATACATGGTCGGCGTCCGCCGCGAGGCCGTCAATAAAGCCGCCGGCAACTTTGCCCGCCGTGACCTCATCAGCTATTCGCGCGGCGAAATGTCGATTGATGACCGGAAAGGCCTTAAAGCGATTGCATGCAATTGTTATGAGATGATGCTTTGTCCTGATATTGGGGGCGTACCCGTCAACGCACTAGCGGCGCACATAGCTTGAGCGGACAACCGTCTTGATATTCCCGCGAACATGATAGTCGCCCTCGATCTCGACCTTCAGCGGATCGCACGCGGCGACGAAGTCTTCGAGAATGACGTTGACAACGTGTTCGTGGAATATTTTCACGTCGCGAAATGAATTGATGTAGAGTTTTAGGCTTTTGAGCTCGACGCAGAGTTCGTTAGGAACATATTTAAGCCGGATCACGCCGAAATCGGGAAAATCGGAGAACGGACAGATCGCCGTGAACTCCGGCATGTCGAATTCCACCCAAATCTCTTTACCCGCAAACTCATACGGAAATGAATCGAGCGGGAACAATCCCATTTCTTCGCGCGGCGTTGGTTTTATATCTAAAAGCTGACTATTGACGCCCTCAGGCGATTGGTTTTGGTCTAACATAATAATTTTTCTTTGAACTGTAACCGCGTATCGTCGCGAGATCGCTGACGCCTTTTAACTGCATTTTGGCCAGCAATCTCACAAATATGTGAGCCGTCGCAAATGCATCTGCGCTTGCCCGGTGATGGTTTATCAGATCGATCGAGTAGTGTTCGGCCACAGTTACGAGTTTGTGATTGAGAATGTCGGGCAACAGTTTTCTCGACAGTTGGACCGTGCAAAGACACGGATTCGCTAAGCGATAGTCCGGATATACACGCCCGATCTCGTGATTGAGAAACCGCATATCAAAGCCCGAGTTATGAGCGACAAGCACTGAATCGCCGATAAAATTTAAAAAATCATGTGCGACATCCGCGAAAAGCGGAGCGTCCGCAACCATTTCGTCACTGATCCCTGTGAGACCGGTGATAAACGGCGGGATCGGCGTCTCAGGATTCACGAGCGTCTGAAATTCTTCTAAAACCTCGCCGCCCTTCACGCGATAAGCTCCGATCTCGGTGATGCGGCACGGCGGAGATTTCGCTCCCGTCGTCTCGAGATCAAATACCACAAACTCCGTCTCATTCACATCGCGGTCACGAAAACTGTCATCTGCGAGTTCAACGATGTCGCCATTAAGCGTCAAGCGCGGATCGCGTGCGATGAGATCGGCGACGAGCATTTTCGCGAGGTTCCGATCCGGTTTGCGGATCTTCATCACAAAATCCACGATGCTCACAGCCGACGCCTTACCATCGAACGAACGCAGCAGAGCGATCGTCTCGTTTATTAGCAATGACTCGGAAATTAAGTTAGGATACGGTGTCATCAAGGCTAGTTTATCAGAGTTTATTGGGTTCGTTGAGTTCGTTGAGTTTTTTGATTGAAGAGGTAAGATGAATGGCGAGCTTTAAGAGATTTGAAGAGATTCAGGCGTGGCAAAAGGCTCGTTTGGCGACTAAGAGAGTTTATCAGGTATCGAAGAAGGCGGATTTCGCCAAAGATTTTGGGCTATGCAATCAGATCAGACGTGCAGCGGTTTCGGTGATGGCAAATATCGCCGAGGGAAACGGTCGGCGAACAAATAATGATTTTGCTAGTTTTCTGGTGCAGGCACATGGTTCTGCCGCCGAAGTTCAATCTCATCTTTACGTCGCACTCGATCTTGAATATCTCAGCCAAGAAGACTTTAATGAAATTTATGGACTTTTTGATGAGGTCTCCAAAATGTCGATGTCGCTGGCTCAACATCTGCGAAAATCTCAACAAACACAATGAACTCAACTAACTCAATTCTAGAAAAGTTTAGAGAGACCGATGCCTTGCTCGACGGGCATTTTATCCTTTCCAGCGGACTGCACAGCCCGAAATATTTGCAATGCGCACTGGCCCTTCAATTTCCAGCTGATGCGGCAAAATTTGGCCGTGAGATCGCTGTCAATTTCGCTGATCTGAATATCGACACAGTCGCCTCGCCTGCGATCGGCGGCCTAGTTATCGG
>JBBSJK010000122.1:0-5186 GCA_038257355.1 Pyrinomonadales bacterium | reverse complement strand
TGCAACAGTGCGGATCACACAGCATCTGCGGTTCTACAGGCGATGAACGTGCCGTATTCACAGGCGATGGGATCGATACGGTTTTCGCTCAGCCGTTACAATACGGCCGACGAAGTGGGCGAACTTTTAGATAAATTGCCCGCAATCGTAAAAAGATTGCACGCGATGGCTGGATGATGCGTTCAGCCTATGTCTGATTTCGGTTTATTGGAGAAATAACTTGAGAAAACATCTATTTTTTGTATCGCTTTTGGCGTTATTCGTTTTTGGGGCAGCAGCTGCAGAGTCGAAGGCTTCGGCACAAATCTCCGGTGGATATGCCAAAGTGTCGGTCAAAAGCAAAGACGCGCGAGATGCGGCGGCCTTCGCGATCAAAGCCCAGTCGGAGGTTGAGGGTAAGAAGTTCATTTTGGTCAAGATACTCAAAGCGGAGGTCCAAATCGTCGCAGGTTTGAATCATCGTGTTTGCATTCTTGTTCGTGAACGCAAAGGCCGGTCGAAGAGCGTGACCGCAGTTGTCTACAAAGACCTCGAAAATGTCCGCTCGCTAACAACGTGGGAAGGCGGCGGTTGTAAGGAGCTTTAGGCGGCCTTTTGGATTCCGTATCTTGTCAGTTTTAGATAGAGGCCGCGCCGGGTGAGGCCTAGCTCGACGGCGACGCGTGAGATATTCCAGCTGTGGCGGGCGAGTGACGCGCGGATGAGCTGCATTTCCAGTTCAGAGACCGCCTGGTCGAGCGTGCCGCCTTCGGAAATGTTGGTGAATGGCGAAAAAGTCCCGTCATAGCTCGCGATCGGCCGTGCGTTATCCTGAGTGCCGAACGGCGTCAGCGGCTGCGAACTGCGTTTCAGCTCCGGCGACAGATGATCCGGCGTGATGACCTCATTATCGACGGCACGGGCTATGACACGCTGTATTTCATTGCAAAGCTGCCGCACATTTCCATCCCAACTGCACACCATTAAAAGATCGATCGTCTGCGGCGTGAACGTGATATTGCGTTTCGTAAATCTCGCCGAGTAGTGATTGATGTAGTAGTTAACGATCGGCGGAATCTCGGCGCGGCGTTCGCGAAGCGGCGGCACGCGGAGGCGAATGACGTTGAGGCGGTAATAGAGATCTTCGCGGAACGTGCCGTCGGCGACCTTTTCCTCGAGCGGCATATTTGTCGCGGCGATGATGCGAACGTCCACCTTCAGCGGTATTTTGTCGCCCAGCGGCTGTATCTCGCCTTCCTGCAAAAATCTAAGCAATTTAGGCTGTACATCGAGCGGCAAATCGCCGACCTCGTCTAGGAAAAGCGTGCCTCCGTCGGCGGTGCGGATGGTTCCGGGCGAATCGTTGACGGCACCGGTGAACGCACCTTTTTTGTAGCCGAACAGATGAGCGTCAGCTAATTCCTTGGGAACTGCCGTGCAATTGAACGGAACAAAGATCTTGTCTTTGCGGTTCGACAGAGTGTGGATCGCCCTTGAGACGAGCTCCTTACCTGTTCCCGATTCGCCGGTGACGAGTACGGTCACATCAGACGAGCGGATCTTGTAAACTTCCTCGACCAACGATGTCATCGCCGGCGAAGAGTGTATGAAACCGGGCATCAGGCTGTTCGACGTGTACGGGCTCGCGTCCTGCTCGGTTGGCAGAGATTTGTCGCGTTCGCGAAGGGCGACGACGTCCATACCAAGTTCCACAACACGCAGAAGCGGTGCAAACGAGCTGTCGTCATTTAAAACGGCACCCGATTGCGGATGAACGATCAAAAATGCCGGAGCCGCCGCCGAGCCGCGAAGCGGAATAACGGCGATATTTTTGACGCGGGCGAATGTTTTCTCATCGCCTTTAGCCTGTGCGTCGTTTAATTTGCTGACGAGTTCGCTGCTTTCCTGCGGCGAATATCCGTGGGTGATGAACGGATACAGCCGTTTTTGCGTGTTTGCCTCGGCGATAATGATCTTATTGGCGTTGCTTTCCTGTTGGAGCACGGCGACTAGCTCGCGGAACAGAAGTTCGCGTGACGCCGTCGCCTCGGCCAGGCGAACGGTCAAAAGCTGAGACACGACCGAATTCGTGCGTTTGTTTTGCAAACGCGGAGCAGCATTAACGGACCTCACCTCAAGCCTGACGATCTCCTCCTCCGTTGCATCGATCAAAGGCTTTATGGCCAGCTTGCGAAAAATGTCGGAGGCAGCGGCGAGGCTTTTTCGTGCTCGCGACGCGTTGCGGCGGTCAAGATGGGACCCGAGCAGATAATGTAACAAGCCCGTGTGATACATATCCCCAGCCGCCTCGAAAATGGTGAGGCCGCGGTTGAAATGGTGGACGGCGAGTTCGGCGTCGTCGTTCTCGAGAGCGGCGAGTCCGCGTATCCGCTGGATGTTTCCAAGAACAAAAAAGTCGGCCGACGGATCATTATCCTCGATGACACGAAGCGAATTCTCACATTCGTCGATGCTGCCTTTTTGCAGATAAGCCTCGGCAAGCACCAGCCCGGCCATATTTGCGTAATGTTTGTCACCGGTCTCGGCGGCAAAATCGATCGTTTCGCGAGCCTTAACGATCGCCTTCTCGAAACTGTCTTGGGCGAGGTAGCAGCGTGCGAGATTGCGCATCGATTGGACGGTGTACCACGAATGCTTGTGCTTTTTAGCAAGGGCGACGGCGCGCTCGAGTATTTCTTCAGCCTCCTGATATTCGCCCCGCAGTACCTTAAGTTCGCCGAGCGAATCATAAATGCCGGCGACGTGAACGTAGTTTTGCTTCTCTGCGATCTCGCGGGCACGATGGATCATCGCCTCGGCCTTCGTCCAGTCGCCGATCAGCATAAGATTTATGCCGAGATTGTTGTAGGCGATGACCGTGTTAACAGCGTGGGCCGTCTGGTCAAAGAACTCGATCGATTTCTCAAGGCACGCGATACCGTCTTTCGGCCGACGCAAAAACCAGTAGGCGCCGGACATATCTGTGTACAGCTTGCCAAGCATGAACGGGGCTGAGTTCTCGCCGATGATCTTGATTCCTTGTTCAAAACTCTGTACCGCCCGTTCACTGTTGCCTTCCTGATGGTAGCTGTTCGCGATCTCTCTGTATGCCTCGGCCATTCCGAGCCAGTTACCGTTCTCACGAAAATGGTCGAGGCCTTTCTGGGCAAAATCGCGCGAGATCGGAAGCTCCGACAGCTTTCGATAAACGCGGGCAAGAGCAATATCGATATTACCTACAAGGTGCGGAAACTTGTGTTCGATTGCCTTTTTCTTGGTCTGCTTTAATAAGGTCACGGCCTTAGGCTGTTCGCCCATGTTGTTATGAGCGATAGCAAGCTGAGTGGTGACGCGGATCTGAGTGTCGATACCGAGCTGAGACAGATTCTCTTCGTCCTCGAATGGCTTGACGGCATCGAGCGACTCTTTATAGCGTCCGGCGGTCTCAAGGGTAAAGGACAAGAGGCGTTTGAGATTAGCGAAATTATCCGGCGTGTGCGTGTACGACGCGATTGTTTTGACCAGTATCGACTCGGCATCACCTGACAGGCCCTCGCGGAGCTTTTGTCCCACGCTCGAAAATACCGCGTCCATTTTATCGGGCGATAATCGGCGCGATTGCGGATCATGCGTTCCGCGTAAGGCGGACGCATCGCGTAGCCCGGACGGCTTCTTGATTGAGGTCGCAGCGTTTTTCATTCTCGGTAGCGAATAAAAGGGCGAATAAACACCCGATTTCAAAACCCGGACAAACAAATAACGTCAAATTGATTACTTAGTACACAAGTTCAACTGAAATCTATCAGAAAAACTCTCACACGTCCATAAATTTTTGGTAACCTGAGTACACGATGGCTGAATTTGACGAAATTGACGGCGATGTAATGACCGAGAGCCGAACGCGGCTCGAAAAACCGAAGCTTTATAAGGTCATTCTCCACAACGACGATTTTACGACGATGGAGTTTGTCATTTTTGTACTCCAATACGTCTTCAACCGCACCGACCCCGAGGCCTTTTCGATCATGCTAAAGGTCCACAACGAAGGCATCGGCATCGCCGGCATCTACCCCTACGACATCGCCACCATGAAATCAGAAAAAGCCAAAAACCTCGCCAAAGCCCGGGAATATCCGCTGTTGTGTACGGTGGAGGAGGAATAGGCGCGATGTTTGCGTTTATATCCGAGTCGTCTCTCGGCCTTATTCATATTCATTTCTACACTCCGGATCGCCAAAAACCTTTGCAATAATTTTCCCACCATGTGACAATGAAAGTGTGGCAAATGGCCACGTGGAGATCAATCATGGGAATTGTTTTGGAGAAAAAGTCTCGTCCGCAAAGTCGGCTAAATGTGCGACTCTCGCCAGAGGTCAAAGCGCGGATCGCCCGAGCCGCTCACATTCTCGGGCAAGATCTGACAGAATTTGCATCGATCACTTTGAACAGTCGGGCGGATGAGGTGATTGCGGAGAACGAAGAATTCGCGCTATCAGAGAAAGACCGTCGGGCGTTCCTTGATATTCTTTCGGGCGATTTTGAATGGCAACCGTCTGAGAAATCACTTAAATTGGCGTCCGAATACAAGCGCGGGACAAAAAAAGGACAGACGTATGAGTTTGCTGATTGATCCGTTATCTCGGATCCATGATCGCAAATCATTTTCGTGTAGCGATGAAGCGGTCGACCTTTTCTTGCGGGAGAAGGCGATGCAGGATCAATTGCTTGGCCTTGGTCGAACTCGCGTACTTTTTTACAGTGATAAGCCGAGTGAGATCGCTGGCTTTTACACTCTTGTTATGTGTCCCATATCTCAAGACTCGATACCGAATGATAAACCGAAGATAAAACGCCCTATTTCCGCGATCTTGTTGGGTCAAATTGGCGTCGATGTGAAATTTCAGTCAAAGGGCCTCGGAAACAAATTACTCTTCGAAGCCCAAGCGACAGTGTTTGATATTGCGGACAAGGTTGGGGCAAGGGCGATGGTTTTAGACGCTCGAACAGAAAGCCTCGTTTCCTGGTACGAATCACACGATTTTATAAAATTGCCTGAGTCAATGAGGATGGTCAAGCATATCGACGCGATCAAGAAGCTTTTTGCTTAGTCGTAACAACACTGTAATCTTCTAAAGATCTCATGCTTTATAAATCAACCATTAGAATTGCCATCAACAGGGACTTTGCTCTGTAAGAGAGCGAGCCGA
>JBBSJK010000121.1:0-5317 GCA_038257355.1 Pyrinomonadales bacterium | reverse complement strand
TTGGCATCTACACATTCGATGCCATCGCCGCCGGCCACGCCTACGTCATCGGCGTCTCAGCCAGACGCTACCGCTTCGCCCCACGCATCCTCAACGTCTCCGACAACCTCGCAGACGTTAACTTTGTTGGTCAGGAATAACATACTTTCAAACGATTAGTATAAAAGCTGTCTGAAACCTAGTTTTCAGACAGCTTTTTTCTCTCGTTCAGAATCTAATATTCAGTTTTAATCGTAATGTTAAGTGGCTATAGTTATTAGCAGGTACCTTGGCCACTGATCAAATTTATTGACCACTACATTTTCACGTATTAGACTCATAATATCTGTTTGGCCGCTTTTGCGAGTGGTTTTATCCCAGGGAATTATAAATTATGTCTTTTTCCGTTCGTAAACGTTCAGTTTTAGTAATTGTGTTTGTTTTTTGTGTCGTGATCGCGGCGGCGTTTAAATTCGCTCCGGTCAGCGAGGCGAGCGAGGGTGTCAGGTGGACAAGCTTTGCCCAATCGATATTTACAAAGTCGAATCGTTTAGTCGCGGCGGAGGGCAAGGTCTCTTCTCAGGTGCTTGCTGACACTGGCGACGGCAAAAAAACGGAGATCGTGATCTTGCTCGCCGACCGTCCCGATCTCGGAGCGGCCTACGATATAAAGGACTGGGACGCGCGCGGTTGGTTTGTTTATAACACGCTCACAAAACATGCCGAGATAACCCAGGCAGACCTGAAAGGTTTTCTCGATGCTCGCGGTATCACTCACCGCTCATTTTGGGCGGCAAATATGGTGTTGGCCGAGGCCGACCGTTCAATTGCTATTGATATTGCCGGCCGGGCGGATGTCGCCCGGGTAGATTCAAATAAACCGTCCCGGTGGATCGAAGATCCGATAATTACGAAATCGGGTGTTAATCCCGATCAGGCCAACTCGCCCGAGGCGATCGAATGGGGTGTGTCGAGAGTTAACGCTCCGGCGGTCTGGGCGCTCGGCTTTACTGGACAGGGAATTGTCGTTGGCGGTCTCGACACAGGTATTCGATGGACACATAACGCAATTAAATCTAAATACCGGGGTTGGAACGGCACGACGGCTGATCATAATTACAACTGGCATGATGCTATTAACACAGCTAACTCAATATGTGCGGCTAGCACGACGGCACCGTGCGATGACGGAGGCCACGGATCGCATACCGTCGGCACAATGGTCGGTGATGACGGCGCGGGCAATCAGATCGGCGTCGCCCCGGATGCAAAATGGATCGGGTGCCGCAATATGAACGACGGGGACGGCACACCCGCGACCTATACGGAATGTTTCCAGTTTATGATCGCTCCGACTGATGTCGCCGGAAATAATGTAAATCCTGCTCTGCGTCCTCATATAGTGAATAACTCTTGGGGCTGTCCGGTAAGCGAAGGCTGTACGACGAGGGCCGAGCTGGAGGAGATTGTCAATAATACACAAGCGGCGGGTATTTTTGTGGCGGCGTCTGCAGGAAACTCAGGCCCCGGATGCTCGACAGTTTCTACTGCCCTCGCGATTTATGATGCATCGTTTTCAACTGGAGCAATCAATATTGACAATGAATTGGCGAATTTTAGCAGTCGCGGGCCTAGCACCTTTTACAATCCTAACCTGTTAAAGCCAGTTATCTCGGCTCCTGGGGTCAATGTCCGCTCAATTACGCGGACGAGCGATACGGCTTATCAGGCGATGCAGGGAACCTCGATGGCGTCACCTCACGTCGCTGGGGTGGTCGCACTACTGTGGTCGGCGCGTCCGGATCTGATCGGTAATATCGCGGAAACAAAGGCAATTCTGCAAAATACGGCAAATCCCGGCGTGACGGTCGCGGCCCAGACCTGCGGCGGGACACCATCGACTCAGATACCAAATAATTCCTTTGGCTATGGCCGAGTCGATGCTCTCGCTGCGATTAATGCGGCGGCACCCATGGTCACCGTTTCGGGAAGGGTTGTCACGCCCGAGGGCCTCGGGCTCAGAAATGCGATCGTTGCGATGACCGATGAAAATGGCGTCAAGCGAACGGTTACCACCAGTTCGTTTGGGATATTTTCTCACGAGAATGTTCCCGGAAATGAAACGTATATCATAGGAGTGTCGTCTAAACGTTACCGGTTCGCCGTGCAGGTTGTAAATATTGAATCGGGTAATTTGGTGCTTCCTGATTTAATTGGACTGCAATAACCGGCAAGAGCATAAAGCTTTTATCCCGCCTAAATTTCCCTATTACCCTTTGCTACGCAGAGGGCTTTGTACTGTCGCCCTATTTAAGGGCCAGAGATTCTGACCAGAGATCAATATTTGTTGTTTAGTTTTGACACAGCGTCAACCGTTGGCAGTGTGAAGACTTGACGCTACAATCCTTATATATGAAAAAACTCTGTTTATCGGGAATTTTTATCATTTCCATTTGTACACAGGCGTTTGGGCAGATCGCATTTTCCGGGGAACAATTTCGGGTATTTGACTCAAAAGGGAATCCGGCTACGATCGAACAAATCATACAAGCGGCCGGTGAAAGCGAGGCCGTTTTTCTTGGCGAACTGCATGACGATGCGGTCGGACATGCTGTCCAAATGGAGATATTTCAGCGTGTCGTCACCAATTCTGCGGAGAAACGAAGCGTTGCATTGTCTCTGGAGATGTTCGAGCGGGATGTGCAGGTCGTGGTCGATGAATATCTGGGGGGATTGATATCAGAGACTCATTTTATGTCCAGTTCACGGCCATGGGGCAATTATAAAACAGATTACCGGCCGCTCGTCGAGTTGGCGAAGACAAATAAGTTGCCGGTCATAGCCGCCAACGCTCCGCGTAGGTATATAAATATGGTCTCTCGCGGCGGCCGGGCATCGCTTTGGAGCCTTACTAAATCAGCCAGGAACTGGATCGCTCCGCTGCCCTACGGCGAGGCATCAGATGCATATTCTAAAAAATTTAAGGCATTGATGGGGCCGAGTGCCGAGGCCCGGATGGGAATCGACAACATACTGGCATCGCAAACCTTATGGGACGCTACGATGGCCCACTCGGTCGCAAAATTTCTGAAAAAGAACAAAAATCCACTCGTTATTCACCTCAACGGCAGCTTTCACACCGAGGGCGGTCTGGGTACCGTCGAACATCTTTTGAAATACAGATCAAAGACAAAAGCAATGGTTGTGTCAATCCGCTATGAGAATGATTTCCAAGCCTTTGATACGGCAAAGCATACCGGTCTTGGCGATTTTGTGATTCTGACCGATGGCAAACAACCGCGCAGCAAGCGGTAGAGTTGGTTACTGCAAAAGCTGATGAAGTAAACTAAGCTGAAAATGAAACGACTGCTAAGAATCAAGTTCTCAGCAGTCGTTTCGTTTTTTAATTCAAGTGAATTAATTATTGTGAGCATCAAATGCCGATGGAATGTCGCCAAAGAGTCCCCAACGCTGGAACAATACGTTGCCATCCGATGATCTCAGAGCAAAGAAAGTGGACGGGTTAGACGAACGCCATATTGCAAAATCGGTTTTGCCATCGCCATCGTAATCGCCCTGCACCTCAACGTCACCATCACGTCTGCCCCACACCCTTCTTATGTAAGGGCCGCCAGAACTTGGCAGATAATACCAGGCTATATTTAATCCTTCGAAACGGCTGACTGCTAGATCCGTTTTGCCATCGCCATCGTAATCGCCAGGTACAACGGAGTCAACCGGTAGCCCAAACCTGGTGACGGTTTCTGGATTGCCGCTCGTATCAAACTTACCGTTTCCGTCGAGGATAAAGAAAACAAGCCGGGTGCCGACCTGTCTAGCGACACAGAAATCGGCAAAACCATCTCCGTTGTAGTCGCCCGGAACCGCTGAGTCACGCCCAAGCCCCCAGGCAACCGGAACCTCTCTGTTTTTTGCAATGCCATTGCTGCCGTACCACCAGAAAAAGCTCTGTGAGTTGGTATCCGAATCACCAGGACGATAGATTGCCGGATCATCAATGCCATCGCCGTCATAATCGGCGATGATAAAGGGATCATCATTGGGCTGGCCAAAACGTACTACCCTAACCGTATTAGTGGAGCTCTGGAGGATGTAAAAACTCGAATTATTGGTCTCTGAACGCCAAACAGCAATGTCGTCTTTGCCATCGCCGTCAAAGTCGCCGGGTGTAATGCGGTCGGAAATGACGCCGAAATCAACCTGCGTTTCGGTTGCCGCGGGGGTATTTAACAGGTTAAACCACCGCACTTGGGTGCCGCCGGCTCCACTAGTTCCCCTAACTACACCAAAATCGGTCTTGCCGTCGCCGTTGAAATCAAGCGGGGCGTCAGGCAGATTTGAAACGATTTGACCGCGAATTTCACCGCCTGCAAAATTTGTAGTGTGGATATTGAAATACATCAAACCCGCTCTCAGATTGGAAACTTGTGCGGGTGAAATCGCAAATGTCCGGTCGATCGCAGAGCCGCTCGTGACACCGGGATTAGGAGCCATATTAAAGGTGATCGGGCCATTAACGCCAACCGCTCCGGTATGGATATGACCAGAGACGGTCCCGCTCGAAAGATTGTTCCAATAGAACGACGCGGTTATCTCATTCTCGGCGGCATTTAGCACAACGCGCCCAAATCCTGTTCCGGTCGATGCATTTGCAGGGACCTCCATCGCACCATTCAAACGTGCGGTGAAAACTCTCGCGGTCGTATTTGGTGTGGGTCCGGGTGTCGGTGAACCCGACGGAGTCGGCGTTGCCGCAGGTGTAGGCGTCGGTGTTGCTCCGCCGCCAGCAGTCACGACAGCATCGTCCCACGAGGTGGCGATTCGTACACCGTCAACACGCATGGTTGGGCTGGTCGATGCACTTCCCTGACGGATGGCAATCGAACTCGGATTAATATCGCCACCGGTTACATCCGTAGCAGATACTGTTGGAGTTGGTTCGACGCCAGGCAGCGAAGGATTTACGATGAGGCTCACGGTGTCATTGGCGTCCCCGGCGACGATTGTATATTTCACAACCAGCAAATAGGTCGTATTGAGCGAATAACTGAATGGAGTGAAAACGGTATCCGCCCCAGCTTTGGAAATGCCGAACGCAACATTGTTTGAACCATCCTTTTTAATAAAAAGACGCCCGCGAAATGTAGTAGAAATAGGATCAGGGCCAAGATGGAAGAAATATCCTCCGGCCGGATCAACTGATGCTTCGCTGATATTCACGAGAACCGCCGCATAAACCGATCCCAATGATTGAGTTGCAAAGGTTCTGTTGATATCCTCTCCACTTGTAGCAAGTGTGACGGCATTGCCGATGTTC
>JBBSJK010000120.1:0-5375 GCA_038257355.1 Pyrinomonadales bacterium | reverse complement strand
CCCGACTCGTCTGACCAATTCCTTTAATCGCGGGCCGTCTCGCACGAAGTCCCAAGTTTTACTGACCTTTAGTTCGACCAACTGCCTGTCACGCTCGTCATACGCTTTGTTCAGATATTCGATCGTCTTATCTTTGTCTTTGCCCCAAGCCTATGCCGAGGCAAAACCCATCGCTTTAACATATCCATTGGGGTCTTTTGCCTGTTTGGTGTTCAGTTCGTCGAGGCGTATTTCCTAACATTGTTTCCTAACAATTATTCCGGTAGATTCATCCGTTTCAGCAAATCCTTAAATCGCGGGTCGTCGCGGAGGTCGTCGAAGAGCGTGTCGACCTTCACTCGAGCCATTTCCTCTTTTGCTGCAAAACCTTTTTCAAGTGCTGCAAATGCCTTATCCTTGTCGCCAAGTGCTGCATAGATCACGGCAGCAGAATACCCTGTGAACGACGGATCGTAATTGAACTTTGCAAGGACCGATTCAGCCTCGCGGTGGCGTCCGCTTTTTGCGTAGGCGTATCCAAGAAAACGAGCTAATAATCGCTGAGTAGTTTCATCTTTCGGCGCGGCGTTGACCAACTCGATCGTCTCGGCATATTTCTTATTCGCACAGTAAGCATAAGCAAGCCAAAAACGGCCTGAAATGAAATTCGGATCGAGATCGAAGGTCTTCTTTGCCTTATCCAGGCCCAATTCATTTTGTCTGTCAAAAAGATACGCCCCGGCGAGGTTCGCCTGCATTATCAAAGACAGGGGCTCAAGTTCCAGTGCACTTTTGATCTCACGAATTGAGTCTTCCGTCCGTCCGAAGTACTGAAGGAGTAAACCGTAATAATAGTGTGTATTTGCATTATTAGGGTCCATTTCAAGCGCCTTCTTAAATTCACGTTCAGCTTCGGGCCACTTCCATTCGGACCGGAATGATAATCCCAAAGCGGTATGAGCCTCGGCCAGATTCGGGTCTATCTCTCCTGCTTTGACAGCCGCATTCCTTGCTCTGGAATAACCTTCTTCGTTGGAAAATGGAAAGAAGTTGTTCCCGGTTCCGGTATTATATGTGTAGCTTATGCCGACGTAGGCTAAGGCAAAGTTGGGATCGAGCTTTATAGCCTGCTCGTAATAATCGACGGCCTTCTCAAGATCGTCTTTGGATCGTCTCGCAAAATGATACTGGCCTCTCAGATAGAGTTGATAGGCTTCGTTGTTGTCGGTGTATTTCTTCGCCAGTTTTTGCTCGCTTTCGCCCGACAGTTTAAGCTGAAGTTTGCTCACGATCTCGGTAACGATCTCGCGTTGGGTGGTCAATAGTTCCGACAGTTTCCGTTCATACTGCTCGCCCCACAGCGACTTGTTGGTTCGGGCATCTACCAATTCGACCGTGATGTTCAGGTTGTCGCCCCGCTTGGTAAGGCGTCCCGTCATCACCGCATCTACGCCAAGTTCAGCGGCGATCCTGGCAATATCAGTCTCCTTCCCCTTGTAACGCATCACCGAACTCGTCGGGCTAACCCGCAAATCGGGAATCTGCGTCAGCCGAAAGATTAACGATTCCGCCAAACCATCGGACAAATAATCCGTGTCGGCATCCGAATTCCTATTCTCAAACGGCATCACGGCGATAGAATTGATCTGTTTGTTATTCGAGTCTGAAAGATATCGATAGCCAAAGAATCCGCCGACAATTAGTATGACCGCCAACCCGACCGCCACGAGCGGCTTTGTTGCTCTATTTGCGGAGAAACTCAGCTTTTCCGAAGGCGAGTCAGAATCACCTGCGGTAGCGGGTGGTTGAAGTATCGCGGCACGTGACTCAAATCTCTCATCAGAGTGTGCTGGAAAGTTCGCAGTCGGCCGTTCTTCATTGGGGTCTAGTGATCGAGTTAAACCACCCGCTACCCCAGGTGGTACTGACAGGATAGCCGTCGCCGGCTCGTCGGTGTCGAACTGGACGCCCGCTGACACAGGCTGTTCTGACCTGCCGCTCGCTGGGCCTTCGAGCAACGCATTGCCGTCGTCGAGACAATACAGCAGTGTGTCGTCGTAATAATCACGTCTGCATTCAGGGCATCGTTTCATAGGTTTTTGAGAATGGATTTAGCATCCCATTCTAACCTATTTTCTGCCATTTTGTGCGCGTGTATGCGATCTGAAATCCGTTCTTCTGCGCGTTTCGCTGAGACTGGCTGCCGGGTGCCGCACCCATAATTGCTAGCTTGCATCCGTTTTCGGCGGCGAATCTTAAACGATCCTCTAATAATGCGGTTTGGGCACCGTTGTTTCTGCCTTCGGGGATCGTGCTTGCACCGGCCAGCAGGCAGATGTCGTCGTATATGAAGAGCGAACCGGTCGAGATCGGTTTGCCGTCGAGTTCGGCGAGATATGGAAAAGAGCCGTTGCATTGAGCACCGATCCGGCCAAAGTTGAACATAAATTCAGCCAAGCCTTCGTGCTCGCTGGCCCAGCCGTCGGCGGATGTCTGTGCCCACAGGTCGATCTCGCCCGGCCCCGCAACTCGGGTCGAAAGCCCCGCATTTCTTGGCCGCAACTCGACACTCTGACCGTCTATCTCACGATACATCACGCTCGTCAGTTCGATCGGACGATATCCGCGTGTCGATAACAATTCCATCAACGACGCGTCTGTCATCGGACTGACCTCATGAAAAACGGGTGCGTTGTGCTCAGCGAAAAATCCTTCTAGTTCGTCGAGATGCTCATCGGTCGCCTCCTCAAACAGCCCAAGCCCAAACGTCTGTGTCAGCGGCGATTCCGCGCTGTCAAACATCGCATATGCACCGCCAACCTCGATCCTCGCCGCACCGCTCGCGGGATCGAGACGGGCCCGCGTATCAACAAAATCAGCATTCGCCCGCCCTTCCGTCCGTTCGAGTTTTTGGGAAAATTCTTTATCTGAAAAGATCATAATCGTCCGCAGATCAAAGTTTTAGTGTAGAACCGAGACAAGACACGCGGCACTCGTCGCCGTAGGTTTCCATTCAAAACCGAGAAACCTAAATCTCCCGTACAGTGAGCCGGCGCAACCGATGTGACACCCCATGGCCGCCGGCATTATACAATGTCCAGAACCAGCGCCCCCTGCGTTCGCAGTTCGTCGGCCTTCGTCGTGTCGTCAATCTGCGTTGTTTGAGGTCGAAAATTGGATCGAACTCTCGCCCGCCTGTTTTTGCCAACCCTTCGGCGATTTGAATGTTGCGACATCAAACGTCTCCGTCGCCTGAGCAAAAGCACCGATAGAAAACGAGAATACGCAGATAATTGAACAAACGAGGTTTTTCACAAAGTTCTCCTTACCCTTGAGACGAAAGTTTCCAATGATTTTGCATAGTAAATTCGGGCGAGGTTAAACGGAACTATGGCCTCAAATTACTTTGCAAAAGTCGTTACCATTCCATCGGTTGATAGTTTGCGGATCGAATGGTTATGCATGTCGGCGATGAAAAGATTTCCTTTGCTGTCGTAAGCCATGCCGTTTGCGTAATTTTCAGAATCCCGTATTTGCGAGTCACAAAAATATGTCTTTGCTATCGACGACAATTTACTGTGGCTCTGAAACAACTTTTCGCTCCTGCTCCTGCTCCTGCTCCTGCTCCTGCTCCTGCTCCTAGGCGGGCAAATTAATTGTAAAAACTAAAACAGCGAAAAGTAATAAGTTTGTCATTATTTTTTAGAATCCCGGCTTGCGGTCGAATTTCCTCTTCCTTGGGGTGCTGTATCTATTGACTGCAAAAACGGCAGCGCGTCGCGCCGGTGAACCGCGCAAAAATTCCGGACGAAGCGTACCGGCTGTCGAGACGGCTGCCCGAGCCGAAAATCACATAACCTCCGCTGCGAGTAACCGTAGGACGACCAACGCCGCGACTGCCGTCTGTTGAAATCGGACTGAGTTCGCCGCTGATAGTGTTTTTCAAAACAATGTCGCCGCCGAGATTTTTTGCGCTGGTTGTGAAGGCGATCATGCTGCCGTCATACGAGATGCCAATTTTTTCGCCTTGTGCCGTCGGACTGTCGCCGTTGCCTTCGATTCCCTCTTTTCCGACGCTGACTCGTTTTACATCTCCGGAATCGACGTTGACTAAGAAAACGTCCTGAAATTTGTTCGTGTCGGCTGGCACCATGTTCGTCGCAGTTGTTGCAAACGCGACAAAACGCCCATCACCGGAAATTGACGGAGCGATGACGCGGCTGGCACTTTCCGTACCTTGATCCCGTTCAGTTCTCGTGCTCGTCAAACTCAACCGCTTTAGTTTCGGATTGCCCGAATCATAAAGAAAGATGTCCCCTAAACCGTTTTTATCATCAGCGACCAAGGTTGAAGCAAATGAGTAGAAAGCAATTCTCGAACCGTCATCCGAGATCGTAGGATTCGAGCCGCCAACGCCTTTTTTCGTTTTCGGATCGGCACTGATGAGCGTCGCAGCCTGTCCGCTTCCAACCCTTTTCAGATAGACGTTTATTGTGTTGATACCGCTTACACCCGGAGCGAGATTGTCAGCGCCAGAAGAAAAAGCGATCAGGCTGCCGTCGCCGGAAATTACAGGATCAAAACTTTCTGCATTGGTTTCAATTTCTCCCGCGCCCGTACTGACGGCCGTTACTTCATTTGTTCTGGCGTTCCAAACAAATATGTCCCGAACGCTGTTCGTATCGATGGGAACCAGGTTCGTCGCATAGGATTCGAAGGCAACCGATTGTCCATCTGCCGAAATTGCAGGCGAAAAACTATCTCCGTTGCCCTCCAATCCCTTCATTCCGATGCTGACTAATTTTGTCACCCCGGAATTGCGGTCACGCCAGAGAATTTGGCGTTTTTTTCCTAATGAGTTGCCGAGCCCGACGGCGGAGGATACGAATGCAACATAACGACCTTCTTCGGCAAAATCACCGCCCACAACCGGTGCAGAACTTTCATAAAACGTGCCGAATTTGGCGTTATCGGTGCTGCGGCTCAGTAGTTCGTAAGTGTAATCACAGCCGACTCGAACGAAACCGGGACTCGAACCGATAGTTCCTCTCGCACCTTTTTCGACTCGGCAAGTTTGTTCGGCAGGTGCGGATTTAATCGCCAGCGTGTAAGGCGCTCCGTCAAGATATGAGTTAGGAAACTTAAACGAACTACTTGAAAAATCACCCGTTCCTTTTGGTGCAGCAGTCAAGGAAAGTTCTTCCGCGCCATCTTTTTGCAATACGACGGTCGTGCCTTTGGGCGCACTAAATACGCCGTCAAGAACCGAGCGTTTCGGGGTTTGGGCGTATAAATTTTGGAAAGCGACCGACAACACCAGAATTGGCAAAATAATAATCTTAAATTTACTCATAATTTTAAGGTTTCACAGATTTACCACCTAACTAAATCCAATT
>JBBSJK010000119.1:0-5495 GCA_038257355.1 Pyrinomonadales bacterium | reverse complement strand
TCTCGCTGGTGAAGAGACTAAATCGGGCGTATCTGAGAGCGATCTGCCAGAATTGGTTTCGTTTTTGAAAACCTGTAGATGTCTTAAATTCAATGGCTTGATGCTTTTGCCGCCGTATTTGGATGATCCGCAAGCAACGCGGCCGTATTTCAGACGCTTAAGAGCAATTCGTGATGATTTGGCCCTCAAACGCGTGTTTGCACCAGGGGTCGGCGAGCTTTCGATGGGAATGAGCCACGATTTTGAGATCGCTATAGAAGAGGGAGCGACGATAGTGCGCGTAGGCACGTCGATATTTGGGAAACGTTAATTGAAAAACAGATTAACGCTCATTAGCGCGGATTATTAAATCAGATCGAACTCTTAATCGGCTAATCTGCGTAAAATCTGTTGTTAAAAAACTCTTATGCTTTCTGATTTAGTTTATCCGATATTTAGGCTCATTGTTTGGAGCCTTTTTGGTGTTTTTTTCGGCATTATGCTGTTGCGGCTGATATTTAATTACAGCGATCCGAATCCGTTTGGCAAGGTCGGACGGTTTGGCTTTAAGGTACGAAAAGCCACTGAGAAATGGGTTTATCCCGCTGCACGTTTTTTCGCGATGTATCGCATCGATACTCGTCTGGCTCCACTGCTCACTATGTTTATCGGGTTGGTTATAACGTACTTTTTTACCCAGATCATAGGGAATACGTTCTTTATCATCGACGGTCTAACATCCGGCATTATGACTGGCAATCTGAAGGTCATTATTGGGTTTATCCTCTATGGACTGCTTAGTATTTTCATCCTTTTCATCTTTATCCGATTCATTGCATCGTGGTTTGTCTTTACACAGAAGACCTTTCTCGCGTTTGTAATGAAGGTAACAGATCCGATAATGCTGCCTGTCCAGAGGTTGATACCTCGGATCGGAATGTTCGATATTTCGGCGATGCTAGTGCTGGTGCTGATCGGATTTTTGCAGGCGATAGTCTTAAATGTATTTGTGAAGAATTAATGTCAGAACCGTGAGCGTTAGCGACCGGGTTCTTTTTACGCAAGGGCGCAAAGGCACAAATAAAACTAATGAATATTCTCGAAAAGGACGGATCAGTTTTCTTTCCCGTCCGAGTCGTGCTGCGGACATCAAAAAGTGAGATCTCAGGTGAGCATGACGGGTCTCTAAAAGTTCGTATCTCATCCGCACCAGTTGACGGTGCGGCAAACGCTGAACTTATCCGCCTTCTAGCCAACCAATTTGGCGTCCCAAAACGAGATGTCGAGATTGTCAGCGGCGAAACTTCAAAAAATAAAAGAATAAAAATCGCAAACCTGTCAAAATGGAGCTTTGAGGAGTTGATAAAATGAAAAACCAAATTTCTTTTATGTCGGGTTTATTTGATGCCAAAGCGTTAGTCCCGACGGTCGCCAACGACCGGCATTTTGGCGAGGACCTCGCTAAATGGGTGATCGTAAAGTCGCAAGGGAGCGAATTTGTCTTCAGCACACCGGTTCAGAACGCGGATGGCTGGTCAGAATCTGTTACGGTCGATGGAGAAAGTTTTGTCCTCGGATTTGGAATCGTGGACGAGACCATTGGCGACGAATACGCCGGATGGATGATAACGATTGATAAACCCCGAACCTGGAAATTTTTCGGCTCAAAAGACTCGCCTTCGCGGGCCAGGCTTTGCGATCTCATCCACAATATCCTCCGCGACGAACGCCAGATACGCGAAGTTCAATGGAGCTGATTGCACGTCAAAAACGAGCGTGATATATTTTCTACTTCACTAACGCGAAGGCGGAAACACGACCGGTAGGGAGTGTGCCCCCGCACCGGCGTCTCAAATACAATAAAGGAAAATAGAACA
This sequence comes from Pyrinomonadales bacterium, assembly GCA_038257355.1. GTDB lineage: Bacteria > Acidobacteriota > Blastocatellia > Pyrinomonadales > Pyrinomonadaceae > OLB17. Next base: position 3,639 of record JBBSJK010000119.1, on the reverse strand, counting down.
TGTCAGGACACTCCAAGTGGCACACAATTAAGCACAAGAAAGGCGCGACGGATGCTAAGCGCGGCAAGATTTTCACCAAAATGATAAAAGAGATCACCGTTGCCGCCCGTACCGGCGGCAGCGGCGATGTCGATTCAAACGCCCGGCTGCGCAAAGCGGTCAACGATGCAAAGGGTGCGAATATGCCAAACGACACCATCGACCGAGCCGTCAAACGCGGTACCGGTCAGCTTGAGGGCGTCGCCTACGACGAAATTACATACGAGGGCTACGGGATTGGCGGTGTCGCCGTGCTGGTCGAGACGATGACCGACAACCGCAACCGCACCGTCGCCGAGCTGCGGCACATCTTCTCAAAAAACGGTGGAAATCTCGGTGAAGCCGGCTCAGTCGCCTGGATGTTTGATAAAAAAGGCTATATCGTCGTCGATAAAGCGGCAAAGAGCGAAGACGAGCTCTTCGACATAGTCATCGAAGCCGGTGCCGACGACCTACAGGACGAGGGCGATGTTTTTGAGATATTCACCTCACCCGAAACATTCGAGGCTGTCACCGATGCTCTAAAAACCGCAGGCATCGAACCCCAGGCCTCCGAAATCTCGATGATTCCCCAAAACTACATCGCCCTCACCGGCGGCGATGCTCAAACAATGCTAAAACTCTACGAAGCCATCGACGACAACGACGACGTCCAAAAGGTCTATGCCAATTTTGATATAGACGAGAGTGAGATGGAGTAAGTATTGGAACCACGCTAAACAAACCCATGTGTCGTTAGTAAAACGAATGCCAGTACTCCAAGACGGATTAACTATCCAAACTCCGTTTATCGGACGCGGAAGTTTTGCAATGTCCAAAGGCAATTTGTTAGTTGGCTCAAAAAAATAGGATGCTACATCCCACGGTGCGCCGTGCAAACTGAGGATAATAAATACTTCACAATTAATTGCGTTTGAAGTAGTTAGTTTCTGGATTATATCGTTTCTTCGAGAATCCGAAAGAAATTTTTCTATCCATTCAGAAATCTCAGCGCCATTTTCGTTAACAACCCCATCGTCACCTCGCATCGTAAGGTGGATATTTCCCGACAATTTAAAACGAAATCTCAATTTCGACAAGCCCGGCGCAGACCCACCGTAATAAATTGCGGATTATCCATACCGTTCAGCCGACCTAGCTTTTGCTTTAGCGGCCTCGACGGCTCGATCTCGCGGCGCTGCCTGGGTCACCATTGCATTTAACATTTCCTGAGCAGCCGCCGCTACGCGTTCAACAGCGAGGTTAAACGCGGCCTCGTTTGCCTTTGACGGTTTGCTAAAACCCGACAGCTTTCTGACAAACTGCAACGACGAGGCCAAAACCTCATCGGACGTCGCGGGCGGATCAAAATTGAAAAGTGTTTTAATATTTCGGCACATATCGAAAAAGCTATGGCTTTGCTATCGCAGTTCGCAGCCCTTCGTTTGAAAGCCGACGGTTTGGATAACGCTTTAGGGCATTGCGAAACGCCTTTGCCGCCTCGTCTTTTCTGCCAAGCTCGAGGAGAAGTTCGCCTGTGTATTCCCATGAGGGTTTCGGAATAGCGGGCGGGCCGTATTCGAAAACGAGCTTGTCCTCGGCTTCAGCCGCAGCGATTGCCTTTTTGACGCCCGCCTCGCGCTCGCCGGACGCAAACTGTATCGCAGATTCGAGAAGCATCTCCATAACAGCGGCTGTCTCAAGGTCTGACTTTGAAATGGTCGTGTACCGCGAGACATTGCCGGTGCCGCTCTCGGCCCGGCTCTTGCCGAAACTGCGTTCTTTGAGCTTTGCCATTGAACGGCGTGCGGCCTCGAGATCTTTTCGCCTCACTTGATCGAGCCCAATGGCGAGGTCATGTGCGGCGAAAGGGCTAAGCATTGTTATTCCGGCGGAATCGACCGGTTCAAGCAATGATGATGGGCTTTTGCCTCGTAGCTCAACGAGTAGCGTCGTCCGGCACATCGCGAGGTGTGTCTTTGAATAAGGAGAAGGCTTTGCTCTAACGTCTTCTTCGACGATGGCGAGAAGCTTGAATGCCTCTTCCTCGCGTCCGATTTGCGGATATGCATGGACCAGCCAATGGAGCGGATGATAGCCGCCGGAGCCCGCATCGCGGGCAGTTTTCATCGAAGCAATGTTCGTCGCTATCGAATCTTCCCACATTCCGAGGGCATAGAAGATATGCGACGGCATATGCTGAGCATGCGAAGCACTTCGGGCGACAGTCGCGTAAGTCCGGGCGGCACGAAGCCCGAGCGGGGCATGCGTCGGGTCGTCGTATGCGTGTATCAAATAATGAAGTGCACCGGGATGTTTCGGGTTTTTCTCATAAATGCTCTCGGCGATCGCCGCCGCTCGCATATAGTTTTCTGTATTTCGAATCGTGCTCGTAAGGCCGAGTAACGAGAGCGAGTAGAAGGCCTGAGCTTCAAGATCGTCCGGGAATCGTTTGGTCAGTTCGGCTAGAGCGTTGGAATACTTTTGAGCGACCTCTTCCTGCTCACCATCGAGGTAGAGCTGCTCGATCGCGTCAAAATAGAGTTTTTCACGCATCGTCGGTGCCTTTGCGCGGCGCTCAGCGGCAGTCGGAGCGAGCCGGGCAAGAGCTGCGAGTGCGGCTTTCTGGTCTTGCTCGCCCCAAATTCTGTGGTCGTGCGTCATCCCCTCACCCCAATAGGCCATCGCAAAATCAGGCGCGATTCGAGATGCCTCAACAAAGGCAAGCCTCGCACGCGCATATTCAAAGCTATGCAGCAACAAAACCCCTTCGATGAAATGCTTCTGAGCCGCCTCCGGACTCGAAGTTGGAAAACTGATCTGACCGAGATCAACCTTTCCCGACGTAGAACTATCTCCGTGCGACGCATGTCCTTGGCCCATTAGTGAGGCGACAGAAGCAAGAATCACAGCCAATACAATTATGGATTTCCTGATCATATTTTAACTCCATCTAACGCTTGATTTCTCAAATTGTAGCACAATTCAGTATGGTGATTCTCAACCAATTGCCCGAGCAAAATCCGCTGTGACACGAGCAATCTCGGCAAAAACATTCTCCTCAGATCGACGCTTAGTTTTGAGAATCTTGAAACTATGATCCGCTGTATCGAGCAAATGAAGCTCCGCCCCATCACATAGATTTGCGACGACCGGTTTGAGCAAAATGAGATCGGCCAGTGCATCACGCGTCCCGCTCAAGAACAGCATTGGAATATTGATATTCGTGAGATGATCGGCCCGCTTCGTCGCGGGTTCGCCCGCCGGATGTAGCGGAAACGAAAAGAAAACCAGCCCTTTCACACCCTCGATCGGCAACTCCGACTGAGCCGTCGATGTCATCCTCCCGCTGAACGAATGCCCGCCAGCTAATAACGGCAAACCCGGAGCCGCTTCGCCGGCCGCCTTCACAGCAGACCTTATCGTCTCCACACAAGTCGCCACCGAATTCCGCCCGCCGCCTTTTTCGGAATACGGAAAGTTATACCGAAACGTCGCGATATTCTGCTCCGCTAACCGCTCGCTTATCGTCGTTAGCATTGGCGTTCGCATATTCGAACTCGCCCCATGCCCAAGCATCAGCAAATGCGTCGCGTCTGCAGGACGCATCAGAATCGCCGA
>JBBSJK010000118.1:0-5518 GCA_038257355.1 Pyrinomonadales bacterium | reverse complement strand
GATCACCGATCACCTCGGCGCAGTTCGAACAGCAACAACCAGCTCATTCGGCTACTACCGTTTCGAGGACATCGACACCGGCTCGACCTTTGTCATCGCCGTCGCCTCAAAACGCTACCGCTTCACGCCTCGCTTACTGCAGGTTTTTGACTCTCTCTCCGATGTCGATTTCGTGGGTCTGGAATGAGCCACTTCCTCTCATAAACACATCGAGGCGGCCCGAAATGGCCGCCTCTTTTTCATTTTTGGCTCCACCTCCGCCTTTCAATGTTTTGCTGAACATCGTGTTGCCCTTATAGGCTCAACTGGAAGGCCGAAAAAAAAATCTGGGAAAAAATGTCCGAAATTGTCCATACTCGGCGCGTCTCACTCAATCCCGAGGCGGATTGCGAGTCAGTATTTATGGTTCCTTCCTATCTTGATACAGTCGAGCTAGTCGTTCGCGGGCGAGATTTGTTCGTGGATTTTGGTTGCCCTGTGAATTGCGTAAATTGTTATAGCTCTGTGTCAGAACCGGTTCGGCCTCGGCATAACGTTTTTCGGTAACGAGGCACTCGCCAAGAGCACTTTCCGCAAGTGCCGTGAGAAAGTGGTCGGCAGGTAAATTTTTCCGACGGATTTTTACCGCTTCTCGGAGCAGTGTCTCGGCTTCAGATGATCTGCCTTCTTTGTTTAAGATCAGTCCCCGTATCATCAGCGCCGTGGGATAATTTATGTATTGCGGGCTGGACTCCCTGTAAATATCGAGGCTCTCGTCGATTTTTTCCTTCGCTTCGGCAATCTTGTTCTGAAAATAAAGCGTCTGCGCCTGGAGCCGAAGATTGTCGCCCAGCGGTATAAACGTCGGTCTAAACAACTTTCGGTACATCGTTTCCGCTTCAGTTAGATTCTTCCCGGCCTCTTCATATGAACCTTTTTCCATTAGAATACTTCCAAACATTGTTAGAGTACCGCAAAGCTCAGATGTCTCAGAGCTTGACCGCCGCCTGATATCTGCGAGTTTAGACCGCACAATATTTTCCGCTTCGTCAAAATCTCCCTGATCCGTAAGGGTCAGAGCCAAAACCGATTCAGCCAAACCGGCAGGACCGTTCATTTCGGCGGACATTTGCGGTCGCAAATCCAAGGCCTCACGCAATAAATTTCCGGCTTCCTCTGAATCGCCCTGAGCGCGCCGCAAAAGGGCAAAATCATTTAATGCAGTGAATAGAAAATCGGCACTTACGCCGCCCTTGCTGACGCCGCCCCGCAAGGCTGACAACCGTCGTCGATAGAAATTATCCGCTTCGGTCAATCTGCCGTTCTGAACCCATAGGTCAGCAATGATAACCATGGTTTCCAGTGTTTCCGTGCTATCTTCCCCGTACAGGACCGTCTGAGACTCGATAACCGAATTGAGATGTTTCTCGGCGAGTTCATACTGACCCTGTGTGAGATAGCTTGTGCCGATAATTCGTTCCAGTTCGATCCTGACTTCCGGTTGAGCTGATAAATCTTCGGTTTCGAGCCTTGCCGAGGCCTCGTCCAGCAATTCTTTGACCGTAGTGTCGTGACCATCTCTGCGTGACAAATTCGTTTCCGGATTTGAGGCGTTTAACAAACCTTGCAAAAACCTATTTACAACCTCTGCCTTTACTTTTTCGCGGCTGGCGGCCCTTGCTTGCCAGAGGCTGACGATCATACCGGCAATGAGAGTTACCAAAACCAAAGCAGCCGCCGACACACCAAATTTATGTCGTTTGAGAAACGTTGAGGCTCTGTATTTGTAGTTATTTGGGCGGGCAGAGATCGGTAGTTTTTTTAAATAGCGGTCAATATCATCATTAAATTGGTCAACCGATTGGTAACGCCGCTCGGTTTCTGTTCGCAACGCAGTCATTATGATGGTGTCGAGATCGCCTTTTAACTGCTGGTGAGCAATCGTCGCACGACTCGGTAATAGCGGTACCGCCGAGGTTATCGTTCTCACTATTTCGTCTAGCGATTTGCCGCCGAATTCAAAAGGCTTCTTACCCGTCAGCAGTTCATACATAACCACACCGAGACTGTAAACATCCGAAGATGTCGAAATCGGTTTTCCGGCTAGCTGCTCGGGACTGGCGTACGCGGGCGTGAGAGCGCGAAATGCAGTCTGCGTCTGTTCAAAACCGCCCGCTGCCGTCGATGGTTCTGACAGTTTGGCCAAACCAAAATCGAGAAGTTTTGGTTCGCCATTGTCGGTGACGAGGATGTTGGCCGGCTTGATATCGCGATGCACAACGAGGTTGCGGTGGGCAAAAGCGACCGCCAAGCAAACCTTCATGAATAATCGCAGTTTTTGGTCGAGCGAGAGAGTTTGAGAGTTTGCGAAATCGGTGATCGTCTCGCCTTCAATGTATTCCATCGCGAGAAACGGCTCACCAATATTTGAAACCCCGCCGTCTAGCAACTTCGCAATATTTGGATGATTGAGCGAAGCGAGGATCTGGCGTTCAATCTTAAAACGCTCGACCATGTGGCTGTCTGCGATTGATTGGCGGACAATTTTCAGTGCTACTTGCTGCTCAAATTCGCCATCGGTGCGACGGGCGAGATAAACCGTTCCCATGCCGCCGTGACCGATTTCATGCACTATCGTATAGGCACCAAAACGCTGATCTATCCGTCCGTTAATATCTTCGAAAACCCGACCGGTGCTGAATGCCGGCGTCTCGATAAAATCTTCGGCCGCCAAGTGCGATTCGAGCAAGGACTCGACTTTATACCGGGTCGCGCTGTTACCGTCGCAGGCGCTGTCGAGATAGGTGCCCAGATCGGACTCATCTCTGTCGAGTGCGGCGAGGAAAATTTCCTTTACGTTTTGCCAGTCGGGGTCGGTCATTCGTCAAATATGAGAATATTTCTTGTTACCCGTGCGATTAGGATTCAGCTTTCTTGCCCTTTGCCTTATTCGCGATTTATCTCGCCGTATAGCCAAGCTTTTGCGACCGTCCATTCGCGCTTTACGGTCGAAGCCGATATACCTAACGAATGAGCCGTTTCGTCGATCGTCAACCCGCCAAAAAACCGAAGCTCAACTATGCGCTCCTGGACCGGATCGATCTTTGCGAGAGCCTCAAGCGAATCGTCTAGCCGGACTAGATCAACCTCGCGTTGGGTCGAAAAACTCACGGCCTCGTCTAAAGCAAGAGCTTGCCCAAAATTACGTTTCTGAGCCTTTTTCGCACGAGCGTGATCGACCAGTATCTTCCGCATCACGCTCGCCGCAACCGAGAAAAAATGTGCCCGGTTTTGCCACGAGACATTTTCCCAATCCACCATTCTGATATACGCCTCATGAACAAGACCCGTCGCCTGTAGCGTATGCCCATCGCGTTCATTTTCCATATAGCCCTGCGCCAGCTTGCGCAGTTCGGCATACACCAGCGGCAGCAATTCCTCAGGAGCCGCCGCATCACCCGAATTAATACGATCAAGCAAAATTGTGACGTCGGTGGAATCGGACATAAATTATCCCAATATTTTTGAATTATACAACCTATCAAACATAAACCGACACTTTTTTTATTTTTTTGACCCAATTTGGAAAGCTTTTACGCCTTGTGGGTCAAATAGCAGATTTTTCCCGAGGAGAACTAAGATGAAAAACACTTTAATGCCAAATTCAGCTAAACGAAACAACCGCAGACTGTTGTATTTACTACCCCTTTTTGCATTTTTTGTAATGGTGAGCCTTTCGGCATGGCTGCCGACGGCGAGTATGAAAGGCGGCGGTCCAGCTTTAATCGCAAATCAGGCCGGTCGTTCACGCGAACATACCCCTCCAATCGATACCATTCTCGCGGAAAACAAATTCGACCCCAACAACATCGTCAGCATCCTCGAACCGGGACTTAGCAACTATCCTAACGCGACGGTTGCCCTCGGATCGGACACGACGGTTACGCCTAGTGCGACGCCAAGTGGTGCGACGAGTATCAATGTCTCGACCAATACAAATTTCAAAGGCACCTTTGTGGCCAACCCTACAACTGGCGCCGTGCGAATCACAAACGCTCATCCAGCGGGAACTTATACGGTTACCGTGAAGGCGTTTGATGCCGTTGGCGCGATGGCGACGAAGACATTCACGCTGACGGTGACGACCGGCACGGCGTGTGCCGCTACAGTTCAATTCACCAACGCTGCCGATGTCAGCGCCGACACCAGACCTCGATCCGTAGCAATCGGAGATTTTGATAATGACGGCAATCAGGATATTGCTATTGCAAATGAGAGTACAAACCAAGTTTCCATTCGCTTGGGAAATGGCGCTGGCGGATTTAGCGGCACGACCAGTGTCAGCGTTGGTAGTGGTCCTGCCAGCGTAACGGTCGGAGATTTCAATAATGACGGTAAGCAGGATATTGCAACTGCCAACCAAAACACAAACACTGTATCCATTCGCTTAGGAGATGGGTTAGGCGGCTTTAGCGGCACCACCGAAGTCAGCGTTGGCGTTAATCCTATTAATGTGGGTATAGGAGATTTCAATAACGACGGCATGCAGGATTTTGCGGCTGCCAACAATACCGCGGGTACGGTATCCATTCGCTTAGGAGATGGGTTAGGCGGCTTTAGCGGCACCACCGATGTAAGCGTTGGTACTAGCCCTCGCGTAGCAATCGGAGATTTCAATAACGATGGTAAGCAGGATTTCGCGGCTGCCAGCTTTACGGGCACCACGGTATCCATTCGCTTAGGAGATGGCTTAGGCGGCTTTAGCAGCATGCCCGATGTCAGCATTGATCACGGCCCAGTCAGCTTAGCGATAGGAGATTTCAATAACGACGGCAATCAGGATCTCGCTGCTACCAGCTTGTCAAACACGGTATCCATCCGCTTGGGAAATGGCTCAGGCGGCTTTAGTGGCACCACTACTGTCAGCGTTGGCAGTTTTCCTTTTTCTATAGCGATAGGCGATCTTAATAACGATGGCAATCAGGATTTCGCGGCTGCTAACTTTACCTCAAACACAGTATCCATTCGCTTGGGAGACGGCTTAGGCGGCTTTAGCGGCACCACCAATCTTAGCGTCGGCACTAATCCTGCCAGCGTAGCTATCGGAGATTTCAATAACGATGGCACGCAGGATTTCGCATCTGCTAACATTAACGCAGCCTCAATGTCCATTCGCCTAGGCGGCTGTGCTGGAGTTCCGACACCAACACCCACGCCGACGGCAACTCCAACTCCAACGCCAACGGCGACGGCGACTCCAACCCCAATACCGACGCCGACACCTACTCCGACTGCAATACCAACGCCGACGCCGACTCCGACGCCGACTCCGACTCCGGTTGCGACTCCGACACCGGCTCCAACACCGACACCGACGCCAACGCCAACGCCAACGCCAACGCCGACGGCGACACCGATGGCCACTCCGACCCCGGTTGTGACTCCGACAGCGACGCCAACGCCGACAGCGACGCCAATCGCGACGCCAACGCCGGTCGTGTCACCGACTCCGAGTCCAACACCTACAGTCGCACCATCG
>JBBSJK010000117.1:0-5812 GCA_038257355.1 Pyrinomonadales bacterium | reverse complement strand
TCGGAGCGGCCTTTGCCATCGGACCTGCGTAAAAAGATCGCACTTTTTTGCAATGTACAGGAGGGCGCGGTTATTTCTGCTCTCGATGTGCCTTCTATATATGAGGTTCCGCTCGCATTTCGTGAACAAGGACTCGATGACCTGATCGTAAACGACCTAAATCTGACCGAACTGTTTCCAAGCGCCGATCTGAAACGCTGGCGTGATCTGGTCTCAACGATCAAAGAGCCGACAGGCGGATCGGTGAAAATTGCGATAGTCGGTAAATATGTGGAACTCGAAGATTCTTACAAATCTCTGCGTGAGGCTCTGACACACGCAGGAGTCGCTAATAACCTACGCGTAAACGTCGCCTGGCTCGAATCGGAAAACCTTATGAAGGACGATTACGAAAATGAGCTACAGGATTTTGACGCGATCCTTGTGCCCGGTGGTTTTGGTAAACGCGGCATCGCCGGAATGCTCAAGGCGATCAAATACGCCCGCAAATCGGGGACGCCTTATTTCGGAATTTGTCTGGGTATGCAGACCGCGTGCATCGAATATGCACGCAGCGTCTGCGGCCTACGTGATGCCGACTCGACCGAGTTTAACGAGGAAACACCGTTTCCGATCATATTTAAGCTCCGCGATCTCGTCGATGTCGATGAACTAGGCGGTACAATGCGACTCGGTAATTATCCGTGCTTATTACAGGAAGGCTCGCTGGTGAGCACTGTTTATAACGGAGCCTCCGAGATCGGTGAGCGTCATCGGCACCGCTATGAGTTTAATCCCGAATTTCGCAATCTGCTCGAAAATGAAGGCCTCGTCTTTAGCGGCGTCTCGCCCGACGGCAAATTTGTGGAGATGATCGAACTGCCGCGCGAGACGCATCCGTACTTCGTCGCGTGCCAGTTTCACCCGGAATATAAGTCGAAGCCATTGGCGGCACATCCATTGTTTGTCTCATTCGTCGAAGCAGCTTGGAACAACCGCCTAAAAAGCGAAAATCTGGAACATGATGTTACAAGCGATACACAAATCGAGATGCCTGAGCATGTTGAGATCGGGAAGGAGGAATAATCGAAGTTTTTCCGGCGGCACTTCTCTATCAGAGATTAATGTATTTTTTCATTTCAGACAAATGCGTTTAAAGCCGTGATATTCTATGCAACTCGAACATCTGATAAGAATTGCGAAATATTTGCGTACAAAAATCTCAGATAAATTAGCTTATGATGAACAAAAATGACAAAGCCTGTTTCATTCTCAGTTAAAAATACAAAATTTGGAGATGGCAATCTCGCTTTTATCCTCGGCCCGTGTGTGGTTGAGTCGGCTAAGCATGCGCTGTTTATGGTGCGGGAGATAAATAGTATTTGCACTGAGGTCGGCGTTGATTTTGTTTATAAATCTTCTTTTGATAAGGCAAATCGCAGTTCGATCGAGAGTTTTCGCGGCGGTGGGATGGATTTTGGGCTGGAGGTTTTGGCGCAGGTCAAGGCAGAAATAGGTGTGCCGGTGATCACGGATATTCACGAACCTTGGCAGGTGGAGAAAGTTGCTGAGGTCGCTGATATGCTGCAGATACCGGCATTTTTGTGTCGGCAGACCGATCTGCTGGTCGCGGCGGCCAAGTCGGGCAAAGCGGTCAATGTCAAGAAAGGCCAGTTTCTCGCTCCGTGGGACGTAAAAAATATTGTTGATAAGCTCCGCGATTCGGGTTGCGAAAAGATATTGCTGACCGAGCGCGGTGCGAGTTTTGGTTACAATAACCTTGTCGTCGATCTGCGTTCATTTCCCATAATGCGATCGTTTGGCGTTCCGGTTGTTTTTGACGTGACTCACTCGCTCCAATTGCCGGGCGGGCTTGGCAAGGCAACGGACGGGCAGGGGCAATACATCGAAAACTTTGCACGTGCGGGTGTAGCTTGCGGTGTGGACGTCGTTTTTATGGAGGTTCACGATAATCCGGCAAAAGCCCCGAGCGACGGGCCTAACCAATTGCCGCTGTCGAGATTAGAAAAGTTGCTTGTTAAGCTAAAGCAGATTCACGAAATCGTCCAGGAAAACTGAACCGCCAAACCTACTTGAGCCGAAGATGAAAAAATATCAAAGTATATTTCTTGCCATTCTACCGTTAATTTTTCACTTATCGACGCCCGGCCAGGACATCGGCCGATCCGCCGCTGCGACGTGGCAGGTGCAGAAATACGACATAGACGTGACTCTGCCGCCTGATAACAGCCGAAGTGTGACCGCAAAAGCGATCTTGAATATTAAAAATGTTTCGGGCAAACCGGCAACGACATTGACGCTGCGTGTTTCGCCCTTGGCTGAGATTTCTTCCGTAAAAATTAACGACTCGGTTGCCGAGTTTACAAAGAGCGAAGAAAGAATAAACCCTGTTTCGAGCCTTCAGAGGATTGTGACACGGTTTGCGTCGATTACAGCGGATGCGGTGTTGACGGCGACGGTCGAATACAAGATTAATTTAAAAGACAACACAGCTCTGGCTTCTGTCGCGCCCAATTCCACGCAGTTTTTACCGCTTGCATATTGGTATCCGACGCCCAATAGCTGGTTCTTTACACGCGGTGCGGATGCTGCACCAGTTCGGTTAAAAGTTACGGCCCCCAGCGGTCAGACAGTTGTTTCTTCTGGAACTGAGACGAGCGGAACATTTGATCAGAAGCTTAATGGGCAGCCATTTTTTGCGGCCGGGAACTGGGAAATATCGAACCAAAACGGCGTTACAGTTTATTTGCCAATAGGAACCGGAGGCGAGGGACAGAAGCGTGCGGCAGAACTCTCAGCCCTTTTTTCTGAAGCAAGAACATTTACCTCCACAATTCTTGGCAAGGCGCCTGATGCTCCGTTAAGGATCGTCTCTATACGACGCGGTGCGGGATTTGGCAGCGGCGGCACAATATTTGTTGACGAGGCTGTTTTTCGACGTTCAAAAATAGATTCGTTGACCGTAATGAATGTTGCTGAGGCGGCGGCAAAATTGTGGCTCGGCAATACAGTCTCGGTAAATGGAGATGGCTACGGGATTATCGGCGAAGGCTTGACTCGTTACATAGCGACACTATTTCTCGAAAGCAAATTTGGTAAAGACGTTGCCGATATCGAGCGGCTCCGACAGAGGACAGCCTATGCCGCCGTCTCAAAGCGTGACGCTCCAATGGCCACGGTGTCGCCGATCGACGATTATTACTACCCCGTCGTCGCTAATAAAGGTGCGATGGTGTGGCGGATTCTAGCAAAACGAGTCGGTGCAGCAGAATTTACAAGCACGATCCGGGCCAATATGCAGGACGGTAATTTAAACGTCGCCGAGCTGCGTGCCGCCTTTTCACCGCAAAAGGAATTGATCGACTATTTATTTGACCAAGTCACGGATATGAATTTGGTCGTTGGTCTGCCGCACGTGAGCGATGGCGTAACAAAATCTAACTTACAGAATACAGGGGCGACCGACGTAACCATCGATATTGCAGCAACGCCCGTCAACGGTGAAAAAATTCTGACATCAGCGACGATCATGGCGAAAAACTTTGGCGAGGTTATATTCAAGACAAACAGCAAGATCGCGCGTGTTGAGATCGATACGGACAAATTGTATCCTCAGACAGAGTATTCGGACGATATATCTCCGCGCGAATCAACCGACAGCGATCCGCTGCTTGCGGTCAAACGCTCTTTTGATAAACAGGACTATGCAATTGCCGAAAGCACGGCGAGGATTTTGCTCCGTGACCTGCCGAGATTTGATGATCTGAGGGTTTTGCTCGGACGCTCGCTGCTGGCTCAAAACAAAAATGCCGAGGCCGAAAAAGAGTTTCGTGCCGTTCTGGATGAAAAACTACCGACTTCGAGAAGCATTGCCTGGGCCAATGTCGGTCTGGCCGAGGTTGCCGCCAAAATTAATCAGAACCCGGCGGCGGTAAAATTTGCCGAAGCTGCTATTGCTGCCGATGCTGAATACGGTGCTAGCTTTGCTGCCCGCAATCTTCGCAATCGACTCGGCTTATCATCCGCTGCTGACGCCAGCGTCAAAGCTTTCTTTGCCGATTTTGACAAAGCCGCTTCCTCAAATCGTAAGGCGGACGTTGATTCGCTATCGATGCCGGGCGAAGTCACAAAGTTTGTCAGCGGCCTATCCGGCTCGACCGATCAATGGCAGACGCAGGTGCGTCAGATCGACAAGATCGACGCGAACACCGTCCTCGTAGAGACAAATATGACCGTCAAGCTACTAAACAGAGAAGTCGAGACCGGCATTGCCGTGTATCGCCTGACAAAGGTCGGCAGCGGCTGGAAATTGAGCGCGGTTGATATGTTTGAGGTTAGATAAAGTTCGGATCTCCGATCTTTTGAAAGTTCTCGCTAATGATTCTGGATATTGAATTTCTCGCTTTAAGGTAGTAACTTGTGAATATGTAGCGGTAAAAGGGATATTAGGGTCACTCGATGACGTGCGGCTCGAAATCTTTCGAGAAAAATTCTAAGAACTTGGTCGATTGATAGATTGGACGTTAAAGAGCGAGCAATAAAAATTAAACTGCTGCTAATGGATTGCGACGGCGTCTTGACGGATGGCCGTCTTCATTTTTCTGAGCGGGGCGAGGAGCTAAAGGTTTTTCACGTCCGCGACGGGCAGGGGATCGTCGAATGGCATAATGCCGGATTCCGCTCCGGGATTATATCAGGTAGAAATTCGCCAATAGTCGAATCACGTGCAAAACAACTCGGCATCGAATTTGTCCTTCAAGGCCGTAACGAAAAGATTTCTGCATTCAAAGAAATCCTCGCCGCTGCCAAAGTTCAGCCAGATGAAGTCGCCTTCATCGGGGACGACACGCCAGATGCCCTCCTAATGCCCCTCGTCGGCCTCGCAGTGGCCGTCAGCGATTCTCACCAGGTGGTTAAGTCGGTCGCTCACCTTATCACAGTACAAAAGGGCGGACGTGGAGCAGTTCGCGAAATGATAGATTTTATCCTGAAAGCCAAAAAACTTTGATCCTTTGCGTCAGGGCAGGACAACATTAGCTCAGTTTAGGGCTTTCCATTAAGCAATTATTTATACGTAGGTGGGTTATGCCTCATTCGCTTAGCGATCAATAATATGCATGTTATGGGAAAGTAACTTCCTCAGCTGGACATTTATTTAATTGATGGTATTATCTATTTTGCTCGAACGAACGGGCAGACTTTTTTGGACAAAAAGTTGTTCTCTTCAAGAAATTGAAGGGAATTTATTTTCGGCCAAAAACGGAAAAAAGTTCTTTGATATTTCTGATTTAATACGCAGTTAACTTGTCTAAATGATGTCTTAACCGTGTCTGTACGACGGACTACAAAAAAGATCGTCATTGCCTTGACAAAGGATAGCTAAACGTAGAAAATCATTAATTGCCTCTAAAGCATGCCGGTTCGCCGGTGTTGAAATAAAAAGTTAAATGTTTTGCTTTATGGGTTGACAATAAGTTTTGCTTCTGTATAATCAGAAGTTTCGCCTCTGGAGAAGTTTTTAGGAGAGCGAAGTAAAAGAAGTTGATATTTGAAAACTGAATATGCGTGTCCATGTGTTAATTCGTATGAACAACAAAAAGTCCAACAGATTTCCATCTGTTGGCGGATTAAGCCCTCGGGCTTGATTGTCAAAATGATGAACTAGGAAATCAACGAGAGTTTGATCCTGGCTCAGAATCAACGCTGGCGGCGTGCCTCAGACATGCAAGTCGAACGATTAAAGCTCTCTTCGGAGAGTGTATAGAGTGGCGCACGGGTGAGTAACACGTAAGTAATCTACCTTCGAGTGGGG
>JBBSJK010000116.1:0-5915 GCA_038257355.1 Pyrinomonadales bacterium | reverse complement strand
CGAGATGAACCAGATCGAGTAGTTTAGGTCGATGCCTGTGTTTTCGGCAGCGAGGCTGCGGATAATAATGTTCGACGCCTGCCCCGTCAGAAATGTCGCACACAGTATGACCTCACACTGATAAAGCATAGTCATCAGAAACGTGCCGAGCCGCCCTTCGGTCCCGTCGTCGGGCCGCGAATCATACGTCTCGGTGACGCTGCGGGCAATCGGCAAAATGATGCCGCCGGACCGCGCGCCGGTGGAGGGGATAAACGATGCGAGTATAAAATCGGTAAATACGAGCGAATAGCCGAGGCCGATTGTCTTGCGGCCCATAATTCGGACAAAGATCAGCGCTATCCGCTGTCCGAGCCCCGTCTTTATCATCGCCCGCGAAATAAAAAACGCCGCCAGCACGAGCCAGACAAATTTATCGGCATAACCCGCCAGCGCACGCTCTATCGGCACGGCGCGAAATAGAGCGAGAGCGACAACGCCAAGCAAAACAACCGCACTACCAGTAAGAGGCTGGACTATCGAGCCAACAATCGTCGCGATAAATATCGCCAGTAGCAGCCACGCCTCTCGCGTCACACCCTCCGGCGTCGGGATGAGAAAAATTCCGAGACCGATGCCGAGAACGATCAGCCATCTCAATAAGCTGCTTAAACTCTTTACAGATGTTTCCGAGGTTTCAGCCATGAACACTCTTTCCAAAAAAACGGGACAAATTCAAAAAAGAATTTGTCCCATTCGTTTTCTCGATCAATTCATTGACGCGTTATGCTTTTCCTATGGCTTTCAGGTAACGGGCCAGTTCTTCGCGAACCTTCGGGAACAGGAAGAATAAACCGATCATATTCGGGAAGACCATGGCCAGGATCATCGCGTCAGAGAACGCAAGGACCGAACCGAGCGAGGCTGCGGCACCGATAACCACAAAGATGCAAAACAGGACCTTAAACGAAAGGTCCGCCGCCTTTGACCGGCCAAAGAGATACTTCCAAGACTGAAGCCCGTAGTAAGACCACGAGATCATCGTAGAGAAGGCAAAGAGGACAATCGCAACGGTCAAGATAATATTAAATCCTGGCAGGACATCGTTGTACGCCCGGGCCGTGAGATCCACACCGTTAACTACCTCGCTGCCGATCATTACGTTTCCGCCGACTCCGCCGTATTGGAAGTAGCCGTCCATATTGAACAGCACGATAACAAGTGCCGTCATCGTACAAATGACTACCGTGTCGATGAACGGTTCCAGAAGCGAGACAAGGCCCTCACTGGCCGGATACTTCGTTTTTACCGCCGAGTGAGCGATAGCCGCCGATCCGGCTCCGGCTTCATTTGAGAAAGCCGCACGCCTGAAGCCCTGAATGATCACGCCCGCAACACCGCCGACGCCGGCCTCGGGTGTAAAGGCACCCGAGAAAATCTGACCGATCGCCGCCGGAATCTCGCTAAAGTGAGCAAAAATGATTATAAGCGAAGCAATGACGTAAATGATCGCCATCAGCGGAACGAGCTTTTCCGTAACCTTTGCTATTCGCTTGATGCCGCCGATGATTACGACCGCGACCAGGATCGCCATTATGATCCCGATTATGGTTCGGACCGATCCATCGGTAGTCATTCCAAACATCGTCGTTATCTGGCTGGTCGCCTGATTTGCCTGAAATGCATTACCGCCGCCGAATGATCCGCCTACGCAAAAGACTGCAAATACAACGGCTAGAACCTTTCCTAACGGCCCGAGTTTAAGCTCGGCAAAACCACGTGACAGATAATACATCGGGCCGCCGTGAACCGTTCCGTCCTTGTCAACATCGCGGTACTTGACACCGAGCGTACACTCGACAAATTTGGATGACATTCCGAGGAGTCCGGCAATTATCATCCAGAGCGTTGCTCCGGGGCCGCCGATACCGATCGCAATCGCTACGCCCGCAATGTTGCCGAGGCCGACAGTTCCCGAAACGGCGGTAGCAAGAGCCTGAAAATGGTTCACCTCGCCGTGATGGCTTTCGTCTTTGATGGTGTCGGGAATATCGCCATCGACAATGTTTAACTCAGCCTTTTCGACATGCGGCTCTTTGTGGTCCGGGTCGTCGGCCATCTCAAGATCGTCAAATTTTCCACGGACGACCTGTATGGCGAGCGGAAATTTACGGATATTTATAAAGCCAAAGATCAGTGTAAAGAAGGTCGCTCCGATGATCAGCAAATAGAGGACGATCGGAAGATTTAGGGGTTGCGGAAGTGGAGCCTCGTAAAACACCGTCGCTTCCCAGCAATTAGCTATTGGCCTAAACGCCTGATCAATTTTTTCATCAAACCCCAATACTCGACTAGCGTCAGGTGGAGGCACTTCCCAACAACGTGGTGTTGGCGGTTCCTGTGCGAATGCAAGTGTTGGAATAGCCAACATTAAAAGGGCCAAGAAAAGATATCTGGAGACTTTATGACTCATTTTCACCTCAAGCAAAGTTCGGATTTTGATGTTTCGTTTTCGGGCATTGGCTACCCATCAGAACTGGATACGCATGACGAGTGGAAGCTTCGATACGTCAGCAATTATTTATCAGCGTGTATTATACCCGATTCGGATAGCTTGTCTAGCACTCATGGGATAAAATCCGCATATAGGCAGTTTTGAAATATGGCGACATCTGAAACAAAACCGTTGGGCGATATGCCGATAAGCGAATTCCGCCGGCACGGATATGCCGTGATTGACCAGCTCGCGGATTATTTTGAGCGGATCGAGGATTATCCCGTGCTGTCGCAGGTCGAGCCGAACTGGCTAAAAATGAATCTGCCCCAATCAGCGCCGGAATCCGGTGAGGACTTCGGCGCCATTCTCCATGATGTTGATAAGCTAATTATGCCGGCGGTTACGCATTGGAATCATCCAAATTTCCATGGCCTGTTTGCAACATCGACTAGCTCTATAGGTGTTTTTAGCGAGATGTTTGCTGCGGCTTTTGATATGAAAGCGATGCTCTGGCGAACGTCGCCGGCATCGACCGAGCTCGAAGATGTCGTGCTCGACTGGTTGCGTCAGATGATGGATCTGCCTGGACACTTTGAGGGAATCATTTATGACACCGCCTCGGTATCGACAATGCACGCTATCGCTGCGGCTCGTGAAAAGGCTGGTTTCGGTATTCGCGATCAAGGAATGAGCGGTCGAGACGACGTTCCGTTGCTCCGTGTATATTGCTCGGAACACGTTCATTCGTCAATAGATAAGAGCGTCATCACGCTCGGCCTCGGGTTGAGGTCGCTGCGAAAGATTGCGTGTAATGAGCGGTTTGAGATGATTCCAGAAAAGCTGGCGGACGCGATCGAGCAAGACATCGATGCCGGATATGTACCGATATGCGTCATCCCGACAATCGGCACCACATCGACATCCAGCGTTGATCCCGTCGATGCGATTGCCGATATCTGCGAGAAATACGGCCTCTGGCTGCATGTCGATGCGGCGTATGCGGGATCAACGGCCATCGTTCCCGAATTTCGCCATTTTTTCAAGGGATGGGAGCATGCCGATTCGATAGTAGTCAACCCGCATAAATGGCTGTTTACGCCATTCGACCTGTCGGTGCTCTATTGCAAAGACTTGAATACTTTAAAGGATGCTTTTTCGCTCGTCGCCGAATATCTAAAAACCAGTGACGAGCAAACCGTAAAGAATGGAATGGATTACGGCATCCAACTCGGACGGCGTTTTCGAGCATTAAAACTCTGGTTTGTCATCCGCTATTTTGGCCGCGAAGGGCTGATCGCACGCATCACCGAACATTGCCGCCTGGCGCGTCTCTTTGCCTCGTGGGTCGAGGCATCCGATAATTTCGAGTTATTGGCTCCAGTGCCGTTTGCTCTCGTATGTTTCCGGGCCTGTCCGCCAGGTGCCAGCGATCTCAATGCTCTCAATGAAAGAATTATGAACGATATAAACTCCTCGGGCGAAGCCTTTCTGTCGCATACAAAGCTCGACGGCAAATATACATTACGACTGTCGGTCGGCAGTATTCGGGTAGAGGAAAGGCACCTGACAAAGGTTTGGGAACTATTGCAAGTCTTTAACACGGTGTCGCCTGGCCGATGAGCTGCCAAATCTTAGACTTTGAAACTTTTCGTTGCACAACGCACCCAGATCGCCGCTGGTTTACGCCATGTGTTTGATGCCTCGTTTGATTGCTGATTTTGAGTATTCGAGCAGTTATGCGGAGGAGTTTCAAAGGGCAGAGCGGTATGTTAGGTTGAGTAGGTTATCACCATGAAATTCGTACAGGAAAGTGTTATTAACGCGTCACCGGAGCGGGTCTTCTCTTTTCACGAACTGCCCGACGCATTCACGCTGCTCGTGCCTCCGTGGGAAGACGCGAGGGTAATTCAAAAAGCGGATATCAGCGTGATCGGGTCGCGGGCGATCATCGAAATGAAGATCCTCGGTCTGATCCCAACCCGTTGGGTGGCCGAGCACACGGCATACGATCCGCCGCGGATGTTTGAGGATATACAGATCTCAGGCCCATTCAAAAGCTGGCGGCATCGGCATATAATTGAACCGCACGAGCAGGGGGCGTTGCTTCGCGACGAGATCGACTTCGAACCGCCGATGTCATTTATCGGAGACCTGGCCGCACCAATTTTCATCCTGCCGAAGATCAAGAAGATGTTTGAATATCGGCATGAGGTAACGAAGAAGTGGTGCGAGAGTGAGGGTGAATAGCAGTCGATGGCGTTTGAGGTTTGGTCAGATTGCCATAGTTCTGGCTCATGCGATCTTTGCTCTTGTCGCCAAAGGCGACGAACATTATAGCCTGGGGTGGAGCCGCCTCGGCGAAACCCTAGGTTTTAGCCGTAATGATTGGCTCGCTGAAAGCGAGCAACACCATCGGTTGGTTTCTGTCCGTCGCTTTCAGCGACAAACGCTGCGTGGTATCGGACCTAGGGTTCCATTCGCTTCGCTCATTTCTCCCTAGGCTTTAATCTTCGTCGCCGTTGGCGACCGGCTAAGCCGAAGTCTTATCGAATCCTGACTTCTAGAAGGGGAAAATTTCCTTGATCTGCTTTATCGGCGCGCCGAACAGGAAATCGGTAATCCCGGCCGTCTCATGCGATCGGTCGTAACCGACGAGTTCAACGTAGGCTCGGCCGGTTACCTGTATTTCGTGTTTCAGTCCTGTGACCTCGCATGCGCCTTCCCAGTAGACGATCATCGTTGAACCGCGTGTGTCGAGTTCCTGGTCTTTGATAAATGGCTCGATCTGGATGTCGATGTTTAGGCTCGGAACACGCACCCGCCAACCGCTCGGGTATTCGGCTCCGGTTTTTTGGCTGGTCCATGTGTCCGTTGCCTCGATCTCGAAATCGGAACGCCGCAGATATTTGCACGAGCCGTCAGCGTTAACAAAAGTCCCGGTAGAATCGCTCTTTACGTGTCCTTCCCGGTCGTCGAACTGATAGATCATCAGCTCGGTATCGTCGTCGAACTGAATACTGAACCAATCCCACTCACCCTGTTCCCAAATGCCGAATTCGCGGTCCATCCAGGCCGATCCGCCGAACCGCTCAATCTTTCCGCCTCGGCCCAGCTGGCCGTCAACCTTCATCCGTGTGTATGAGAAATGCTTTGAGGCCCCGGATTTTTTGAGCGTAATGCCGCTGCCGTTTTCGCCGTTGAGGACGATCGGTTTTGCGGACTCGAGAACGGCGTCGAAGACCGTTCCCTCGCTCAGCGTCGCGTGCAATATATGTTTACCCGCCACTTCACGCAGCGTCCATTCACCCAGCCGGATGTCGCACGCCGTTTCGCTCATCGAGACCGGCGTGTCAAAGGGTTTGTTAAAACTGCGGATATGATCGTATTTGAAAATGCCCGCCGTCACATCGGAGATCGCGAAATGGGCAAAATACATCGG
>JBBSJK010000115.1:0-5987 GCA_038257355.1 Pyrinomonadales bacterium | reverse complement strand
GGCGACGTTTCAATTTCGTTGCCAAAAAGACCTGATGCTTGCGCGTTAACTCCAGGCAGTAATTTCGAAACTTTGTTGTGCTTCGTAATTATTTTGAATCAAACAAGGTGGGGAGACAGAATTTCGGAACTATGGGCTGAGCCCAATGGAAGCTTCCATTATTCACCACAATATAAGGTCAATTCGACTGTGAACCTTTTTAGGGGGAAAGTCAATGAAAAAAGGTTGAATGAAGTTGCTCGATAACATCACATTAGCTTTCCAAGTCAGCGAACTCTGCATCCGCCTCCAGCTAACTCGGCGATGAATTTATATTGAGTAATGGTCAACACTAATTAACGCTGAGTTTGCTGAGTAAGACGCGGAATTCAGAGAGAAGGATGGCGAGTAATTTAAACTATTTTTTTGGCAACAAAATAGGATGGCTTAAGCTCCCACTCTTAAGCCATCCTGCTGGGCAGTATCAACTGCCAAATAAGCGACAAGAAGCCGCTTCCCCTTGTTTGAGCTGCGAATAACTCAGGCCGGTCTCTGTTTGGCGTAGAGATTCAACGCCGTTTCGGCCTAATTCCGCTAGCTCAATACAAAGCTATATCAGGCAAAAAAGTAAGTATGTGCGCTATCGCACAATTACGACCATCATGCACTTTGGGTAGATGGCTTAATAACCTGTCCATTTCTCCCCATCACTGGGAATAATGCCTCGGTAATAATTGGTGAGACTATAGACTATAACTCGGTCAATAAATGATTAAAGTCTGTATTCATTAGATTTACGTGTGCTTATTAAGCTCAAGGTTATCGTGGCACCGCAGTTGCATCTATTGAATTCGACTGGCCGGGTTTTAATGGTCAGTCGGTTCTCCCACATTCAAGGTGGTTTCATTCATCAAGGAACTCGCTCGAATATGTCGGCCTCCCGCCCAATGATGTCTAGCAATGTTCTCGCCTGATTGAGCCGCTCTGAAAGAAACCCTGCAACAGGAAATTCTCCTGTTTCTCCAACAAGGTAAATGAGGCCGACTTTTTGAATTGGAAGGCAAAAGTCGGCCTCATTCGCTCTTTATCCCGCCTAAAAATCAAAAAGGAGATCGAAAAGATGCCCAAATTCCCACAAGTTTTCCGGCTTGCCTTTGTATTATCCGCTTTAATTGGCTCAGTTTTAGCCCAAGACACATCACTCGTGGATCCGGTTTTTCCCAATGTCGCCCTCGAACCCCCGCAAATGCAAACTCTGGGTTTTAGCATTGCATTCCGCGAGCGTGATCTTGGCTGGGTAAGCGGCCGCGTTTTTGACAACTCGGACATTCACGGCGAAGCTCAGCCCGAAAGTTTCAAGGCCATCGCGGGCGTAAAAGTAATACTCCGATCCGCCGACAAGGCTTTTAGCAGTTTTGTAAGGGAACAATTTACGAATGAGAAGGGAATTTACGACTTTCCGGGTCTGAGCAAGGGCGAATACACAGTTGAGGTCGATCAGGCGAGCGTACCCGGAACCTATCGGATCGCGGACCTAAATGCCACGAGCGTAAACGTAAAAGCTCTCGACCGGTCCTACATCAATCTTGCATTAACACCGCAGCGGACAATAACCGGAATTGTGTTTATCGACAAAGACGGCGATGGACGCTACCGAGATGGTAAGGACGAGCCAGTTGCTGGTGCACACATCACCATTGACGGTAACCTCACATTGTCGGGGCCAAAGGGCGTTTACGTACTGCGCGGCCTGTCGGCGGGGCGGCTAGGAATATTGGTCAATTCTCCAACATCTACCGAAAGCACGCATGTCGTCATCGATCTCGCCGCCGGCCCGGTAACTAATCGCGTTGTAAACGTTCCGGTTAGCCGCTAACAAATATCTTCCCGGAATTTGTTTCGCAGTCCTTTTCAGAAAACTCACTAATAAAATGAAACTACTCCTGCTAGTTACTATTGTATTCCTGTGCCTGGCGGCATCGGCCTCTGCTCAGGGCGGCCCGAGGCCTTTTGACAATTTTGATACGTCACGCGGCGTCGAGGTGCAATCCGCTCCCAAGGTAAATGCCGTTAAGCGTGCACCCCTTAGGCATTATTTGCCCTCGCCGCAGCATGGCGAAAAATTCAAAAACCAAGTCGCCGCCGGACCGCTCGACACGGAAGTGGTTAAAAAAATCGCTCAGGTTACGATGAATGTGAGCGAAGGCTTTGCAGAGCGAGAAGCTGTACTCATTGTCCCGGCGGAAAGCGTGATGATGGGCAGCGGATCTCACTTAAAAGGTTTTAGTACAGGCGATGACATGGTTGATGCCTTTATTGTCGACTCCAGTCGCCGTTACGGGATCGATCCGCTGCTCATCTATGCACAGATGAGTCAGGAATCATCTTTTAAGCGGATGGCAAAATCGCATAAAGGTGCAAGCGGACTCATGCAGTTGATGCCGGCGACAGCCCGGCGTCTCGGCGTTACAAATATCTACGATCCAAAACAGAATATCGAAGGCGGTGTTAAATATATGCGAATGCTGCTTAATATGTTTAACCAGGATGTAATTCTCGCTCTGGCTGGCTATAATGCCGGAGAAGGCGCCGTGATGAAATATGGCGGCCGTGTACCGCCATACAACGAGACCCGCGACTATGTCCGCCGCATTTCAACACGATACAAGGCGATCTCAAACCAAATTGCGGCCCGAATTCCGATTCCCACCAGATTTGTCAAGCCCCAGTTATCGACTCATCCTTCCACTCAAGTCCCTACCGTCCGTCTTACCGACGGCCGCGTACGGCTGATAAATTAATATCATTATGAAAAAAGAATTTCGGGGCCGGTTTGAGAGTCAACATTTATGCGCCTGTTTTCGATTTGCCTCAATGTGATGTCGTAGCAGTTCGAACACATCCCATGCGAGAGTTGTGGTGCGGGGTCTAGTTCGAATAGATCAAGGATAATGATGGCTTGTTCGACTTCACTCCAGGTATCGTCTCCTGTCTTTATTTTTTTACACCACGAACACGTGATGACAATATCTTCACTAACAGTCGAAGACCGGCGAAAAATCTCCTGAGTAGAGCGTTCCTCGACGCGATTGATGAGCGTCGCAAAACGGACAACACCATTCGGCTCGGGCGTGATATTCATTTGCAGAAACCTGCGACGGTCAGGCGAATCACACCGGAAATCAAAATGGACGGATTCGCCCGCTCGGACCAATACCAATATTTGCTGATAAATATGCCGGATCATATCGCCGGACACAAAATCCCATAAACTTCGCCCGGTTATGTCAGTTCCCGATAATTCTGGCGCTTCGTTTGAGTCGGCAAAGTCGTCCCAGACAGAGTTAGTAAAGACCAGATTATCCTGATGATCTATGCTGTAAATATTTTGTTCTATTTCTAAATGTTTCAAAATGTTGTAATGCTGGTTATGTCAATTGAAGTAAGCGATGTAGGAAGTTATTCTCCCGTTTGTTTGCGAGTGATAATACGGGCAAGTGTTTTGCGGTCAATGTTCAGGATTCGTGAGGCGGCCTGCTTGTTGCCGCTGGTGTGATTGAGAACTCGTTCCACGTAGTCATGTTCAACATCGGCGAGCGGTCTCCATTCAGTATCTATTATAGCAGGGCTGACGATAGGCTCGCCTTTGGTTTCATGTTGGACAGTTTCGCCACTAAACCGAATGCGTGTAGGCAGATGCTCAGGATATATAATGTCGTCGCTTAACGAAACGGCGTGAAGAACTGCGTTTTCGAGTTCACGGATATTGCCCGGCCATTCGTAGTTTTGCAGAACCTCGAGAGCCTGCGCCGAGAACGAGGGCGTCCAGTCGACCGAAGAAACTACTTCATTTGCAAAGTGCACCGCCAGCAGCGGTATATCGACCTTTCTCTCGCGAAGCGGCGGTAGATGAATGGTCACGGCGTTTAGGCGATACATTAGATCCTGTCTAAAACGTCCATTCTCGACCTCCGTCTCAATATCGCGATTTGACGCCGCGATGACTCGAACATCGACCTTTACGGTTTTGTTTGACCCGACCCGCCTGATCTCGCCCTCCTGCAAAGATCGAAGCAGCTTTACCTGAAAGAGCGGATTGGTCTCTGTAATCTCATCGAGAAAGAGCGTGCCGCCCGTTGCCTCTTCCCAAAGCCCGACGCGTTCGCGGTCGGCACCGGTAAAAGAACCTCGAGCGTGTCCAAACAGCTCAGATTCGATCAACTCGGTAGGTATCGCCCCGCAATTAACGGTCACAAACTGGTGCGCAGAGCGCTTGCTCCGCTGGTGTATCGCCCGGGCGACAACTTCTTTGCCCGTACCGGATTCGCCCGTGATGAGCACGGGAAGATTTGTACCGGCGACGCGTCCGACCATTTTTAGACAATCAACAAATTTTGCTGATGTACCAATCAGGGCCAGGTCCGACTCATAGGCCTGCGAAACTTTTTCAACGGACTTGCCGCGTTTCTTACGGGTCTTAAGCTGTTCTTTTATTACCGCCGAGATCCTGTTAATGTCTTCGATCGAAAATGGTTTGAGCAGATAATCGTAGGCTCCGGTCGAGGTGGCTTCAAGAGCACCGGCGGCCGACCCGTGGCCTGTCATCAACACAAAACGAGCCTCGGGCTGCATTTCCGCAAAATGCCGCAGCACAGAATAACCGTCAGGCCCGCCAAGTACTACGTCGCAAAAGACAAGTGCCCAACTTTGTTCGCGTAATTTTGTGATTGCTTCGTCTGCGGTTGTGGCCTGGCTAACGTTCCAGCCATCGTCCACGAGCACCTGGGCCACGAGAGAGCTGATTTGCTTTTCGTCATCTATGACCAGGGCCTGTAAGGAGTTATTCACCAACTATTATTATCGGCGGAGAGTCCTTAAAAAAGCAAGGAAAGACACTGCCCGCCTAGTTACATATAGAAAAATCTAGGGCGGGATTATTTGCGGGATACGAAAACTTGTGTGAAATAGTATTTACCTTTATCCGTCACGGCGAGGCCGAGGCCGGATTCGCGAAATTTTGAGTCAAGCATATTTTTGCGATGGCTTGCCGAATTCATCCAACAATAGACGACGCGTGCGGCCGGGTCGTCGTAACCGCTGATCCACGCAACATTTTCGCCGATCCGCCGCCAGTCCGATAGCCCGAATTGATCCGCCCGGTCGTGAACTTTTTTACCGCCCAGATCTGCATGGCCCAGAAAACTGGACGCCGCCATATTTGCCGAATGAAAACGGGCGGCCTCAGCGGCATTTTCGATCCATTCGAGCGGCTTGCGTCCATTATTGATGCGTTCCTGATTAACAAGTTCGAAAACGCGTCGCTCGATCGAATATCTTGATTCCGTTGCCGCAAAACGACTGTCTATGAGAACTGGTCTACCCACATAACGGGATTGGGCCGGTGCGGCGCTCGTAAACGTAACTGCCATCAGCAAACACGCAAACAGCAGTCGTAACATAATGTCCGAAGGTGGGAGACTAATCGAACGTGGGAGTAAACCAAATTGTGGGAGACTAACTGAATTATTTTTCATTTACCTTATTTCGGTAACCTGACTGTCTCTAAAACCAGAGACTCAAGGCTTTGCGGACCTGCATCGCTACAGGGGTGCCAAATTTATCGTTTAAGGGCCGAATTGCACGGCATCAAATGTTTTAACTTAACACTGCAATCTTATGCAGCGCCGAACTAATGACAGTTTTTAGTGCAACGTTTATGCCAAACTTAAGCTGTTTTAGGGGGATCGCCGTAAATAAAGAAAACAATCGAATTAAGTGCTATTGCCGAAGAGCGGAATAAGTATTCACTCGTTAATCAAATATTATCAGGAAAATAGTGTGGCGTAACAGACAGCCAAATATACTCATAACTGCCGATATGCCCCAAATAGCCAATTTTGCTGCGCACGTTACAAAAAAAAGACAAGCCCAACGGGCCTGCCTCTTTTTTCTAATCTTAAATGGAGCCGATGATAAGACTCGAACTTACGACCTGATGATTACAAATC
>JBBSJK010000114.1:0-6235 GCA_038257355.1 Pyrinomonadales bacterium | reverse complement strand
GGCTTGGATTTCCCGTTCCCAAGCCAGAGACCCCGATCAATCGATCATTCGGAGCAGATACACCTCCAAAATCCGTTCAGCCTGTTAAAGCTGTTTCGTCTGTTAGTGTATCCGCACCATTGAGCATGGCGAACACGATCCTGAATACTGTCAAATCGCGAAAGGTCGCGGCTCTGATTGCTGACGGCTTTGACGGAGAGCAGGTATCAGCCATGAAGGAAGCACTATTAAAGGAAGGTGCGATGTTGAAAACCGTCGCCCCCCGAAATGGGGCAATTTTAACGGCGGACGGAAAAGCAGTCGCGGCCGATTTTAGCCTACTGACCACAGCATCGGTGTTATTTGATGCAGTATACATTCCCGGTGGGGCGGAGAGCATAAAAACTCTTGCGGAAAGCTCGGACGCTCAGCATTTCGTCAATGAGGCGTATAAACACTGCAAGGCCATCTGCTCGACAGGCGATACCGACGCCTTTCTTAGCAGTACTTTTGCTGGAAAAACGGAGGACGACGAAGCGGTGATCATCACTGAAGAACTGAAGGACGCTCTGCCAAACTTTATTAATGCAATAGCGAACCACCGAAACTGGAAAAGAGAAGCGACCCGAAAGGTACCGGCATAATAGCGCCGCCTCAACCACAGGAAATAATACCAAAGGATCAGGCATCATGGCTTGAACTACTGCCCACTACCTCACTTAAAAAGGCGGCCCGGCCGCCTTTTTATTATGTTATTCCTGACCAACAAAGTTGACGTCTGCGAGGTTGTCGGAGACGTTGTGGATCGTGAGGCGAAGCGGTAACGTCTGGCTGAGACGCCACGGTGTTCAGTGAGCATTTGTAGCAATCCGGTGCACGCCCGATCTTTGGATCGGCAAGTCGAGTTCAAAGACTGATCCCTCATGCCCCGGTCGAAACTTTAATCTTCCATGGTGTTGAGATACGATCTTATGGGCGACACTTAAACCAAGCCCTATACCCTTATCTTTTGTTGTAAAGAAAGGGTCAAATATCTTGGGCAGTAACTTCGCATCTATTCCACCTCCAGTATCTTCGATTTCAAAGGAGCATCCTCCGGACGTTTCAAACGTACGGAGAGTAATGAGACCACCCGCCGGCATTGCCTGCAATGAATTGATCGCCAAATTTAGAATTACCTGTTTGATCTGCTCTCCATCTGCCATAACCGCCGGCAACTCATCTGTGAGGTGTCTTTCAATAACTACTTTCTGTGAAAGAGCTTGATTTTCAAGAAGGTAAATAACCGAATTGACGATGTTGTTCAAATCATTGGGTTCGATCGATAGAGCCGCCGGCTTGGCAAATCGCAGGAATTCACCGACGAGCTTGTCGAGCCGGTCGATTTCCGTCTTTGCGAGGTCGGCAAACTCACGACGAGGGCTATTTGGCGTGAGTTCGTCTTCCAGTATCTCAACCGCACCTTTGATCGACGCCAGCGGATTTCGGACTTCGTGGACAATGCCGGCAGAGAGTTCCCCGAGCGAAGCCAGCTTTTCCGCCTGCAATAATTGCTCAAAGGTTTGCTGCAGCTCTTCGTAGGCTTTTCGACGTTGTTCAGCATTGAGCTCAGCTCGGATCCGGGCCTGTTTTAGCCGGTCCCCGAGTGCTCCCATAACCCCGCCGACGAGATTAAAGATAACTATCTCGGCGTACTGATTTATCGAATAATCGAAATGCCCTTGCTGCCAGTGAAGGTAGATATGCGGAGAATAGATGATGGTCGTAAAAACCGATGCTGCCAATCCGCCCCGAAGCCCAAAGAGAAGCGCGGCCGCTATTATCGGAATATAGTAAAGTCGCTGATATATCTCGTGCCACACGATTTGGTCAACCGGTGTCAGGAAATGCAGGACCGTTACAAGGACTATCGACACACCAATGAGAATCGATACGGCAACGCGGCCGCGACCCGACGCGGAGGGTAATCCTTTCTCCTCCGTTATAATGTTGTCGTCATTCAAGGCCATGTTTTTGCATTCGGTAGATTAGAGCACTTCTAGTTATACCAAGGAACCGAGCTGCCTGCGATTGGTTTCCACCAAAGCGGATTAACGATTCTTTGATCAGATCGCGCTCAAGCAATTCTAACTCTATCGGCTCGTTTGGCAGGGAAAAACCATGCTCGCCGAATGAGTTTAACGACCGATTAACAATGCTTGTCGGAACATCCGCAATTGTCAGACGGTCACCATCTGAGAGAATGATCATCCTTTCGATGGTATTTTCCAGCTCTCGTACATTACCGGGCCAATCGTGATCGACAAGCGTTCTGAATGCCTCGGGTTCAATTCTTGGAACTTTTGTTTCGTGCCGTTCGGACGCTTTCTGCAAGAAATATTCCACTAAAAGCGGAATGTCTTCGCGTCGTTCCCGCAGTTCGGGCACACGGATCGGCACCACGGCGAGCCTGTAATAGAGATCTTCGCGAAACTCGTGTCTGTTAATGCGTTCCCGCAAATTCTCATTCGTCGCAGCTATAATGCGCACGTCGATTTTGCGGGGCCTGCTTTCGCCGAGGCGTGTAATTTCTTGCTCCTGCAGCACACGCAAGAGTCTCGGCTGTGCCGCCAGCGGCATGGCGCTGATCTCATCAAGGAAGAGCGTTCCGCCGTCTGCCTCCTCGAACTTGCCCTTCGACTCCGAAGTTGCGCCAGTAAACGCACCTTTTTTATATCCGAATAACTCGGCCTCGATAAGTGTTTCAGGGATCGCCGCGCAGTTGATCGCTATAAATGGACGATCGCGCCGACTACCCGAAAAATGTATCCCTTTGGCGACAAGCTCTTTGCCTGTCCCTGATTCGCCTTCGATTAGAACTGTTGCGTCGGTCTTCGCAACGCGTTCAACCGCCTGGAACACATGCCGCATTTTTTCGGATGTACCAATAATATTTCCCAGATGGAAGCTTTCATGCACGATGCGGCGCAAACGGCGATTCTCCGCCATCGTGCCCCCAAACTTCAAGGCTTTTTCGACGGTCAAAAGAATAGATTCCCGATTAAATGGTTTGGTGATGAAATCGAAAGCACCGTTTCGCATCGCGTCGACAGCCGTTTCAACATCGCCAAATGCCGTAATGACCACAACCGGTATCTCGCTGTTGAGCGCGTTTGCGAGGCGCAGTAATTCCAGACCCGACATCTTTGGCATCCGCCAGTCAGTGATCAGACAGTCGATGTCGGTGCCTGAGAATATCTGAAAGGCCGTCGATCCGTTTTCAGCCGTCAACACGGAATACCCGGCTTCCTGGAGTTGAAATTCCAAAACGCGGCGGAGGCTATCGTCATCGTCTGCGATTAAAATTGTGGCGGATTTGCTGGCCATCAAGGATTTATCGTATCCCAAAAGTCAGAGTCGCCCATTTTGACTCGTAGTTAAGCTTTGGGTCGCTTAGTCTGGTCATATTGATGAATTTGGCATACCACTTACCGGGGCCGTCGATTTTTATTTTGGCAAATCCTTTTTTATCGGTCCGCACGCTCGCGCCGACGATCAGCTTGCCCGAGCTATCCTCGCGGCCGGTCAATACAACCTGACTCGCCAAGGGTTGGCCGTCCTTGAGACAGAGAATTGACAGCGTACCGCCTGTTTTAAGGCTATAGGGATTGTTTTGCGGCACGATCTCGACCGGGTAGTCCAGAATCGTCTTGAAATTATCCGATTGCTTATCTCCAGCCTGAAATATCGTTTTTACGTGTTTGGCGTATCGTTCGCGCACATCCTTCGTCAGCTCTTTCTTCTTTTTCCGTTCCGCGATGGTGTCGGGAATCCCGTCTTCTGCTAAATAGTCGTTAAAGTCTTTGGCCTTGAGATCGAGCTCACGGGGCATGGTGGAAAGTCCGACGACGTAGGTGCCAGCTTCCATCGGCTGGAGAGTCAGGAAAGCCGTTGTCTCGTCTTTTGTGAAATCAGCCTCTTTAAGATTTGTACGCGTTCCGGACGGCGAGACGACGCTCACATCTTTCAAACGAGCAAAATTAACGGCACCTTCGCTTACCTTGAAAGAACCATTCAGGATTTTTAATGAAATCTTTTCATTGACCCCTACGAAGTAGCTGTCCAGCTTCAGGAACAGGTCATGGCCAAAAGCCGACGCAATAAACATCACGGACAAAAAAGCGACAAACAGAATTCTTTTTTCCATTTTGATCTCCTCTAAAAATTAAAGTTTTAAACGGTCATCCGACAACTCGAGCCGGGGTTATTTATCTTGACGTTATTTAATCTCAAACGTCAGCGTCGCCCATTTTGATTCGTAGTTCAATTTCGGGTCGTCGATCTTGGTCATATTGATAAACTTTGCGTACCATTTTCCCTTCGCGGCGAGCTTGATCCGGATGACGCCGTTTGCGTCGCTCTTAAGGCTTTCGCGCTCCGTGACTTTGCCGCCTGATTCGCTTCCGGTCAATACCGTCTGATTAGCGAGTGGTTTTCCGTCTTTGAGGCATAATATCTCGATCTCGTCCCTCACTTTTAATTTGTAAGGATTTTGCCTCGGTACGAGTTCAACGGCGTAACCCAGCACGGTTTTGTAGCTATCCGTTTGTTTGCTGCCCACCTGAAAGACGGTTTTGACGTACTTCGAGTAACGGTATCGACCGTCTATCTCAAGCTCACGGTCGCGTTTTCTGTCCTCTAAAATATTGGGCATCCCTTCCGCGACGAGATATTCGTTAAACGCTTTTGCTTTGAGTTGATTTTCGCGCCACATGGTCGAAAGCCCAACGACATAATTTCCCTCTTCGCTCGGCTGAAGATTCAAAAATGACGATTTGGCGTCTTTTGTGAAATCGACTTCTTTGGGATTTGTTCGCGTTCCCGACGGCCCGACGACGCTCACATCCGTCAAACGGGAGAAGCTAACCGCTCCTTCGCTTGATTGAAAAGTACCGTTTAGGATCCGAATCGAAACTTTTTGGTTTACCCTGACAAAAAAGCTGTCCAGTTTCAAAAACAGATCATGGCCGAAAGCCGGCAGCAGCATGATTGAGCAAATGACAATGCCAATCGCAAATTTTCTTTTCATCGCAAATCTAACTCCTTATTATTTTATCGCTTTCAGTAATCTGATTGTGCCAAACCAGGTATTGAAATGCGAAGTCTCTGTGATTTCACGAAACCCGCATTTACTCAAAAATGACGGCAACAGCCCATCGAAATTGTCCGTCGTCGTCTCGACGCCATCGAGAAGCTTTATGCCATTTGAAAGAAACTTCATCAACCCGTTGTCCGAGCGGCCCCAATCGGCAACATGAAGCTCGCCATTCGGCTTTAAGACTCGCCCGACCTCACAGATTGTTCTGAGCTTATCTTCGCGGGTGAGATGATGAAAAAACAGACTCGAAAAGACCCGGTCAAAAGATTGATCCAAATAAGGAAGCGCGAATGACATCCCTTCGTCGAACTCCACTACAAGGGCCGATATTTGGGCCTTTTGTTTAGCAATACTTAAGATTTTGGGATCGCCGTCAATTCCGAGCACATCCGCCTTCGGCTGCATTGTTTTAATGAGTATGGTGAGCGTTCCCGTACCGCAGGCTAGGTCGAGGACACGATGATCCGCTTCAACATTGGCTTGTTTAAGCAATGATCTCTTGAAGAATTTTTCACGAGTCGTTAGTCGCACGACACTGTCATAAAAAGGCGTCAGCCAATTGTAACTCAAAGCAGGAATGTATTTCGCATCCTTCATTGTTAAAGTTTCAGATTTCTCAAGCGCAATGCGTTCATGATCACAGACACCGAGCTAAACGTCATCGCGGCGCTCGCGATGATCGGGCTCAGGAGCAATCCGAAAAAGGGGTACAGAATACCCGCAGCGATCGGAACGCCGAGCGTATTGTAAATGAATGCAAAAAAGAGATTTTGCCGGATGTTCGACATCGTTGCACGGCTCAGAACTCTCGCCCTGACGATCCCGCGCAGATCGCCTTTCACGAGCGTTATACCGGCACTTTCCATCGCGACATCGGTTCCCGTTCCCATCGCGATTCCCACCTCTGCCTGTGCCAGAGCCGGGGCATCGTTAACGCCGTCACCGGCCATCGCAACGACCTTGCCCTCGGCTTGTAACTTCTTTATGACGTCCTGTTTTTGTTCCGGTAAAACGTCTGCGATCACCTTGTCGATATTTAGACGCTTTCCAACCGCGTCCGCCGTGACCTGATTGTCCCCGGTAAGCATGACGATCTCCAATCCTTCTTCGTGCAGGGCT
>JBBSJK010000113.1:0-6411 GCA_038257355.1 Pyrinomonadales bacterium | reverse complement strand
TTTGCCGCCGCCGCGGCCACCGATGATCGGGGCAATCTCTTTTATAATATTGCCTGCTTTTACCTTTTCGGTCAGGTCGTCGGATACGCGGACAATGATGCTCACTTTGTCGCCGTCCTTGCGGCCGAGGACGACAACGCCAGATTTCAGACGAGTCAGCAGCGTATCGGAAAGCTGGCGCGAACCGTTTGCGTCGAGCCCGTCGACGATCTTGCCAAGAACCATCACGCCGCCAACGTCCTTCGCTTCGTCACCGTTGGATGAACCGGCGCCGACTGTTCCTGTAGCAATCTTCAGTTTCAGTTCGTCGATTTCCTTTCGCGTTCGTTTCAATTCTTCCTGTAGTCTTTCAATCGCATTCGGCAGATTGTCACGCTGAGTTTTCAACGCTCCTAACGAACGGTCGATCAATCGCTCGTCTTCGCGGAAACGCTCGAACGCGTCGAAACCGGTAATCGCCCGAATCCGCCGGACACCCGAAGCAATCGCCTCATCGGAGGTGATCTTAAAGCTGCCAATATCGCCCGTTGCCCTAACATGCGTTCCGCCGCAAAGCTCCTTCGAAAAAATCCCGTCGCCGACGCTCAGCACACGCACATCCGCCCCGTATTTCTCGCCAAACAAAGCCATCGCGCCGCCATGCATCGCTTCTTCAATTGCCATTACATTTGTATTGACCGGATGATTTTCCAAAATGTGCCGGTTCACCAAATCCTCAACCTCTACGATTTCAGCCTCGTCTATCGGCTGGTAATGAGTGAAATCGAACCGCAAATAATTCGGCGCCACAACCGACCCGGCCTGTTTGACATGCGTCCCCAAAACCTCGCGCAAAGCGGCATGCACAAGGTGCGTCGCCGTATGATTACGCCGCGTGGCATCTCGTTTCACAGAGTCGACGGTCGCGTTCACTCTGTCCCCAACGTTTATCGAGCCTTTTTCGATTTTCGCTTTATGAAGGATCAATCCCGTCACCGGCGCAAACGTGTCAGTTACGCGAACTCGAGCTGCCGGGTCAGAACCACCTGCGGTAGCGGGTGGTTTATGATCGCCAACTATACCGACAACTTTACCGAATGACATTCCGACAAGCATTCCTGTGTCACCAACCTGACCGCCGGCTTCAGCATAAAAAGGTGTATCATTTAATACGATCAACCCCTCTCCGCCCTCATTCAATTCATCAACTTGTTTGTCGTCTTTTACAAGAGCGATCACTTCAGCATCGTCAACTTGGGTCGCATCATAACCGTGAAATTGATTGGCGCCGACTTTCTTGAGCACCTCCGCGTAAATCGGACTGATCTGCGATTTACGATCGGTTTGGCCAATACCGCTCTGCTTTTGAAGTTCGTGGAGCGCAGAGTCGAATTTTTCGTTAAAATCGTTTTCCTCAAAAACGATTTTCTTTTCTTCGAGAAATACGCGCGTCAGATCGCGCGGCGTTCCGTAGGTGTCATAAAGCTGTGCAACGTCGCGAAAAAAAGGCTTCGCTGCCGCCTGTGCGTCGTCATAAACCTGTTTCTGAAGCTCCTCGTTCTCAGCCATCATTTCCACTGAGGTTCTTGCAAACGAAACGGCCTGCGACTCTTCCGCGTCTTTGCCGCCGGGCTGATCAAACAACTTGAGCAGAGCGGCGAAATCTATATCCTTTCCGCGGGCCGCCAACTGAATTTGCGACCGCTGAATGAATGTCAATTGGTCGTATAATTCCTCGAGTTTCCTCAACCCGACCGTCATGGTGTTTCCAAATCTTTCCTCTTCCAGCCGCACCATCTTGCCGATAAATTCCCGTTGCGCCTCTAATTCCGGATAAGCTACTCGCATTTCGCTGATGACAAAATCGCAAACCTTATAGAAAAATAAATTCCTTAAACCGAGGTTCTCGCGGCCGTGATAGATCGCTCGGCGCATTATTTTTCGGAGGACGTAGTTGCGGCCTTCGTTGCCGGGCAGGATGCCGTCGGCGATAGCAAACGCAGTCGAGCGGGCGTGATCGGCTATGACGCGGCTGGCAAATTGTTGTGTTTCAGTAAGTTCCTCGTAAACGCTCATTTAATGAATTGTATAATAAACACCGCTTTTAAGTCTTGTTACAATCACAAGTCGTATTCTGATTTTCACGCATAAATAGGTTAAAATTCTCGTCATGAAAAAGCTGTCCACACTAATTTCTTTGATTGCTGTACTGTCACTTCTAGGATGCAGCGGCGAGACTGCAAACACGCGCACGGCTGCTAATATGGCGGCGGATAATAAAATCAGCGTTAATATGCCACCGGCAACACCGATAAACGCTACAAATCAAAATTTAGCTGCCGGTAACCCTCCACCGGCTGACGAGGCCCGCATTGACACTGCAGAATTCGCGGGAACAGCCGGAATCACCGAAAAGAAAAACGCCGGGATCAAAGGCGTCGCTAGAATGAGCGAAGTGCGATCGGCTCGTCACGGCAACTATGACAGGGTCGTTTTCGAATTTGCGGGCGGCGAAATGCCGACCTATCATCTCGAATATATCGATAAGCCGGTCCGCCAATGCGGCTCTGGCGACCCTGTAACGCTTGCCGGCGACGGTTGGCTTGAGGTGAGATTTAGCGACGCACAGGCACACGATGGCAGCGGGAATGTCACGATCGCAGACCGCTCGCGCTCGCCAAATCTGCCCGTCGTCAAGGACCTAAAGATCACGTGTGATTTCGAGAGCGAAGTAACATGGGTGCTCGGCATCGCTTCGCCGAATAAGTATCGAGTCTTAGAATTGAAGAATCCGACGCGGCTCGCGGTCGATGTAAAGCACGAATAGTATCTGCCATCACTTATCAGATTTATTTCAAAGGTCTATTTCTATAAATTAGACCGATGATTTTTATGAGACCTATCAAATCCGCCATCGTCCTTTCGCTCTTATGCCTTTTTGTTACCTTTAATGTGAACGCCCAATCCGCTAAATTCGCAGTGTTCAGATCTATGTTCCAACGCGAATTGAAAGAGGCCGGAATCGTGGGCGGCAGTTTCTTGTTTTTGCAAAACAATAAAATTACGATACAGCAGAACTATGGATCGGCTAATCTCGATAAAAATCAACCGGTCGATGAAAATACGATCTATCACTGGGCGTCGAACACAAAGCCGTTTACTGGCATCGCGATCATGCAGCTTCGAGACCGCCGCCTTTTAAGCCTTGATGACAAAGTAACGAAATATCTGCCTGAGCTGAGGGGAATACACAACTCGTATGGCTCGATGGATGAGATAACGATCAGGCATTTGATGACGCACTCAGGTGGGTTTCGCAACGGGACGTGGCCGTGGCGAACTGGTAAGAATTGGGAACCGTTCGAGCCGACGAAGTGGTCGCAGCTCGTCGCGATGTTTCCGTTTACCGAGGTGCAGTTCAAGCCGGGCAGTAAATTCAGCTATTCAAACCCAGCGATAATTTACCTGGGCCGCATTATCGAAACCATCACGAAAGACGATTACGAAGTCTATATCGACAAAAACATCCTTAAACCGCTCGAGATGTACAGCAGCTATTTTGACACGACACCGCAGCATCTTTTGAAACACCGCTCGCATTCCTACTACATCGAAAACGGCAAACGCACAGAAGGAAAATTCGATGCCAACACCGGAATCACCGTCTCAAACAGCGGGCTCAATTCACCGATCTCAGATATGGTGAAATATCTAAACTTTTTGACTGGTGCCGTGTCGCAACAGGCCGAATACGACCTTGTGCTGAAACGCTCTTCGCTAGAAGAAATGTGGCTGCCGCAGTTAAAGGCTGAGACGGACGCAAATGGGAATCGTGGGTTCACTACCGACATCGGCCTTATCTACTTTATAGACACACGAAACAACCGTAAACTCATCGGCCACGGCGGCGACCAAAACGGATTTTTGAGCTATATTGATGTGGAACCGGCAACCCGGTCGGCATCGTTGATCGTATTGAACACAAACGTCAGTTACCCTTCAATCACGACACCGGAACAAAATGTCGTAAGCAAGCTGCGAAATGCTATACGTGGTTTGTACTAGGGAAGGTAAGATTACCGCCAAGCTAGAATCCTAAGGCCTGTAAGTGAGGGTTTTTATCTGGTTAGAGACGATGGCGATGTTCGCCAAAACCGTCACCATACCGAAGGTAAAATAGGCCCGCAAACCGATCCTGTTTGGGACACATGGGTCGAGCAGAAATTGATTTACGAACCGAGCAATGAAACATTACTCTACTTTATTGACGGCGCGAAAAAGAGCGAATTTGGTATTGGGAAATTACCGTTGGGTGACGGGAATAAACTAAGGTTAAGAATCTACCCGCAGGGCTGGTGGCTACATCATTCAATCGAAATTGACGATGTTGAGGTTTATCAATAGCAGATGTGAACCCCGCCCTATTAAGCGTGAAAAATTACCATCCGCGATGGATCTTCCAAAGATCAGCAATCTCGCCGTTCTCGATCACATTGTAGTGCGAATGCTGAGCGGCGGTCAGGCATGAGTGGTTGGCGAGGATGCGGACGCGATCGCCGACCTTGAATCGGCTAAAACTGTCGCCATCCGGTGCGTGGATCTCGCCGTGTTCTTGAGAAAGCGAGTCTAAACGTAAACCAGTATCGTTGCCTTCCAGATTGAGAACACGGCCGTATCCGCACGATGGGTCGAGGCCCACGGGGCCGCGATCTTTTGACATCGCGACGGCTCCGGCATCAACAACAATCTTTCGCCGCGTCGGATCGCGGTGGACAACCGCCGCCAAAACCGTCAAGGCACAATCGTCAAATGAGCAGCTCCCAAGCGTCGCCTGATAATTGTCAAAGAAAATATAATTTCCGGGCCGAATTTCATCTATGCCGTCGAGGTGATCGATGTGGTTTATCGTCGGCGTGGAACCAATGCTTACGGTCGGAACCTCGATGCTCATCCCACGAAGCCGAGTCGCTAGCTCGACCATTACATCGCGTTCGTGCCGGGCAACGGCCTTGATTTCTTCAACCGTTTTCATATCATACGAATGCCCGGCGTGCGTGAGAATTCCCGCAAAATTTAGATTCTTGGCATCTGTGAGTTGCCGCGGAATCTCGACAGCCTCCGCGGTTTGCGGCTCGACCCCGACGCGGTGCGTACCGCAATCGATCTTAACGAAAACATCAAATTTACCGCCCGCTTGTCCTGCTGCCTCATCGAGCAGTTTCGACGTTTCGGCATCATCCGTCAGCAGGTTTAACTTAACGTCGCTTCGCCGGATATCGATCGCCGCAGCAAACTTTCCCGGCTCGATCGGAACAGCATAGGTAATATCCGTAAAACCATTAGCTGAAAAATCGCGAGCCTCAGCCAGCGTCGAAACCGTAATGGCACCATTGTGTCTGGCGGTTTGAAGGCGAGCAACCTCGATACATTTGTGTGTTTTGATGTGGGGACGAAGGCGAACTCCGTTGCTCGCGGCAACGTCTGCAATTCGACTTGCGTTCTTCTTTACGCGGTCGATATCGAGAAGCAGCGAAGGCGTGTTCAGGGATTTTAACTGATCGAGATCCATAAGCTCATGTCCACCAAATTGAAGAATAACATTATAATAGATTTCCGAATCACCGATAAAAACGTCTTGACGTTAAGACGTTGTTGTGTAAAAGTGTTCGTATGGCAGTTCA
This sequence comes from Pyrinomonadales bacterium, assembly GCA_038257355.1. GTDB lineage: Bacteria > Acidobacteriota > Blastocatellia > Pyrinomonadales > Pyrinomonadaceae > OLB17. Next base: position 751 of record JBBSJK010000113.1, on the reverse strand, counting down.
AGCAAAAAGATCGACCATTTACCTCGAACCGGACCTTCACCAGGCCGTGCGGCTGAAATCCGCACATTCCAATCGCTCGATCTCCGATATTGTGAACGATTCGCTACGGCAGACTTTGAGAGAAGATCAGGAAGATCTCGGCGCTTTTAAAAAACGCGCTTCGGAACCCGTAATGTCCTACGAAACTCTTCTTGCAAAGCTCAAAGCCGATGGCAAAATATGAGATCGTTTTTAAGCGGTCAGTTTTTAGGGAACTGCGGTCGATACCAAACGCGGATGTAAAGCGAATTCTCCAGCGAATAAATTCGCTTGCTTCGGGACCGCGCGGCCCAGGTTGCGAGAAGTTATCGGGCCAGGAACGATATCGCGTTCGCCAAGGTGTTTATCGGATAGTCTATGAAATTATTGACGATCGATTTATCGTAACGGTGGTTAAGGTTGGACATCGGGGACAGGTTTACGATCGTTAAAGCGAATCTATCCGGTAACAAATCTAAGACATCAGGTTTTTTGCCAATGCCAAAACATTCCCGACCGTAAACCCGTAATCCCTAAACACATCTTCAGCCGGGGCCGATGCGCCGAATTTGTCGACGCAGAGGGTGTCGCCTTTGTCTCCGACATATTTTGACCAGCCCATGCTGACGCCGGCTTCGACGGCGAGGCGGGCGGTTGTTTTGGCAGGCAGGACTTCCTCTTTGTATTTGGCTGACTGCTCGTCAAAGAATTCCCAGCACGGCATCGAGACGAC
>JBBSJK010000112.1:0-6637 GCA_038257355.1 Pyrinomonadales bacterium | reverse complement strand
TTCTTTTCCATTCGCTCGATCTTGTCCACCCGTCGGGCGTGGCGGCCGCCTTCGAAATCCGTGGTAAAAAAAGCCTTAACGATCGAAACCATTTCGTCCGGGTTCGAAAATCGGGCGGGCAGCGACAGCACGTTTGCGTCGTTGTGCTGACGGGCGAGCCGGGCGATTGTCTCGTTCCATGCGACGGCGGCTCGGACACCGGGCACTTTGTTTGCCGCGATCGCCATGCCGGTCCCGGAACCGCAGACGAGCAGGCCTTGGTCAAACTCACCGGCGGCGACCGCCTCGCCGACCTTGCGGGCATAGTCAGGATAATCGACCGGTTCACTGGAATCGGTGCCCAGATCGGTGTACTCGATGCCGATGTCATCCAGCGTCTTTTTGATCATCTCTTTTTCTTCAAAACCGGCGTGATCGGCCGCAAGTGCGATTTTCATAGTTTTATAAGCTGAAAGACAATTCTATCCCTTTCGAAGTTATGTGCAAAATTATGGGGGCCACCGGCGACATTTGAATCATTTTTATTTATAAATTTTTCTGTTTTTTTTAAATCTGCAAAAATTTTATTCTGGGGAAAATATTTTAAATGTGGCACGTGCCACATTTTATACAAATATTTGGTGAATTACCCGAAATTACTACATCTGATGATATGTACGCTCCTGTTACAAGGCACAAATTACCGCTGATTGGTCCCTGGAAACAGGTTGATTGGTACTGAATTTAGTATAGATTGGTACAGTACTTTTGCTAGTTTGGTGAAAGGTGTTTGCATACGTAATATTAACATTGTGACCAATCATCAGAACCTTCCATCGTTTCAAAAACATTGTTACATCTTCACAAACCGCTTATAATTTATATAGACATAATGCGGAGACCTGAATTAAAAAATATCTTTTTCGTTTTAGCATGTTTCGCATTTTTTGCGGTTCAGTCTGTTGCTGCGCAGGATTTTTTGCCGGAGCTGGTTAAGCGGATCAAGCCGTCGGCGGTGGCAATTGAGACGTTTGACGCCAGGGGCGCAACGCTTGCGCGGGGGAGCGGATTTTTTATCGCGGCCGACCGAGTAATTACAAACCGGCATGTCATCGAGCGTGCGGCCCGGGTTGAGATACTTTTGATGGACGGGAAGAAATTTCCGGTTCGCGGTGTGTTGGCAATAGATGGCGAGGCTGATCTGGCATTGCTGCAGGTCGAGGTTCCGAGGGGTTTGGCTGTGCCGCTGCGGATAGTCCGGGCTGTGCCGCAGGAGGGTGAGTCGGTCGTCGTCATCGGCAATCCCTACGGGCTCGAGGGCAGCGTGTCAAACGGCATCGTCTCGGCGGTCCGCGAAATTGCGGGCTATGGACGGATCATCCAGATCACCGCGCCGATCTCGCCCGGCTCGTCTGGTTCGCCGGTGGTAAATATGGGCGGACAGGTGATCGGTGTCGCAACGCTGCAGGCCGCCGAGGGGCAAAGCCTCAATTTTGCAGTGCCGGCCGAGCGCATTTTGCAGCTCAAGGTCACCGAAGTTCAAACATTTTCGACGCTCTCCGCCGAATCACAGAAAAATAAACGCTTCCTCGCCGAGCGGCTTTATTCTCAGGGCCTTGCGCAGCTTTCGCGTGACGACTATTTGCGGGCAGTGCCGTATTTTGAAAAAGCGGCTGAGACCGACCCGAATTATGCCGAGGCGTGGTATCAGACCGGCTTTAGCTACGGAGCTCTGGAAAAGCATGCGGAAGCTTTAAAAGCATCGCGTCAGGCCGCAAAGCTTCGGCCTGAATGGGCCGCCGCCCACGTCAATATTGGTGCGTCGAGCTATGCGCTCGGCCAGTACAAAGAGGCGGTCGATGCCTACCGCCAGGCGTTACGCCTCGATGACGGCAATGCCGAGACACAGTACTCGCTCGGGTTGTCACTTGGCAAGCTAAATCGCACCGATGAGGAGATACTCGCCTACCGCCGTGCAATCGCCCTCAGGCCGGATCACGCCAATTCACTCGAAAAACTCGGCCTCGCCCTCTTTAAACAAAAGCGTTACGCTGACGCCGCAACCGCCTTTGAATCGCTTAAGATCTATCGCCCCGACTCAAAGACCTATAATAATCTCGGCGAGAGCCTGTTTGAGGCCGGCAAAACAGAAGACAGCATCGAACCATTTAACACCGCCCTCGGCTATAGTCAAGATTTTGAAAAAGCCCGCTACAACCTCGCCCGAGCATACCTCAAACTCGGCAACCGCGATATGGCACAGGTGCAGTACGATATATTAAAAATTTCAAATTCCGATTGGGCTGATAGATTATTTGTGTTGTTGAATCCTTAAAGGGAGAACTAAATCTCAGACACAAAGGACACAAAGTGAGGACACAAAGTTTACCAAGAAATCCCTGGTGTTCTCTGTGTCTTCGCTTTGTGTCCTTTGTGTGTACCTCTTTTAACCAGAATGACTTTCGTCATTATTAAGTAATAATCGGCCGCCTATTTCAGATTTCAATTTCCTCTTACTTAACGGGCAAAAAAACCTTTATTACGGCTGGATCTCTTTCTCAACCACCAGAGTGCTCAGGAAACTGTCCTGTATCGGCCCTTCGAGAAAGAGTTTTGTGTGTGAGCCGCAGGCAAAAAATGACGACGCATATATCGAGTTCTCAATGTCGGGACCGCCGTCGTTGGACAGCTGCGTTTCGGCCAATAACGAGCGTTTTGTGACGCGGCCATCGCCGATCGCAAACATCGCCGCCTTAACATCGTCCTTCTTTATTTCCAATCCAGCCGCCGTCTTAATATCTTTGGCATCGACGAGCGTTATCCAGCTATTTTTTTTCTCGTCACGGATCAACACAACCGCATCGAGCGTCTGTTCGCAATTGCCACCGTACGCATACATCTGAACCGGCGACGTCTTTGTCTTAGCGTCCATGGCCTCATGAAACCGCCGAGCTCGGTCGAGGACCGCGGTAAAATAGCTGCGCACCTGGGCAAATGTCGTTTTGGACACGATCAGATCGTCTTTTTTTGCATCTTTCTTTGGTGTTTCAGGCTTAATCTCTTTATTTGTAAGCGCCAGTCGCGGAGCGTCTTTGAGTTTGCTGAGGAATTTAGGATCGGCAATCGCTCCCCAGCCGTATTTTATCCATGTGTCGACATCGTAAATATCAACTGTTAACGGCTTTAGGTTTTCATCCAGAAAGCGTGCCGAATTCTTGTGGGGCAATAATTGAAACGCCGCCGGATTTGTCATAACATCCTCGGCGCGTAAATCGTCGATAAATGGCAGCTTGCGGTTAGCAACTATATGATATCCATTGACCAGGGCGTCAAACGAGCTAAACGCGCCTTCGTTTGGCGTGCCAAACATCATCAGCTTGTTAATGTGCTGGGCACCGGCCCACGTCGGCTTCGAAACTCCCCTCTGCGGCAGGTCTCGGGTGCCGTACATAGCTGCATAACGGGCGATCAGCCCGCCCATCGAGTGAGCAAGAATGTCGAATTTGAGATCTGGGCGTTTAAGGGTGCGTTTGGCGGCGGCCATTTTCCCTACCAGAAGATGCGCGGTTTCGACATTATCGCGCCGCCAGTCGTAGGGAAAAACGTAAAACACATCGGCGGCCTGAGGCTTGTTCCAGTCGGCCTCCTTATATCCTCGCTTTATAAGAGCGTCGATCAGTGTTTTATAGACCTCGATATCAAACACCACCGGTAGCACCTCAACCGAGCGAATAATGTCCCCAACCCGAAGGTTGTCACGGTTCCTGCTCAGGATCGGCGACGTCATTGGCAACCGCACATCGTCATCCTTATCTCGGCGCACACTAAACCAGACAGACTTTTTGGTCGTCACATTGACCAGTTCGGAACCGGTGACGCCGGGAATAATAATTACCGGACGTTTGCCGGTCGTCTGAGCGGCCGCGTCCAAACACAGGACTATCAGCGATAGGAGAAGTATCGATAAAAAGCGTGTTTTCAGCATAAATTCTCTTCACGGATTTACCATCGAAATCATAGCGGCCTACCCGTGAATGGTGCGCGCTAACGGCAAGTCTATATATGATAGCTTTTTAGGCCCTGCGGTTGTATTTGTTATCCCAGATTAGTGATCAGAAGGGTGGATGTTGGGGGAAGAAAGCGGCAGGGATCGATGAGGGGGTTGCCTAGTTGACCGACTTATTAAGAGTCCAGCACGTCGCGAACCTTGCGGGAGAGTCCGTCTATGGTGAAGGGTTTTTCGATGAAAGCATGGCCGGAGTCGAGATCATCGTTTTGGATTGCGTCGTCTGTATAGCCGGACATTAGTAAGACCTTGATATCGGGACGCAATTTGATCACCTGCGCTTTTAGTTCTGGCCCGCTCATATGCGGCATAATAACGTCGCTGAGTAGCAGGTGAATGGGTTCGGCATATTCTGCGCATACTGTAAGAGCCTGTTTTCCGTTGGCCACTTCCAGCACGTTGTATCCGTTACCCTGCAATATCTCGAGAGCCAGATGGCGGACAACATCTTCGTCCTCAACCAGGAGAATAGTTTCCTTGCCGAAAAAATTTTCTTTGTTGTGCCCGGCCCACTTGATCTTCTCAACATTTTCGTCAACGCAGGGCAGATATATCTTGAAGGCAGTGCCATGCCCCGGCTCGCTGTAAACAAAGATGGTTCCACCAGACTGTTTGACTATGCCGTAAACCATCGACAGGCCGAGTCCAGTGCCTTTGCCAACATCTTTGGTCGTAAAGAATGGCTCGAAGATGTGCTGCTGTGTGCTCTCATCCATTCCACTGCCGGTGTCAGTGATCGTCATCCTCGTAAACGGCCCCGGCTCGATAGCAAGTTTCTGATAGACGTGCGGGTCATCTAAATAAACGTTCTTCGTCTCGATCGTCAGGGTTCCGCCATTGGGCATTGCGTCGCGCGCATTGACGGTGAGATTCATAATAACCTGCTCAATCTGTCCCGGATCGGCCTTGATATTGCCAATATCAACGTTAAGGACCGTGCGCAGTTCGATGTTCTCTCGGATTATCCGGCGAAGCATATTCTCAATGTTCTCGATTACGGCGTTAAGGTTAAGAACGACAGGAATCAAGATCTGCTTGCGGCTGAAAGCGAGAAGCTGGCTGGTCAATTCCGCCGCGCGTTCGCCAGCCTTCTTAACTTCCTCGATGTTCCGCCTTAACGGTTCGTCGGCCGCCATCTTTCTCAGGGTCATGTCGCTGTAGCCGTTGATCGCCGTCAGCAGATTGTTAAAATCGTGAGCGATGCCGCCTGCCATGACGCCGACCGCTTCCATTTTCTGTGATTGGCGAAACTGGTCTTCAAGTGATTTACGCGCTGTTATGTCTTCCAGCGAACCCTCGTAATGCAATATCTCGCCTTGAGAGTTACGGATGGCACGTATATTCTCCTGCGTCCAGATCTTCGTTCGGTCCTTTCGATAAACCTCGCACTCATACGCCGCCACGACGCCTTGGGCATCGAGAATCGCATCCAGTTCGATACGTGACGCTGGGTCAACATAATGCTGATTCGCAATGTCGTTACGAAGGGCGATCAGCTCTTGGGGCGAGTCAAAGCCAAGAATGCGGGCCATCGCCGGGTTTGCCGACAAGAACCGTCCTTCGCTGGTCGATTGGAAAATGCCCTCGACCGCATTCTCAAAGATACTGCGGTAATTCTCCTCGGCGGCTTCAAGAGCATCCTCTGCGATCTTGCGCTCGGTGATGTCGCGGAAGGTAACCAGTGATCCGACAATCTCATTTTGATCATTACGCATCGGGGTGGTTGAGTATTCCACCGGGAAACTCGTCCCGTCCTGCCGCCAAAATACTTCATCACCCACCTGACGGGAAACTCCATCGTGGGACGAGGAATATATAGGACATTCCTCTTTCGGGTACGGCGTTCCATCGGCTTTTGTGTGGTGTATGGTGAGGTGAGAGGGCCTACCGAGCAATTTGGAGGCTTCCCAACCCAACATTCGCGCCGCCGCCGGATTTTCAAAAATAATGTTCCCCTCAAGGTTTATGCGGTGGACACCTTCCTCCATCGTGTCCATCATCAACTCAAGTTCCCGACGGAGTTCGGACAAGGCTTCTGCCGCCCGCTTCCGCTCGGTAGTGTTGTCAAACACGCCTACGAAATGATCCCTATCCGAGCTGTATAGCGTAATCGAAAGCCACCTTTTCAGTGGTACCATGTAGATCTCGCATCGCTCAGGTATGCCGGTAAGGGCCACGCGGCCATAGATCTCAAAAACATCTGGGTTCGTCTCGTGAAGTTCCGGGATCAGTTCACTGATCTTTTTCCCGACTACATCCTTCAATCCGGTAAGACTTTCAAAAGCTCCGTTAACCTCAAGGTAAACAAAGTCCTTCAACTGATCTCCTTCGAAGATCGTCTGGCAATAGGCGTAGCCTTCCAGCATATTCTCGAACAGCGAATGATATCGGAGTTCGCTTTCCTCGAGAGCGGCCTCAGCGAGTTTCCGCGCTGTGATATCTCGAAACGTCCAGATCCGGCCGTAGTTCTTATTATCTTTTCCTAGTATGGGTGCTGAATACCTGTCGAGAACGGTGCCGTCTTTTAGCTCGATCTCGTCGCGGCTGATCTCAGTGGGATTTGCGTATAAATACACTACCTTATGGACGAAT
>JBBSJK010000111.1:0-6826 GCA_038257355.1 Pyrinomonadales bacterium | reverse complement strand
GACGGAAATCAAGCCCGATCAAAAATTCGCCCGTACCCAATCCTGTAACCGGAATATCCGTCAGAATTGTTCCCGGTGCCCCGGCATTAAAGCTGATCAGCGTGTCGTCACTCAGATCATACGCATAAACCAGCGGTCCGCCACCCGGTTGAGGTGTCGGCGTTGCGACTGGTGTCGGCGTAGCAACCGGGGTTGCCGTCGGTGTGGCGACCGGGGTTGCCGTCGGTGTCGCGACCGGTGTTGCGGTCGGTGTTGCGACCGGTGTTGCCGTCGGGGTTGGCGTTGCTACCGGTGTCGGCGTCGGGGTCGCGGCCGCACCGAAAGCGACAGACAATCCGTCAATTCGGCCTCCGCCATCACCAACTAAACCTACTTCGACTGCCTGTCCGGTAGTTAGATTGATGGTGTACAGAATCGGCACGCTGCCAACGGTTAATGTTGCATAGCCGATATTCGAACCCTGTGCAATATCAAACCCGCCAAAGCCGGATGCATCCACTCCGAGTGGGCCAACCGTCATAAGCTGTCCGCCGTTTGGAGATGGCGAACCATTGATACCGCCAATCGTCACCAGCACATCTTGAGTAGCGTCAATAGCGTAAAGCGTTGTTGTCGCTGCTCCTGTGCTGTTGTTTGTATAAGCAACATGGACGACACCGGGGGTGTCGCCGAAATTAGGATCGCCGGCCGCATAAGCAAGCGGTGTATCCGTCATCACCAAAGCTCCGGTTACCGGATTGATCCGGCGGTTGGTGCTGCCACTGCCGTTTTGGCGAATGAGATCTACAACCGGATTAAAATCCATTGCGAAAAACGGGTCTGGCGTGGTTATAAAGGTATTTTGACTGACCGCTGTCGCGACACCGGTGGTGGTGTTAACGGTAACTAATCGGTCAGTACCGGGGAAAAACTCCGAAGCGATCGCGTAGAGTTGTCCGTTTGCCGGCCTAAAATCGATACTCGACAGAAATTCACCCGTCGTCTCGTTGTCAATACCGGTAACCACAACGTCGGTGAGAAATACGTCAGGAGCTGCGGCATTAAAACTAATTAGGCGATTTCCCTCAAAATCGTAAACAAAAATCACCGGGCTGCCATCTGGCGAAGCCGTGGAAGTTGATCCCGAACCTAGGGCTGGTTCCACAACTCCAGACTGATTTACAAATTGCTTGTCCCATAAATAACGTGCTTGCTGCACCTCAGCACGCTGGCTGCTGGCTGCCCTGGCAGTTACTCGCTGCGCATCAATACGCCATGTCACAATGCCAAATACCGCTAAGCTCAGCATAACGCTGAGTAATAAAAATGCTTTACGATTTAAAGCATACGTCCCGTGTAATTTTCTCATTTATTTAAAACTCCCCAAAATAGTAATGCCAGTCATGGCAAAATTTTTCGATCCTTAGAATAATTAATTTAATATTTTCAGAATCACAATTCCCCTCGCAGGGTGGCCCAATCAACCACAACTGCAGCGGCATGTTTGATATAGTTCTCGATTTAGATTAGGTAAAGACGAAACAAATCGCCACCCGCAATTATCAAAAGCCTATAAAGCAGGGCAAAAGATGTTTCGATTATATTCTTAAACCCTGACAAAGGTCAATCTTTTTATCGCTATCCAAACAACTAGTAAAAATAGCCTAGCTAAATATAAAAAATTATAGCAAGTTCTGGTTTTGACCCAAATTAAGCGTTAGAAAAAGAGAGATAGATTCTTGCCTTTTCTTTCACCTGCTAGATGATTCCTCCTCCATAGACTCCAGATTTCAGTTGATCTAGTATCTAACAGCCCATCTTTAACATCAATTTCGTAAAAGAGCCGCCAAATCAAAATAGTGTTCCAACGCGGTTATTTTTCTAAAATTGAAGCAATTTTATGTTATCGGCCCGTTTAACTCCGGAACTTTTTCTGATTTAACAAAAGTTAAAAGCAGGATCGCGAGGACCGAGACACATGCGCTGGCCAGAAATGCGGTCGAGGCCCCGAATTCGTACCAGACCAGTCCAAATAGCAGCGACGCGGGAAAGACAGTGATGCCAAAGGCGAGATTGTAGAGGCCGTAGGCGGTGCCGCGTTTTTTTTCGGGCACCATGTCGGCGACAAAGGCTTTTTCGACGCCCTCGGTCAAACCAAAATAAGCTCCATAGATGATAAATAAAAGCCAGCATTGCCACGCCGAGCTGACAAAGGCGAACCCGACATAAACTAGCGCGTAGATCGCCCAGCCCGCAATTATCAGCGTCTTACGCCCAAACCGGTCTGAGAGATCACCGCCGATCAGCGAGAATACCACCTTGCTAAAATGCAGCGTCATCCACAAAAGCGGTAATAAGAGCGGCGAAATGCCTGATTCCGCCGCTCGGAGCAGGAGAAATGCGTCGGTCGAATTAGAAAGCGTAAAAACCGAGATGACGACGAGAAAGCGTTTAAAATTGCCGCTAAAACCTTTTAGCGAAAAATTCAGAGGAGCAGCCGGAGGCTCGGCCGCTTTTGGCTCTTCGCGAACAAAAAAGGCGATTACGATGAGGCCGATTACGACCGGGACCGAGGCAAAGAGGAAAACCTGCTGATATTCCTGGATCGTCGGACTCTGGGTATCGACCGCAAAAATCATCAGTAGGATAAATCCGATGACGGGGCCAAAAACCGCTCCGAGATGATCGGCCGCACGGTTAAAACCAAATGCAAACCCGCGTTGATTTGGCGGGACACTCCCCGCAATCAGCGCGTCGCGCGGAGCACCGCGAATACCTTTGCCGATACGGTCGGTCATCCGCACGACCAGGACCTGCGGCCATGTCGTCACAAAAGCCAGAAGGGGCCGGGTGATCGCGGCCAGCGAATAGCCGAGAAAAACCGGCAGCTTGCGCGAGCCAAAACGGTCGCTGAGATAACCGGATACAAGTTTTAAGAGACTCGCAACTGATTCGGCAAATCCCTCGATCAACCCGATCGCAAACGGCGACGCCCCCAGGCTCAGGGCAAGAAAGGCCGGCAGCAGCGGATAAATTATCTCACTCGATGTGTCGTTGAGGAGGCTTACGAAACTGAGCGCCAGCACATTTCGCGGCAGCGTGCGATACCGTTTCCAACGGCCGTTTGATGTATCGCTTGCCGGTTCGGGCATATGTACGAGATTTTAACGCAAAGTTGCAAAGTCGCTAAAACGCGAAGTTAAAGCTTGTAAAAAATTCTCATACCTGTAAACCAATAAATACCCTTAGCGTCTTTGCCTCTTGTCGTCTTAACCTTGAAATTTCTAACTGTTTAAGACTTACGGGTCGGACGCGGCTTTTCCGGGGTACCGCTGCCGAGTGCCAAAAAGGCGATGGTGCCGGCAACCGCGATTGCAAGTATGACGGCGACGATAAACATCCGGAACGCCATCTTGACTGTCTTTTTGAGCATCTTAAAGGCGATAAAGGCGACCGCTAAAAAGATCAAAAAAAATGTGGCGGCTACAAAAACGGCCATGCCGCCGCCATATGGGGCGAGGTCGATCATCTTGATTTCTCCTCTAACGCCTTTTCGATCACGTCAATGTCTTCCTCGGTAAGCGCCGCCGTCTCGCTCGGAATCGCAAACTCCTCATCCGCCCACGCCCCAAAATCGAGCAGCTTGCACCGGTCAGAGCAAAATGGACGAAATTCGTTGCCGTTATATTCTTTTTCTTTGCCGCAATGCGGACACTTGACGATTGGCATATTATAAAAAGGTTAGCATACCAAATCCTTTGAGAGATAAGCAGCACTCGAGTGACAAATTAGGTACTGTTTTTTTTGAGACCACACCTTTCACCAATCGGCTATTTAACTGTACCAATCCAACCAAAAAACGAGCCAGAGCAAACTGTTTTTCTCTACTAAAAAATGTGTCAGTCAGAGCATTTCAGGTATTGCCACGTCTGCAAAACTCAGTAATTATCACTATATCGTGATGTCGTCTAACTAAAATGTGGCACGTGCCACATTTAAAATGCCATTCTACACAGTAAAAAAATGTGAAATTTTAAAATGCAAAAAATTTCACCCCAAAAAGTCGTAAATTTTAAAAAATACGGGGTGATTTTATTGGGATAAACTTGATATTGTAATTTTGCATCACATCGAACTATGATTCGAGTTAGAACGTACTGATTAAATAGTTTGTAGAAGGCGACAAATGATATGAGCGATTACAAAGAAAAATTTGAACTGTGGCAGAAAAAGGCGACTGAGAAGTTTGAGGAGATCGACGCGCAGCTTGGCCTCAAGGACAAGATCGAGGGCGGTGCTCGCGTGGTTGTCGAAACCGCGAGAACCGGGGCCGAGAGGATAAAGGTTGAGGCCGAGAAAACAGATGTCGGCAAACAGGCCGTCAAGGTTGCCGAGGGCGTCATCCATACTGCCGGCGATACCGCGAAAACAGCATGGAGCGTCAGCGAGCCGGTTCGTGATGTCGCATCCGGTGCCGGTGCAAAAGCTGGCGGCGTGGTCGTCGATGCGGCGGGCCGGGCGGGCGAGTTTTTTGACGATGCCGCCCAAACAGTTGAGACCGGCGCAAAGCGAGTTTCAAAGGTAGTCGGTTTTGGTTCGAGTTTATCGACCACTCTTGATTCAGCCCGTAAATCGTTTACTAAAGCGTCGGGCTGGGTTCAGGACGATCCGCTAAGGGCAGCGACCACCGGAGTTTCGATGGCTATCGGTGCCGGTCTGGGGGTTGTGTTTACCGGAATCAGTTCGCATTGGCTGTTAAATTCCGCGATCCCCACCTGGTCGGTCAAAAAGCTCGCACAGGAATTTGACGGCTATCTCAAACGCCGCGAAGACATGATCGTCAAAGGCCAACTCTCGGATGCCGATGCCGATCGCATCGCCTTCGAGCGCGACATCGCCAAACGCATCGGCGCCCCGCTGCTCGGTGCATTCTCATTTGCCTCCGGAGCCGTGATGATGACAAACGTTCTTAATCCCGCAACGGTAACCGGCTTCCCGCTGGGCAACATAATCGGCGGCAACCCGCTGCTCGAAGGCGTCTGGTTCTTTGGCAACGGCATGGTCTGTTTTAAGACCAGCTATGACTTTTTTATGATCGCGCTTGACGGCCAAGAAGATGTCGAAAAGATGGTTAGAGAGATCAAAGGCTTGCTGCCGCAGTCGATTTAAAAATCACAATACCTTTAATTACTGTATGTTATTCTTACCAAGATGACGGCTCAACCGAAAAAAGTTTATTCTCTGGAAGAATATTTCGAGCTCGAAAAAAGCAGGAACGAGAAATTTGAGTTCTGGGACGGAAACGTTTGGTCGATGAGTGGAGCTCGGTTCGCTCATAATCAAATTTCGATGAATTTATACTCGGCTCTTGATACGCAGCTTCGCAAAAAAGGATGTCATGTTTTGCCTGCCGACATGCGGATCAAAGTTCCCTCCTATCTCCCATACCGGTATCCCGACGCTACGGCGCTATGCGGCGAGCCGCTGATAGAGCAAATCGGCGGGATTGATATGCTCGTCAATCCTCAATTGATTATCGAAATCTTATCGGATTCCACAGAGGCATTTGACCGCGGCGATAAATTCACCTATTACAAATCGATCCCTAGCTTTACCGAATATCTTTTAATCGCTCAGCATCGACCGCATGTGACCCAGTTTGTAAAACACGGCGACGGTTTTTGGGCAAATTACGAATGCAATGACCTGACTGAAACTGTTGAATTGCGATCTGTTGACTGCTCCCTGCCGCTCTCAGCGATTTATCGTGGCATCTCATTCCCTGAAACTAATTTAACTGAATCGGAAAGGGCACAAAACACAGAATAAAAATCAGCAGAGTCAGAAATGCGACCACTTTTCGCTTAGCATCTAGAGGGGTTTGATCCAATGGGCGGGGATGCTTAATCCGCATCATTATTCCAAGGATTATCGCGATCAGAAATCCGCTTGGACTGCCATAAAAATACATCCCTAAGACCGACAGCACTGCCATCACCGGAAATGCGATACGGCCCGTCCAATAATGCACTTTCTCGCCAAATACTGCGTAGATCGCGTGCCCGCCGTCAAGTTGGCCGGAAGGAATAAGATTGAGAGCGGTTATCAAAAGTCCGACCCACGCGGCGAAGTAAAAAGGGTTTTGTTCATATGGCAATGTAAAATCGTACCCCGCGATAAATGCAAACAACTTAAAAAGTAACGGCTGTGAAAAATCGAGCGGCAGTATATCGTTAGGGTTTACATCCTGTAAGGCCCTAAATTTGATCGTCGCAAACGCCGCGATCGCAATTGGCAAAAGAGCGATAAAACCCGCAATCGGACCTGCAACACCAATATCAAACACCGCCCGCCGCGATGGCATCGGCGAAAGTATTTTTATAAATGCCCCAAACGTTCCCGCCGGCCCGATCATCGGAGGTGTCGGGATAAAAAATGGCAATGTCGCATCCACCTTATAAATCCGGCAGGCAATGTAATGCCCCATTTCGTGGCAAATTAGAATAAATAAGAGCGACGCCGAAAAGCTCAGGCCATAAATCAAATTGTCGATATCGCTGAATAGGTTAAAAACAGCGCTGACGATCAACAGAGCGTAATTTTGGGGCAAAAACAACAAAAATTGAAATAGTTCAACCAATGTTTGCGGGTCAGCCTCGGGAAAGGCAAAGAAACCGCCAAATGGGAATATCGTACCCGCAACGGTAACCGTACAAAACGTGACACAAAGCAACAGAATATGCTTTATCCAGGTTCGCGCCGTCGGACGCATCGACGGCCGTTCGTAAAAATATTGAGGTTCTATAGCATCGGGGTCTGTCATTGGTGAGCCTTAATAAAAAAATCG
>JBBSJK010000110.1:0-6850 GCA_038257355.1 Pyrinomonadales bacterium | reverse complement strand
TCGATGCCTTCAGCATCGCGCCTGTTTTTCGATCATTACCGCAGGTCGAAGCGACCTACGGCTAGTAAATGCGTTCCCTTCGGGAACAGGAACCGCTAATCCTAATAAATTCAACCCGATGCTCACACAAATGTTCCCTTTGGGAACAAGAATCGCGAATCGTAACCAATTCAACCCGACGCCCACATAAAGATTCCCAACGGGAACAAGAATCGCGAAACGTAACAAGTCCAACCCTACGCCCACATAAAGGTTCCCAACGGGAACATATTTAATAGCCAGTGGTCGTATCGACCGCTGGTATTCGGATTAATTCAACCCGATGCCGAAGGTATCGAATTCCCTTAGGAACAAAACCCGCGAATATGACAAATCCTCAACTCTCAAATGTCTGTGCCATGCGCGAAAACTCGATGCCTTCAGCATCGCGCCTGTTTTTCGATCATTACCGTAGGTCGAAACGACCAACGGCTATTAAATGCGTTTCCTTTGGGAACAAGAATGCGGATTGACGTTCGCAAAGATAAATTCATCAACTCTCTCGTTTTTCATTGAATACCCCTCGTCAGAGCTTCTTGCTCGTTCCGTCAGCGTTCGCAGAACGGACTACTCAAAGCCTAATTGTTCAATGTTCAACTGAAAAATCTTGTCCGTGATTTTCATGGATGATTCAAACTTTGCGTCAAACCCGCGACTGATGACTAAGCCGATAACGGGTTTGCCTTTGGCAATTCGCTCCTGCACCCAACCTATGTAATTGGAAATTTGCCCGAAAGTGTTTTGACCAGCGCGAACGATCTTCAACTCGATAACGACGTATTGCTTTTTCTTTCTGTCAAAGCAAAGTAAATCTATGCGTCCCCCATTGCCCTTGCAAACAAGTTGTCGCCCTGATGCTCCATCAATTGGAGAAAGATAAAGTTCAAGGTCGTAACCAAACGGCTTGAGTCGGCTCAAATCTGCAATGAGGTCATCTTCAAGTTCCTCTTCAAGCCGAATACTTTTGACGACGGTTGTTTGCTCAACCTTTCCTAAGAATTTACCGTAATCAGGATTGTTCTCCGTCGCCATTTGCTCCAACCGTTTCCAGTGTTCCGGCGGTATAGCATAAACGCGGCGTTGAAAATTGGCTCGATACGCACCCCAGTCGTGCAAGTATGGATTGACCCGCATTTCTTGGAGGGTTATTGGATTTTTGAATTTATAAAGTACGCGATAATCACAACCGTAATCCCAATTGTGTTCGGAAGCGTAATTTTCGTCAACGATTGAATAGGCGTCGCTTTCGGCTTGCATTAAATAGCCGAGGTCGCGTTTGATTCTGGAGCGGTAAAGCAAAATTAAATCGCCCTTTTTTGTATCTTTGTTACAGGTCCACCAACCCGTCGAATCAGCGCTACTTTCGGGATAAAGCCCGCTTGCCGGGTCGAGGTCTTCGCGTTCATTCCCAAATTCATCCAAGTAATGTCTTGGGTCCGTCACCCAAACCCAATATTGCCGTTCATCATTTAAGTCTGTATTTTTTTGTTTCATGATTGGAGCCGTAAATATTTAAGAGAAGCTACACAACTACTTTAACACCGGTCGCCGCTGATAATACGGCAATTTCTGCGTATTATCAACGGCTTTTTTGTTAAGCGACCTAGGGCTACCGGTTTTCGCGTTAGGTCGGACTTCTTCTCGGATTTGCGGACAAAACCCATTGCGAGCGTTTTGCGGGCCGTCGTCGCCGTAGGCCGGATCGCCTGCGACGCCTATGCCGACTTTTCAGCGTTTGTCGCCCGCGGCGACGTATTTGTCACCCGCGAACATCGCGTTTCATCTTGAGCTCGGAGTCGGCACATCAGGGTTCTTTCGGATACTTCATCATCCCGGCCGCCCAGTCGTCGAATTGTTTACGCAGCTCGCCAACGCGTTTTTGCTCAGCCTTTGTAAAATCGGCTTGCTCGCGCTCGTCGATAGAAAGGTCGTAGAGAAACTCTGCTTTGTCCTCGCGAATATATTTCCATTTGCCGCTACGCATTGCACCCTGCCGAGAGGTACGCCAAAAAAATGTTCGGTCGGATAATGGACGCTTTCCCTGAAGCACTCCGGTCAAGTCTTCCCCGTCTAACGGATACTTAGCGTCAGGTTTCCCTCCGGCAGCCGCGATCATCGTTGCAGTCCAATCCATCGTGATCGCCGGCTGATCGCTTACTTTTCCGGCAGCGGTCACGCCGGGCCAGCGAACAATCGCGGGAACGCGAACGCCGCCTTCGTAGAGATCCGACTTCTGGCCCTTAAATGGCCAATTATATGAGAACCGTTCGCCGCCGTTGTCGCTGGTAAAAATGACGAGCGTGTTTCGTTCCTGACCCGATCGTTTCAGCGATTCCAAAACCTTACCGACCCCGGTATCGAGGCTTTTCATCATCTCGGCGTAGATCTTTAGCGAGCCGCCGGCTGTGAATCCGTCATAACCCTTGCCAAGCTGCTTGCTGACCGCAATGTCCCCCGGACCTTCCCACGGCCAGTGCGGAGCGGTGTAATGCAGGCTTAAATAAAAGGGATTCTTGTGCGGATGTTTTATATATTCGACAGCTCGATCAGTCAACAAGTCTGTTATATATCCGGCCCGTTCGACGGGAACCTCGCCCTCGAATAGGTCGGGTGCGCCGGTCATGTCCTTATGGGTAAAGAAATCACCGGCACCGCTCATCAATCCAAAATATTCGTCAAAGCCGTAACGCAGCGGCCCGAAATGCGGCAGATAGCCCAGGTGCCATTTGCCGACCAATGCGGTGTCATAACCGGCCTTTTTTATCAGAGAAGAAACTGTTGGATGCTCGTGCGGGATACCGATAGTTTTGCCTTTTTCGCCCAACTGCTTGCGGTCCCTGATAGGTTCTTCCAACCCAACCGGCAGACGTGCCGGATACCGGCCGGTGTGAAAACCGACGCGCGTCGGCGTGCACACTGGAGCCGCCGAATAAGCATTTGTGAACCGCATTCCCTGACCGGCCAGCTTGTCGAGATTAGGCGTCGAATAATCCGGCCGCCCGTAACAACTCAGGTCGCCCCAGCCAAGATCGTCAGCGAGAATGAAGATTATATTAGGCCGCACTGCAGGCAAAGCTGAGCCGCCTTGAAGTCCTGCCGCGGACAGAGCTCCGATCGCCGCCGTCCCGACAAACTCCCGCCGCGTCATCCCTTTATTGAGAGTTTTCATATCGTACGGTCTCCTATCTCTTAAACTCCGATCCCGCCAGCTAAACCGGACGCTTTGCTTCATCTGCAACCAGATAGCCTGCAATCATCATCCACTGGGCATCCACGACCGCTCCAAACATATCCCAATCAGCCATCACCCCATCGGTGACCTGATGGTATCGCTTTTTTACCCGATCACGGCTGTGTACCGGTTTCGGTTTCGTCCTCGACGCCTTTCTTTTCCTGTTCCGCAAGCACGTTGTCGGCGGCATCGGATATTCGTTCTTCGATATTTTCGCTCGGCGCATCTTCCGTATGGTGATCTCCGGCGTGATAGAAATATGAACCCTGATAGAGTTCGCGGAGAAACTTGAGAAATACCTTGCCGATGGCGATGGCCGGAATTGCAAGGATGATGCCAAGAAAGCCGAATAACTTTCCGCCGATCAGTAAGCCGAGAAATACGGCCATCGGATGCAGATTCAAACGTCCGCCCAAGATTTTGGGCGTCAGCACATAACCCTCAATAGTCTGTACTGCGACAAAGACACCCAAGATGGCAGCAATATCCCACACTCCGCCGCCATTAGCCACTGTCAATCCACCGGCGAAGACGATTCCCAGCAATGTTCCGACATACGGTAAAGCGTTGAGCAACCCTGCGATAAGGGCGATGCCCGCCCACGCCGGAACATCGAGAAACCAAAATCCAATGCCATAAAGCACCGCCATTATCAGACCGATCAGCAGCTGGCCACGCACATAGGACTCGAGAATCCGGCCCGATTCGTCAAAAAGACGCGTAAACGGCTCGCGAAATCGCGTCGGAATCAGCTCTTCAAACGAATCACGCCAATTTCGGAAATCGATCAGAATATAAAAGACAAAAAACGGAACCAGCAGCAGATCGAGCGACGAAACCAAGTAAGTTAAAATCGTGGAACGACCGGTGCCGGCCGTTCTGGTTACGTTTCCGTTATCCTCGATGGTCGTTGTTGCGGCCGGGGCCGAAATATTCTCGCTGTAAAACGCCACCGGATCGCTCAGGAATTTTTCGATCCGATCTCCCGCAACGCGTTCGAGGGCGGGCGAATAACGACGCAGATAGGCCCGCTGTTGAACGGCATTCTCAGGAGTAAAATTCTCGACGATCTTGGAACCCGCCCTCGAGCTTTCCGCCCATAGATCGGGTACGACATACGCCATAAAGGCGGTCATGACGAGCGTAACCAGCAGTATGGCAGCCAGTGCCGATACGGTTCTGGACAGCCCCCGTTTCTCGCACTGCACTACTATCGGATTGAGCAGATATGCCAGCGCTACGGACGCCAGTACCGGTATGATCGCTACACTGCCGACGACGTAGAGAAAGTACAATACCAGCACCGAAACGACAACCGTCGGTATCCATCGCAACCACCAAAACGGCGTTCGCTCCTCGGCCGGTTTCGTATTGTTCCAGCTATTTTTCATGACTCTCGTTTCCGCAATTAAATTCCGAACATAAAGATCTCAGCACAACGCAAGTCCCGCATCGAGGGCTGCGATACACTTATCGACCGTATCTGTCGTCGAGTTGAGCATCAGTCCCGTGCGCACTACGTTGCCGTAGAGGCCGCCTTTGCCGTCGGAACTTCCGACTTTAGTTGGTTCTTTCATCAGCGTGTTTTTCATTCTAATGCCATCCTAATGCCAGCGGAGAAAAGCGCCAACTTTATCTATACACCATACACCTCCATCACCTTATTTCAGCGATGAATACCCACTCGCGATGCGGGCGGCAAAGCGTATTTTTATCGCTTGCTGTTTGAGTCGCCAGATGAGAAATTCAGCAAACAGCAGGTTTGGCACCCAGCCCAGCCACGCGACCGCGCGATAGACATCCATTGGCGGCAACTCGACCGAATTGTTGATGCTCCATTTCCACGCTCTGAGCGTCAGGGCCGAGACTGTCAGGGCATAACTTCGGATCATATAGTCGCGGTGGGCATCGTAATCGCCGCTGCGTGCCTTAATGACGGCCATCGCCGTAAAGTAAATCCATCCGACCGCCAACAAGATAAAAGCGATCCGCGACGTTATGCCGCCATTGGCGTAAAAGCCCATAAGTAACCCTGCCGGGCCGGTTATGAGCAAGACATCCATCGCATAGATATATCCCGCCACGCGATGAAATTTGGGATAGTCTGACCTGAGTCTCTTTGAAAATTGCGTAAAGCCCGCCAGCAGCACCCAGATACTTGTGTAAACGTGAACAAAGAAAGCTATCCGCCAGTGGTCGATGTCAATATATTGTTGTTTGATCTGCAAAAAGCCGACATCGGTGTTGTACGGGATATATGCGACCGTTATCCGGGCCATCTGGAACGTCAAAAATGCCAGCATCAAAAACGCCACGGCAGCTAAAACGTTGGTGCGGTTGAATAAATTTTTGATCTTGGTTAATAATGGGTAACTATCCATATGAAAAACTTACTATTGTTGATCCTTTCCGCGTCGTTCCTGCTTAGTTGCAACCTTGTTAAGTCGAGTGATACAGCCAGTAAAGTGAATGATACCACTACTATAACCCCGAAGACGGCCGAGACCCCGTCACCCGATGCTCCGTCTTATCAGGGCGTCGCCGCGGCCGACGCCGAGGCCCAAAAGATCCTTGGCTCGTATGTCGGCTCATTTGGCGATAACAAGATCACGATGATGATCACAAAGGCCGCAGGCAGCTCCATGACCGGCCGTACCATCGTCGGGGGGAATGACCGGCCGTTTGAGGGCACATACAAGATCGAGAATGCCGTCGCATCGTTAGAAGCCAAAGAGCCCGGCGATCACAAGGACGACGGTGTTTTCAAATTCTCGGTCGCAACAAGCGACGCGAAACAGGTAAAAGGAACTTGGAAGGCTAACGACACCAAGCGTCCCGAAAAGTCCTATACGCTCGACCGACGCAAGTTTGAGTACAAAGCAAACGTAGGCGGCTGGCCCGAAGGTTCGACCCGCCTACTCAAAACCTCAGACGTCGATAACCTGGGCAAAGGCGAACTGCAGTTAATGCGGCAGGAGATCTTTGCTCGCCACGGCTACTGTTTTAGCAAAAAAGAGTTTCGCCAGCGGTTTGAGAACGAGGAATGGTACGTTCCCGACACCGTCGACATCCGCGGCCGCCTGACCGACATCGAGAAAAAGAACATCGCCCTCATCAAGCGTTATGAGAAATACGCCGAAGAGTATGGCGATGAATTTGGCCGGTAAGTCATAGTTGCAAACCTCACATTGAGAACACCGAGGTAGCGTGATCGCTGCCTCGGTGTTTTCCGGTTCTAAACCTTTTTAGCAAAGTGCCAAGCCCGAGTCCAAAGCTTTGATGAGTTCGTTCACTGTGTCTTTCGATGAATTGAGCATCAGGCCGGTGCGGATGACGTTACCGTGGAGGCCGCCTTTGCCGATCAGGACACCTTGCCGTTTGGTCTCCTCGAAAATCTTCAGTACCGATTGCGGATCGGGTTCTTTGGTCTTGCGGTCTTTGACGAGTTCGATGGCCTGCATTATACCCATTCCGCGAACGTCGCCGATGACTGGGTATTTTTGCTGGAGTTCGAGCAGTTTTTCGTGGAAATAATCGCCGACGACGCGGCAATTTGTCCGCAGGTCGTCTTCCTCGATA
>JBBSJK010000109.1:0-7074 GCA_038257355.1 Pyrinomonadales bacterium | reverse complement strand
TCCGCACCGATCTTTTGACCGAGCTCGGTCGGGATCGGAGCAAAACCGAGCGGCTCATTCTTTTGTCCGCAGCGACCGCACTTAAATTTTTCGCCAAATATAGCCATAGCGAGATTCTAGCATAATCCTTGGGAACGCATGAGATCTGCCGGGACGTAGGTGCCCAGTCAATATCCCTTTGCTAACAATATAGCCGCCAAAACATCGTCGTCTGAAGGTTTAAAAAGGCTGACCGCCTGCACCTTGTGATAGGCGATCTTGCCATCGGCGTCAATCACGACGATTCCGCGGGCCGAGCGGCCCGGCAACCAGGATTTCATTCCGTAGCTGGCCGACACCTTGCCGTCAGTGTCCGACAGCAGCCGCAGCGGCAGTTCGTTCTTTTCTGCAAATCCCTTGTGAGACTCAACCGTGTCGGTCGAGACCCCAACAACTTCGGCCCCAGTCGCTTTATACTCCGACCAGTGGTCGCGCACCGAACAAAGCTGCGCCGTACAAACCGGCGAATTGTCCGCCGGATAAAATATCAAAACGACAGGTTTACCTTTGTGGTCGCTGAGCGTCCATTCGTTGCCGTCGCCGTCGGGTAGTGTAAAGTTTGGTGGTGTTTCGCCTGTTTTCATAGATTATTCCTTTAGCTGTCCTTTTAACGCCGCTTTCGCATTCAACGATGTGACAACCTTTTTACCGGTTCGGGATTCGAGTTCCTGTCTTGCAACTTTCGCAACGTTTCCGCCCTGCTGTGCAACGATTTTGTTCTGGTCAAAAGTCTTAGGGTCGGTTGCCTGTGAGATATCCTTTGTCGAAGCCTCGGCAAGCATGTTCAGAATCAACTCGGTGTTGGTCATGTTGTCGCGAAGATTCTCTATCTTAAGGCCTTTTAGGTTCTTATATTCTTTGGTGGTATTGCCTGACCACGTTTTTGTAATAATGTCCGTGAGCGTCGCAAACTGCATTCCATCCTTCATCCCACGCTTTTTCCACTCATCGGTTAGCTCTTTACGAATTTCGATGCTCTTTAGCCTTTGATTGATCCAGTTTTCGGAATAACCGAGATTAAGATATTGTTCTAACGCCCTGTCGATAGTTAGTTCAGGGTCCTGCATTTCGTCCAACCGCTCTTTGCCAAGTTGTGCAAGCCACAGTTTAAAAGGCTCGGCTTTAGGCGATGGGATCGACTGTATTAGACGGAATATCTGCTCGGTATCTGCGACATCGGTCAGCCGCATCTTGCCGTCCGGTGCGAGCATTTTCAAAGCGTTACAATTTGTAACGGTTTCATTCCCTTCATCTTTCAGTCGCTTTTTCAGGACGCGCCAATAAACCTGTGGATTAGGACTTGAGGTTAAAACGGCAACCACATCCACAATGGCCAAATACCACTTTTCCTGCTCAACATCCCAATGCGAGCGTACTTTCTTTTCTTCAAATAGTTTTATTTCGCCTTTCTTTTCCATTGTTGTAATTCATCTATTGTTGAAAGTCCCAAATATTACTAAACGGTTTCGCACTGTCCGTAAAAACCGACCGCTAGCCGACTAATTGCTCAAGATCGCGTGCTCCGTCCACAACTCGTACAATAGCGACTTCACCGGCCCAGACCCGATAGAAGACAACATATTTTCCGACCGAGAAGCTTCGCAAGCCTTCTGAGAGTTCCGGCCGTTCGCGGCCCATTTTAGGGTTTTGAGAAATAAGTCGAAAAACGTCCTTAACCCGCTCGTAAAAGGCGATCGGGACATCGACATTGTCATCTGCTATGTAGTTAACGATCTCGTTGATCTGCGACTCGCATCCGCTGGTGACAATGTATTTACCCATTGTTGTGCTTTAGCATTTTTAGACGCTCTCCAATATCGGACATTACATCGTCACCATCTCGATACTGTCCGGCCTCAAGTTCAGCTATCCCTTTCTGAATCTCGACACGGAGAGCGGACAATTTTGCTTCTTGAGTTTCGTCTCGCTGTTGAAGGAGGCGGAGAGCTTCGCGCACGACCTCACTTGCAGACGTATATAAACCATTTTTTACTTTCGAGTTTATGACCTGCTCGAGTTCTGGGGTTAGAGATACATTAATGGAATTTTTATACCATAAATGGCTATCTATAACAATCTTTGTTATCACACATATTGTTGAAATACTTACTGAAAATCCCTAATATCCCTGAACGGCTTCTCCGAATCAGTAAAATCCGGGCGGTAATAGTGCGATGCCGATTCGTATTCCTGCAGAAAGCCCTCCTCGATACCTAAATCGTCTAGTAGAGAGACGGCCTCGTACCATTCGCCTTCGCTGATGCGGCGGGATAATAAAATATACCGGTCATCGGTGGCGGCTTTGTTGGTGGCGTAGTATTGGGCCATGAGCGAGATCGCGGTTTTGGGGCCGAGTTCGTCGAGTATCCATCTCAGATTCTCTTCGATTCCGGCGATGTCGTTTGGCAGGACGAGCAGGCGGATCATCAGGCCGCGTTTTAGCAAACCGTCGTCGCCAAATTGCAGCGAGTCGCCCATTTGGCGGTGCATTTCTTTGATCGCTGCACGGGCGTGTTCCTTGTAATTACGAATCTTTGAGTATTGAAATCCGGCGTCAGAATCGGCGTATTTCAGGTCCGGCAGATAAATATCCACGATGCCGTCGAGCAACTTCAATACTTCGACCGAGTCGTAGGCGTTAGTGTTATAAACTATCGGCAAACTTAAACCTTTTTCGGCCGCGATTAAAATGGCACGGGCCATTTGCGGAGCAAAGTGCGTAGGTGAGACAAAGCCGATATTGTGACAACCGCGTTCCTGCAATTCGAGCATCATCTCGGCGAGCCGTTCGTGCGTGATCTCGTTCTTTTTCTGTGTTTTCCAGGTTTGCGAGATCTGGTAATTTTGACAATAAACACAGCGGAGATTGCAGTTGCCGAAGAAGATGTTGCCGGCACCGTTTGTGCCGGAAAGGCATGGCTCCTCGCCAAAATGTGCGGTATAGCTCGAGACTATTGGCAGACGGCCGGAGTAACACGCCGCTATTTCGTCGCTTAGGCGGTTGTTGCCGCAATCTTTGGGGCAGACAGTGCAGGACGCGAGCAAGCTTTCTAGCCGCTCTACACGTTCCCGCAGTTTATTCTCCGCCAAGAGTGTTAGATACTTTGGAGTCATTTGCGAGTTTGATCTTGGCCGGCGACATTCCCTGATGTTTTCCCTTCGGATAATATTTATTGGTGATCTCTTGGGGTGCGACTTTGCGGGCGAGTTCCCATGTAAAATCCATCTCGGCATTCACGGTGGCGGTCGCCATACGCGTTTCCATCAGCATTAGGATGCTGCCGTAAAACAGACACATAATGCCGTAGATGCCGACACCGATCGGCAGCAATTGCAAAGGCCGGTAATAAGAAAAGAATGCCGCGATTGCGATCAGAACACTCGTCAACACAAATGCGCCGATACCGTAATAAAAAGCGCCCAACGCCTTTTGCAGTATTCTCGAACGGCTCGTCACTTTGTCGAGCAGATCAACTAACACCTCAACCCGTTTCTCATATAGCGGCACTTCGTCTTTGCGTTCAGTAAATATCAGTTCACCCATACGCACCTCCAGGGCGCGTACGCGATCGACAACCCGACCGAGCCGTGTCGAAGTCGAGAGCACGAGCGAACCGGTCGCCGAAATCAATAGCGCGGGCGTGACCATCGCAGTCAGGAACTCGATGGTCGTAGTAAGCGCGTTCGAGTTAAGGGTTATGATCTCGGCAGCAAACATTATCTCGAATTCTACGCTATAATCGGCAAAAACTGAACATTATGACTAATCAAAATAAGGGCATCGTCAAATCTCTGCGTCACGAAAGCTCAATTCTAACCGGCAACCCGCTTGGCGATCCTCATATCCGTGATCTTTTTGTTTATCTACCGCCCGGCTATGAGCAAAACGACAAGCGATATCCCGCCGTTTATTGCCTCAGCGGTTTCACCGGTCGCGGAAAAATGCTGTTAAATGACTCCGCATTTACACCTAATCTCGCCGAACGGATGGATCGCCTTATAGCCGCCGGCACGATCAAACCGATGATCGTCGTCATGCCCGACTGCTTTACATACTACGGCGGTTCGCAATACATAAACTCGACCGCGACGGGCAATTATGAGGATTATCTAACGCAGGAGATATTGCCGTTTGTCGATGAGAATTTTAGGACGCTCGATGATCGCCATTCACGCGCCGTCATGGGCAAATCCTCGGGCGGATACGGTTCGCTGATAATGGGATTGCGGCACGCCGACCAATTTGGCCTCGTTTGCTCGATCAGCGGCGACGCTTATTTTGAATATTGTCTGCCGATGGATTTTGCAAAAGCTTTTCGGCTGATAAAGGGCGATGCGAGAGGATTTATGCGTAAATTTTGGGAGACCGAGAGACAAGGCAGGGACGATCATTCAGCGATAAACACGATTGGGATGAGCGCCTGTTATTCGCCAAACGGTACCGATTTTGACCTGCCATTTGATCTGACCACCGGTGAAATTCGCGATGACGTATGGCAGCGTTGGCTCTCGAACGACCCCGTCCGCCTTGTGGAAAAATATGTGGAAAATCTAAAATCGCTGAAATTGCTCTTCATCGATGCCGGAACGCGTGATGAATTTGCTCTCGACATCGGTGCGAAGATATTGTCAAAGAAACTGAGCGATCACAACATTCCGCATATTCACGAGGAATTTGATGACGGACACTTTAATATTTCGTATCGTTACAACCGCTCGCTCGAAATGATCTCACACGCCGTTGAGAGCTAGCTAATTAGATATTACGTCAATTCGATTTTGGTGGTATTTTGTAATTGAATTCTCTGTTGATTAACTTATGTGGCTGAGATATTTACCGGCGTGTGAGATTTGGCTTGCCCACACACACGCTCAACCTCGCGGCTCATTCGCCCTGTCACCATAAATCCCATCATCTTAAAATCGCTGATAAACGACCAAAAAGGATATTTGAAACTCGCCGGTTTATTCTTTTCAACGACGAAATGGGCAAACCATGCAAAGGCGTAGCCGACCGCGAAGAAGACAGGGAAGAAATACCAATGCCCGCGAGCGACAAAAAATATCAACAGAATAATTCCGAGTGTGGTTCCCACAAAATGCAGGATGCGGGTTAGCGGTTTACTGTGTTCCCGCACGTAGAAATCCCAAAATTCTGCATAATTAGTAATCATCGATTTGTCTTCATCTGCTCGGCAACGACCGCGCTCATGATAACGCTCGCGGTGTGTAGAACAGGGGTCGTAACGACGTTACGGCCATTGCCCCAACCGTGCCTCGCTCCATAGCGGCATTCTAAATCATCATGCCGCCTGTTTCAATTCGATAGCCATGCGCTCAGGCTTAAATTTGCGGATGTTCGTCGCCCAGCCGAGCTTTTCGAGGATGCGGATCGCGATCCAGTTCATATCGAACTGATACCACTCAGTGCCGTGCCGTGCCGACGTCGGCGAGGCGTGATGATTATTGTGCCAGCCCTCACCAAAGGTGAGGATGGCGACAAACCAATTGTTGGTCGAGAGATCCCCGGTGTCGTGCGGCCGTTTGCCGTATAGGTGGGCGAGAGAATTGACAAACCATGTCGTGTGCCAGCCAAAAACGACACGTGCAAATACGCCCCAAATGACCATCGACCAACCGCCAATCGCAAAGAAAATACCGATTGACAGAATGATTGGTACTAAATAAAAACGCGAAATCAGAACGTGGCCTTTATCTTTTAACAAATCAGGCACATATTTTTGCAGCGTCGCGGCGTCTAGGTCCTGAGCTTTTCCCCAGATGACCCAGCCGATCTGCGGCCACCAAAACCCGGAACGCGCCGAGTGTGGATCTTTGTCTGTATCGACAAATGCGTGGTGTATTCTATGCGTCGCAATCCACTTATCAGGCGGGTCCTGCATCGACATCGTTGCAAAGATCGACAACACATATTCCAGCCATTTCGGCGCTTTAAAGCTCCGGTGGGTCAGCAATCTATGCCAGCCTAAGCCGACGCCCAGACTTCCGACGATCCAGTTGCCGATCAGCAATGCAGCCACATTTTGCCAGCTAAACGTAAAAAAAACAGGTATTGCCAGTAAATGAAACGAAACGACCATCACGAAATTTCGCCAATTTATCGTCCGCCCAACCCGCTTGAAAGTGAGAACATTTTGCATAATAAAATAAAACCTTAGCTAAATTATGACACATATAGACTAACAGTATCGGGCGGTAAAGATTGTAATAGATTTGTCACGCACCGGCCGCAAACGCTGGCGCCCTCGCCTGCAGGCGTCCTTCTTAGGACCCTGACGAGCATGATTGAACAATCAAACTGGTAGAACCGAACTTAGTCACGTCCGATGAACCGGAGCCCTAGGCGAGGGAGCCTGCGTTCCCGGCTTTACTTCATTTTCGGCTAATTCCTTTAACCTCGCATTGCGCCCACTCACCAAGCGTCGAAAATGGCGTTCAAGCAACAAGGTATCAACCATATGCCCTAAAATACCAAATGGCGAGGTCCAAATCAGCGTGTCGCGCATCAGCGTTCCGTCGTCGTGCAGGAAAAACTCATGTATATGTTTGAATGATTTGAAATTGCCCTCGGTCATCTCATCCACGAACAAATGCGGGCGTTCGAACTCAATTACTTTCACGGTCAATCTCTGCCGAAAGCCTAGATGCTTTCCCTCGAACGTGACGGTCTGGCCCAAACCGATCTTGCCGCCGATAACGCCCGCGAACGCTTTTTCATTTGTCGTCGCAGTCGTCTCTGTATGGAGACGGATGTCTCGCATCAGGTCGAAGCAAGTTGCGGGGTCGGCGTTTATCCAGGTTTCGAGAATAATGTCGGGCATCGGTTACAGTAAAGATATCAACTTTTGGGCCGCGTATACGTCCATGCCCAAAGGATCAGCAAGCCCTGCACGGGAAGCCTGAGCCACAACCCGACGACGGGAATATCCGGATAAAGCTGCGGGTTCATCACCATATGCACATGTGCCGGTAAGACCGCGATCAACAACGCGATCAACCCCCAGGCCGCCAACC
>JBBSJK010000108.1:0-7283 GCA_038257355.1 Pyrinomonadales bacterium | reverse complement strand
TAGTCGCCATCTTCTGTGCTTCCACATTGATGGTTGAGTAAACTTTGAGGCCGCCCTGAGCGACTCGAGTCGTATATTTGTCTTCGAGATATTTACGGATTTCCTCGACCGGATAGTCCCAAGCCGTGGATTTGGGCTGTGCTTGATAATACGCGGTTCCCGCGAGAGTTATCGGCTTTGCCTTGGCTGCGTCAACCTCGGATTGAGAGTATCTGTCAGGGTAATACTTTGTCATCTGATCGAGCACGATGTCGCGACGAATCTTGGCTTTTTCGATGTTGCGAGTTGGTGAATATTCCGGTGATTTCGGAATTGCGGCTAGTAGAGCTGCTTCTTCCAGTTCGACGTCCTTAACCGATTTGCCAAAATAGGTTCGCGATCCCGCCTCGAAACCGTAAGCACCGGCACCAAGAAATACGTAATTCATGTACATTTCAAGGATTTGGTCCTTTGTATAAAGCCGCTCGATTTGCAAAGCGACGGCCCATTCGTTTACCTTGCGCGTATACGTCTTGTCTTTGTAGAGAAACAGATTCTTTGCAAGTTGCTGTGTTATCGTCGAAGCTCCCTCAGTCTTGTCAGAGGTCAAATTCTTAAAAACTACGCCTACGATACGATACGGATCGATACCGATATGATCTCGATAGCGGTAATCCTCGATGGCAAGAAGTGCATCCGTAACCCTGTCGGGTACGTCCTGAATTTTGAGCGGAATGCGTTTTTCGATAGCAAATTCGGCCAAGATCGTCTCGCCATCATCGGCATAGATCGTCGTCACTTGTGGCGGGCGGTACGTGGCCAGCGCCGAAACCTCGACCGAGTAGCGCGAGTTATTGAGATAATACGACGCCAAAACCCCAGTCAATGCTCCCGCAGATAAAGCCAGAAGCAGGGCCGTAAACAAAAAAGTAAAGCCTGAGAGCCAGTTCTTTTTCGACCCGTTCGACACTGATTCCGCTGTTTTGAATCTTTTAAAGTTAAACGCCATTGTTGTACTTCTCCAACCTATTTGTAATGGTTTGAAATATCAGATTCTAGTAGCCTTAATGCTTCTCCAAATTCACAAACCAAAAAAATAACACGGGCACGGGCAAGATTCCCGGGCACCCGGTCTAATTCACAAAACGCCGCAGCTTAACGCTGACCACAAAACCGATCGCGACAAATGTCGATAAAAGCGCCGACAGCCCGGCGCTCATCAGCGGGAGCGGCACGCCGATAACAGGCAATACGCCTAGTGCCATGCCGACGTTCATAAATATTTGAAAGGCCATGGCGCATACAATAGACATTATAACAAGCATTCCGGCCCTGTCGGAAGCCTCGCGCGCACCGGCAATCATGCGCGATAGCAATAGGGCGTAGGCCAAAAGCAGCGACACACAGCCAATAAATCCAGTATTTTCTGCAGTTACGGCGAAAATAAAATCTGTTTGCGGCTCTGGCAAAAATTTTAAAACACTTTGTGATGTATCGGTGTCGCCCTTAATTCCCGACAAACCGCCCTTCCCGACCGTGATCGTCGATTGGATAGTATGGTAGCCATAACCACGCGGATCGACGCTGTCAGGGTCGATGATGGCAAGTATGCGTTCCTGTTGATACCGCTTTATCACGCCCGCTTTTACACCAACGATCCAGGCAGCCGGAACTAAAATCGCGACTGCAACCAGCCCGAGCACGACATATCTGATCTTAATGCCGGACAAAAAGAACATCGCGAAAAGGATCGGAAAATATGTGATCGCCTGTCCGACATCCTCGATCATGACGAGAGCGACTGGCCCCGCAAAAATTGCCACGCCGATCAATACTTCCCTCAACCGCAGATTACCCGCCTTTCGGGAGCCAAAATACTTGGCGAGCATCAATACCGTCGGTATCTTGACAAATTCCGATGGCTGAAACTGGCCAACCAAAGGCAGTTTTAGCCACGCCTGTTGCCCGTTCACCCTTACTCCGAGCGGCGTGAGCACCAGTAATAACAACACTAAACCGATCACATAAAATACCGGTGCCGAATCGATCAAACGCCGATAATCGGTAAATGCGACGATAAAAAAGGCCACGAGCGCGATACCGATACCATATATCTGTTTTGACCAGTAGCTCTCAGTTGGTAAGGCGTTATGTATCTGCCAGACCCCAAACGCGGCAATCGACAAGGCCAAAACTGTAGTCAGCCAGTCAAAATCTTTGAAATCGCGTTTTTCAATTATTGCTACCATTTTTATGTGACGCGGTGAGGGAGAGACGCCGTTACGCAGCGAAAAATCTTAGACAATGAGTATTTCACCAAACAAAATTCCAATCTCCGTGTCACTGCGTCTCAGCATCTCCGCGTCTCACCTTCTGAGCGTCATTTCTCTTGGCTACTAAGTTAGGTTCAGCCGGAATATGGCCTTTCGAGATTCTAAATGATTCATAAACGGCCTTTACAGCCGGGGCCGCGTGGCTGCCGCCAAAACCGACATTTTCGATTAAGGCTAACACAGCGATCTCCGGCTTATAGGCCGGGGCAAAGCTGACAAACCAAGCGTGGTCCTTTTTATCACCCACATCTTTTCCGAGCTCGGCGACCTGTGCCGTGCCGGTCTTGCCCGCTATTTCGAAATCGGGAATACGGATACCGGCACCCGTTCCGCCGCCGTTGACCACGCCCCACATACCCTTAATAACGACGTCCCATTGCTCAGGCTTGGCCTCGATCAGCTTTGGCTCGGCGTTCTGGAATCCGAAACCGGAGCGCGATGTAAAATAATTATTCTCACCCTCGGTGCCAACCGCCGCAATCCCGCGAAATTCTTTTAGAAAATGCGGCACATACAGTTGTCCCCGCATTCCTATACTGGAAACGGCACGGAGCATCGAGATCGGCGTGACAACGACAGTGTCCTGGCCTATACCGGAATAGACGGTGCGAATATCGCTCCATTTGCCCTCGTTTTTGATAACATAGGGCATCCACGATTTTGGCGTCTGAGGCACATTTTCATTTGGCAGATCAAGTCCTGACCGTTTGTCGAATCCAAAAGTGTCGACCATTTCGATGATCCCATCGATGCCCATCTTTAGCGCGAGGCGATAGTAATAGCCATCGCATGATTTGGTGATCGCGTAGCTCAAATCCGGTGAGCCGTGACTGCCCATGCAGCGCGTGAATTTGTTGCCGATTGTGATACCGCCGCCGCATGCGAGATTTGATCTTTCGACGGTAATCGCCCCCTGCTTAAGTCCTGAGAGCGATTGCGGCAGCTTCCAGGTCGAACCGGGCGGGTATCGCCCCTGAATAGCTCGGTGATAAAGCGGACGCGTTTTGTCCTGCCAATAGGCAGCGATCTGTTTGCGGCCTTCAGGCGTCGAACTGCCCTGAACAAAAATATTTGGATCGAAGGACGGCGCCGAGGCCATGGCGATCATAGCACCGTTATTCGGGTCCATTGCGATGATCGTACCGCGTTTGGTCACGGAATTTGCTAGCTGATTCTCGGCCGCCATCTGTACGTCAAGATCGATCGTCGTGACCATATCCTGTCCGGATTGCGGCCGGACCACCTCGATCTCATTCTGCACACGGCCGCGGCTGTCGACCAGCACCTTGCGATAGCCCGGCCGGCCGCGCAGATATTCGTCGTAATACTGTTCGAGCCCGCCTTTACCGATAATATCGCCGGGACGAAATCCTCTATCCTTGTACAACGGATCTTTTAGCTGTGTGGGGCTGATCTCGCCGACATAACCGAGTACATGAGCGAGAGTCGTACCAAGCGGATAATAGCGCTGAGGCTGGAGCTCGATACGCAGCTCGGGAAACTCGAGCGAGTGTGACTCGACCCAAGAGATGTCGCGCATATCGACATTTTCCTTGAGCACCATCGCCTCAAATTCGTTTTGCTGTTTTATAAGATTGAGCCGCTCGACGACAAACTGGGGTTCAAGATTTAGCCCGAGTGAATAGTCATTGACCCGATCATTTACATTGATCTTTTTTAGCGGCTCGTTTGAGAGAACTACATTATAGGTCGGACGCGAATCGACTAACATTTTGCCGTTGCGGTCAAGAATGGCCCCACGCGGTGCGGGTATCGGAATAAAGCGGACGCGCTGGCTCTCGGCCCGGTCGCTAAAATAATCGCCCCTGACAATTTGAAGGTAATAGAGACGGACACCTAACACTGCCAGTAAAATAAAAGCAAGAGCCTGTATCGTGACAACTCTGACACCTAAGTTTTGAACGTGATCGCCTATTTTCATATTGGCAATATCCTTGCTATTTGTTGAGCCTTATTGGGTTACGGCGTCTGGTCTGTCGCCGTGGGGTAAACATATCTCGTTTCTTGCGGCGAACTATATCGCCGGAGATACTTTGTAAAAGCAGATAAACCAGTGTGCCGACAATCGTCGTCCCGATCACTCTATACGAAACCACCACTAAAACGTCGCCCGCCGGCGCCTGGCTAAACAATCGCTGCATACTAAAATACAAAAGATCATTGACCAAACATGCTCCAGCTATGACGGGTATGCGGAGCAGAAGGTTGTCCAGATAGACCCGCCGGGCCATCTCAAAAACCATATATGCAACCAATGTTTTTGAAAAGCCGCTGGCACCGAGCAGTCCGCCGCTCAATGCATCGATCAGCACACCCGAAACCGACCCGAAAATAATCGCCCTGATCGAATTTCTCTGCAAAGCGGCATAAATGACAATGATTAGCGGAAAATCAATATAGGCGAGCGGCTCAGCAATATTGCGCAGCGTCCATTGCAGGACGATCGCGATTATCAATGCAATTGTTAGCCTAACACCTTCCATATACTAGTGAGGAAGTGTGGAGTGTGGAGACTCTCAACTCTTCACTTTCAACTTTCAACTCTCCACTCTTAGCTCTCCACTACTTCGGTTTTACTGCATTCGGCAATGTCTTTTCAAAAACAGTACGCTCCGGCGGGCGATAGAGCAGGATGCCGACCTCCTGCATCGAGTCGAGACGAGCGGCCGGGCGGATATCGATTATATGTGGCGTCGTTGCCGAACCGCTGACCACATTAACGATCTCACCAATCTTAAGGCCCGCCGGAAATATCTCGTCCTGTCCCGTCGTAAAAACCATTTGCCCGACTTTTACATCGACGTTGCCCGACACATATTTCATCTCAAGCAGGTCTTTTTTGCTCGTTCCGCTAACGACGCCGAGTGCGCTTGATTCACCTATCTGTCCAACGACCGCCCCAACGCCTGATGTCGAGCGAGTGATCAGATCGACCTGCGAGGCTAATGGACTGACGGCAGTAACTCTGCCGACCAAACCGCCATCTGTAACGACGGGCATGTAGAGCATTACGCCATCGAGGCTGCCGCGATTTACTATCGATGAGTCGAACCAGACGGACGGGTCGCGACCGATTATCCTTGCGATCAGAACATCATACTTGCTCTGCTCCTTGAGATTGAGCATTGATCTCAACCGCGTATTTTCTGTAGCAAGTTCCTCTTTCTGCTTTATTTCGACATCGAGTTCCTGAACGCGTTGTTTTAAAATATCGTTTTCGCTCTGGGCCGAGCGAAGACTGGAGATCGAGGTGAAATAATTTGCAATTGACGATGTAATCGTCGTGACAGGCGACTGTATAAAATCAGCTGCAGTTTGGGTCCAGGAGCGAACGATGCGCTGGCCAGACGATTTGTCACGGGCATCAAACGCCATCAGGATAAAATTAGCCAAAAGAAGGGCGATCATCAACCATGGGGTCAATCGCCAAACCTCTTTTTGACTACGCTCTGCCATCGCTTCATTTGGCAGCGGCAGTTGGCGGTTGGCAATCGGGCTTTTTACAGCCTCCTGCCTCTGCCTACTGCCTACTGCCTAGTTTCCTGTCATCAATGAATTATCCCACTTAACGCGTTTGAGGAGTTCGAAATCGGAGAGCATTTTGCCGGTACCCAGCACAACCGACGAAAGCGGGTCATCGGCAATAACCACCGGCAGGCCGGTTTCGATCATCAGTCGTTTGTCGAGATTTTTGAGCAGAGCGCCGC
Source organism: Pyrinomonadales bacterium (assembly GCA_038257355.1). Classification (GTDB taxonomy): domain Bacteria; phylum Acidobacteriota; class Blastocatellia; order Pyrinomonadales; family Pyrinomonadaceae; genus OLB17. Next base: position 1,243 of record JBBSJK010000108.1, on the reverse strand, counting down.
CGCCGGTGAGGACTATGCCGCGTTCGACAATGTCGGCGGATAGCTCGGGCGGTGTTCGTTCGAGTGCGACGCGGACAGCGTTGATGATCGTCGAGATGGAATCCGAGAGTGCCTCGCGGATCTCTTCGTCGGTCATCGTGATGGTCTTGGGAATTCCCTCGATCAGATTGCGGCCCCGGACATCCATGTTCAGCGGTTCTTCGAGCGGAAATGCGCTGCCCAGGGCGATCTTGATCGCTTCGGCCGTGCGCTCGCCGATGAGCAGGTTGTATTTACGCTTGATGTATTGCGTGATCGCCTCATCCATCTCGTTACCGGCAACCCGTACGGCTCGCGAATAGACGATACCTGAGAGAGATATCACGGCAATGTCCGTGGTACCGCCGCCGATATCGACGACCATGTTGCCATGCGGTTCGGTGATCGGCAGACCTGCACCGATCGCGGCGGCCATCGCCTCTTCGACCAGATAGACCTCCGAGGCCTTTGCCCGATATGCCGAATCCTCGACCGCTCGTCGCTCAACCTGTGTAATCTCGGAGGGGATGCCGATCACCACTCTCGGCCGAACCCACGATTTGCCGTTGTGGGCCTTGCGGATAAAATGCTGCAGCATCTTTTCCGTTACCTCAAAATTGGCGATAACGCCATCTTTCATCGGACGGATGGCGACGATATTGCCGGGTGTGCGACCAAGCATTTCCTTGGCGTCACGCCCGACCGCCTCGACCTGGTTAGTAACTCTGTTGATAGCGACTATCGACGGTTCGGAAACGACGATTCCCCTGCCCTTTGCATACACAAGCGTGTTGGCCGTACCGAGATCGATCGCAAGATCGCTGGAAAATAAACTAAATAAAGACTTAAATGCCATTTTTAAATAAATATGTACTAGCTAAAATTATAGTTCAGAATCGAGTTTATGGTGGTGAAAATAGATCAAATGTACATGATAAAAAGGTCACCGCCGCCTAAACGTCTAACCTAACAGCATACACTTATTTATTAACATTTTTCTAATGTATTTTCAGTAATTTTTTTTGACAGTAAAGCAATGTAATTATCGCTGTGCTCATTTGCGTCAAAATCTTAGATTTTTTTTGACAAAAAAAGGCGGCCGTGAGGCCGCCTTTAGTGTTTAGGTTAACGATTCTGCAGGTATTATTCCTGGCCCACAAAATCAACATCGGCGAGTGTGTCAAAGACCTGCACGACTCTCGACGTGTAGCGGTAGCGTTGTGAT
>JBBSJK010000107.1:0-7380 GCA_038257355.1 Pyrinomonadales bacterium | reverse complement strand
GGACTAAGGCTATGCATCCGCCAAATGTGAAGTAGCGAATGTCTTCTTCCTTACTCGAAAGAGTGGGTCGACCAATAAAGATCAACTTAGAGTAAAAGATGAATGTGGTTTTGCCCACTGCCGGTAGCCAGCATTAGGATACTATCCGGATTATTTAAACTGCGACAGGCGCTGGGATCTTCCCCCATGATTGGTAATTATTTAATCTCAAATTCTCAAATTTAAAATTCAATAATCCTCCCAAACCATTTAATCCTTCGGCCTCAGCTAGTTCGAGAATCGGCAGTTCCATTGGTTCGCGTGACAGGAGTTCAGTGACCTGATCGAGGTGGTTGGAATAGATATGCAGATCACCAAAAGTGTGGATAAAATCGCCCGCCTCCAGGCCACTAACGTGGGCGATAAGATGTGTTAAAAGTGCATAACTGCTTATATTAAAAGGCACGCCGAGGAATGCGTCGGCGGAGCGTTGATAGAGCTGGCAGTGGAGCGTTTTGCTATTTTCCACCTTAAATTGAAAGAGCGTGTGACACGGAGGAAGGGCGACTTCATCGCAGGTTTCAGGATTCCAACCGGTGATTATCAGACGGCGGGAATTAGGGTTTGCCTCGATCTCGCTTATCAGCCGGGCGATCTGATCGATGCCGTTCATCTGCGGATACTCGCCGCCAAACGAGCGCCATAGATAACCGTACACCGGGCCGAGATCGCCAGTTTCGCGGCCAAATCTGGCGGTTTGCTCCACAGTTGCCCATTCAGCCCAGATATCAACGCCGCGTTCGTTTAGGTCTTTTTCACTCGTACTGCCGCTCAAAAACCAGAAAAGCTCTTCCGCGACCCATCGAAAGGGTACTTGTTTAGTCGTCACGATCGGAAACCCTTCGCCCAAATCAAACCGCATTTGATAGCCAAAAGAGGAGATCGTGCCGACGCCAGTCCGGTCGTCGTGACGGACACCGGTTTTCAAAATATGTCTTAATAAATCGTGGTATTGGAGCATCGCTTACGTAAATCGTAAATCGTAAATCGTGAATAGTAAATGGTGATTATAATTATTGGATCGGATGCTAACCGAAATTGCACAATTTACCGGTAACGATTTACTATTAACGATTAACTATGAATAAACTCGAAGTCAGTTTTAACTCTCCGCAATGTGGTTGGATGTCGATCGGGTTTAACGACGGTGTGTCGGAATTTCATACAACGACGGCACATGCTCCACATGGGGCGGCGTTGCCGGAACTGATGCAAATATTGACCTGCCTCGCAAATCCGGCAAAGGAGCAGAAAGAATTTCTGCTTAAATGGAACCGCGATCCTGAGGAATTTGATTTCGAGTTTGTCCGCGACGGGGAAAATATGGAAATCAAGATATACCAATACCCAACAGACGAGCGAAATTTGAAAGTACGGGAACTTGTTTTCACCCACGCTGGCACCGTTCTCGATACAGCCGATGCATTTGCGGTTACGTTTGACCAGCTTTTTGCTGATCGCGAGACCGACGAATTTGAATTCAACTGGCGGCAGCCGTTTCCGTTAGCAGCCTACGAAAACTTCAAAAGTGCCTTGGATCGGTTACAATAGCGTTATGGGTTTAACCGGTATTGTCGTCGGAACGAAAGGTGAAAATATTTTCCACGACTTTCCAACTAATGTTCGCATCTCGCCCGCAGATAGTGGATTTGGCTCTCGACATTTTACGGAAATGGGCCAGCGGGGAAAATTTCAGATCAAATACTAATCAAAGTGGGAGATGCCGTTGGGCATTGTCTTGAGTTGTGAAAGAAAAACTACTAGACCTATTGGCATGTCCGACTTGCGGCGGTGATATATTGCTGGCTTATGCCAGCAAATACAACGGCAGCGAGATCATTGAGGGCGTACTAACCTGTAAAAAATGCACGCGCGAATACAAAGTCGTGCGGGGTGTTCCTCGTTTTTCCGACCTCACCAAGATCGAGGAAGATAAGGCCGAGACGGCCGAGAATTTTGGCTGGCAATGGAAGCGTTTTACGCAGGAAGACCCGAAGTACAATGATCAGTTTCTCGGGTGGCTCCAGCCGGTAAAACCTGATTTCTTTAAGGATAAGATCGTTCTCGAAGGCGGCTGCGGCAAAGGCCGGCATACAAAGCTCGCTGCCCAATGGGGAGCGGCAGAGGTAGTCGGGATCGACCTCGGCGAGGGTGTCGAAACTGCGTTTGCCCTGACACGTGATATACCAAACGTGCATATTGTCCAGTGCGACATATTTAAGCTGCCATTTAGAAAAGTATTTGACTATGCCTTTAGCGTCGGTGTTTTGCACCACACACCCGATCCCAAAAAGGCATTTGTCTCACTGGCATCGAAGGTAAAAAAGGATGGGCATATTTCGGCTTGGGTTTATGGAGCCGAGAATAATGAGTGGATCTTGAAATATGTAAATCCGGTTCGTAAAAGCTTTACGTCTCAGATCAGCCAGCCGTTGCTCTATCAAATCTCCAAACTCCCGACGCTAGGTGTTTTTCTGACAACAAAGCTGGTTTACCGCCCGGCAAATGCTGCCTCAAAACCACTCGCCAGCCGTTTATTTTACAACGAATACTTAAATCATCTTGGCACTTTCGGCTGGCGTGAGCAGCATAATATCGTTTTTGACCATTTGGTCGCCCCGACCGCATTTTACATTTCTCGCGAAGACTTTGCCGCTTGGTGGACGGATATACATGCCGAGGACGTATCGATCGTCTGGCATAACCATAATAGCTGGTGCGGGTTTGGACGAATCAGGTGATTTTTTGATAGATTTGCAATTTTTTTTAAGTTAATTTTTTGCGCTTTAAACTTTTCATGCTCAGCGCACAGATTTTGGGACGTTTTAAATGTGGCACGTGCCACAATTTAAAGATTAATATCACGCTAACTGTTGCAAATGCTGAGGTTGGCGGATATAAAGCTGGCATCTTTCAGTGAAAATAACTGACTATTTTGGTACAGTACAAATAGGGTTTGGGTCGAAGGTTTAGGGCTATTTGGTACAGTTATTTGGCTGATTGGTGACAGGTCTTTATTGAAAAAAATCCCTGCCAATCCCGAGACTGAGAGTAACGCCACAATGGTCCTTTGAAAAATTGAACAACGCAACAAATTAGTAGTTTTTTTCTGTCAATTTGGCTTCTAGTGATTACAACGACCCTCGGCGAACTCGGCTTCCTCAGTGTTAAACAATTATTTGGCGGATATCTAACGCGGAGATCGCTGGGGCCGACGCTGAGTAGTGGAGGTTTTTCAAATGACAAATATATTAAAGGAAAATTGGAGTCAGAAAAATCTTCGATTTGGTGCAGTTTTATGGTTTAAAATTAGCTGATAGCTTTTAGCTATTGTTCAAACTTATTAAGTTTTGAATATATTACTTGCTATGAAATTTGAGGGCGGGACCAGAAAAAAATATCGCGATTCGATTGAGAGTGCGTTTACGACGATCTTTGAGAAGGGCAATGACGCTCATCGGCTGGTGATGAGCGAGATAGCCGAATCCGACCTGCTGATACGCGTCAACCCTGTAAAACAGATAAATGCCTCGGGTATCACGGGTTTGATCAATCCGTTGATGACCAACTATCGGCTGGCGACCGGGCGGCTTAGTCTGCGCGAGGCGCTGGGCGAGATCTATATAGCAATTGCTGAGGAGACGATAGATACCGGCGGGCAGCGTGGCTGTGAGGGGACATTTGTTCACGAAGGCCGCCACGCATACGATTTTGCACAAACCATCGAGAGTCTCTCGAACGCAGATATAAATCCGCTTGGAATTTATAACCCGACGCTTTATGAGTTGGAATGGGAGGCCCATAAGACGGCGGGCGACTATATGATGTGCATCGGCCAACCGGAATATCTCGACGAAGGCTTGCAGCTAATGATTCTCGGCCAGGTTCAGGATGGCGGCTGTTTTGTAAATGACGACGGCATCCGCGAGCGGCTCAAGCAGAGCTACGGCCTCGATCTAAAAGGAAATCCGGGCAGTATGGCGAGTGAAATGATGGGCTTGCTCGTGTAGGCAGAAACACAACCTACGGCTCGCGTTTCTGCCCGAATGTGACAAGATGATTATATGAACGCGTCTCTACCACAGGAAATGCAGCAGCATACATACGCCATCATGGACGAGGTCGAAGGCTCGCATTGGTGGTTCGTCGGGCGGCGTGCGATCCTCGAGAGTTTTCTCAGGACAATAGTCCAAAGTCCAAAGACAAAAGCCCAAAGTCCTAAAATCCTGGATGTCGGTTGCGGCACTGGGGCTAATCTTGAAATGCTGGCGCAGTTTGGCGAGGCTGAGGGTGTCGATGTTTCAGATGACGCACTTGAATTTTGCCGGCTCAAGGGCTTAAAAGCGCAAAAGGGATTGGCCGAAAAACTGCCGTTTGTGGACGAGACATTTGAGATAACAACCGCACTCGATGTTGTCGAGCACCTTGACGACGATATTGCAGGGCTCAGAGAGATGTTTCGAGTGACGAAACGCGGCGGATATTCGCTGATCTTTGTCCCCGCGTTTATGTGGCTCTGGGGCGTGCAGGACGATATTTCTAATCATCGCATCCGTTACACCAAAAAGCAGATCGTCGAGCGGCTCGAAAAGGCCGGCTACATAGTCGAGCGGGCGACATACGCCAACTGGACATTTTTTGCCCCGATACTGGCCGGACGGACGCTGATGAAAATCACCGGCCTCAAACCCGAATCGGAGAACAACGTCAACGTGTCCGCACTAAATGGTATATTTGGCAAACTTTTTTCGTCCGAGCGTTTTTGGCTGCAGCGGTTTAATTTCCCTTTTGGCGTGTCGATTGTAATTGTTGCAAAGAAAGGCGAATAATCACATTTCACTCCTGACTTTTCAAAAAAATAAAACCTTTAAACAAAAGGGTACAAATGGCACAAAACTTAATGCCCCTGAAAGGGACAAATACAATAGCGTCGGGAGCATCCCGACGAGTTTCGGTCGTAAAGTGCCGTCCCTGAAAGGGACGAATATAAATGTTTTCGCCAAATTTCTCCCTTCCAGGGACACATGTTGTTTGATTGAGGATTGCCGAGGGAGGCGGAGGCCATGCCTATCGGATCGACCTGTGTGAATCTGGATTGGCCTGGCGAGTAAGTACGATTCGTCGCGTAGTCTAATCCGGTGTTCGCGCTTCGGTCGTAGCTGGTGAAAAGGAGATTGTTCGTTGATGGTGCTCCGGTGCCTTCGGCGGGGAAATCCGTGCCGAAGGGGAGCGTGGCTTGTCTCGTTAACGACGAAGTAAACGAGTTCGAGACGACCTTTGTTCCCAACCTGTCCGGGTGATGATATAGATCGACGCTGCCTCCCTCGTTGGACGAAACCAGTCGCTCTCCGGCGTAGAAGTAAACCTTTGAATATGCGGGCGTTGATGAAGCTATCGCTTCGATATATTCAACCAAAACCTTGCTGCCACCCCACGCATAGTACGCCCGCTGAGTCGAGGTTACGGTTTTCAACTTTTCTCTCGATGCCCCATAGGTATAGGTTTCGATTGGGTTATTCGAATCATCCTTCACCTTCTTCAACCTTCCTGCCGAGTCATACTCGAACCGTTGCCAGACGCCGCTCACATTCTGCCCGCGTGTCAGATTACCGGCAAAATCATAGTCCCAGCCGCTGATTCTATTTGTCGTGTTGTCGTAGGACATAGAAGAAATCCCGTCCGTCGGAACCGTGACATTATCCGTGTCCACGCCCGAAGCCGTTGTTCCCGTTCTGTTTCCGTACCGATCATACGTATAAGTCTGCGACCAGTCCGCCGTCACTCCAGAAGCTCCAGCCGCCAGTCCGCCTTTTGCGGTTTTTAACCTGCCGAGCGCGTCGAATTCGTATTTCTTTGTGTTTTCAGGATTGTAGTTATCAACAATTTCGGTGACCTGCCCCCCGTCTTTCCGTTCGCCGAGCCGTAGCTGCTCCCTCGATTGTATCTATATCCGAGATAAAGATAGGTCGGGGTCGCCGCCCGTGTTCTTCACCGCGGATTGAAACCCGACGGAAGCGTTTGACTGTGCTCTCACGGGCATTTCATTAGATAGTCAAGGCGGCCTACTCGCGTCTGATTGTCTTCAAATCGAACGTCTACCACAAGTCCTAAATTCGGGAACACCAAGGCATAGGGATAAGGGATCGCTTGATCTATTCTCCCTAGGGTCGCATCGTTAGAAATGCAAAGCGATGAATAGCCGGCCTGATAAAAATCACGGCCAAAACGTGTAATTGCATCCTCGACGGTCATTTTGTTGTCTGGATAAATAGAGACGGCTTTAATGATTCTTGAGTCAACGCCCAAAATGAGTGATAGATGCCCATTTGCCTGTTTCACGTTCTTGAAATCAAGCACGAGTTCTTCTTCGGAGTCTCGACCGAATACTTTGTCCGCACGACGATTTTTTGATTTATCCGACGCGTCCCCGAACAATTGTTTGGCGTCTGCCTCGACCGAACTTCCAACATTTAGCCCTAATACAGAAGGTGCGGTCCATTGCGGCGGGTTTCTTGATTGCTTTGGAACAGGCGAAGGTTGGCCTGATACAATTTCACTAGAGGAACACGAGGTAGTCAGGACTACGTTCGCCAAAAAACCTGACGAAAATAGTGTGGTGAATAGAGCAAAATAATGGATTTTCATAATTGTTGTGAAGATACCTACTGCTATTCTGGTCTTCCAATGGCCTCGGCGGCTGGGCAGCGGCTATTGAGATAAGCGGCGGGGTCTGTCCATCTTACGCCCGATGTCCCGGGTATTCCACTCCCAAAAAATACTCCGAAATGTACATGCCGTTCGGCGACTGGCAATCCCGCCGCATTTCCTGACTGACCTGTATAACCAATGAGTTGTCCCTGCGTTACCGTTCCACTCGTAACCACAGCTTTTGAAAGGTGAGCGTAAAGCGTTGAGACGCCGCCATGATCAATAGCAAGTGTCGCACCACTCCAGTTACTCAACGATATGGTGCCAGCTCGGTTTGCGTACACCGGCGTTCCCAGCGGGGCGGAGATATCGATACCATCGTGCCTACCTCCCGTACGTTCGTGAAAACCACCTGCTCCACTGTTTCCTGGTCTTAGTTTTCCAAGTTCTCCGCTTCTACCCCCCTTCGGAATCTTGCCGGGTTCTGTATCAATGCCCCGCGTCCCGGTTATCGGATTGACGCCGCAATATCCACTTTGGCTAGTTGAACCGCCGCCGCCGCTGTCAAAATCAGATGGAGTAAACCTGCCGCCACCGAATTCACGATCCCAGCCGTCGTCCACCCGACGTAATAGACCATCCCACCAATCGCCTCGAACCTCAACATTAAAATTCCCTATCGAATGCGGTGGT
>JBBSJK010000106.1:0-7777 GCA_038257355.1 Pyrinomonadales bacterium | reverse complement strand
CGTAGATAGATCACTTCGCCCGGCGGATCGCTGACGGCATCGTTTGACCACGGCGTGAGACGGTTTTCACGGCTGTTGATCGACCAAGTAAACCCCGCGCCGGTTTCCGAGACCTGAAACCCAAACGCCTTCTCATTTGCAATTACATTCAGCCACGGAGCAGGCGTCCATTGTCCGTCACCCAATACTGTGACGTACTCTTTCCCGGAATTTCCAAATCCACCCAGTCCATTAAAAAAGGTTAGCTCGGGCTGCGGAGTCGAGGTTTCGGGGTAAAGACGATTGGGACTTTTGGCAACGAAAGGCCCCGGCAATGCTGTCTCGATCGTTTTGCGTGAAAGTTCATCTTCCAGCTCGCCGCGTTCGCCAACGATGACTACCCGCGCCACCGTGTGGAGAAGTATGCGGTCTGCTTCAGGTATCTGGTCGGATCGTTTTAGAAAGATCCCGCCATTTATGTCCAGCAAATTCGATTCACCGCTGGTGCGGACAATTCTTGTCAGTTCGTCCTGCAGCGACTGCATGTAACCCGATGGATTGTCATTTAATATGACCAGATCAAAAATTAGCCCCTTGAGCCGCAAATATTCGTGAGCCTTCAACATCTGCCGCGCTATCGACAGATCTTGGGCACGGTTAATTCGAACAAGCACGATCGGCAGATCGCCGCCAATTCCGTAGGGCCAAAGGTCGGACTGGGCTCTCGTATTTAGGACCAGTACGCCCGGTCGCGAGCGGAGGCAAAGGTCTGTGTAAAGTATGTGGGCTGCGAGCCGCTGAAACAGATATGCGTTCTGTGGTTCGATGTTCAAATGGCGCATCTCAACCTGAGACCGCGTCCACGCGAGGGCCGCTTCGCGTGCAAAAATGCTTACGTCATGATATTTATCCGCTAATCTTAACGCCTCTTCATGAGATTTCGCAACGGCCGTGGAGAACGTGACGCAGGCCATTTCATGCGGCTCGATACGGACGCAGCTACGCAGGGAAAAGATCGGATCCAGCACAGCTCCCACGGTATTTGAAAGTGGCCGGTCCTCTATTACCGCAATAGGTCCACGAACATCGTGTCCTCGCCCTAGGAACCGTGCACGATCGGTTTCATACTGCACCGCACCGACGGTGTCTCCCTCAATTGCGAATGTATGTATTGCCCAGATCGGTTTGTCGCTTTCGGCTCGTGGACGGCGTTTTGCGATCAGAGCGTTTTCCTCGGGATTAAATTCGGTTTCGATGGAAAGATTGCTAAATGCCGAATGTGCGGCATCTGCCTTTGGCGGAGCTAAGACAATTTCAGCGTAACTTGTAACCTCGATCTCTCTCGCTTTTGACGAATTATTAGTGATCGTTACCCGGCGCATTTCGGCATTGTCTTCGGGTGACACAATTATTTCTGTCAGCGTCTCGGTGGTTCCGTCGCGGCGTTTGATAACCACTTTGTCTTCCGAGAACGCAACTTCGTAAAAATCAGCACTTCGTCCTAACGGCTGATAACCGCTCGACCAAACCTCACCGCTACCCACATCACGCAAATAAATAAAACTGCCCCAGAGATCTCGAGTTGTATCTTCGCGCCAGCGCGTCACGGCAATATCTTTGTGCATCGAATAGCCGGCACCAGACGTGGTTAACATAACTGAGTATGAACCGTTGGACAGGAGTTGTACCCGGGGCGTAGGCATACTGGGCGTATCGAAAACCCTGGTCACCCGCCCGGAAAGCTGTCGTACCGCCCGGCCGGACAAAACCTCTTCGGCCCGCGGATGAGATGCCGGTGCACCTTGGGGAATCCTTTCCTGAAGCAGTAATTCGGTGGACCGAACGAGAGGCTCAGAGTGGAACCGTTCTTGCATAATATTGGCGTGGACCAAATTATTAAGTGCGACGAGAATCATTCCCTGATGATGGGCCATATAGGCCCGGATGATCGAGAATGTTTGATCACGCGGCAGGCGTTCCGCCGTGTAGTCTATTGACTCGTAAAAACCGAAACGGGCGAGCAGCCCCGCATTTGCTAAATGGCGGAAATTTGCCATCGCGGCCTGAGGGAAGATCGGTGCGGCTAGGGCAGTCGCGTACGGGGCAACCACCAAGTCTTCGCTCAGACCCCGTTTTAAGCCGAGCCCGGGAACGCCAAATGCCTGATATTGATAGTTTAGCTGCAGATCGCGAGCGTTGAAGGCACACTCGGAGATACCCCACGGCACCTTATTCTTTGCTCCATACTCGATGTGCCTGTGAACGACTGCCTTGTAGGTTTGACTGAGAAGTGTTTGTTCATAGTCGCGCATGACAAGGATCGGCATCAGATATTCGAACATCGTGCCTGTCCACGAGACTAGGGCCCGGCCTGAATTTACAGGTGTAAGAACTCGTCCCAACCGAAACCAATGTTCCTGCCCGATCTCGTCCTTGGCAATGGCGACAAAACTGGCCAAACGAGATTCGGAGGCCAGCAGATCGTAAAAAGAATTGTCACGCTTTCCCGTGTCCACGTTGTAACCGATAACAAAAATCTTGCGTTCCTCGTCGAGTAAAAAATCAAAGTCCATTTCTTTGACCATTTCTGCGCTCTGGAGGGCAAAGGAGTGTAAGTTTGCGACGGTTTTTACGGCGGACTGCTCAGCCTGTTTTATTTTCGCCGTCAGAATTCTGAGAGCGTTAAGTGCTGCGGTAGAGTCCAATTCGCTCATTTGGGATCGCTCGATTTCTGCATCAATGTGCGAAAGCCGAATGGAGAGGGCCTCGTATAACTCTGTAAGTTGGGATAACGAAGGGAATAGATTTAGCAGATCCATTGTCTCCCGCCATTCATTCTGGATTGCGGGAAAGTCGCGGCTAATGATTTCGGACAAAAGAGAAAAGTCATTTTCCTGCCATGGAATAAAAGTTTTTACGTCACGGAGAAAAGTCTGAGCCTGATGTGACAGATCTGCCGACCAGAATCCCAGCTCATTAAAATGTTCAGTTCCGTGCTCCAGTGTCAGTGCCCCGGTGATGTCCCTGATTATTTCGATATGAGAAATTAGCGTTTCGAGCAAGGTGACCCAGGCATCGGGTGTCTCACTTGTTTGGTGCCCTAATAGTTGCTGGCAGAAATCAATCTCGGAATGAAGCTGTTTGATCGTGACACCTTCTGTCCGCCGACGAGCGACATTCATGTGAGTTGCTTCCTCGCGCATCATTTCGAGCGAATCGGTCAGCCCTTCCATAACATGCGTATCCAACAACTTTCGGTTCGTGATCTCTGTAACCGACTGTTTGACGGCCAGTAAGTGTCCGGCAAGATTCCCGCTATCAACACTCGAAACATAGCGGGGTGAAAGTGGTGCGAGCGTCTCTGTGTCGTACCAGTTCAAATAATGCCCGCGGACTTTTTCGAGTTTTTCGAGAGTCGCAAACGTAAAACCGAGTCTTTCGGTTAGCTCAAGCGTTCCTATATAACCAAAATCATGAGCAGAAATGGTCGATAATAGGAGCAAGCCAATGTTTGTCGGCGAAGTCCGATGAGCGATCTTTGGTTGAGGGTCTTCCTGATAATTGTCGGGCGGTAACCAATTCGAGTCATCACCGACAAACGTTTCAAAAAACCTCCAGGTCCGCCGAGCAATCATCCGGACCATTTTTATATCGATACTGCTTAGCGGTGTGTGGATATTTGGCGGTCGACGGCTTATTCGATAAGCAATGAAAGGAGAAAATATCCAGACAAGTAGAAACGGGACCGCAATGAATAAAGCTGACGGACGAAACCAAGACACAAGCGTCAGGCTCGCAACTGACAAAAGAATCGCGACCCGCATCAATCGCAGATAAGACCGTTGGTCGTGCGAGGTGTCCTTTTCGCTTTGCGCCGCCGTCTTCCATTCGAGCAAGTTTTTATGCGAGATAAATGCACGGTAAAGTGTTCGAACAATAGCATCGAAGTTTGAGTATGCCTGATGTGCAAGTACGGCTATGACGAAAAATACTTGCCATGTATTGGTTTTGACATCGCCCAAAACACTCCAAAAATGACTTGTCCAGGGAATACCGCGCGGATGCGTCAATACATTGGTTTGCAAATGGGCGTAGACCGGAAAGGCTAATACAAATACGATGAAAAGTGACCACATGAGCGGAGATCCGGGTATGATAGTCCAGGCTGCTAGGAGCCACAGAAACATTGCCGGCGCAACCAAACTGCGACGTAGATTATCTAGTATCTTCCAACGTGAAATGAGGGGCAGTTCATTTCGTACTTTTTTCTTTTTGTCATTCAAGACCCACGGTAGAATCCAGCCGGCGATCTGCCAATCGCCCCGAACCCATCGATGCGAACGCATCGCAAAAGTATCAAAATTTGTCGGAAAATCGTCTAGCAGCTCAATGTCAGTTACCAAGCCGCATCGGGCATATAGACCTTCGAATAGGTCGTGGCTAAGGATAGAGTTTTCGGGTACTCGATTTTTCAGCGATGCAGCGAAGGCGTCGACATCGTAAAGCCCTTTGCCAGTGAAACTTCCCTCGTTAAACAGGTCTTGGTAGAGGTCGGACGAGGCCGTGGTGTATGGGTCGATGCCGGTATTACCTGAAAAGATCCGTGCAAAATAAGACTGTGATGCGCTTGTCAGAGCGATACTGATCCGCGGCTGTAGAATGCCGTAACCTTTGGTGACCAATTGCAACTTTTCGTCAAAGTTCGGGCGATTGAGCGGGTGGAGCGCAATTCCAATGAGTTTGCGGGCCGAATCACGCGGTAATTGGGTGTCTGAGTCAAGTGTGATGACATATTTAGTCCGTTTCAGGAATTCTTCGTCAGCCGTAACGTCTGTAAAGCTTGTATTTTCGTCACCACGCAGCAATCCATTAAATTCTTCCAGTTTTCCGCGCTTACGTTCCCACCCCATCCAGATTTGTTCACGATCATTCCATTGGCGGCGACGGTGGAAGAGATGGAATTTTTGACCAAATGTCAGTCCATATTTTCGATTTAATTCCTTGACCCCGTCGCGGGCCGCACTCAAAATTGCTTCATCTCCAACCATCTCTTCGCTCGTAGCGTCCGCAAAATCACTGAGCAAAGCGAAATATATGCTGTCATCTTGATTGGCAAGGCTATAGACCTCAAGCTTTTCGAGCAGGTCCGCAACGACCGATTCGCTTGTCAAAAGAGTAGGTATAACAACAAAGGTTTGAGCGTTCTTCGGGATAGTAAGGGACGTATCAATTTGCGGCAGAACACGTGGCGGAACGAGCAAGGTAAAATCCCAGTTCAGAATGCTCAACGCCATCTCGCTCGCCGGGATAAGCGATAGCAGGCCAAAGATCACCAATAGGGACAAGCTTGCGCCAAAATACGCTGCTGTAGAAACCAGCAAAGTGATAATTAAACCTGTCAACAACGCGGCCGATCCGAGATAGGCCGCAGCGGGATATTTAAGGATCGAGGAAACGATCTTTTCTGACAGTGGAGGATGGTAGCCAAAATCCTTTTCGATATCTGTGACGCCTTTATCTATAAGGTAATAACCTATATGGAATTCTCGCGGATCGGCATCATCGGCTTGCTGAGCTGCGGCCGCAAATTCGATAACTTTGCTCGCTACTTTTAGTTCGTCTGTTTTTGTGCGTTTCGCGATCCGCTCGATTACTTCGCGGTAACGGTTGCGGGTCGCGAAATCCATTTCCGCATAAACCTCAGCGGGATCGGTCTTCAAGAGCGGATCTATCAAACTGACATTCTCAAAAAACGTCCTCCAGTCGATCGTCGAAAGCAGGCGCATGCTCGTAATAATATTTTCGACGGTAACCTGCGTCGTCGCCTGTCGCTGAAATTCCGAGTCAACGATGTGCTCAATGTTCGAATCCTCTATAGCTAGTCGTTTTACCAACCATTCGTACGCCGGGGCTATCGAAAGGTCTTGGTCGCGCAATTGGCGGGTAAACTGCTCCACAAAGGCGCTTCCAAAATTCTTTCGCTTGCTCAATCGTCTTACGGTATGCGGCAACACTTGGGCCGGCTGTGTGTTCGCCAAATCCAGCAGCTCATCGGCGAGATTGTCAGCTTCTTCGCGTTCTTCGCGCTCGACGACGATGAGCTGGGCTAATCTGCGCAGGTTTTCTACTAATCCGAAGCGGAGTGTGATAGCGATCGCCCATAGCTCGCCGATCGTTAGCGGAGTGACCACCTGATAAGCCCTAAGAAACTTTGCGAGCGTGTCGACCTCAAGGCGGCTGTCAGTGTGGGCAATGATCGACATGGCGACCGCGTAAATGCGCGGAAACCCCGCGAACTCGCCCTGTGAGAGTTTAGGCAGCTCGCGATAATAACTGGCCGGGAGATCCTCATGGATTTCACGCAGTTGTTCTTCGACGATGTGAAAGTTGTCTACTAACCATTCCGCCGCTTGAGATACGGATCGATCATCGCGAATGGCGTTCGTTAAAGAATAATAGGCAGCAACCAAAACCTCCCGATTATCTTCAAGTCTTGGGCGTAATTTCTGAAATCGTTTTGGATAGTCAACCGTTTGATGCTCATGCGCAAGTATTGCCGCAAACTGCTCGAGCCTTTCGACGCTATAAAGCTCTCCGCGAATCGGATCATAATTCTCGCCTTGACCGAAAATGTTCTTAAATAGATCTGCCTTTGGAAAAGATAGTTTTGCCATTTTCATTCAACCGTATCTTAGAAGCTACCTTTCTATTCAAACCCATCCTATTATGTGAGCCTATACATTCCGCAACAAAACGGGTGGTTCAGGCATTACCCTAAACCACCCCGATGAGGCAGCTCTACCTCCTAATTAAGGGCAGCAATAGCCGACTCCCCTTAAAAACTAACCCCTCCCTCGACCGGACGGTGGAGACTTTGGGCGTCAACGATAGTTAACTCACTATAGATTATTCAACGTAATGTTTAATGTCTGTACATTACCGCACAGTCAACTTGAAATCGAGGCCGGGTTTATCCGTTATTGACTATCGATGCTCGTCGACATATTTCTTCTTCTCTCACACATCACCGTCCACATCACCGATTTTGCCGCGTATTAAACGTATTTTTAGAATCTAACAAGCAATATGGGAACGACGTTGCACAACTGAATAAGGCCGATCACGTCCGTCGCAGGCGGCTGTTGGAATACTTCACTCTTGCGTGGAATATGCTCGAGGCCGTGGTCGCGATAGATCGAGGGTAGCCGCCGGGAGTGTTTCGCCCGTGGGCCATACGGCCTCTTTTTTTGCGTGCATTTTCCGCCTTAGGGGACTTTTGGGGGACATAATCGAAGAGGGCATTTCACGAAAGCGTGAAACGCCCTTATTTATTGGCTCCGCAGGTAAGACTCGAACTTCGGTTAACAGCCGCCCCAGAGACCATTTCACCCATATTCCCCATAGGCAATTGTGTGGATAACTCGTTTAATGAAATGAACTTACCAACTTGGAACCCCATAAACCCTTGTGTCTATTACATATGGATTTTGACCCCTTTTTCACCGATTACGGGAAAAATAACGGGAAATATTTAAGTACAAGACTTTAGGACTTGAAAAATGGCTTAAAACAGGGAGTAAAATCAGGCCTGCATTTTCCCTGCTTCCCAGATGGAATGAAAGACCAGTCAACGCACTGTCGGATAAGATATAGCGATTGCGGAATTCGTTTGAATTGACTCCCGTGCAAGTTCCTGCGTTGCAAATCTAGGATATAACAGGCTATCCACCATACGCGGCTAACCGTAAGTTTGATATGCGGCTGATTGCAAGTTTAGAGTGCGGCTGATTGCTAGTCG
>JBBSJK010000105.1:0-7787 GCA_038257355.1 Pyrinomonadales bacterium | reverse complement strand
TGGTTTAGGTTTTATCCGCTGGAATTACACCGTTACGCAGAGACGATGGAAGATCGAGAGGAGTTGATTCGCGGTCTGGCTTTGCAGGGCGATTTTGACCTGGCTGACCAGATTGACACGTCGCATCATTTTTTATACGGCCATCGTCATTGGAAAACAGTAAAGGCCGCGATTATCGCCGAGACGGTGGTGTTTAAAGATCAAACACCGACACTGATCGAGGAGATCAAGGCCATCGGGATGGCAGTTTCAAAGAAGCTCAACGTCGAGCGTCAGATGATAAATGCCATGGTCGTCATCGGTCTCGCGACACTCAATCAAGTAGGGATTGAGGCATTTAGCGCCACTCCGGGCGATGTCGAGAAACCCACCGGCATAATGGCTAAATCGCCAAACGCCGTCATCGCCGAGCGGGCAAAAGACGATTCGCAGGGGTTGTTTGGATTTCTCAAAACGGTCGATAAAAAATACTCGGTTCGCTACGACAATGGCCGCCTTAGCGGCAAATTTGACGTGATGAACGATCAGGAGATCGCCGGAGCATCGGCAAACGATCGGTCTCATAACTGGAAAGAACAAGACGAACGCTGCTGGGAAGGCGTCGTGCCGGTCGAATGTTTATCAGCCAGTTGCGGCACATGCTGGGTCGGCGTCCTCGGCGGCGAAGACAAACTCTCCGAAGTCAGCCGCCGCGAACGCCGTGCGATGAAGGTATTCGGCTACAATCCACCCGAGGGCGAAAAACCATTTCTCCGTCTCGCCTGCCAGGCCAAGGCCACCGGCAACGCCACAATCGTAATACCGCCGTGGAATGGCGTATTTGGTAAAAAGGTGCGCGGCAATGTCGAGGACCTCGAACTCGAACCCAACACCACCTCAGCTAAAGTGCTCCGCGAAATAGTGAAGGCCGCAACTTCGTCAGAACCGCCTGCGTAGCGGATCAGTTAAGTATCGCTGCGGGCGATTTTACGCGGCGTCGGCGTCATCGCCTAAAGGGACACTCACCGTCCTTGGTATCCTTGCGTACAGACTTTCATCCGCCACAAAATCAAAATTGATTATAACGGTGTGTGTCTGACGCTCATCCCCGATACACCTAAGGTGTGCACAACCGTTTCAGAAACTAAATATGAGCGCTCAACAATCTATTTCACTAACAGAGGATTTGCCCAAAACGTTTCCTGTGATTGCGTTTGATTCGCCGGCAAATTCTTCACATTTTATCAACCGCGATCTAAGTCTACTCGAAGATATTTATACGGTAGATGGTCCGCTCAACACTCACGCTTTCTCGCAGATGTATAAGATAGACCGGCCCGATTTAAATGATTCCCCGGTTCGGCACGTTGAACCGGCCGCATTTGATGCCACGATATCGATTTTTGAGGCCATCAGGAAGCAGGACGTCCTGCTCCATCATCCATATATGCCGTATTCGATCATTACAGATTTCATCCGAGACGCCGTGAATGATCCTGAAGTACTGGCCATTAAGATGTGTCTACCTTTGTGTCGAACAGCGCCGAGTAGCCGTTCTGGCGCGCAAGTTCCTCGTAGCCCTCGATTTCGTCCGCCGGAATTCGATAATCCCGTAGCACTTCGCCAAAAAGCTGTACTATAGATTCCAATTCCTCGGCGATCACTGTATCCGCCCCGGCTTCGGCGAGACTATCAACCTCGGCGGTGTATCGCGTTCTGACGACTATCCGCATCGTCGGGTTGAGTGACCGAGCAACAGATGTAATGCGGTGGGCCATCGCCGGGTTGTCGTCTGCGATGACCATCATCTTGGCGTTATCGATTCCGACGTGACGCAGCAAAAATGGCTTGGTGGCGTCACCGCGAACCACCGGCAGGCCGTCGGCATCCGGTGGCTAAATGGTTACCACCACAATGTAATTACAAACCGCCGCCGCTTATTCTTGCCCTTTTCCTTAGAGTGATATAGATTTATTTATTACCAACAACTGAAAGAGTTGAGAGTACAGTGTTGAGAGTGAAGTTGCGCACCGTAACATACTCTCCAATCTAAACTTTCCACTCACTACTCTAAAAAAGGAGAGCTTGCCGAAAATGAAAGCATTTGCAACTGAGAACATCAGGAATCTGGCTGTCATTGGACACGGCGACGCGGGTAAAACCCAGCTAGTATCGTCGCTGCTTCACGTCGCCGGATCGTCACCACGCTGGGGAAAGGTCGATGAAGGTACGACCATCACTGACTTCGACGAGGATTCGATCGAACGAAAAGTTTCCCTTAACAATAATTTTGCCCACCTCGAATATAAAGACACCAAAATAAATCTGATCGACACGCCTGGCTACGCCGCGTTTGTCTCGCACGCCCGGCCCGCATTGAGGGTCGCTGATTGCGCTTTGGTGGTCGTTGACGCTGTCCACGGCATCGAGGTCCAGACCGAAAAAACGTGGCAGTACGCAAATGAGTTTATGCTGCCGCGTTTTATGGTCATCAACAAGATGGATAAGGAAAACGCGGATTTTGGCCATGCGCTTGATACCGCATCCGAGTCGTTTGCCCGGTCTATCGTTCCTTTTACGCTGCCAATCGGCGATCAGGTGAATTTTCGCGGCATCGTCGATGTCGTGCATCAGAAAGCATACGAATTTGACGCCGACGGCAAAGCGAAAGGTATCGCTATTCCAAGCGAGGGCAAAGCCTTGCTCGACTCAACCCGCGAACGCTTGATCGAGCTTGTCGCCGAATCGGACGACGAATTGATGGTGAAATATTTTGACAAGGGCACGCTAGACGAGGAAGACATAATTCCCAATCTCGCCCGTGCAATCGCGGCCAGTAAACTGTGTCCGGTGTACGCCGTTTCGGCGACGAATCTCATCGGATTGCAGATTTTGCTCGATCATCTCGTCGAATTTGCCCCAAACCCGGCGACGCATGAGATGGAATATGGCTTTACCGATAACGAGATGAGCGGTGAGCGGATAAACCGTAAATATTCTAATGACGAGCCTTTTTCGGCCTATGTTTTTCGCACTATTGCCGATCCTTTTGCCGGCCGCATCAACGTGATGAAGGTTGTCAGCGGCAAAATAGCGTCTGACGCGAACGTCCAAAACACGACGCGTGACACTGTCGAACGCCTCGGTGCACTGCACGTAATTTCGGGCAAGACGCTCGACAAAGTAAACGAGGCCGCGACCGGCGACATAATCGCTGTTGTTAAATTAAAAGACACGCAGACCGGCGATACGCTTTCGGACAAGACAAAGCAGATCGTATTTCCAAAGGTGGAATATCCGGAGGCCGCCATCGCCTTTGCCATCGAGCCAAAATCGCGCGCCGACGAGGACAAGATCTCTGCAGCGTTACACAAAATATTAGAGGAAGACCCATCGCTCCATTTTGAACGCGATCCACAGACAAAAGAGTTTATTCTATCGGGTTCCGGTCAGCTTCATATCGAAACGGTCGTAAAAAAACTCGAACAGCGTTATCACGTCGAGGTGACGCTGCATCCGCCAAAAGTTCCGTATAAGGAAACGATCACGCAACAGGTCGAGGTGCAGGGACGGCATAAGAAACAGTCGGGCGGACGCGGGCAGTTTGGCGATTGCAAGGTAATTTTTGAGCCGCTTGATCGTGGTGCCGGATTTGAGTGGGTTGATAAGATTTTTGGAGGCTCGGTCCCGCAGAATTTCCGGCCGGCCATCGAAAAAGGCATTGTCGAGGCAGCCTCCAATGGAGCTGTCGCGGGCTATCCGCTGGTGGATTTTAAGGTGACGCTGATTGACGGCAGCTATCACGCGGTTGACTCGGATGAGCACTCGTTCCGAGCGGCTGGCAGAAAAGCATTTCGTAACGCGATCGAAAAAGCCAAACCAACCCTGCTCGAACCGATAATGGATGTTGAGGTCTTTACTCCGCAGGAAGTTTCGGGCGACATCATGGGCGATCTCAATTCTCGTCGCGGCCGCGTCTCAGGTATGGATATGCGTGGCAAACAACAGGTGATAAAGGCCAAGGTCCCGCTCTCGGAAATGCTCGACTACCAATCGAAACTAAATTCCGTCACACAAGCCCGCGGTTCGTATCACATGCAGTTCTCACACTACGACCCGCTGCCCGGAAACTTGGCTCAAAAGGTCATCGACGAAGCTGTCGCCGCGGGCCGCGTCCGTGCCCATGAAGAAGATGATTAGAAATGATGGTCACGTTCGTCCTCAAGGGCTTCGTCTAAAGATGAGCGGAAAGGCTCAGCCTTTCCGCTTGAATTTATTTTGATTTTCGTGGCAATGTTACAGGCGTGAAATGTCGATTGGGCAGATTTCGGACAGGCTAGCCTTTCCGCTTAACATTGCGGCAAGTCATCATTGCGGCAAGCCGCAGCAGCTCTTTTTTCTCTACTGATCGTTTATATCTTCGTTCAAAAAGGATTCATCAATATCTTTTTCCAGCTTGGTGCGAAGTTTCTCGACCATCTGATCGGCTTTTTGCAGATTAAAATTTATATTCATCCGCGTATTTTCTATATCGGTGACCAGTGCCTGTAGGTTCCGGCGCTCCGCATCGAGACTTTTGCGGCGGTTTTCGCGAACCTCTTCCGGCCGCATCGAACCGGCCATTTGCAGTGTGCGCTCGATTGACTCGGGCCTAATATCTATTTCTATCTGTTCGAGCCGCGATCTGACAACATTTTCCTTTTCGAGCATTTCAAAATTCTGTTTACGCAGTGATTCGCTGCGCTGTTCGGCACGTGTGAGAATGTCGAGATTTAACAGCATACGCTTCTGCTTCTCGTCGTAAGTAGTCTTTGAACCAGTTTCCAGCTTTTTGATACGGTCGTTTAATTGTTTTATGAGGTCAGCATCACTTAAAACGGGCGATTCGTTGGTTGTCACCGTTGGTCTAGCTGCAATCGGCTGCGTTTCCACAAAATCGTCGGCCCGGCTGATGATCTCTGCGGTGGTCAGAACAGGCAGTGGAGTAGCGAGCGGTTTGGGCGTGGAGCGTGTCGCCTGAGCGTCTGCCCCGATAGAAAAAAAGCCAATCGCCAATGCCAAAAAAGTCACTTTGCCTATTGTTAAAGATCTCATATCACTTCCCTTTTTTCTTCTTGTCACTGATAAAATCGCCCTTGAAAAGCTCAACAGCATTTTTCGCAAGCCCGACGAATGGTATCGCGTCAATACCTGAATTAACCAGCCCGCCCAAAACGCCCTTTTTCCTGATATCGCTCCCCACGAGAACTAGTACAATGGCCGTTCCGCCAAAGGGAAGCGACTTGGCGAGACGTTTGGCGACCTGCCATCCGCCCGCATGTACTAATTTTCGCTTTAAGCTCGTTTTTGTATCCGTCATCGTTATCACATTATACTTGCTTTAATCCGATGACAAAAGCATACTTTTCTTTGCACGAAATATCCGCCGTAAAGTTTCATTTTTGCTAACCGATGCGTCTCAAAATCGAAAATCTCTCTAAACGTACCGAGAACAAATGGATCCTCCGCGACATCGGATTTGAGGTATCTACGGGCCGCGTATTCGGCGTTTGCGGTGCCACGGGCTCGGGTAAAACAACTCTCATGACTGTCATAGCCGGCCTTGAAAAAATGGATAGTGGCAAGATTGCCCTTGACGGCCGTGATCTGTCAGCGGGCAGTACAAAAGATCGCGGTATCTTCATTTTATCAGACGAGAAAGCTGGTAATATTTTTAGTATTTTTACCGGCAGTTCATCAAAAAGATCAACTGGAGAAAGTCATCTGCAACGATTTGAAGTAGCAGTCTCGAATGCAGATAAAATTTTGCTGCTTGACGACCCTTTCTGCCGGATGAGTGAGCAAGTGCGGAAACAATGTTTTGAAAAACTGCGAGAATGGGTGAGCACTGAAGAGCGGATGGTCATTTTTGCGTCTAGCGATTTCTTTCAGATCGCTTCTCTAGCCGATGAGGCAGCAATTCTTTCAGGCGGTGAATTTAAACAGACCGGCACGGCGCAGGAGATATACGAAAACCCAAAGACTGTTGACGCCGCAATCATCTCAGGCGGCACTAATCTCTTGTTGGCTCGCCGTCTCAGCTCGACCGACGCCGATCGGCCAGAATTTCAAACCATCGACGGCAACCACCGAATTTTTGCCAGGGCTGTCGAAAAAAGCCGTCTAGGTGCCATTAATCAAAATTTAACACTCTCGATCCGGCCCGAACATGTTTCGTTGTCGATGGGAGCTTCATTTCCAGAAGATAACCTAATTCGAGGCGTCGTCACAAGTATAAAATTTAGCGGCTCGACAAGCCTGATTCGCTTTGATGCCGACGGGTTAGCACTGGAAACACGCGTTTTTACGATTGTAGGCCTCAATGTCGGCGATGTCTGCATGCTCGGCCTGCCGCCTGACCGCATTCTAATACTGCAAACATAAACCTGCATAAAAAAGCGGCCCGAAGGCCGCAAGCTCTAAATTTATTTATAGAAATGGGCATTATTCTAGACCCACAAAATCAATATTTGTCAGATTGCCATTAACCGTGAGTGTTCTGACGTTAAAACGATAGCGTTTTGAGGACACTCCCAGGATGTATGTACCGTCAGACGGAACGTTGTTAAATGAGTAAATTCCAAACGAGCTGGTTGTAGCTGTCACTCTGACTCCCTGCGAGTTGGTCAAGGCGACAATGGCGTTACGCAGGCCCAGGCCGCCTGGCGTGGTTACCTGTCCAGAGATAGAAAAACCTGAGCTTGAGATTGGTGCATTTACATTGCCGGGCGTCAAAACACCACCAGTCGGGAAATTTGGGCTAAATGGGGCCGCATAAACTGTCGTCTCATCCGGCGCTCCATCTAACTCTCCGAAATAAAAGGAACTTACCAAAAATGGAGTAGTGTTGCCAGGAAACCGCGTCACCGCATCCGGCTGGTCGAGCGAGGTCGTGTTGCTGATATTTACGACCCCGGTCGTGGCACCGTAAACATATTCTTCCTCAGGATTGACGATCAGTGCAAAACCATCGAGCACCGTTATACCAAACCCCGCGTCGAAAATACCATCGTCATTCGTATCGAGGTCCTGACCCGTGGCCAACGGGGCCGTGCTGCGGACGAGCAGATATGTTTCTGAACCGCTCCCGATACGAAGCGGGCTGAAATAGTTAATCCGGTTTGATCCTGTTCCATAGACGCGATTTGGACAATCACTGAGAGTATTGACCAAAACAATTGTCCCGTTTGCACCAAAAGCTTGGCCGCCAATATTTAACGCCTGGTTTGCAAAGCCGAAGTTGCCCGCGTCGCTGTTTACAGAGAGAAAATACGTATTTGGCTCTGCGACACTGGCCGCCGTACCGCTCAGTTCCACAAATTGGCAAGCATCACTCATTGTTGATGGCGGATCTATCTCTATTTCATTCAAAAACTGCGCCGAAGCCGTCGTTTGCATTGCGATCAAAACCATGGCCGCGAGGCCGAGTAACCGGAGATTGGTAATTCTTTTCATTTTTTTATACATCTATTTTTATAAACACGATACGTGGTGAATGTTGCCCGCAAGGTGAGCCGCAGACCGCCTTGCGGGCACATATATGATTACTGCTGACCCGTAAAGTTCACTTCAGAGAGGCTATCGGTTACCTGCAGCAAGCGAGACGTAAACCGGAAACGTTTTGACACAACGCCCATTACAAAGGTCGAGCCGATCTCGACATCCTCGAATTTGTAATGGCCAAACGAGCTGGTTGTGGCAGTTCGATTGACGCCGTTTGAGTCCGTGATCGTCACTCTCGCATTTCTGAGGCCGCGGCCGTCTGGTGT
>JBBSJK010000104.1:0-7973 GCA_038257355.1 Pyrinomonadales bacterium | reverse complement strand
TTCTTCCGCTGCGGCCATCGGAGTTTCGTCCGGAGCCTCGGCGGTTTGTACTGCTTCTTCTGACATTAAAAACAAAGTTCTCCTAAAACGTATTTTCTAAACAAATGATGTGTAGAAAGAGAATTTTGACACAAACGCTGTGATTTTGTCGAGTTAAGAAGTGTCAACAATCCACCGCCCTAATGAGCCCTCCTCAAATCTAGCTCATAAAACCAAAAGTCATTATTAGGCTGATCGACTTTTAGTTGATCAGTTTTGCCATCTTTGTCGATGGTAAAGGTTATAAAACCACGTGGAAAATTGTACGAAACCGAGGGGCGCCATTTGATTTGGAATGTATCGTAGTGCCAGTGTTCAAGATCGGCGACAAAGTTTGGCGACGGCAGAAAACGCATTACGAGCTTGCCGTTCTCTTCGGTGATAGTGACGTTTCCGTACATCTTATCCGTATATGTTCCTGTATATGACGAATTTGTGAGGGTCGCTTTTGTGTTAGCAACGCGGGCAGTGTCGATCCGCTTGATCTCGGCTTCGGCGGTTGCCTTCCGGGCGGCGACCTGGGGTTTGGCTTCCTCGTTCCAGTCGCGTTTTGGGGCACCGACGAGTACGTCGCGAATCTTATTCATCATAATGAGAAACGCCGGCGATTCGCTGTTTGTCAAAATTACAAAGCCCGCGTTTTCCTCTGGTATCAGCACAGTGTATGAGAGCATTCCGTCAAGGCCGCCGCTGTGATTGACGATTTTCCGACCGTAGTAATCATAGACAAACCAGCCGCTTGCTACGCCCGAGAAATGCCGTGTCGGATTGCCCTTCCACGCTGGTTCGCTAATCTGCTGGGCGAGAAACGGCTGGTGCATCTGCCATGCCTGGGCCTCGCTAAAGATCTGTTTGCCCTCAAATTTACCTTTCCCGAGCTGCGTCCTGATCCATTTAGTCATATCTGTGACGGACGAGTTTAGGGCCGCGGCCGCTGCCGAGCCATCGACGTTTCCGCGACTCAGCTTTCGCAGAGTGCCTCCCGATTCATTGTGCGGCCAGGCGGCATTATCGGTCAGATTATTGATGCTGCACGTCGTTCTCAGCATATTGAGCGGCGTCAGTATCCGTTCGGTCACATAATTACACCAGGATTTACCAGACGCCTTTTCAACAACCTTTCCGGCGGCGATAAACATCAGGTTTTGATAACCGTACCGTGTCCGAAAACTAGAAACACGCGGCAAAAAACGCACCCGCCCCAATATCTCGTCCGGCGAATATGTCGTCTCATACCACAGCAGATCACCGCTAAATGTATCGAGCCCGACGCGGTGCGTCACCAGATCTCGAATGGTCAGTTCGCTCGTCACCCACGGGTCGTACAACTGAAAATCAGGCAGATATTTCGACACTTTGTCATCCCATGCGATTTTTTTCTCGTCAACCAGAATGGCGAGGGCGGCAGTTGTAAAGGCCTTTGAGTTTGAAGCGATGGCAAATACTGTGTTCGCATCGACGGTATCAGTTTTGCCAAGTTCGCGTACGCCATATCCCTTTGCCGATACAACCTTGTCGTCCTTAACGACGGCGATCGCCATGCCCGGCCCTTTCCAGGTTGTCATAACCGTATTTGCATAAGCGTCGATCTCCCTGAGTTTTTCATCGAGAGTTTGGCTGTAAACAAATAGCTGGAAAGCAAAAATCAGTGCAAAAATACTGGTAATTTTTTTCATAACATTAGATTACACCAACTGTATCAGAGGGCTAAATCCCGTTTTTATTCAGTATTACAACTGCGGTCGCTCGACGGGCAAAGGCTTTATATGAAAAATTGGAACGTGCGGTCTTTTCGCCGCTTTGTTAATTGTTCTATTATCAAATTGCGCGATGAACATACGGGAATAGTGGCAGTAGATTTTTTGCTTATGAATGCCGAACAGGATCGCCTTGCGGAATCGAACGCAAGAACAAAATACTGGAAACGCTGGGGGCCATATGTTAGCGAGCGGGCCTGGGGGACGGTCCGCGAAGATTACTCGGCGTACGGCTCGGCGTGGGAATACTTTCCACACGACCACGCCCGTTCGCGTGCCTATCGCTGGAACGAGGACGGCATCGCCGGAATCTGCAACCGGCGGCAAGACATCTGTTTTGCGGTCGCCTTGTGGAATGGAAATGACCCTATCCTGAAAGAAAGGTTTTTTGGCCTGACTGGTAACGAGGGCAACCACGGCGAGGATGTAAAGGAGATCTATTATTATCTTGATTCGACGCCGACGCACTCGTATATGAAATTTCTATACAAGTATCCTCAGGCCGAATTTCCATACCAAAAGCTGATCCTGGAAAACCGCAATCGTAGCAAGAGCGGCCGCGAATTTGAGCTGATTGATACCGGAATTTTCGACGAAGACAAATATTTTGATGTCTTTGTCGAATATGCCAAAGCCGATGTCGAGGACATTCTGGTAAAGATCACTATAGCAAACCGCAGTAGCGATGACGCCGCGATAAATGTGCTGCCGACCCTGTGGATGCGAAATGACTGGTCATGGACCAGCAAGGCTCCTAAATGTAGTCTGTCTACTATGCGCGATAACGTGATTACCGTCACTGGCGAAACGTCTGGCGCGCGGTTTTTGCATTTTGACGGCTCACCCGAATTACTCTATACCGAAAACGAGACAAATAACGCGCGGCTCTTCTGCACACCAAACCACACACCTTACGTCAAAGACGGTATAAACGACTACGTTGTAAACGGGCAAACGGACGCAGTTAATCCTAATAAGACTGGCACCAAGGCAGCGGGGAATTATCAGATTAACATACCCGGAAAATCGCAAGTCACTATCCGGCTCAGGTTCGCCGAGGAAGAATTTTCACTCAAGGCGGCATACAACACAAAGCAGAAAAAGGGAGCATTTGACGATTTTGACGATATTTTTGCAAAGCGAATTAGCGAGGCGGACGAATTCTATGACGATATTGCCCCCGCCGAACTTTCGCTGGACGCAAAAAACGTGCAGCGGCAGGCATTTGCTGGGATGTTGTGGTCAAAGCAGTTTTATCATTACGTTATCAATGACTGGCTCGAGGGCGATCCGGCCATGCCACCACCACCCGATTCGCGTCTCGAAGGCCGAAATACAAAATGGGCCCATCTTTTTAATTCAGATATTATCTCGATGCCCGATAAATGGGAATATCCGTGGTACGCGGCATGGGACCTCGCCTTTCACTGCATTCCGCTCGCCATTATCGATACCGCATTTGCAAAAGAGCAGCTTATTTTGATGCTTCGCGAATGGTATATGCACCCAAACGGGCAGATGCCCGCATACGAATGGGCGTTTGGTGATGTAAATCCGCCGGTTCACGCCTGGGCGGCTCTGCGTGTTTACCAGATCGAGAAAAAAAAGACCGGCACCGGTGACCGCACGTTTCTCGCCCGCGTTTTTCAAAAGCTGTTGATCAATTTCACCTGGTGGGTAAACCGTAAGGACTTCGACGGCAAGAATGTATTCGAAGGCGGCTTTCTCGGTCTCGACAACATCGGGGTTTTTGACCGTTCAAAACCGCTCCCGACAGGCGGCTCGCTCGTCCAGTCAGACAGTACGAGCTGGATGGCCATGTATTGCCTGAATATGCTCGCCATCGCTCTCGAATTATCAATCGAGGATGACACTTACGAGGATGTCGCCAGTAAATTTTGGGAGCATTTCGTATATATTTCCTACGCGATGAATCACATAGGCGACGAGGGAATATCACTTTGGGATGAACATGACGGTTTCTATTATGATGTCCTTAATATGCCCGGCATTAAGCACAATATCACGCTAAAAGTGCGTTCGATGGTCGGGCTGATACCGCTGTTTGCGGTTGCGACGATTGAGCCGGATGTTTTGCGGCAGCTTCCCAATTTTCAGCGGCGGATGCAGTGGTTTATTGACAACCGCCCCGATCTGACGACCCAGATAAACTGTGCCCGAAAGCCCGGCCTGGGTCAGCGTCTCATGCTAGCCGTTGCATTTCGCGACCGGCTGGAGCGCGTATTAAAAATAATGCTCGATGAGAACGAATTTCTATCTCCCCACGGCATCCGGGCACTATCGCGATTTCATCAGGATTGTCCCTATATTCTCGAAGTCGATGGCCAGGAGCATCGCGTCGATTACGAACCCGCCGAGTCGATGAGCGGTATGTTTGGCGGCAACTCAAACTGGCGTGGCCCCGTTTGGTTTCCGGTCAATTATCTTCTAATCGAATCGCTGCAAAAGTTTCATCATTATTACGGTGACGACCTCAAGGTCGAATGTCCAACCGGATCGGGCAATATGATGAATCTCTGGGAAGTTTCGCAGGAACTATCGCGGCGTCTATCTCATATTTTCCTAAAAGATGCTGATGACAAACGGCCTGTTTATGGTGACTTGGAAAAATTTCAGACCGACCCGCATTTCCGTGATTATTTATTATTTTATGAGTACTTTCACGGTGATGACGGTTCCGGTCTCGGTGCCAGCCACCAAACCGGCTGGACCGGCCTGGTCGCAAAACTATTACAGCAAAGCGGAGAATAGAGGATCGATTTAATGATTAAACTCACACCGGAAATCTGCAGCCAATACGAGAGCTCTTCCTCACGTGAATGGCTCGAGACGAATGGTATCGGCGGTTATGCTTCATCGACCGTTTCTGGGGCTAACAGCCGTCGCTATCACGGCCTGCTCGTGGCGGCGACCCGTCCGCCGCTGGGCCGAATGGTTTTACTTTCAAAATTTGAGGAGACGCTAATTTTGGGTGGCGAGCGTTACGAATTGTCCTGCAATCGATACCCAGGCAAAATCTATCCGTACGGCTGCAAGTTTCTGAAACAATTTCGTCTCGACCCTTTCCCGGTATGGACATTTGATGTGAGTGGTATCGAGATCGAGAAATCTGTCTTTATGATTCATGGTGAAAATTCAACGGTCTGCCGGTGGACGATTAATAACAAATCTGAAATTTCAAATTTAAAATCTGCGATCGAATTAAGGCCCCTGTTGGCTTTCCGCGATCATCACCATCTGCGTCGCGAGGATGCCGCATTTAATGGTGACGTTCAAATCGAGGAAAATTTTATCTCGATCAAACCTTATGCCGCGATGCCGGCCCTCCACTTTACACATAACGCAACCGCGATTGAGCCTCAAGGCAATTGGTATTACGATTTTGAATATGACATCGAGCAGGAACGCGGATTCGATTATCGTGAAGACCTGTTTCAGCCATTCAGTCTTAAATTTGACCTGTCGTCTGACGCCATCGTTATTTCATCGACCGAACCGGAAAAGATAGCCGCCGCCAAATCATTCGAGACTACAGAGATCGCCCGGCGAGCCGCGCTGATCGAGATTGTCGGTGCGAAAGACTATTTTACGTCGCAGCTTGTCCTCGCGGCGGATCAGTTTATAGTCTCACGCGGCAACGGCAAGACCGTAATTGCCGGTTATCATTGGTTTTCGGATTGGGGCCGCGACACGATGATCGCCTTAAGCGGCCTGACGATTGCGACAAACCGTCCGGAGATCGCCAACAGTATTTTGACGGAGTTTGCCAAGCATATTTCCGAGGGAATGCTGCCAAACCGCTTTCCCGATGTCGGCGCATCGCCCGAATATAACACGGTAGATGCAACTCTCTGGTTTTTTGAGGCGATACGGGCATATGCCGAGTCAACCGGCGATTACGATTTTGTCCGCGACCAACTCTACGAAAAGCTGAAACGCATTATCGAGTGGCATGTCAGAGGTACGCGCTATCAAATACACGTCGACACCGACGGCCTACTTTATGCCGGCGAACCGGGTGTGCAATTGACCTGGATGGATGCCAAGATCGACGATTGGGTGGTCACTCCGCGGACTGGAAAGGCCGTCGAGATTCAGGCGTTGTGGTACAACGCCCTTTGCATTATGTCCGAACTCGCCGCCCGATTTGGCGATGAAGTAAACCAGTCAGAATTCTCCAAAATGGCTGCGATCGCTAAAGACAGTTTTAATGGCCAGTTTTGGAATGAGGCAGGGCAATGTCTATTCGATGTTATCGATGGTGACGAAAAAGATGCGTCCATCAGACCAAATCAGATCTTCGCCGTAAGTCTGCCACACATGATGCTCGACAACGAGACGGCACTCATGGTCGTCAAAAAGGTCGAAGCCGAGCTCCTCACACCATACGGCCTGCGGACGCTGTCACCGTCTGACTCCCATTACGCTCCGATATATATCGGTTCGCCGCTTGATCGCGATGCCTCGTATCATCAGGGGACGGTTTGGGGCTGGCTGATCGGGCCTTTTATTGACGCATACCGCAAGGTTTACGCGGCAGATGCCGGGACAGAGGAAAATGTCACCGCTTTAATAACAGGGTTTGAGGCTCATCTCACGGAGGCCATGATCGGGCAGGTGTCCGAAATATTCGACGCAGCTCGCCATCACGCACCACGCGGCTGCGCCGCTCAGGCATGGAGCGTCGCCGAGCTTTTGCGAATTAAAATGGATCAATAATACGTTTTTAAGCAAACAGGAAAGATCATGAAAGCTATTGCAGTAAAACCAGGCATCCCCGATTCCGCTCATTTGGCCGAAATGCCGATGCCGACGGTCGACGATATTGCGAACGGACGCGGCGTCCTAGTCAAGGTGCTACGCGTCGGAGTCTGTGGCACGGATCGCGAGATCAATAATGCTGAATACGGAGCGGCGCCCGTTGGCGAGGATTTTCTAGTCATCGGTCACGAAAACTTTGGCGTGGTCGAGGAGATCGGCGCTCAAGTCATTGGTCTCAAAAAAGGCGACTATGTTGTGGCCACAGTTCGCCGTCCGGGCACGAGCATTTATGATCTGATCGGGGCAAGCGATATGACAACCGGCGACATCTATTTCGAACGCGGCATCAATCTGCGTCACGGGTATCTGGTGGAGTATTATGTCGACGACGCACGATTTTTAATAAAACTACCCGAGGGACTAAAAGATGTCGGAGTTCTGCTCGAACCATTCGCCGTAGTACAGAAAGGGATAACTCAAGCATATGAGATCCAACGCCGTCTACGTATCTGGAAGCCAAAGCGGGCCGCCGTCTTGGGTGCGGGCACGATTGGCCTTCTTGCGACCCTCGTCCTCAGACTGAAAGAAATAGAAGTTGTTACCTTTGGCCTCAAACCAAAACCTTATCTAAATTCCGTTATGATCGAGGAATTGGGAGCTGCGTATGTCTCAACTAATGATATTTCGGTGCAAGATTATGCCGAGGAAAATGGCGGGTTCGACATCATCTTTGAGGCAACCGGATATTCCCCGATTGTTTTTGATGCAATGCAGGCAGTCGCTAAAAATGGTGTGCTCATCCTCTCGAGCGTGACAGGCGGCAATCGTGTCATCGAGGTTCCTGCCGACAAAATCAATCTAGAATTTGTGCTCGGCAACAAAGTTATGTTCGGTACGGTAAACGCCAACCGTGAATACTTTGAAAGCGGAGTGAAAGATATGGCCCAAGCCGAACTCGAATATCCCGGCTGGCTCTCACGGCTGCTTACTCATCCGGTCGCCGGACTCGATAAATTCGCCCAACTATTCGACACCCTAAAGAATGCCAAAAGTGCGATCAAAGTTTACTGTGAAGTAGCTCTTTAAAATGGAGAGTGCAGAGTTGAGAGTAATTTGAACTTCAACACTGCTAACCGCATACTGTTCATCAAAAAAGACGGCCCGAAGGCCGCCTTTTTTGTTTAAGCGATGGAGAGGATGTTATTCCTGTCCAACAAAGTTAACGTCTGCGAGGTTGTCAGAGACGTTGACCACGCGTGAGGCGAAACGGTATCGTCTCGCTGAAACGCCCATGACGTATGATTCGCCGACCTCGATGTCCTCGAACGTGTAGATACCAAACGAGCTGGTAACTGCTGTTCTTTGGACGCCTTCTGAGTCGGTGATGACAACGGT
>JBBSJK010000103.1:0-8160 GCA_038257355.1 Pyrinomonadales bacterium | reverse complement strand
ATCGCAATTGATCCGAATTACGCGCTCGCCTACGCCGGACTAGCGGATGCATATCGCTCGCTGGCGGTCGGTAGCGAGATGTCGCCGACCGAATTTATGCCGAAATCGAAAACGGCGGCTCTCAGAGCAGTCGAGCTTGACGAAAATCTTTCCGACGGTCATACCACTCTCGGTTCGACGCTTTTTTGGGGCGATTGGAACTGGAGCGAAGCCGAAAATCAATACAAACGCGCTCTCGAACTCAACCCCGACGACATCAATGCTCATCTTCTTTACGCCCATTTGCTCTCCAATTTGGGGCGACACGACGAAGCACTCGTCAAAGCCAGACGTGCCCGCGAACTCGATCCGCTGTTTCCGTTTGCCGGTGCGCTCGAAGGTCAAATTTTAAATCATGCTGGTCGAACTGATGAAGCTTTAGAACGATTGAACAAAACCTTTGAGCTCGCGCCGAATTTCTGGTTTCCGCATTTATTCGCTTCGAGCGTCTACATCGAAAAAGGAATGTTCGCGGAAGCCGTCGCCGAAGCCCGCAAAGCTAAAGAGCTTGCTCCCGCTCAAACCGTGTCTCTCGCCTTTGAGGGCTACGCTCTCGCGAAATCGGGCAAACGCAACGAAGCCCAAGCCTTACTGAACGAACTACTGAAACTATCAACGACCCGTTTCGTTCCGCCGAATCATTTAGCGATGATTTATAACGGGCTTGGTAAAACTGAGAAATCGCTCGAATGGCTTGAAACAGCCTTTGAACAGCGCGATCCGAAAGTAGTTTTTCTTAAAGTCGAGCCGAAATGGAACAATCTCCGAAATGAACAGCGCTTTATCGAACTGATGCGGCGGATGAATTTTGACTAATCAAGCCAGATGTCCGCGAAGGGCTCCGGCGACGCCTTGGTTTTGGAGAGGACTTACAACTTTTCATTGATGTTTCTGAGGTGGAACGAGATGGTATGGATCGAGATAGCCATTTCGCAGGCGGCCATCTTTTTGTGGTTATCACCATTACATCGCACTGGTAAAGGCGCCCTATAGTCAAATAATCTCGATACGGACGTAACGAGGGTATCGAGGGTCTTGAGTTTCTGAAGGGAATGGGATCCTGATGAAAATAGTAAGCTAAAAAGTTACCCTTGACCGGCAGTTACGTATGTTACCGCGAGACCTGGCATTTTAACAACGGGTATAAGGGCACGAGTCTTACCTGCGGAGCCAATTAAATTAAGCGTTAAGGGCACTTAAATTAGATGCCATTTTCGCGTTTATTATTCATCGCAGATTACACGCTTCGTCGGGCGATCGATCAATCGGGTTGAGGTGGTGATATTGTGAACTCGTTAAACTTATTTTGGGAATTCCGGCCAACAGATCGACCAAGCATAGAATTTTATTAGGAATAAATAGAAGGGTTAGGAAAATATTCCGTTTTTTTGCAAAAATTGCCAGAAGGCCAAAACCAAATAATGCAGCAAGGATGAGTTTCGGGTTAACCGGTTCGGGCAACAACAAACATATCGCCAACACGATGAGCCAGACGAAGAAAATGATTGTTGTTTGGAGTCGTAACCAGCAGAATGCCAACCCGTTGCCAGCCTGAAACGCGTGTTGAATAGTTTTTGTTATTTCGCCCAAACGTCCCGAAACAAAGTCGCGTTTGAATGTTGAGATCATGCCCGAGAAGGTTTCCACGTGAAAACAACGCGTATGGCACGCCATAGGTATTGGGACAATCTGCAGTTTCCAACCCGCTCGAACGATCCTCAGGCCGAGTTCGGCTTCCTCCTCCATCGCAACATTTGGATTGAACGATCCCACAGCCAGAAGTGCGTCTTTGCGGTAAAAACAAGCCGGGCCGCGAAGCCATTTGACATCAGCAATGTCGTCGAATCTTTCTTCGTACCCATCGATTACTTCACCGCATTCGTCGAGATCGTCGATCCGTCCATTTACGCCGCCGAGAGACGGATCAAGACGAAAATGTTCTATTGCGGCGGAGAGAAAGTCTTTATAGATAAGCGTGTCTGCATCGAGAAACAAAATGAATTCGCCTTGTGCATACTTCGAGCCGACGAAACGCCCGGCCGAGGGGCAAAGTTTAATCTCCGGCGGCATCGCCACAACTTTGACACCTAAAGATCGAACCACGGAAACGGTATTATCGATCGAGGCTGAGTCAACGAAAATAATCTCAGCCCCGCCGATCTGTTCGGCAGCGGCTTGGGCGGCAACGACACATAGGGCGATTGATTGCTCCTCGTTACGGCCGATAATTACTATTGAAAGATCTTGATTCATAATCTACGCCTCACGTTCTTCAATGTCGGTTATCGGACAGCCGCACATGACGCTGTCTCAAACGTCGCTTAGTTCTAACTACCTCGGCGAGGCTTTCGGGCAGGACTAATGTCAAAGTTCGACGCAGCTTCTGAGCAAATCGGGCAAATTCGACGCTTGCGAGAGCCGGTAACGAATTGCGCACGAGCGTCGATGTCAGTAACTGTTCGCGCCCATTCGCCCAATCAAACTTATACGGCTCCTCGCCCCGCAAAAAATCATATACAGAGTTACCCCGTTCTGACGCTCCGCTAATGGAAAGCTCTAAAAGAACAAGTCCCACATTAAGCTTCGCCCACTCCTGATCGTAGGCGACATTGTAATTAAAAAAAGTACATCCGTCGTCGAAGCCGTAAATCGAGCTCCGACATTCGCCTTCGATCCAAAGCTCGTCAAACCTGAGCAGTCCGGTGTCGGTCATTGCACGAACTACATCCCGTTGAAATGAGGCCAGCCGCGGATGTCCGCTCAGCTCCGATCCGCCGATCGAGGCCCATCGGCTTTCATGAAGCTGCAGAAAACGCTCAAACGCATTTCTCGTCTCTTGCGGTGACGTAATCGAGCGAAATTCAAAACCTGTCATCTTTTCAAGTTTGCGGTACCGACGTTTATAGCTCTTTGGCCGGTTGCTTTCGGCGAGTACGGTCGACAGGCCACGGGTGAGATCGATTTTAGGGCAGACTGATTTGTTTGATTCGACGTAACGAAACCGTCCGCCTTTGTCGCCGCCTTGAGCACACCGCAATATGTCGGCTGTTGGAGAGTTCGAGGCCAGACTGTCCAGACAGACTAAATCGAAAACATGCTCGTTCCTAAGAAAATCGATATTTGATTTTAAGATCTCTGCCTTCTCTTCAGGCCGGGCGATCAAATCCAGGTAGTCCGCTCCTCCTTCGACCTCGCCTATAAAGCCAACCCGTTTGACTCGCATGCCGAGAAATCTTTTCTCCTGTACCCGGAGCGGAAGAATGCCAATAAGTTGGTCGCCACGATACGTTTTCAAAATGAAAAGTTCACTATCCCCACCAAATGATCGATACCATGTCGATTGCCACTCCCAGGACAAGAAGGGAGAACATCCAGCTTTCGCAAAAAGTTGTTGCCAATCGTCGCGGATAAGCTCGAACGCATCCTCTGTGGTGGCTATCACTACCGAGACATTGTCGGCAAATCGTTCAGTGTAATCCATTTTCATGACCTCAAATTAACTTATAATCAAACCAGCTTTTTGCCGATTTTGAATGTTTGCATCTTGCTAAAAAAATTCGCTAAATCCCTTATTCCGTACAGATCCGGATTGCCTCCACCTCTGCGAACTCCATATGCTATCTTTAGAGCCGCCGAATCAAATCGTAAATCAAATCCGCGTAGAGCTTGGAAATAAATGGACTCGATTCCTAGATAGACCCAACAACGCCAACAATTTTTCAAATCTTTCGTAGTCGTAAGTCGCGTATCCGACAGCGCATCTTCGACGCAAAGTCTAGTGTACGTTGCGAGGGCCATTCCGATCCCGAGTGGTCATCGAATGTAGTTCCACTGTCGAAGCTTCACTAATTTAGTTACCCGCGTATAACCGAATCTCAGTCTCCAAATACGGCTAATGACACAGTATTTCCACTACAAAAAGCATCGAACGGTCGAAGCCAAAAAATATATAAAAACTGCGGGCCTTCTCTCGTCCGTTTCGCAAAGTTTCTTTTTTGGAGTCGTCGTGGTTAGGAAAACAATTTCTGTCGGACCGTTGCTCCAAAAACACTTCAACCATTCACTGATCAGCAGTTTGCCCAGCGAGTATCGG
Source organism: Pyrinomonadales bacterium (assembly GCA_038257355.1). Taxonomy (GTDB): domain Bacteria; phylum Acidobacteriota; class Blastocatellia; order Pyrinomonadales; family Pyrinomonadaceae; genus OLB17. Next base: position 4,028 of record JBBSJK010000103.1, on the reverse strand, counting down.
GCAGAATACTCGTCACGCGATTATAGATGTCTCTCACCTATCACTTGCTGAGTCGAACGTCCCATTCGTTCGATTTACCTTTCTCCATGGCAAATTTGTGCGATTCGCCCATTTTAGATCCGACAACATGGATTTCGTAACTTCCATAAAACCCCCAAAACTCTAGTCTTCCGTTTTCATCCGTTGCCCCTTCGATCGAGGTTTTCCACTCCTTGTTGATAAGGGAATCAAGCGTCGTGTATGACGCCTTTGGCCTTCCATCCTTATCTAACAATCCGATACCCGGTAGCCATGACCGTTCATCGTCGAGCCCCCAGGTTGTGATCGCTTCGACCTGCCGATTTCCAAAGGCGATCGTGTAAAATTCGCGATAGAACTCGGCTTGCTTTTCGCCGTCCCAAACGCCTTTCCGATAGGAACCGCTGATCTGCATCGGCGTTTTTCGATCGTCGTATTGAAGCGTCTGAGCACTAAATTCAGTGATCTGGATCGGTTTACCCAATGAGGCATATCGCTCGAGTTGCTCGGCTACATCCGCCGGCGAATACCATTCCCCGTTTGCGTGAGCCTGTATCCCGATCACATCGATCGCGACCTTGCGTTTTATCAGATCTTCCAATAGCACAAAATACGTATCGCTATTGTAGTTATGAGCGGCGACCGAGCCGAACACGCCGTATTCATTGATCAGGAGCCTTTTGTTCGGGCCTGCCTCGCGTGCCCAGTTAAATGCCGACGCAATATACTCGTCGCCGACGCTCTCGGCGAATTTATCTGTTTTCGGAGCAAGAGATTCATTGACAACCTCCAATTCGTCGATCAAATTACCGCTTTTAATCACGGATGACTGTACTCGGACTTTTAGAATCGGCATCAATGCGTCTTTACTTCGCGGAAGCCATTTCGGCGTGCCGGCGTCGTTTGTTCCCCAAAGTATCGGGGCCATTTGAACCCGTGCTCCAAGTTTGCGGCTCAATGCCGCTTCGCGGTCAAGCCAGGTAAAGTCCGCAGACCCCTGCTTGTTTTCGACAAAATCCCAGTAATTGCCTATCACTGAATAGTTAAAGAGCCTGGAAAAATATCGCTCGTAATTGGGTAATTTTTCGGGAGCCAGATCATCAACTTTCAAATAACAGCCAAACTTAAAATCGTGCGAAATCTGTTTGATCTGCAGTTTCAGTCCCTGAACGGCTCGTCCGCGAGCGTCTATCACCCTTATCCTGACATCGCCTTTCCTGTATTTTTCAATGTTTTCGTTTGCCTGCCTAAGTGCGAGCTCACTTTTCGGCAGTTGTACTTCTTTTGTGTCCACCGATGTCGTCGCTTTGACCAGACACGAAGTTAGAAAAATGAGACCTAGGAAAATAAGAGACACAGATACGGAGGCCGAACGGCCGCTTACCGGAGCTGTACAAGTAGCGCCCAAAAAATTTTCTTTTGGAATAGTCACGTCTGACACCGCAGATCAACCGAATCGAATCTTACCCGTTGGTGAAATGTTGTCTTCGAGGGCAAGGGAGCGTAATTTTGTGAATTGCAGGAATACCAGCATTATGTACAGCGGATTTAGATAGACGTATCGTTTCCAGAGACGTCGCGGCTCTTGGACGAGGCGATAAAGCCACTCAAGACCGCGTTTCTGGCACCAATCAGGCGCCTGTGAAACCGTGCCCGCATGAAAATCAAAGGCAGCCCCGACGGCCATCATCGGCATCCCTATCAGGTCGCGGTTCTCAAAGACCCAGGTTTCCTGCCTCGGGCATCCGAGCCCGACCAAAACTATCGAAGCACCGCTGTCGCGAATCGTTTGAGCGATTTCTATTTGCTCTGCCGCCGACACGTTTCTAAATTTAGAAGGCTGGCTGCCGACAATTCTAAGTCCCCGAAACTTTTCGGAAAGGTTATCTGCGAATTTCGCCAAAACGTCTTCCTGACTACCGTATAGGTAAATGCCGAGGCCATCCTTCGCCGCTCGTTCACAGACCTTCAGGGTCAAGGTAGGCCCATAAACACGATCTGGCAGCGTAACGCCATAAAGCCATTTCATAGCCCAACGAACCGGCTGGCCATCGGGGACGACCAGGTCTAGGTTATTGAGCCGGTGACGGTGAATCCCGTCAAGGGCGCCGGTCATTACGCCGTGAACGGCCAATGCACTGACGGCGAATGGACGGCGGTCCGAGGCGGCAGAAACGATCTTTTCGACTGCTGCTTCGTAATCGACCGCATCAATGCCCACGCCTAACACATTTTGTTTCCCAAAATCGAGCATAAATCTCCTGATCGGCCGAACTTATGCCGCGATGCGTTCAAATTTCCTCTCCTCGACATATTTTTCTGTCGTAGCGTCAACGATCTCCCTGATGATGGTTTTTAGGTCGTATTCATGCTGCCAGTCGGGGTAATCCTGTTGAAAGCGGCGAACGTCGCTGATCCACCATATATGGTCGCCTTCGCGATTCTGTTCTGAAATGCTAAAGCTGAGCGGCCTGTTTGCCGCTTTTTCGGCAATTTCTATCGCTTCGAGCACTGAACAGTTGCTATGGCGTGCTCCGCCCATGTTATAGACGGCTCCGGCTTTCGGATCCTGACAATAGTGCCAAAATGCCCGGACTAGATCGTTAGAGTGAATGTTGTCGCGAACCTGTTTGCCCTTATAGCCAAAAATTGTGTAATGATTGCCGTAAACCACGCATTTGACGAGATAAGCCAGAAATCCGTGGAGGACTGCCCCTGAATGGGCCGGTCCAGTCAGGCATCCGCCGCGAAAAACGCCGGTGTTGAGACCGAAATAGCGGCCGTATTCCTGGGTCATCACGTCGGCTGCGACCTTGCTGACGCCGAATATGCTGTGCTTCGAGCTATCGATGCTCATCATTTCATCGATACCGTGTTCGAAATACGGGTGCGATTCATCTATCTCCCAGCGGCTTTCAAGTTCCGCCAGCGGTAGCGAGTTCGGCGTGTCGCCGTAAACTTTGTTTGTTGAGGTAAAAATGAATGAAGCTTGAGGGCAAAACTCGCGTGTAGCCTCAAGCATTATCAATGTTCCGGTCGCATTGACGCTGAAATCGGTCAACGGCTCTTTTGCGGCCCAATCATGGCTCGGTTGCGCCGCAGCGTGGATCACGACCGAAATATCCTTTCCGTATCGTCCAAAGATCTTCCGGATAGCTTCCTGGTCTCTAATGTCCTCGCCGTAATAAGTAAAGTTTGGCAAGGTTCGCGTCAGCGTTTTAGTATTCCAGTCAACGGAGCCGTCCGCGCCGAAAAAATACTCCCGCATATTGTTGTCGATGCCGACAACATCAAAACCCATTTCATGAAAAAATCGGGTGGCCTCGCTACCGATCAAACCCGAACAACCTGTAATAATTGCTACACTCATAATTCATCAGTCACGTATCGCGTATTCAAACAAAACAAAAGAGTTACTTCCTTGGTTGTCTAAAGATATAAAGGCAATATATTTCCAATTTAGCTTTGATTTCTTTTTAAGGGAGAAGGTGTCGATTTATAATAGACTGATTCTGTCGCGGCGCGGCAGAGCGCCAAAAAATACTACTGACGAGTATCCAAAAGTAGGGTGAAAACGAGTATCGAATTCTACAAATTACTATTGTTGGGTCCTAGATAAGAGCGATTTCGAAGTTATTTTGTATGTTTCTTATAGGCCTAGTCTGAGGGCTGCGATCTTTGGCGAAAACACCCCTCGAATTCCTCGCGTTGATTCCTCACATAGGCTAAATCGGCCAAGTGCTAACGGATCGCTTCCCGGGCGGTTAAATTTCTTTTCGGTCGTGACCGCAACCTTGAATCCCGCGTCGATTACCAGCTTGCGGATCGCCGGATCATATTCGCCATTCGGATATGCAAACGTCGTTACATCCCGCATGATCTGGGTCTCAAGCTCGCGTTTGCTTCTGGCGATCTCGGATTCGGCGGTCAATCCGCATTCGATCGGCAGAACTACGTGATTAGCAGTATGCCCGCCAAATCCAATGCCGGCTGACGACATCTCGCGAATT
>JBBSJK010000102.1:0-8188 GCA_038257355.1 Pyrinomonadales bacterium | reverse complement strand
TGCCGCGAGCGTCAACACACCCATAAAATAAACGACGCGGATCAACGCCCCGAACACAAGTCCGTGAGAAAATCGCGAACGATGTTTGAAAAATGAGCGATAAGGAATCCAAATTCCTCTTAGGAAAAACCACCGTGAATACTGCCGCGAAACCGTGTCCAGATCGGGCCCGAACATAAGTCCGCCAAATACGAACGCCGCCGCAACGACTGCTCCCGCGTCGAGACTGTTCGTAAACACGTATCCCGTCGCAAAGGCAGGAACGGCCAAAATAAATGTTATCGCGTCATGCGTGCGTCCGCTCGGCATCCCATAATACTACCTCAGCACACACGTCAACGGGTATTGTGCTAGAATTTTCGTTTTCGTCTGACAGCATGAGCACTTTGCCGCAAAAACTAAAAACGACGCTCGCGATGATCAAATTTGAGCATACGCTATTTGCGTTGCCTTTCGCCTTTCTCGGAGCGATCCTCGCCGCAAACGGATTTCCGACTTGGTGGCAGTTGCTCTGGATCACGGTCGCGATGGTCGGTGCGCGTTCGGCGGCGATGACCTTTAACCGCATAGTCGACCGCGACATCGATGCCAAAAACCCCCGGACTGCAAATCGTGAGATTCCCAGCGGCAAACTCTCAGTAGGCTTTGCATGGGCATTTCTCTATATCTCGATCGGTGTATTTCTGCTGTCGTCTTACTTACTCAATTGGCTGACGTTCGCTCTCTCGCCTGTGGCACTCCTATTCATTCTCGGTTATTCATACGCAAAAAGAGTTACCGCCCTCGCACACGTTTTCCTTGGCATTGCCCTCGCGATCTCGCCGTCAGCCGCATGGATAGCCGTGCGAGGCACGCTTTATGACGAAGTGCCTATCTTACTTTCGGTCTTGGTACTGATGTGGACAGCGGGATTTGATGTGCTGTACGCATGTCAGGATTTCGAGTTCGACCGCAAAGCTGGACTTCGCTCGATACCTGCGAAATTTGGCATTAAGAACTCACTTAAGATCGCAAGATTATTCCACGCACAGGCATTTGTTGTGCTTGTCATTCTCTACTTTGTCACGGGTTTGGGCTGGCTCGCATTGGCCGGGGTGATCGCCGTCGGAGTATTGATGATCTATCAGCACTCTCTCGTTAAGGCAGACGATCTCTCGCGAATGAACGCCGCCTTCTTTACAACTAACGCCTTTGTAAGCGTGATACTGCTGATCACCTTCGGTGGGAGCGTCTTTCTTCAACGATGAAACCGTTGCTCGAGAATATTGGAATCGAACTTACGCAGCTCTTGTTCGCTCTGGGCCGCCGTCGAGTGTTTGATGGAGGAAACATAATTTTTGACCGAGGCGGAAACCCCGACTTTCTTCCAATCATCATTTCGGGTTCGGTAAAGATGATCAGAATGCCGGAGCCCGGCAAAGAGATTATCATCGGCACCTTTCACGCCGGCGAGATGTTTGCAGTGCCGCCGGTCTTTGACGGCGAACCGTATCCCTCGACCGCGATCGCGACCGAGCGGACGGAACTGCTCCAGGTCGGACGAGAAGATTTTCTTTCCCTCATCCGTGAGTCTCCCGAGTTGGCATTCGAGGTGATCGGCTGGACATGCGACATGCTCCGCGAGAAAACGTCGATGATACGCACGCTCTCGACTGCTTCGCCGGAGCACCGCGTCGGCCGCGTTCTGCTCAAGCTTTTTGCCGAATCAGGTGCGGATGTTCCGGTACGCATTGCTGTCCGCCGACAAGACATCGCTGAAATGGCGAGCCTCACGACCGAGACAACGATTCGCGTGATCCGGCGTTTAGCAGATCAAGGCCTGCTGCGAATTGTACACGGAAAGATATTTATCGACTCGATTGCACCGCTTCAAAAGCTCCTTCGGAACTAGCTATCAATCCAAGGTTTCCTGAAACCGGTTCGCGATCGCATGGGCCCGCATCTTGATGAACGCCGCTCGCGGCCCTGCAAATTCATCATCAACACAGGACACGAACAGCTCGAGCCAGCGAGAAAAGTGTATCGGCTTGAACGCCGACTTGAGATGCAGTTGTCTGTGAACCTCCATCGGATTACGCCCGCGTGCAGCGTAGTCGCCGGTGCGAAACAACATCGTTTCCCAAAAATCACCGATGATCGGGAGGTGCGATTTGAGGTCAAGATGGGCAACGTCCGTGAAAATATAGCCGATGACGTCGTCGATCAGAGCTCGTTCGTAAAAATTCTGCATTAGCCGATCGATATCGACCCGGTTTTCAATGTCCGGATTCATACGGGCCCCCTGAGATCATTCGCCGCGTCGTCCCAATACCTAGAACCGCCAGAGAGATCAACTTAGTAGCGTCAAAGACAATATAGACAATATGAGCGCTGGAGAATGGTGGAGCCGTTCCCGCGATAACCATCTCGGCCCGGGCATCCAGAACCGGCAGCAACCAGACGGTTTCAACGAGCAAGATCAGCAGTGCTAAACCGAACGTCAAATTCATCGTTCGCGTATTCGGACGATTCCAAAAAAAGGAGACGAGTAGCAAAAAAGCACAGACGATCTCCATCTTGTTCAGCGTTGAAAATACCAGTCGCCCGATTCCCAATCCGAGAGGTATCGTTATGCCCGGAGCTTGAAATTTGAGCGGCGCCTCCATGAAGGATATGGCGCCGACCATCCCAAACCAGATAAACGGTATCGCGATCTGTACGAGCCGCAGGGTCATATTATTACTCGAGTCCGGCTACAGCGGCACTCTCGTGACCGTTATTGCCGCGCGTGAGCATTAACTTCAACGCAAACCACACAAACGCCACCGCGCCGATCGCAAAGATCGTGTCGCCAAAAAGGCGCATCCACCGCAGATTCGACATGAGCGCCGTCTGCATGAATTCCGGACTGCGTGCCGACCAATATCCGACCGACACCGATTCGTACGTCTGCAGCAGGCCGATCGGAAGCAGACTCAGCAGTATCTCGAGCATCATCCCAATATTGATCGCCCAGAATGCGAAAGCAAGCAACTTCGTGTTCCAGATGCGCTCCGGCTGCATCGCCCGCGCACAGAAGAGCAGCAAGCCAAGACCTAAGGTTCCATACACGCCATACAGAGCACCGTGGGCATGAACCGCCGTCGTATTTAGCCCCTGCATATAGTAGAGAGCAATCGGCGGATTGATCATAAATCCAAAAACCCCGGCTCCGACGAGATTCCAGAATGCGACCGCGACAAAGAAGTAAACGATCCACTTGTATTGTTCGAGCCAAGGCCGTGCCCGCGAATGCCGAATGTTCTCGAGAGCTTCGTATCCAACAAAAACGAGCGGAACGATCTCCAGAGCGCTGAACACTGCTCCGAATGCAATCGCAACCGTCGGCGTGCCCGCGAAGTATAGGTGATGAAGTGTTCCGATGATGCCGCCGCTCAAGTATATCGCCGCCGAAAGAAGCGCAGCGTACGCGGCGTGATCAGCCCTGATCACTTTCAGCCGGGCAAACAGGAACGCGATAACGGTAGTGGCAAAAACCTCAAAGAATCCCTCGACCCAAAGATGAACAACCCACCATCGCCAATATTCGACAACGGTCAGGTGTGACCGCATCCCCCAGAAAAGGCCTGGCGCATAAAAGAACGCGATACCTGCGGTCGTCACCAAATAGAGAACCACCAGCGACCGGCTGCCGTCGGCTCTGAGTGCCGGGATCGCGCTTCTCGCCACCAAGCCGAGCCACAATAGCAATCCGACCAGTAAGGCAATTTGCCATACGCGGCCGAGATCGACGTATTCGTAACCCTGATGGCCAAACCAGAACCAAAGATCGCCGGGCAGCAGATGCATCACGCTGGCCCATTGGCCGCCCATCGACCCGAGCACGACGATCAGCAATGCCCCGAACAGGACGTTGACGCCGAGCCGTTGAAATTTCGGTTCGTACCCGCAAATATATGGGGCAATGAATAGGCCCGCTGCGAGCCATGCCGTGGCGATCCAAAAGATGCCGAGCTGCACATGCCACGTTCGCGTAACGACATACGGCAGATAATCGGCCAGCGGGAATCCGTAGAATCCCCCGCCTTCGACGCCGTAATGCGCCGTGATTATTCCCATCACTATCTGTAGCAGAAAGAGGAGCGAGACGACGATAAAATACTTCACCGTTGCTTTTTGCGAGGGCGTGATCGTCTCACCTATAAGCGGATCAGTGTCCGGAGTGTCGGGGGACGTTGCCTCCTTGTGCCAACCAGCATAGAACCAGACCATCGCACCTATGCTAAGGATCAGAGCGATAACGCTGACGCCCGTCCAGATTATCGAGCTGCTCGTCGGCACATTTCCGACCAATGGTTCCGATGGGAAGTTACTCGTGTATGAGATCGTATTATCCGGACGGTTCGCCGCTGATGCCCATGCGGTCCAGAAGAAGAATGAGGTGAGCTGCCGTAGCCGGGCGGGATCGGACTGGGCATTACGCTGAATCGCATATTCGTCGCTTCCATTGGCGAAGATCTGGGAGTAATGGGCGAGATTATTCTCGAACGCCCTGGCTCTGACAGGGTCGACCGTCAACTTTTGCGTTGCCTGGTCGTAGCTATTCTTGCGCATGATGTCCTGCAGCCGCTGGACCATTGCCGCCCGTTCCTCGCTCGGCATCGCGCTTCCATCAGCTCCGAATCGCCCCGCCGTCCATTCGTTCAATATGAACAATGATTCCCGATGCAGGTAGTCGGCCGTCCAATCAGGAGCGACATATGAGCCGTGACCCCAGATCGAGCCGACCTGCATTCCGCCCATTGCCTGCCACACATTCTGGCCGTTCATTATCTGCTCCGCTGGAATTAGGACGGCACCGTCGGTCGCGACAACCTCACGCGGGATCGGCGGAGCCTGGCGGAATATTTCCGTACCTACCCAGCCGAGTATCGCAAACGAAAATACAAAAACTGCGGCAAATATTATCCAGAGTCTTCTCATTTTATTCGTCTCCTCCTTCGTCTAATTCTCTTTGAATTTCGTAACGATCAGTGTGAGATCGGTGGTCGCGACGGCCTCGTGATGGACGCATCCCTCTAGTGTTATCAGAATTCCCTCGTGTAATTTCTGCGTGTCTTCGAGATCATTGCCCGCGTTGAAAACGCCGGTGCCGGCGTAGCAGAATACGGTGATAGGTTCTTGTGCTTTATGTTTCGACAAGGTTGCACCGGCGCGCAGGCGGATCTGGATTATTTTGCGGCGCGGACCGTCAAACAGCTCGGTGGCCTCGATATCTTTCGCTATCGTGGTCGCTTCTTCGGCAAGGTCGGCTACTAAATGAATGTTTTGCATAGTTTGGCTCCTAGTTCTCGTCCACAATTTACCAAGTGCTTCGAGGCCAAAAAATGATCTCGATCATAAATTGCGTCACTTTCTAAAGATTAATCAGCGCGTTGCTGACATCTTCGGTGTGCGTACTATGAGGTATTTCCTTGAATGTATGAGGGTATGCGTAGTTTTAGAAGTCGTCGGTGCGTTTGCGCACATTAGCGGGTGGCAATCTAGGAGCAGCGGCGGGGCGAGAGTGTTAGCGATGCTTACCGGTTAGTTCGCGGGACGGCAATGGCGGGGAGCGAACGGTAATTTAGCAGTGCGGCGATCTCACGTCTGTTTCAGGAGGATCGCATAGCACTCGCACGAGGCGGATTCGAGAGCAGGGCGGTCGAGGATGTGTATTTTGCCGCGGCTGTATTGGATCACGCCGAGGTTTTGTAGGTGCGAGGCGGCTTTGGTGACGCCTTCTCGCCGGACGCCGAGCATGTGAGAGAGGTATTGCTGGGTCATGATAAACTCGTTCGACTTCATCCGGTCGGAGGACATCAGCAGCCAACGTGCCAATCTCTCCTCGATCTTGTGAAAACGAAAACAGATGGCGCATTGAGATATTTGCAGCATCAGCGAGCGGGTAAAATGAAGCAACATTTTGGTCAGCGGCTGTGACAAAGCACATTCTTCCAAAAAATCGGCAGTTTTGATGCGGTGAGCGATACCGGCGCCCTGGACGACGGCCTTTACGGGCGACGACGGCGTGCCGAGGAACGGGCACAGCGGAACGGCGCCTTCCTTCGCGACGATGCCGATCTCGAGGTTTGCACCTTCGCCGAGCGTACCGAGCAGCGAGATCATTCCCGTGTCGGGAAAATAGATGTGCTCGGCGATCTGATTTGGCGTGTTCATGGTTTCGCCGAAGATCATTTTAAATCGTTCGAGCTTGGGTTTTATCCGCATGAGGTCAATTTCGGGCAGAGCGGTGAGAACTTTATTAGCGAGCAGACCGGATAAAGCATCGAAGGGCATTTTAAACTCCTTACGCTTACTAGCGTTCGAACGGCGAGCGGATTCTAGGGTGTTCAAACCTGAAGCATAATGAACAGTTTAATGCTTATCAGTGCGCTAACGAACGGATGCGGAATTGTGTGAGGTCGTGACAGGTAGATTCGTGCGAATGTATTCCCCTAGGAGGCGGTCGTACTCTGTGGAAACAACCTGATAGCATTCGCAGGCAACACGCTCGATGCCCTTGCGATCGACAATGTATATCGTTCCACGGGAATACTTGATCACGCCCATTTCCTGTAGTGCTCCGGCGGCCTGCGTCACGCCTTCGCGGCGAACTCCGAGCATGTTGGCTATCAAATCGTGGGTCATTACGAGCTTGTTAGCGGGCAGTTGGTCGTGATTTATCAGCAGCCAGCGGCAAAGCTGTTGTTGGATGGAGTGCAGACGGTTGCAGACGGCGGTCTGCGAAATCTGGGTCATTAGCGATTGTGTATATCGGAGCAGCAGATTTTGAAAAAGGCCGCCGCGTGCAAACTCGGCACGCACATCCATAGCACTCATACGCACCGCGTCACCTGCACTCTGCACAACTGCACGGCTGGAGGTCGTCTCGCCTCCCATAAAGAGTGCGATTCCAATCAGGCCGTTGTTTCCAGCAATGCCAATCTCGGCGGTGCCGCCGTTTTCCATTATATAAAGCAGCGAAATGATCGCCGTCGTGGGAAAATAAACGTGCGACATCTTGTCGCCCGACTCATACAACACCTTGCCAAGCGGCAAGTGTAAATACTCGAGTTGCGACTTGATTCTGTCAAAATCCTCGTCCGGCAGGGCGCCGAGCAGATGATTCAGACGCGATTCGTTTTCGTCAGCTTTTATTTTCTTTAACACTTTTTTTTTATTATATAGAAAGACAACGATAATATATAGTATAAATTAGTTTCATTGCGTGCCGCTAACACACATTGCGGCAAAGAACCCGGCGAGTTGCGGCGAAAACCCCACGGCCAGGTTTCCGAACCCGCGTACGTGACCATTAACCCTTAACCAGAAAAAAACTGGCTTTACGTCATCTAGAGCCCGTTCAACGCCCGTAAGGTGCCGCAAGCGTAGCCTCAATTAGTATCGAGGCTACGCAGAAAGGCGAAAAAATTGTCGTGGATCTATAAAAACCTAAAAGAACGAGGGGGAGATTATCTCACTCGTACTTGTATACCGGTCGGTGAAGGAGTCTGAACTTTTGCGTCGGGGCTCCGCGATGTAGAATTTTTCGATTCCCATTCTTTAAGGCAATGGCGCGTGATCAGCAGGACAAAATTCTTACTGCTGAATACAGCCGGATCGAAATTCTTGGCCGAGCGCCAGATGCAGGCGAAAATCTCCTGAGTAAGTTGTTCGGCTCCGCTCACCGACCGGCTCTTTTGCTTTGCGATGGTCCAGATCAGATCGCCGTAGGTCTGCATGCACTCGTTGACTGCGTCGATCTCGTGATTTGCAATTCGATGAAACATCTCGGGCTTGACAGTTTTCCCTTGAAAGTCGATCGCTATGCGATCCGCCGCATTGAAATGCCTGTTGCCATTTGCTAATTGCGACATATCATAGCCTCCTGTACCCCTTGTTCCGCCATCGCCACATCGGGTTTAACGGATACGCCGTATCGTGATTGCCGCTTACAACATAGAGCAGCAATATCAAATAATCGCGTGTAAATGCAAGTAACCGCATATATAACCTCGCTTATAGAGTGCGGAATTTACGCCACCGACCTACTGCGTACGTCTATCTTTCACGTCCTGCACTATCTGCCAATGATGCCAACGCCATTTGACGCTGAGCGGATTGTACGTCCGGAGGATCCCAAGCCTGACGCTCGAACGCATCTTTA
>JBBSJK010000101.1:0-8345 GCA_038257355.1 Pyrinomonadales bacterium | reverse complement strand
GCTGTTCCGCGTGGCGTTGCCGGGGTGCTGCAAAATGCACTCGATCTCAATGCGGGCAATCGTCCGGAGTCAGCCGCTGATATGCGGCGGATGCTGCGTGAGAGCGAAAATTATGCACATTTCGCCGACCCGGTAACGGTCTCAGGTTTCACGCCGGATCAGCAAGTTTTTGCCCTGCAGACAAAGCTCAGGCTCGATCAAACGAGAGCGGTGGCCTTTAACGACAGCAATGCTAAAACGGAGGTATTGCCAGGTAATGTTTCACAGGCGACAGCTGTCCGGCCGTCCGTTTCCGAGGCCATGACAAATCTAATTCCTACTACCACAACATCGGTCCCACCGCAAAAGGGACGGGGTTTAGGTGTAGCGGCGGGTGCTCTGATGATGCTTTTGGTTGGCGTGGCGGTTGCCGGTGGTTTGTATTTTGTAAAGCCTTCTATCTTTGGACTTAATAATGAGAGCCCAAACACAACCGATATACGCACGACGGTCCCGGCCGCGGAGAACACCACCGAGACGGTAAATTCTAATTTAGACTTATCTCCTTCTGCTTTTGCTGAAACATCGGCTGAGGCTAATTCATCTCAGACCATGACAGAGAATATTCGACCTGGTGAGCCAGAAAGGTCGGTCGAATCTACAAAGAACGCAAGAACCGGCAAGTCTTCCCCCGCATTAACTGATGCTGACCTCGGCGAGGTGACAGACGTTCAGGTGGACGACCCGTCGATTCCACAAGGCGGCATTGTAGTCACCGAACGTGATGAGAAAGGCAAAGTCACTACAATGCGGGTCAATCCCGTCAATCCCGTCAATCCGCCAAATGCACACCGCCCGCCCCCAAACGGGCGAAATCCGTTTCCGCTTGGCGTCGATCCCAAATACTTGACTCCGGCTCAAAGGATTAGGCTGCAAAGGATGTTGAGAAATAATCGGCAGATGCGATTTCCAACTCCCACAAAACCGGAAAATTAAATTGTTTCTGATGATGGATCAATTATTTCTTCTAATTTAGCAGTCCAAAGTTTCAGATTTTCACGGAGATCGAGGGTTTTGTCCACGATTAAGTGAATCATTGGATGGTAGGTTATCTCGACCCTCCGGAACAAGTGCGGGTATTTTTGTTTCTGCGGCCAGATGCGGTGGCCGCCATTGACAGTTACGGGTAAGATCGAAACGCCAGCGTGAATTCCCATGTGGACGGCACCGGTTTTGAATGGAAAGCTTTTGCCATCGGCGAATTCGCGGGCACCTTCCGGAAAAAGCATAAGAGCCGCGCCGTCACGCAGCGAGCGAATGCCGGTCTTCAACGCCGTTAGCGAGCCTAGTTCCAACGAAACCGGAAACGCACCCAAATACCTGATCAGCGGCCCGATAAAACTCCATTCAAACGCCCTGTCAAATGCCATAAAGCGCAATCGCCGCCGCATCGGCAAACATATCCAGACCGGATCGATATATGTCTGATGATTAGCGGCAATGATAAAACCGCCAACGGATTTTGGAGGAATATTTTCGCGTCCGTGATAGCGGATAAACCAAAAAAACTTACTAATGACATATCCCGTCAGCCGCAGCATATCGACCACGATCTGATTGGGATATTTGTCTTTTTTTGAATCGTTCACTCAGATCTTAAATCGCTCACACAGATATCACACAGCTAAGGTCAGAGGAACAAAAAAAAACTAAATAGCACGAAAAAAAGAAATTCTTGTTTCGTGCTATTTTCGTGTTTTTTTAGAGATGCTCTTACAATCAGTCTGTTGCGATTGTCAAAGTGCGGGTCGCAATTACCTTCTCAACCGGCAGTTCGTCATCTATAAACTCGAGGTGCAGCGTGGGACTCTCGTTCTTTGGTGATTTGCGGTTTCTCACCAACGCAATGGCGTAAAAATCGATCTCTTTGCACGCAAATTTTACCTTATCACCGACACCGGCCATTAGTGAGCATGAGACTGAGACGCCGCCAGCACCTATATTTTTCGTATACGTTTCTTCTTTGGCAACAGCTTGTTCAGCCCTTTGCAACAGCGAGATCGTGACCGGCAGCGATATCCAATATCTCGGTTGTTTACGGTTCTTAAACTGCGAATCGGCCTCGGTAATCTCCCATAGGCCGTCTTTTTTCATACCGCTGATGCGGTAATTTTGAGTCGCATCAGCTTTAAAACTCTCTGGGATTTGCTTGCCGACAAATCCGACGCCAACATGATAAACGGCTTCTCCATTGACGACGCCCGGGTTGCAATACTGGACGAGGCCCATAACGGGATAAAGTTCCTTATCCTCGTCGTATGCCCGCAGAGCGGGGTCTAGCGGCATCACGAGCGTTATAAGACGACCAACTTTGCACGGGCGCGGCAGACTAAAACCCGCACCGTTACGCGAGACAGTCGTGACCCTCGTAACCTCTTTCCATGTCTCGTCTTCGCTTTCCTTTACCTGGACGATAGTTTTTAGTTCGCTAGGTGTTCTCTCCACACGTCGATTCTCCGGAGCAGTAGTCGATTGGAGACTATTATTAGATCCCATAAAATTTATGAGGTGTGAGTGACCTGAGGCAGAGTGGCATCTATTCGATGCCTTCGAGCGGAAACAAACGGTCGATAAACTCTAGATGGAGTCGCGTAATACCGTCCTGACCCACGCGAGAACCTCGCACAACCGAAAGTATTGTAACATTAAAACGGTCGCTTGAGACACGTAAAAATGCACCAGCCTCAGCCGTCAGGGTTGTAAATACCGCAGCACCGCCGAGACTGATGTTTTCGGTAACGGTTGTCTCGCTTTCGATGACATTGCCTAAACCGTCAACACGTTCGAGCCGGAGTGACTCAGGGATGTGAAACCGCGTCTGCTTGCGTAGATCGACCGGCAGATTACTGTCGTCTGCTTCCAGATCAGCTGGCCCGACTTGCCAAAATCCCTCTCCCTTTTCTCCGCGGTGCGAGATATCGTAAAGCGTCGAGGGATGTTCGAAATAGCCGGTAGGCGGATTTTTACCGACAAATCCGACACCAATTGAGTATTCTGGCGCCTGCATCGTCCGGCCAACCGATATGCAACGACGCACAACGCCCCAAATTTTATATTGCGGTTCGCTGTAATCATACGACCGTAGCTGCCGAGGCATCGGTATCGTCATCAGGACGAGCCGCCCGCGTTTGATATGCCGCTTTAGAGTGAACCCGGCGCCAAACGCAGAAACGTCGCTGAGTCGTGTTATCTCGTTCCAGTTTATTTCAGCATCGACTTTGACCTCGACGCGGACGGGTAGCGGCAGCGAAATGCGTTGGATGCGCCGATTCTCTTTTTCAACCACCGGTTTAGGAGCGATATGGTCAATAGAACGTAATTGATTCGGTTCTGTCGTAAACATTGGAGATTAGAAAAGCGCCGTGGAAATGAGCGAAAACGGGGATTTAGCAAGGTTGCTAACCAGGCCTTTTGCCTGTAAAATATAAAAACAGTTAAGACGCGCTTTATTCCAGAATTTTTTGGATCTCACGCCTTATAACAAACGCCGGAACCACACAATATTTAGTATTACATAAATGGATTCACTTTTAGAACGAAATCAGATCAATATCGAAGACGAGATGCGCCGCTCATATCTCGACTACGCCATGTCCGTCATCATCGGACGTGCCCTGCCTGATGTCCGCGACGGCCTCAAACCGGTGCATCGCCGCGTTTTGTGGGCAATGAGCGAACTTGGAAACACATTTAACAAGCCTTACAAAAAATCGGCCCGTGTCGTCGGCGATACGATCGGTAAATATCATCCTCACGGCGACACGGCTGTGTATGACACGGTTGTGCGAATGGCGCAGGAATTCTCGATGAGATATATGCTGGTCGACGGGCAGGGGAATTTTGGTTCGATCGATGGCGACAATCCCGCCGCGATGCGTTATACCGAAGTCCGCATGGCCAAAATCACTGGCGAAATACTAGGCGATATCGAAAAAGAGACCGTCGATTTTCAACCCAACTACGATGAATCGCTCTCTGAGCCCAAAGTCCTTCCTACAAAAATACCGCTTCTGCTTGTCAACGGCTCAGAGGGAATCGCGGTCGGCATGGCGACCAAAATACCGCCGCACAACCTGAACGAGATTCTCACAGCGACGATCGCTCTGATCAAAGATCCTTATATTACGGTAGATGAACTTATCAAGATCGTTCCCGGCCCTGACTTTCCGACCGCCGGATTTATCTATGGCCGCGAAGAGATCCGCCGTGCGTATGAAACGGGCCGCGGCATTATCCAAATGCGGGCCCGGGCTGGTATCGACGAGATCGGGCGCGGTGACCGTGTCAAAGATGCAGTCGTCATCACCGAATTGCCGTATCAGGTCAACAAGGCCCGCCTTATAGAAAAGATCGCGGAACTTGTCCACGAAAAGAAGCTCGACGGCATCTCAGAGATCAGGGACGAATCAAATCGCGAGGGCATCCGCGTCGTCATCGAATTAAAACGCGACGCCATACCACAGGTCGTTCTCAATAAACTCTACAAGCTGACCGCTCTCCAATCGTCATTCGGGATTATCAGTATCGCGATCGTCGATGGCCAGCCAAAGCTTTTGCCACTCAAGGACATGCTCGAGGCGTTTGTCGAATTTCGCCGTGAGGTTGTTCGCCGCCGTACCGAGTTTGAGATGCGCAAGGCAATGGCCCGGGCACATATCTTAGAAGGCCTCAACAAAGCCATTGACGCACTCGATTACATAATCCCTCTGATCCGCAATTCGCGGGCGGTCGATGAGGCAAAGGCCTGGTTAACTGCAAATCTCGCGACTACCAGCGAGATCGCCACTTGGCGCGGCGTCACCGGTGATAAGCCAAAAGATGTCTTTCTCAGAGAACTAGACAAGGTCATCACAAGCCTCGAATTCTCCGACATTCAGGCCCAGGCGATCCTCGATCTCCAATTGCGTCGCCTGTCGGCGCTCGAGCGCCAAAAGATTCTTGACGAATACGAATCGATCATTAAGCTCATTGCCGAGCTCGACAACATCCTGCAAAACGAGAGCGTTTTGCGTCAGGTCATCACCGAGGAACTCGAAGAGGTGAGGCGCCAGTTTGGCGACCCTCGTCGTACTGTCATTATCGATGCTGGGGTCGAACTCAGCATCGAGGACCTCATTCCTGATGAAGAGGTCGCCATCACCGTTACCAACGCCGGTTACATCAAACGCACACCGGTTGCTGCCTACTCCAAACAGGGACGCGGCGGCAAAGGCCGTCTCGGTGCCAAGGCCAAGAACGAGGATTTTGTCGAACATTTGTTCCTCGCCTCGACACACAATTATCTGATGATCTTTACCGATGACGGTCAGGTCTTTAAGATGAAAGTGCACGAGATACCCGAGGGCGACACGTCGGCCCGCGGCAAGGCGGTCGTCAATCTTGTTCAGCTTTCATCAGAGCGAAGGCTGGTCGCCGTTATGCCGGTCCGTGATTTTGCCGAGGAAATTTACCTCACCATGGTTACTAAACGCGGCGTAATCAAGAAATCCTCACTCGCCGATTACCAGAACATCCGTGCCTCTGGCATCAACGCCATCAACATCGACGAAGGTGATGAACTGCTTGACATTATCCGTACCGATGGCAAGAAACAGATCTTTATCGCAACGCATGATGGTATGGCCGTCCGCTTTCAGGAAACGGATGTGAGGCCGATGGGGCGTGTGGCTAGAGGCGTTCGCGGAGTCAATCTGCGGCCGGGAGATTTTGTGGTCTCGGTCTGCTGCGTCTCTCAGGAGGGAACTGAGAAGATTCTGTCTGTCTCCGAAAAGGGGTTTGGCAAACAGACTATTGTCTCGAGCTATCGTCTGACAAAACGCGGCGGCAAAGGCGTTATCAATATGAAAACGACCGCCAAAACCGGAAAGGTCGTCGCTGCTTTCCCGATCGAGGATGACAGCGAGATCATGATTATCACGCAACAGGCTAAACTCATCCGCCTCGGTGTCGATAAGATCCGCGAAACTGGCCGAAGTGCCCAGGGTGTTATGCTTATCCGCTGCGGCGACGACGATCTGGTTACTAGTGCATCTTTGCTTGCTGTGGATGAAGAGGATGATTAATTCCCGAGCGGGCAGTTGTCGGAAGTGGAATTATGGATTAACGCGGTTTCTTTTCTGTCAATGCGTGGCAAATGTTCAGCCTTTGAATAATATAGGAATTGAGGCTTTGAACAGGAAACTGCTGTCAAACTCAGATTCTGTGACCTGGCTTTGAAACTGTGAACTGGCCGAAAAAGACCACCTGCGTTAGCTGGTGGTTTTTTGTTATAGTCTGAAAGGCATTCCTCATATCAGATATGAAATTTTTGAGCTCACAGATGTCCTTCATCCTCAATCAGGGACAAATGCGCCGTAATATCGGTGCTTTATTAAAGTATGTGGTGTTTGTCTTAGGCGTGATCGCGGTCTTTACGATTCTTTTTCATCTGATCATGCTCTATGCCGAGGGGCGATATTTTTCCTGGATTACAGGTATTTACTGGACGCTTACGGTAATGAGTACGTTGGGGTTTGGCGATATTACATTCCAGTCAGATATCGGCCGAGCTTTCACTATCGTCGTACTTCTCTCGGGGATCGTGCTGCTGCTTATAATGCTCCCGTTTGCGTTTATACGGTTTTTCTACGCCCCGTGGATTGAGGCCCAGATTCATATTCAATGCCCTCGGAGCGTTCCGGCCGGAACCAGCGGCCATCTCATCATCTGCCGTTACGATTCGATCGCGCCAAATCTAATCAAGCGGTTGGTACATCTCCGCATCCCATATTTTGTTATCGAGTCTGACTCGGCTAAAGCGGTTCAGTTGCAAAATGATGGCATCTCAGTCATTCAGGGCGTTTTTGACAGTCGTATGACGTATGAGCGTATGAATGTCCACACGGCAAGAATGGTGTTTGCAAATGTCGGCGACACGGCGAATACAAATATTACATTGACGGTTCGTGATATAGCCCCGGATATTCCTATCGCGGCGGTGGTCGCCAACGAAGATTCCATCGATATCCTTGAACTCAGCGGGGCCACCCACGTTTTGCCACTGAAACAAATACTAGGCGAACACCTGGCAAACCGGATCGGCGTTAACGGCGAGCGGGCCCGTGTCGTAAGGACTTTTGAGGACTGGCTTGTAGTCGAATTCACCATCCATAACACGCGTTTTGAAGGTCTGCAGATAAGGGATTCGCAGATACGTCAATTGACCGGCGTGAACATCGTTGGCGTGTGGGAACATGGCCGACTACTGACGGCTGCGCCTGACCGCGTTCTGGAAGACCTCACAATTCCCGTGGCGATCGGTACCAAGGAGCAAATCGCCAAATTGGAAGTTTTGCTAGAACCAAAGAGGCGGGAGACGATTGACGAATCGGTACTGATCATCGGTGGGGGTAGAGTTGGTTATGCTGCGGCCGTAGCCTTAAAACAAAAGGGGGTTACGGTTTTTATTGTAGACTGCCTGAAAGAATTACGGGAGAGTTTGTCTAAAGTGGCGGATCGTGTCACGATCGGTGATGCGGCCGACCGTGATACCGTGATGAACGGCGGATTGCGAGATGCTTCTCTCGTTATCCTTTCAACAAATAATGATGCAGTAAACATCTATCTTTCCATTTATTGTCGACGTCTAAATCCTGACATCCGCATCGTCAGCCGAATAACTCATGAACGCAACCTAAACGCTATTCATCGAGCCGGTTCCGATTTCGTATTAAGCTATGCACCGCTAGGAGCTGAATCGGTTATTTCTCTGGTACAAGGCAGGGAACCAGTCGTCATCGGCGAAGGCGTCGAGCTTTTTAACGTCCGGGTGTCGTCAAAAATTGCGGGCCGGACACTTGCCGAAAGCCGTATCGGTGAAGATACCGGACTCGTCGTCCTGGCCGTGCGCTCCGACAAAGAGACTGATGCAAATCCGCTGCCCACAACAATCCTGCCGGCTGGTGTCAGACTCACTGTCCTTGGCACGATCGAACAATTTGTGAAATTTAAGGAAAAGTTTGAATGATAATGATAGGGAGCTTTGAAAAACCTCGTGCTTTGTGAACGTGCTGATCGCAAGAGATTGACAGATCACAGGTCTTCTCGGCGAACTACGAGTAAATCTCTCTCGTTCTCTGCGTTTAAAAAGTTATTAACGCTGAGTGCGCTGACAAAGATTCGGATACGTTATCGGGGTTTTCAAAACTCCCTAGGAGTAAAAGTTTTACCAAGAACTCTATAAATTACTTTTTTGGTGGTGATTTTTTTTTATTTTAAAATTCCAGGGGTTTGCGCACTAATTTTGGGGTGTTTTTAAATGTGGCACG
>JBBSJK010000100.1:0-8585 GCA_038257355.1 Pyrinomonadales bacterium | reverse complement strand
TTGACGAGTTCGATGGCCTGCATTATACCCATTCCGCGAACGTCGCCGATGACTGGGTATTTTTGCTGGAGTTCGAGCAGTTTTTCGTGGAAATAATCGCCGACGACGCGGCAATTTGTCCGCAGGTCGTCTTCCTCGATAACTTTAATTACTGCGAGGCCGACGGCCATTGAAACGGGATTTCCGCCAAAGGTCGAGAACGTCAGGCCGGGAAAAGCATCGGCAACCTCAGGCGTCGCGATCGTCCAGCCGATGGGGACGCCGTTGCCCATGCCCTTTGCCGATGTGATAATGTCCGGCTCGACACCGTAATGCTCGATACCAAACCATTTGTCGCCCGTCCGGCCCCACGCCGTCTGGACCTCGTCCGAGATGAACAGCCCGCCGTGATTCTTGGTGATCTCGTGGACGCGTTTGAAATAGTCTTTTGGCGGCACGATAAAGCCGCCGACGCCGAGGATCGTCTCCGACATAAACGCCGCGATCTCGCCGGTCGTCGTCGTCTGGATAAGCTCCTCGATGTCGTTCGCACACGCGAGACCGCAATTGTCGGGCGTCGCATTGAAAGGACAGCGGTAACAATAGGGTGCGTGGGCATGAACAAAACCCGGCACCTGCGATGCCATCGGCTTCCAGGTCGAATGCCCGATAGTCGAAAGCGCCGTCGCGCTTCGACCAGCGTAGCTGTGCCGCAGAACGACGATTTCGCTGCGCCCAGTAGCAAGTTTTGCCGCCATAACCGCCGTATCGTCGGCCTCGGTTCCGCTGTTTGTAAAGAAAGATTTTTTCAAACGCCCGGGCGATATCTCAGCCAACTTTTCCGCCAGATCGCCCTGGGGCTTATTGGCATAGAGCGTCGAGGTGTGGGCAATTGAATTGACTTGGTCGATCCACGCCTTATTTATACGAGGTTCGGCATGTCCGAGGCTGACGGTGAGAACTCCGCCAAAGCAATCGAGATAACGATTTCCCTCGTCATCCCAAACAAACTCGCCCTCGCCCTTAACAAGTGCCAACGGCTCCTGATAATAAGTCGCAACGGCCGGGAAAAGAAATTCTTTGTGTTTTTGTATCGCACTTTTTAAGGACGATGTTTTTTCGGCTTGTGTCATATTTCCTGATTCGGCGTTTTTATTTCGTCACTAAGGATATGGACCGCGTCTCGAGCAGCGTGAAGAACGCGCAATATCTCAACTCCGCCTTCCAGAGGTAGGTAGTAGATGTTATAGGAATTATATGGAAACAGACGAAGGCCTATCATCAGATCGTCACGCCGAGCACCTATTTCCGGATTACGTCCGAGCATTTCAATCTTCCCGACCAGTTCGTCGATAGTTTTGTCGGCAAAGTAGCTACTATCGGCAGTAATAAACGCCCATATTTCGTAAAGATCGTCATTTGCACTGTCCGTTATGCGGTTATTTTCAAATTCCGGAATTTGCATCGAGTTTCTGGTGTTTCGCGTCAAGCCGTGCCCGCCCCCGTGCCTTTATGCCTTCAGCAAAGTTTCGAAAATCTTCCTCGGTTCTCAGTGTAATAGATCGTCCATTACGAATATCTTCGACGCCGAGTAATATCTCGCGGCGCAACTCATCGTTTTGAAGAGAACGAAGCCCCTCGCGCACGACCTCGCTCGCCGAATTATATCGACCTGTTTTTACTTTGTCGCTAACGTATTTTTCCAATTCCGGTGTTAATGAGACGTTCATAATGCAAGTTTCAACCTCACCAAAAGAATACGGGCTATAACAATCTATGTCAATCTTTGTTATTGTCCAAAGCTATAAGAGTGTCAGTGCCGACCTAGTATAAATTTCCTTCCCTTTTTCTTCCCGTATAATCGACATATACGACCTTTAGCTCGGTGTAGAAATCGAGCGAGGTCGAGCCTTGTTCGCGGGCGCCGATGCCGGTGTTTTTTATGCCGCCAAAGGGGATGTGTGCTTCGCCGCCGGTAGTCGGGGAATTAACGTGGGTCATGCCTGATTCGATCTCGTCAATAAAGCGGTGAATATCGTTATAGTCGTTGGAAAAGACCGAGGATGAGAGGCCGTATTCGCTGTCGTTAGCGACCATCATCGCCTCGTCAAAAGTTTTTACTCGGAGTACCGAAAGGACGGGGCCGAAAATTTCCTCGCGGGCGATTCGCATATCGGGTGTGACGTGGTCAAAGACAGTCGGCTCGACGAAATAGCCGTTTTCTAGACCTTCGCCCTCGGCTTTTTTGCCTCCGCAGAGCATTGTCGCGCCGTCTTCGCGTCCGATGTCAATGTATTTGAGCACGGTGTTGAATTGCGATTCGTCCACCGACGGGCCGATCTCATTGGCCGAATCGCTTCCGTCGCCAAGTTTAAAGCTTTTTGCGCGAGCAACAATTTTTTCGACAAATTTATCGGCAATCGACTCCATCACAACTGCCCGCGAGGTTGCCGTACACCGCTGTCCCGTCGAGCCAAATGCACCCTGCGCTGTGTGTTCGACGGCGAGGTCCATATCGCAATCTTCGAGAACCACGACGGGGTTTTTACCGCCCATTTCAGCCTGAAACGGTATGCCGCGGCGGGCAATCTGCTCGTATAGTTTTAGACCCGTTTCGGTCGATCCTGTAAAAGAAATCGCCCGCACCGCTGGATGATTAACGATCTCATCTCCTGCCTCCGAGCCGGAACCGATAACGAGATTGAGCACGCCGTCGGGAATCCCCGCTTCGACAAAGATTTCGGTCAGACGAACGGCGGTTGCCGGGGTATTTGAGGCAGGTTTTAGAACTACCGTGTTACCCGCCACTAATGCCGGGGCGAGTTTCCAGACCGGAATCGCGACCGGGAAATTCCACGGCGTTATCAGTGCGACAACGCCGTGCGGTTCCTTGATCGTGTAGGCAAAATTTGCGGGCAGCTCCGATTGTATCGTCTCGCCATTCATCCGCCGCGATTCGCCGGCGCAAAATTCGACAACATTTATTGCCCGCGTCAGTTCGCCGCGCGACTCGTTGATAGTTTTGCCTTCTTCACGAGTGAGAAGCTGAGCAAGTTCCTCTTTGTGTTCCTCCATCAATCGGGCGGCCTTCGCGATAATACGCCCACGAGCCGGAGCGGGCATATTTTTCCACGCCTTAAAAGCGTTGTACGCCGCCTCGACCGCCGACCGGGCCTCGTTGCGTGTACAAAGCTCGGCTTGGCCGATGATGTCATTTATGTTTGCGGGATTGATATTCGGGATCGTTTTCCCGGACGTGGAATCTATCCACTTCCCGTTAATAAAACTTCGATATGTGGTCATAATGTTAAATTTCCCGTACTTAATTGCCGTCCTTCGTTGCCGCAGTCGCTTCGTCAATTGTCAATTTCCAGATGCCTTCCTCTCTTATAAAATCCATTGGCCCCCAACCGCCCTTCTCATTCAGATATTCCAGCGTTGCCTTATCGCCATTGATCTTTTCGTTGCGGGTCTCGGCGGTCGCGGCCTGCGGCCTTTCGCACAATTTCATCAGAATTTGGTCAAGCGTCTGCTTTTTCTCGTCTGAGTCCCCCATCATTGTAAAGAACTCAATGATGTCCTTCGACATTAATTTTTTTAGTCCCGGAACATCCTTATTATTGCGGGCGGTAAATGCCGCCTTGTAAGCCTCAGACGGTGTGCCGGCCGTATTTGAGGTGGCTGCTGGTGGGGCAATTGCGGTGTTGGTCGTAGTGTTTGTATTTGTGACGGAAATATTTGTCGTTCGGGTGGAATCCACGTTGCTGTTACCGGCCGTTTGACAGGCGGTCGATACACTCAGAAATACTGCCGCGATCGCTGTAAGGTATTTTGTTGTATTGTTCATGTCATTCTCCTGCTTTTGTTTATTAATCCTCGTAAACTGTTAAGGCGATTTGGATAGACGTATATTAATATTAATGGCGATGAGCAACAACGTGCGACGGTTACTTGAGGAGCAGGCAGGTAAATTTCCGGAAAAGATATTTCTTTTTTCCGAGGCAGACGGCCGGACCTGGACATACAGCGAGTTTGACCGGGCCACTAATCGCACGGCTAATATGCTGCGTTCACACGGCATCGCAAAAGGCGACGCCGTCAGCCTGCTGATGCCAAACTGCGCCGAATACGTCATCGCCTATTTTGCCTGCTGGAAGCTCGGCGCAATCGCCGGGCCGGTCAATTCCCTGCTTAAGCCTGAGGAAATACAATGGGTCGTTAATAATTCCGAGTCAAAACTGATGCTCGTCGGGCAAGACTGGAGCGAAAAGGCAACGTTACCGATAGTCAATTTTGATAATGTCGAAACCGCGACTAAGGATTTCAGCGAAATTGTCGATCAAGTCGATCTCACCTCGAACGACGACGCGATAATCATCTACACATCAGGCACGACCGGAAAACCAAAAGGCTGTCTCCTGACGCACGGTAATCTCATCGCCAACGCCCGCCAGATAGCGGAATGGATGGGTTTCGGTGAAAGCGACCGCCTGTTGACCGTCATGCCGCTTTTTCATATGAACGCCGTGTCGGTGACGACCATGACGGCTCTCTACGCGGGCGGATCGACGGTCGTCAGCCCCAAGTTTTCCGTTTCCCGCTTTTGGGAAATAATTCAGAAATATCAGATAACATCCTTTGGCTCAGTGGCGACCATGCTGTCGATGCTATTGTCAGAACCGCGAGCGGTAGCGACCGGGGTCCTCAGCCGCGAGGATAAGAACCCAGTCGCTATCGCTACCGGTTCTGACCTGTCCTCGCTGCGTTTTGCCATGTGCGGTTCGGCACCGGTTCCGGCTGAGATTTTGAAGCGATTTGAAGAGAAGTTTGGCTGTCTCGTTATTGAGGGCTACGGACTCAGCGAATCGACCTGCCGCTCGACATTTAACCCGCCAAACGAGAATCGCCGCCCCGGTTCGTGCGGCCAGCCGATAGGCAACGAGATGCGGATCTTTGACGAAAACGACAGAGAGGTCGCCGATGGCGAACTCGGCGAGATCGTCATGCAAGGCCCGAATATCTGTAAGGAATATTTTAAAAATCCAGAGGCGACAGCGACGGCATTTGCCGGCGGCTGGTTTCACACCGGCGACATCGGCTATCGCGACGCTGACGGCTTTTTCTACATCGCCGACCGCAAATCGGATATGATCATCCGCGGCGGCGAAAACATCTATCCCCGCGAAATCGACGACCTGCTCTATACACACCCCGCCGTCGCGTCCGCCGCTGTCATCGGCGTACCCGACGAACTCTACGGCGAGGAAGTAGCGGCGTTTGTGGTTTTGAGAGAAGGGAGTGAAGTTAGTGAAAACGACTTGATCGATTTCTGCCGGAAATCTTTAGCTGACTTTAAATGCCCCAAGACTGTTTATTTTGTCGCGGACATTCCAAAAGGCCCGACCGGAAAGCTACTAAAACGCGAACTTGCAAAACGTCTCGATGGTCAGAAACACGACCGGTAAGGGAGTGTGCCCTCAGCAGCGAACTTGCATTGACCCTACCGCTCAGACTCTAGCACTCCCAGATCGCAAAATTGAGCGACCGTCTCGCGCTTTCGATCCACCTGAAGGCGAAGAACGTCAGGCCGCGCGTAATGACCGGTCGGATCAAAATTCTGTCGTTCTTCCCGCACCCGGGCGTGATCGATGGTCGCGATCAGAAGCTTTTCTTCGTTGCAAAACGGCTCGATCAGCCATTCACCGTCTGGCCCCGCAATGCACGAGCCGCCATCGGCGAGAAAATCTGGCGCATTGGCAATTATCGTGTCGATGTTCGGCAAATTCGAGGAAAAAAGATCGCTCCTCCGCATCAGTGAAGAAACTGAGACTGCGTACGACCGTGATTCCTTCGCGATAAACCGAGTAATATCGACTGTATTTCGACGGCTTCCCGGCCAAACGGCGACATGTAGATCCTCGCCCTGAGCGTACAGAGCCGTGCGAGCAAGCGGCATCCAGTTTTCCCAACAATTTAGTCCGCCAACCGTGAAAGCCCCTAGTTCGTGAGTTCGAAGGCCGTGGCCGTCGCCCGTTGCCCAGGTCATCCGCTCATCATAGGTCGGCATTAGCTTACGATGCACGGACGCGATACTACCGGCCCTGTCGATGTAAACCAGCGAGGCAAAAACACTTTCGCCACGATCCTTAGGACGTTCGAGAATTCCTAGATAGACCGCGGTGTCGCAATGGCCCGCGATCTCACAAACATTATCCAGGTCCCCGCGTTCAATGCAGACAGCCTGATTGACGTATTCGGCGTGAAATTCCTTGTGCAGCGAAGAGTTGAATGCGGTGATATTTGAATATTCGAGCCAAAACGGATACCCCGGCACCAAAGCCTCTCCAAATACGATCAGCGAGCAGCCCTGAAGGGCCGCCTCGGACACTCGTGCAGTCACCTTTTCTAAGGTTCGCTCGCGGTCGAACCAAACGGGTGCGATCTGGGCAAGCGCTAACTTTAGGGTATCGGACATATTACCGGTTCAATTCCGCCTCAGCCGCGATGTAGCCAAAGCTCGCCCACTGATTGCCTGCTGTTATTTTGCGGAAGACTGACATTGCTTTATCCTTTTCGCCGTTGTAGAGATACCAGTTGCCGAGGCCGTAGCCGAGTGATGAGCTGCCCAGTGTTTTGGCGATTTCGCCCATGCCGGCGAGCATCGTATCGGCTGTGGCTTCGCCGCGATAGACACGCAGGAGCTTGAGATAATCATCGTTTTCGATCACCTCAAAGTCACCGTTAAATGGTTCGAGCTGCTGCTCGGCGTCTTTATTTTTTCCTGTTCGTCTCAGGGCCATGTAATACCAATGCGATGTCGCAGCGAGCATATCGTTGTTTTTTGAGACCTTCATCGCCTCCTTATATGCATTTATCGCCCGCTTAAAATCGCCTTTCAAATAATAGGCGAGACCGAGGTGATACCAGATGTTGGATTGCAGCGTACTGGTTGGTATATTTTTTTCATTGGGCATACCGTCGGGCTCGATCTCGTCCGGTTTGCCATTTATCAGCTTTGCGGCCTTTTCAAAATCCTTGACCGCGTCGTCAAAGCATCTGAGCGTCAGATATCGGTGCCCTCGATGACGGTACATCCGTGCATCATTGGGAAATTTGGGCAGCGAGATCGTTATCGCGTCGATCGCATCTTTGTAAAGTCCGAGATAGCCCTTGCGCCTCGCGTACCAGATTATGTTGTCGGCGGTCGGCTGGGCAACCGCATTACGGGCGGCGATCTCGAGATCTTGCGAGTGCTTTATTTCCGCTTCCTTGGTCAGGGCCGGTTTTAGCTCCAATGCTTTTTCAGAGCAAGTCTGAGCGGCGACGGGCACGATTGCGACGGCCATTAGAACAAAGAGACAGATCACAATTTTCATATCGAGATATTACAACAAAAGTAAAAATTTGACACCGCCGGGCATTTTGCACAAGATGTTTTAATGCTAAATACAATAAAATATTTGCTGCCCGAGGCCATCAGTAAGGATGTCGAATCCTCGGCACAAACATGGGTCGATAACGACAAGATCGCCCGCATCTGGGCAAAAGACGCATCGGTTTGGACAAATGGCGACGAGGCACAATGGCTCGGTTGGCTGTCGATCGTCGAAGAAGAACTCGCCGAAACTCAAAAATACACCGATTTTCGCCAAGATATCGATACCTCCGGATTTACCGATGTTTTGCTGATGGGCATGGGCGGCTCATCACTCTGCCCTGAGGTTCTCGCTCTGACATTTGGCAAGGAAAATTTTCACATTCTCGACTCGACCGTTCCGGCCCAGGTCAAGGCGGCCGCCGACAAGCTCGATCTCAAAAAAACACTCTTTATCGTCGCCAGTAAATCAGGCTCGACGCTTGAGCCTAACTGTTTCAAACAGTATTTCTTTGAACGCCTGACCAAGAAAGTCGGACGTGAAAATGCCGGAAAGCAATTCATAGCGATCACCGATCCCGGCTCAAAAATGGAGCAGGTCGCCAAAGACGACGGATTTCGTCATATTTTCTACGGTAAACCAGAGATCGGCGGGCGGTTCTCGGCGCTGTCGGCGTTTGGCATGACGGCGGCGGCGGCGATGGGGCTTGACGCAGGAAGTTTTCTAAAACACACATTAGAAATGGTTGAGGCGTGCCGTGAGAGCGATCCTAACGAAAATCCCGGTGCGATCCTCGGCCTGATCCTCGGCATTTGTCACTCTCATGGGCGTGATAAGTTGACGATTTTCACAACTCCGGAGATCCACGATGTCGGGGCATGGCTCGAACAGCTAATCGCCGAATCGACCGGCAAAAACGGCGTCGCTATCATCCCGGTTGACCGCGAACCGGCAATCGACACTGCTTGCTATGGAACCGACCGCATATTTGTGTTTTTGACAGTCACGGGCAACGACAGCCTTGACGATAGATACATCGCAGTCACAGCCGCCGGGCATCCGGCGATCAGGATCGAGATCAATTCCATAGACGATCTCGGCCAGGAATTTTTCCGTTGGGAATTTGCGACCGCCGTCGCGGGTTCCGTTATGCAGATCAACCCGTTTAACCAACCCGATGTCGAGTCAGCCAAAATCGAGGCCCGCAAAATCACTGATAAATATGAGGAG
>JBBSJK010000099.1:0-8825 GCA_038257355.1 Pyrinomonadales bacterium | reverse complement strand
TTCACATCATCCGGATTTCCAAGCAAAACATCTTTCCGCGAATGATAGTCCGTCGTTCCGGTTGAACGGGCGGTGTAGAATGTGTCCAGCGGATTTCCTATCACGTATCTCGACAGAGCGAGTACGCTTTCGTCCACGACGATCACCGCAACTTCACTGTTCGCAACAGGTTCGCCTTGATTATCCATAACCATGATGTTGACCTTCGTCTCGCCACCGGGGATGAGGGTTTTGTCGACTGGTTCGGATGAGACGGTGAGTTTTCGTGAAGCCGTTGATATTGCTAGATTAATATTCCCGCTCGCAAACGCCGGCCGGGTCGGAGCGCGGGCATCCTTCCCGCCCGAAAGGGGAAAGGTTAGAGGCGAACCGTCATCCTTCGTTCGCGGCGCCGCCCCGACTAGATCGACCTGAGCGTGTATGTTCGGCAAATATTTCTCTTCGAGTGGAATTTTTAGCGTGATCGACGAATCCTTCATCGAGAAACGCTCGGTTTTCACGATCCCATCACGCCGCAGCGTCAAAACGCCCTCGGCCGGTGTGAACGGAGCAATTACGAGTAATTCGGCAACGTCGCCGGGAGCAAAGTCTTTCTTCGACGGGATGATCTGAACCTCTTCCTGTTCGATGCCGCGTTTCGGCGGGGTTTTGCCGCCGGGAACCCAGATGGTTAACTCGCTTTCATTAAAACGTTCGCGATCGTCCATGACGGTTGCGGTGATGATATAGCGGCCGCCTTGCTTGGCGGTGAAGGAGCATTTCTGGCCGGTCTCAGCCGACTTGACAGCACAATTCTGCTCGTCGATGACTTTTTCGCTCCACGTTCCCTTGTCGAAGACCCAGTCTTTCAAGACCGCCTTGATCTCGATGTCGCGTCCGGCAATCAGTTTGCCATCAATGTCTGAAACGATCGTTTCAACCTCGATCTTTTCGCCTTTCTGTACAAAGGTTCGCGGCGTCCTGATACCGACGTATAACGAAGCCGGGTGAACCAACAGCGTGGTGTTCGACGACCATGTCTGGCGATTAACATCCATCACCGACGACGAAGCCGTAAGTGCGTAGGGCCGCGGCGGTTTGACTGATTCAAAATCGATCTTGAGCAGATGCTTGCCGCTCGCATCGGTCACGCCTTTGAACGCCTGAGTGGTACCGCCGCCGTATCCCGGACGGCCGGAATAATCATAATTTCTCCACCACGGCGTCCAGGTTCCGAAGGTGTAATCGTCACGATTCGGCGGCGTATAGATAGTTGGGCTCGCGGTCACGGTCCAGTTGGTCTCGGCATTGGCGAGGCCGCCACCGGCGTAATATTTTGCCTCAACCGACAGCATCGCGCTCCCGCCGACAAAGTGCGGCGCTTCGGTCTCGACCTTGCTCGTCACCTCAAATTCGGGGCGGCGAAATTCCTGTATCTGAAACTGATGATTGTGCGTATTGCCCGAAAGTGTGCTGCTCGTCGACAGATCGATCCGCGAATAGCCGAGATTTGCGTTATCGGGCAAGGTAAATTTGAAATCGAACGCTCCAAATGCGTTGAGATTGCCGGTACCATTGGCGATCTCGTTGTTTCGCGAGTCTTTGACCGAGTATGTCAGCCCGCTCGCCGCATCTCCCAGTCCTTCGACATCGCCGAGTTTTCCGCCCGTGATCTTGCGGATGTAGCCTTTGACCGCTACTTCCTCTTTAGGTTTGTACATCTTGCGATCGTCGAAAACAAACCAACGAAGCATATCGGATTGGCTTTTCTTATACCACGACCCGTCTGTCTGCCAATAATAATCTGTATTCTCCGGCAAAAAGGCGACATCCTTTCCGCGTTTCGCTATCAACATATTCTGGCTGATCTTCGATGGTGAAACCGGAAGTTCAAGCCGCAAAATGCCGTTCTCGCCAGTCCGGTTTGTTTGGGCCTCGGCGATAGTTTCAGTCGCCACAGCCGTGCCGTCCTCGTTAAACGACTCGATTGCGTCCGCACTCGGCCCACTGGCACCGGTTATCCATTCCCAGGCCTGCTGTAGCAGTCCTTTCTCTTCAATGATAACTTCCGCCTGTCCACCGCCTACCGGAACGCCGTTTGGAAAGATCGACATATCGACGCCGGCCAGCGACTTGCCCGTTCTAAGATCGGTCGCAAACCCGACAAGCTCTGTGCTGTCAACAAATGCGTCCAGCCCGATCTGTGTTGCCTGCAGCCATGTGAAGATGCGTGTCCGGTCGTTTTTATCCCGCTTTACAGTTGGCTCGATATCGACGATCACGTTGCCAAATCCGCCATCGAGAGCTCTCGAAATATCGATCCGCGTTTCAACCATTTCGTCCGGTTTACTTGCAATCGTGACAACTTTATCCGAAATCAGCCGTCCGGGTATCGCCGGTCGCTTGCCGTCGTCGTAATTGAGGCGACGCACATATTCCTGATACTGCGGCCAATCCGTGGGGCCGACATCATAGAGACGGACCTTGACCGAGCTATGATTTGTCGAATAGATCGAAAAAGCAGGCTTGGCAGACGGGTCCATGACGCTCATAAAACCGCCTTGAGCATAAAGATTTGTGTCCGCGGCACCGACCTTGATCGTGGCAGTCGCGTTTTGACCTAGTGACTGCCCAAAAATGTCTGAGATCGAGCTGTCAATGGTGATTTTATAAGTCGTACGGCCTTTTTTATAGCCCTGGATATAAACCTGATTGCCTGATGGAAAAATGTTGAGTCCCTCAACCGCAGGTTCAACGGTGATCATTTCCCGGGTAAATTTTGCGGCATCTATTGAGTTATTAAACTGCAAATACCAAGGATGAAAGGGTGTGCAGTTTTTGTTATTATTATATCCGCAATTTGCGCTGTTAAACTTGAACGGACTGTAGGTCTGAAAGCTGAAATTCTGAGCAGCAAGCGTCGTCAAAGGGCCTTCGGCAGAAGCCGTTCCCTTCTCGACCGTTACCTGAATCGTCGCGGCCGGCGGCAAGGCGTTTTCTGTCAAACCATCCGAATTTATTGCCCTGAAAGCTATCCAGCGTCGCGGCTGTGCCTGTTTTGACTGGTACGAAATGCTGCCGTCGCCATCGATCTCTGCCTGTGTCGCCAATCTGATAGGGATGCGTCGGCCACCGGATGTGACCGCAATAGTCCGCAAAACCGCTTCAGGATTTATCTCCTGATCAAAAGCGATGTACATTAACGCATCGCGCCGCGTTACGCCTCCATTCGGAATCATCGTCTCGACCTTTGGCGGCGGCGTTGTAAATGTCCAGAGCACATCTTTCTCCAGCGTCTGGCCGGTTGCCGATTTGGTCCCTGCGGGCACGCGGGAGATAAATTTAGTCGCCATCGGGAAACGCTTTGTGGTGTCGAACATGAGCGTCTTTGTACCGAGCCAGCGCCAATTCCCCTCGACCTGCGGCGAAAGTTCGACCGGCATAAATTGTGCCGCCTGCTCCTGCGAAGTTACCGCCACCATCGGCTGCGAAAACGTCACGCTCAAATCGGGTGCGAGCGGCACCTCGCCCTCAGGCGAATACCGGATCACCTGCAAGGTGCGGCCCGACATATCGACGTTCGGGGCGGCCCGGCTCTCGTCCGACGGAAATTTGACTGGTATTTTACTGCCCGTTTTGGGGGCAGGAAGCGTACCTATCCGCTTTGCAAATTCTGTCTCGTCGTCGGGAGGTGTTTTGATTGCGGGGATTCGTCTCAATAGGCTGCTAGTAGCTCCGTCAGACAACAGTTCGGTCGTGGGCAACTGCTGTTTCTGACGTGTTTCTGCCCCCTCGACACCTTCGCTGAGCTTAAAAGTCAGCCCGGTGGGGACATCCTTCATTCGTTGTTCCATGGCTTTACCATTAACCTGAGCGTTCGCCGTCGCAGCCGGTGAAATAAAGGTGATATACATTGAGAGCAATAAAGCCCAAGCCGTAAGTTTTTTCATTTTCGATCCTTTGCCAGAGTTTTGTCGCATCTATTTTAACTCCAAGTATTTTTAGCAGCTAACGGATTTTTCCGAAAACTTCCCGTTTACAGATGCTGAACGCTTCGAGGCGGCGAAACTTGCGGTTGATGTTCTCGAAGCCTGTTTTCATTATTAACATATTTGTATTTCCTGTTATACTTATTAGGAATTTGCAACTTTGCCATTTGGCCTTTCGTTAAGGAAACTGGCGATTTATGGGTAGAAACACATTCGGAGGAGCGATTAGAAAAAATGGGACTGTGGGCTAGACTAAAGAGAGTATTTTTTGCGGGAACGGGCGCCGCTCTGGACAAGATTGAAAACCCTGAAATGGTACTACAACAAACCATTCGCGATATGCGCGATCGCGTACCGGAATTGAATAATTCCGTCGCCCAGGTAATGGCGACTGAGCGTCTGCTGTTAAAGCAGAAAGAAAACCTTTCAACGCAGGTGGTCGATCTGGATTCTAAGATCAAAGCATCGGTTAAAATGGGACGCGACGACATCGCGACGGCATACATCGGACAGCTTCAGCAGGCACAAATGGATTTGGGACGAACCACAGTTCAAGCCGATCACGCCCAGGTTGCATCAAAACAGGCTCTAAAAGCCCGCGATAACTATGTCCTCAACATGAAAAAGCGCAGCGCCGAGGCGATGCAGCTCATCAGCGCGGCCAAACAGGCGAAATTGCAGGAGCAGCTCGCGCAGACGATGGACACGTTTAACATCGGTGACGATTCCTCTACCTTTAACGAAATGCGTGAAAAGATCGACCGCCGCGTCGCCGCCGCCGAAGCAAAATTGCAGCTCGGCTCCGCCTCTGTCGACTCGCAAATGCAGGACATCGAGCGTGAAGCGATGGACATCCAGCTCCAGGACAAACTGCTCGAATACAAATCCCAGATGGGTATGCTAGGTGCCGGCTCCCCGCCCGAGAGCAAGCAGATCGAAGCTGGAACTATCACCGTGGAGAGTAAGGATGCTGAGGATCACTTAGCGAATTGAAACTATCTAGCTTTGTGTGATGATACTTCTTCGCTTTTCAGAAACTTTCGAATTTCTCGAAAATGCTCTGAAACTGATTGGAGAAGACGGTATCGGCAGATTGGAGCACCACCTATGCCGAAATCCCACTGAAGGAAAGGTCATTCGGGGATCGGGCGGTTTACGTAAATTAAGATGGATGTCGGGAGATAGAGGCAAACGCGGAGGCTGTAGAGTCATCTATTACTTTGTGGTAGCTGATGACAGGATATTGTTAATGGATATTTATTCCAAAAGTAAGAAAGCTGACCTGGCCCAAAACGAAATAAAAGAAATTGCTGCGGCAGTCAGGGAGATCTTAAATTCATGACGAGCATAAAGAAAAAGAAGGACTATTCGATCGCTCGCACTACCACGATAGTCTTGGAAGGTGCTCGGCAAAAGCCAAAGTCAGTTTATGCAGTCTGCATTAAAGTTGACGACCCCGACCACCTTACTCTTTCAAAACTTTATCGTATAAACGTTTCGGGCGAATACGCGAGTCTTACTGACAATCAGGGAGAGGTTTCAGTTTACCCCTTAGATTTTTTCTTGAAGCTTCCGCTTTCGCGTGCAACAAAAACGCAGATCGCTGCCGCTCTTAGTATTTAACATTTATTTATCAAATTTTTAATGACGGACTTAGCAAAATATCGGCAGGACATCGAGAAATTTAACACGAGCTACGCAAAAGAGGCGGTTAAGGAAACCGTTAATTTTTGGGGCCTCGCGGGTTTTCTCGTCGCTGCTGCTTATACGGGCAGCGTTATTCCGCTATTGATTGCTCTGATTTGCGAGGCATTATACATCGTTATCGTGCCTAACCTGCCTGTTTACCGCCAGCTCGTCCAGGCCCGCGAACGGGAGCGGCGCCTAAAGGCCCACACTGCCGGTCGCGAAAAGCTGATCAAATCATTCACGCCCCGCGAACGCGAGGCTGTCGAATATCTACGTTGGCTCAAGGATAAGATTCAGGACAATTACAACAAGTTTACCGGTGCCGGCCAGCTGCCAAGCAATCTAAAGGCGCTCGATCAGCGTTGGGAGGATTTTGTCGATCTGCTCGACGTCTATCGCCGCCGTAAACAGCATCTCAAGTCGATAAACCGTCAGGCCGTCCACAACCAGCTTTCTCAGGCATTTCGCGCGATGGAAAGTGCGGGCGATGAAAAAACCAGGCGCATCCAGCAGACTAACGTAGAGATACTCAAACGCCGCGTCTCGTCATTTGACGAGATCGAACGCAGCGTAAAGCTCGTCGAGGGCCAACTGCAATCAATCGAAAACTTTTTTAGCTACCTCAACGACGAGATCGTCACAATCTCAACCCCCGAGAAATTCTCACTTCTCGATTTTGAACAGCTCTCCGACTCGATCGCGATGACCAAACAAATGCTCGACGCCACCGCCGAAGAAGTTGGAGCTTTGGATTCGTATAATCGTCAGATGGGAAACCTCGAACTGCTCCCCGGAGCAAAATAGTATTTCACCCGCCCCGCTTAACTGGACCGCGAGCATCTTGCTCGCCTCTCGCCCGTGTCAGTAGCCCACACGTAAGTAAGGGCAACTCTCGCATAAAAACCCTCGAAAATAACAAAACTATCTTCAGTCTCACCCTCGTCGACAGAGAGTAACCACGAAATAACACAAAATAACACCAAAGTATCTTTCTCGTCCTTTCTTGCCTCTTTGTGTCCTTTCGTGGCCTAAATCTCTTAAAAAAAGCCGCCGAATTATAAAGCCCAGCTGTCTTTCCCTTCCGTCCATACACTTTTGAGTCCTTCCGTGATAACTCCGCCCCATTCCCCAGCCTCTCCGAACTACAAAAAGTCACTCCAAACAAACGCAAAGACAACTCTCCCAAACAAAAAGCCGCTCAGAACAAACCCAAAGACAATGCTCCTAAACAAAAAGCCACTCCGAACACCCAAAAACCCAGCCAAAACTTTCCGAAACCCAGCTCTACAAATAAAACAGCCAGCCCAAAAGAACCCGCCGTTAACCAAAACAAACCCAAAGCCCGCCATTTGCAGATCATAGAACTCACCATACCCGCCAAAGCCAACCGGTTTCTCGAAGGCGTAGCTAAACTTTAAACAATTGCGGATGTATGTTACTGTTCTCGGGATTTCCACAATCCGGTTCCCAAATGAACACCTTACTAACGCGACCGGTCCGCTTGTTGTTGATATACTAGGTCAAATGAATCCATTAACGTCACCGGAACTCGACCGTCTCATCCCCAAGCTGGCTCGCGATGAGGCTGAACTTGAGAAGATTCGAGCGGAAGTATCCGAACGGAAAACACTTCATTCAATTCTAGTTGGCGACTCGCAAGATTTATCGGCGATCCGCGATGAATCGGTGCACCTTGTGTTAACTTCGCCGCCGTATTGGAATCTTAAAGAGTACAATCCTCACGTCGAACAGTTAGGACATGTTGACGACTATGAAGATTTCCTAAATAAACTCGATGACGTTTGGCAGGGTTGCTACGACAAGCTAGTTGTAGGCGGACGTATGATTGTTGTAGTTGGTGACGTAATGTTGTCGAGACGAAGCAATGGGGTTCATAAAGTTGTCCCGCTACACGCTGATATCCAAGTTCGGTGCGAGCGACTCGGTTTCGATAATCTTGCTCCAATCTTTTGGCATAAAATCTCAAATGCAAGCTTTGAGGTAAAAGGGAATTCCAAGTTTCTAGGGAAACCCTACGAACCAAACGGAGTCATAAAACATGACGTTGAATATATTCTAATGCTGCGAAAATCCGGTGGCTATCGAAAGCCGGAGGTCGAACAGCGCCGCCTTTCAATAATATCTGAAAAGGAATTTAACGAATGGTATCAGCAAATTTGGACACTCGGTGGAGCTTCGACTCGCAACGGCCATCCGGCGCCATATCCAGAAAAGCTAATGAATCGACTTATTCGTATGTTTAGCTTTGTAGGCGATACGGTCCTCGATCCCTTTCTCGGCTCGGGAACAACGATGCTTGCCGCCGCGAAGATCGGACGGAACTCAATAGGCGTTGAAATAGACGATGAATATGCCGAAATGGCTAGACAACGGATTGAGAATGAGTTTGGTATGTTCCTTAACGATAAAGTACATCTGACGGTCGGACGAATACCCAATGAGCAAACTGTTGCCGCCTAATTTTGATTCCCTTGTTCTTGAGGCTGTTAGAGACTTTTGGCGTAGACGCTTACGTTCCGATATAACCTCGCAAGAGGGTGGACGAGGATCGGTTATCGGCGGAGGCAATCTCGACGCCTTTTCTCTACTTATTCGCGAAGTTGCTCTTTTCTGTGAGATTCCAGCCGAAAGCATAACTATCAGCGGTAAGGGCAGACTTACGATCCCGGGCTATTTTCGTCCGACGAAGATGTGGGATGCGTTGATAGTTTACAAAGGGCGACTCGTCGCGTCTTTCGAGCTTAAGTCCCAGGTCGGCCCTTCCTTCGGAAATAACTTCAACAACCGGTCGGAAGAATCAATCGGCTCGGCAGCGGATTTTTGGACAGCCCACCGAGAGCGGGCATTTCATTACGCCGATCCCGACATGCTGTTAGAGACGCAAGACGCGAAACTGCCGTTTCTTGGTTATTTGATGCTCCTGGAAGAGTGTCCGCGCTCGACAAATAAAGTCCGCGTCGAGGAAGCCCATTTTAAAATATTTCCGGAGTTCGTCGATTCGTCTTACGCAAAACGATACGAACTGCTTGTTGAAAGGTTGGTCGCCGAGAAACTATACACTTCCGCGACGCTGATTCTATCCGACAGAACCAAAGGAGAAGTGACAGGGGAATATTCGTCGCCCAAAGAAACTCTAAGTCCCCGGTC
>JBBSJK010000098.1:0-8872 GCA_038257355.1 Pyrinomonadales bacterium | reverse complement strand
TTGGTTTATCGCGGGAACGGATTTCGATAAAATCGTTAAGGAAAACGGCTTTGACTTAAGCTTGAAAACACCCGTGGCCACACAAAAAACGGCAAGCCGGACAAATCGCGAGGCCGATATTCTGATGACCGCCTTTCGCTCAGAACCAGACGCAAAGGATAGCGCAATCCTACGCATCACGGCTGAAAACCTCAAACCTAATCCGCAAATCAAAGATGCGGTCGATTATTTTGACGCGATCACCGCCTCCTATATGACGATAAAGCTGCCCCCCGATTTTACATATTCAGCGACAAAGGCCGAGCAATTGGGGTCCCATCAATTTGCCTACCTCGACACCTCATCCAACTCAGGCAAAAAGCGTTTGTACGCAACCGTTCGAAATGGATTTGCGATAATGTTTACGCTGTCGTACACGCAGGACAAAGATCTGCAAACTCTTCGGCGTATTCTGGAAAATGGTAACTTCTAAAAATAGTTCCTGATGCGCGATTTTTGATAAACAAACCAATGCACCTCAAATAGCATATAATCCGATTTTTGTGTTAAATAGATAAGTCCTTAAAATAAACGGCGAACAAATAAACTCGAATTAGCCAAGAATCAGAAGACGTGGCTTTTTCCAGCTTCGCTTTGTGTTCAGGTTAGATAGACAAAGGTTGAGAGATATATTGAGTAAACACTACACAACAGGCGACATTATTGAAATTCGCGTCGAAAAAATCGTGCCGCGTGGTCTCGGCCTGGCATTTGCGGAAAATTTAACGGTACTGACACCGCTGACATCGCCGGGTGATGTCGTGCGAGTCCGTGTCGTCGAGGTCAAAAAGCGGTTGGCCTTTGCCGAGATCGTTGAGATCAAACAGCCCGGTCCGAAACGCATCAAGGCGCCGTGCAAATATTTTGGCACGTGCGGCGGCTGTGATTTTCAACAGATGAGCTACGACGCACAGATCGCTGCCAAGGCTGGTATCATCCGTGATTGCCTGCACCGAATAGGCAAGATCGAATATGACTCAGAGATACAGGTGATCGCCAGCCCGAATGAATTTGGTTACCGCTCGCGTGCCCGCTGGCATCTCGACCGGGACGAGAAGAAGATTGGATATTTTCGCCGCGATTCGCACGAAGTGATCGATATTGATTCGTGCCCGATCCTGACAGCGGGTCTGCAATCGGCGCTCGACTACGCCCGCGAGAGCATGGATTGGTCAGCGATCTGGAGTGACCGTGCCGAGATGGAGGCCGCCACCGGCGAAGACGGCCGCGTCTCGCTCTACTCAGCCGATATGGCCGAGCCGACGGCGGAGCTCACGTTCCCGATAAATGGCGATACTTTTAGTTTCTCTGCTCAATCTTTTTTTCAAGCGAATAAATTTTTGATTGGCGAATTGATCGAGACCGCTATCGTCGGTGCTGGCGGCAAAAATGCTTTTGATCTCTATTGCGGCGTTGGGCTGTTTGCATTGCCGATGGCAAAACGCTTTGAAACGGTCGTCGCAGTCGAGGAGAATCCGGTCGCCATCGGATTTGCAAAAAAGAATATTAAGAACGCCGGCCTTACAAATATCCGGCTGGTCGATCAGAGCGTCGGCAGATTTTTATCCGAAAATCAGAAAAAGAATCTTGATTTTATCCTCATCGATCCGCCCCGAAGCGGCACCGAGAAGCGTACTATCCCCGCAATTGCCAAGCTAAAACCCGCTGAAATCTCATACGTCTCATGCGAACCGTCAATCCTTGCCCGCGATCTGCGGACATTGATAGACGGCGGCTACAAGATCCAAAAGATAACGGCCATCGACCTCTTTCCGCAGTCCCATCATGTCGAAACGGTCGTTAGGCTTGTTCTTTAATTCGTAGGAGTCGTGAAGATAATAGCCCGACCTTAAATGTATAAACCTGCGGCAACCGGATTTCCGCACAAGAGGTGCGGCAGAACGCCCATTCTTACGCCCCTTCAGGACGTGAGAAGCAATTTGGCTTTCCCAGACGTTTCAAGTCTGGCTATTATCTTTTGGCCGCTTAGCGACGAAAAAGGGACTTTTTCAGACACCACTATTATCTTTAGAATGCTCGCGGAAAAAGGACTTTCTCAAACAGCTTCGAGAGATGTGAGAATTTGACATCGGCTTTAGCCGAACAAAAGTAAATCGGTTTTCGTAATTTATTTACGTTAGTGATGAGTTTCGCTGAAGCCGGATGCCTTTTACGATCTTTTCCACTAGCTAAAGCTAGTTGCAACTTATAAAATCAATTTATGCCTAAAAAGAACCCGGAATCCGAAAATTCATCGTCTGATCTCGCTAAAATACATTCGGTTCGCTGCCGATACTGCGGGCAAAAGAATAACGTCAAAGAAGACTACAAGAGCAACAGCGCGAACTGCGGCAAATGCAAACTGCCGCTGTCGAACGAGCCGCATAAGAAATTTGCCGAGCTCGACAAAAACGACTACGTGCACCCGCTCGACAAAAAAGCCCTCGCCGCTCTCAAGGCGATCCCGGGCGTCGATTCCATTCTAAAAAAACTGCTTGCATGGACGGGTGAATCCGCGATCCGCGTCTCATTTATGGCCAGCGCGGTCAAGGTGACGCCAAAGCAGTGTCCCGACCTCTACGCTAAACTCCAGATCGCCTGTACGACGCTCGGCGTTGATATGCCGGATATGTTTGTCCAGCAAAATGCGATGGTAAACGCCTTTACCGGCGGCGTCGAGAAGCCGATTATCGTTCTCCATTCTGCATTGATAGAGCGTTTGAACGACGAAGAAGCGCTCGCCGTCATCGCCCACGAAGTCGGTCACATCCACGCCGAACACGTCCTATATCTGACCGCCGCTCGACTGATGGAGGCCATAGCAAATATCTCGGTCGCACGGCTCATTCCCGGCTCAGAGATCATAAAATTGGTTGTCTCGATGGGCATCTCAAGCGCTCTGCTCACCTGGGCACGCCGGGCCGAGCTAAGCTGCGACCGAGCAGCTCTGCTCGTCGTCCAGGATCCGCACATCATTGGCCGGACCATGATGAAACTCGCCGGCGGCACATTTGCCTCAAAGATAGATTACGAACTATTCCTCGAGCAAGGCAAAGAATTTAAAAAGAATTACGACGAGAAAGCCCTAGACCGCTTCTGGGCCGACACCATGAACGCCGGCCTCTCGCACCCCTTCCCCATCTGGCGAGTCGCCGAGATTCTCGAATGGGTCGAGTCGGAGGAATATAAGGAACTGATCGCGAGGTAATTGGAGTGCGGGCATCGCGCCCGCCAGTGTAAAATTTAGAAGACTTGCTGGCCGTGTTCCAGCCCTACGGAAGATAGGGAAACCAAATCAAAATAGAGTTATTTTTGGGTCTGTTCTTTAGCAGACCCCGCGCTTACACATAAGCGTGAAATCTTTGCCTACGAAGTTATAAAGGTTTGTGTAGGAACAGAATGCATCATTTTTTTGGAAGAAATTACATGGAGGCTCTTACTCCCCATCTTAAACCACCCGCTACCGCAGATTATTCTGACACGGGCGTGCAGTGATGCCCGCGATATCGAGTTTTATTTGTGCCGGTACGTGATGCGGCCTTTTGTTAGGTCGTAGGGGGAGAGTTCGATATCGACGCGGTCGCCCATTAGGATGCGGATGCGGTTGCGGCGCATGCGACCGGAAATGGTTGCTAGGACCATGTGATCGGTGTCGTTGATCTGGACTTTGAAAAACGCATTGGGCTGTTTGTCCACTACCACGCCGCCCATTTCTATTAATTCTTCTTTCATAAACTGTTTTCTTAAAAATAACATTGCCTCCGGCTAAATACATAACCGGAGGCAACGTTTTATCGGTCGATGTTATTTTAACTGTTGATAGTTAGGTAGTGTTGACATTCGATTTTAGGTTGCTATAGCAGTCTTCCCGAGTTTTTCGCGGTCACTAGCCAACGCTTTTTAGGGGATGGTGTGAGTGCTCTTTAAAACGGGGTAGTGGTCTAGCTTAATCCCTTAACCAACGGTTATTTACCCTTCGGGAAATCCTCGTGAACGAGGCTCAAATCGAAATGTCCACAGAACCTAGTAACGCGAATTGCCGCTGCTGGCGCGGTCTTCGCGGGGTTTAGCCTCATTGACCTTTAGATTGCGTCCGTCCACCTCTTTGCCGTCAAGCGACGAGATGGCCGCCTGAGCTTCTTCCGCGGTGGACATTTCGACGAATCCGAACCCGCGTGAGCGGCCCGTTTCGCGATCCTCGATGATATTTGTTGACTGGACGGTGCCCGACTCAGCGAACATTGCTTCCAGATCCTGTGTTGATGTATCGAAGGATAAATTTCCTACGTAAAGTTTCGTTGACATTAAATTATTTACCTTTGCCCATGCGGGACGTGTTAAAGAAGTGTCGAATCGATATGGCTTCGTAGAAAAAAACGGTGTGCGACGAAGGTCGGTTTCGGATGCTCAAAAATTCAGGAGCGACTTCTATGATGAAAAAAACCCGCTCTCAAACCAATCCGCTAAACCGTCTTTGACGAGTGCACCAAAACTTGGGTGCAAGAGAAGGACTATCAGTACTAAGATGCCAGTTTTCCAAAATAGTTGCAAACCGATTTAGACGATGGCTTCTTTCATTCACCCGCCGTATGCTATTGCTGTCCTGCCTTGCCCCTGCTTATGTCACTACTTGTCGGGTTTTTCAAAGCTCTCGACCTCTATAAATTACATTTTTTTATTGTGATTTTTTTAAATTTTAAAATTGCACCGGTCTGCGCACTAATTTTGAGGTGTTTTTAAATGTGGCACGTGCCACAATTTAAACTTTTGAAATAGTAAA
Organism: Pyrinomonadales bacterium; assembly: GCA_038257355.1. Taxonomy (GTDB): domain Bacteria; phylum Acidobacteriota; class Blastocatellia; order Pyrinomonadales; family Pyrinomonadaceae; genus OLB17. Next base: position 4,053 of record JBBSJK010000098.1, on the reverse strand, counting down.
AAGCGGTAAATACCGGGTTTAGGCGAATTGTGATCTGAGCTTTTTGAGAAATTCAGGGGCTGGTTTGGTACAGTTAAATGTGGCGTTTTGTCGCTGATTATGGGTAGTTTGGTACAGTTGTTTTGCCAGTTTGGTACAGTTGTTTTTGGCAAATGTGACAGTATGAATTTCGATTTGGGAAAACAAAATAGCTCAGCCATGCCAGAGGCGGATAGTAGGTCATTTTCAGATCCTTTACCCAAACGAGACCGTCTTTAGAGATGGGTTAAAGAAATCAGTTCATCTCTTACTGATAAAAACACTGCCCGAAAATTATGACGAAATTGAGGCTTTTATCATCGCAGATCATATTGATGCGAACAAGGTTTCCGGGCCATATCTTAGATGGATGAAGGAACTACTTGGCTGAGTCGGCATCGGCCTCGGAGAAGGTTGAGATTATGAAATTCACAGCGTCATTTGGCGAGTCGGTTAGGTGTATGAGGCTGAGGTCTTCAGGGCTTATCATTTTTTCGTTAAGCATTGTCGTAGTGAGCCATGCGAGCATGCCGCGCCAATATTGAGATCCAAACAGGACAACGGGGAAATTACGTATCTTCTTTGTCTGAATCAGCGTCAGAGCCTCAAAAAGCTCATCCATCGTCCCAAATCCGCCAGGGAAAATGACATAGGCGTTGCTGTATTTAATAAACATCGTCTTTCTCACCATGAAATATTTAAAGGTCAGCGATTTGGTAAGATACGGATTTGGCATCTGCTCGAAAGGCAATTCGATATTGCAGCCGACCGACATTGCTCCGGCCTCCATCGCTCCCTGATTTGCTGCCTGCATAATGCCGGGGCCGCCGCCGGTGATGATCTCAAAGCCAGCAACACCGAGCAGACGAGCGGTTTCACGTGCAGATTCGTAATACTCGGCGGCAAGCGGAGTCCGAGCCGAGCCGAAGATCGAAACGCCGCGTGTGATAGTCGCGAGTTCGTCAAATCCGTTGACAAATTCGCCCATAATGCGGAAGACGCGCCACGAATCGGACGAACGGTAGTCGTCTTCGGGATCGGGAGAGCGCAGCAGAATTTCATCGTCTGTGAGGTTCCAATATCCCGATTCTGTCTCACGTTCCTTGGCCTCGGCGACAGTTTTCGGCTCGATCGGCTCTTTTTTTGAAGTGCCTATGTTCGGTTTTTTTGCTTTTGTATCAGCCATAGAAGAGTTAGGAGAGTTCTTAGAGTTTATCGAGTTAAGCGGAGTATTCACTAAATGGACTCAAAAGTCTCTTAAATTTTATAGATCCAACGGTCAAATTCCCATTATATTATAGCCGCAATCGACGTAGATGGTTTCGCCGGTGATGCCGGTCGAGAGGTCGCTGACGAGGAAAAGTGCGGTGTTGCCGACTTCGGCGACGGTGACGTTGCGTTTTAGCGGGGCTTTTTCGCCTACCTGGCCTAGAAGCGAGCCCATATTTTTAACGCCGCGGGCCGACAGCGTATTTATTGGCCCAGCACTGATCGCATTGACACGGATATTATTTTTACCTAGATCGGCGGCCAGATAACGGGTCGAGGCCTCGAGAGCGGCCTTAGCGACGCCCATGACGTTGTAGCTCGGCACGACCTTTTCGGCACCGTAATATGTCATTGTAACTATGCTCCCGCCCTCGGTCATGAGCGGCGAAGCGGCCAGTGCTACCTGTGTCAGCGAAAATGCGCTAATCTCGAGTGCGGTGCGAAATGCCTCTCTTGTCGTCGTTACAAACTCGCCTTCGAGAGCTTCTTTAGGTGCGTAAGCGATCGAGTGAATGACAAAATCCAGCTTGCCGTATTTTGCCCTGACTGACTCAAACGCCGCATCTACGTCAGCCTGATTGGTCACGTCGCACGGCACGACGAGCGAATCCGGTAGTTCGCCGGCCAGCTTTTCGACATTCTCCTTCAGGCGTTCGCCCTGATAAGTAAATGCCAATTTCGCACCGTGGCCCGCACACGCTGACGCACAAGCCCACGCGATCGAACGCTTGTTCGCGACCCCGAAAATCATTCCTACTTTGTCGATTAACATAGATTTTCTTTGATCTTTGATCTTTGATCTTTGATCTTTGATCTTTGACTTCTGAGCTATAAAGATCCAAGATCACTCCCTCACTCACTAACATAAACCTTCTGCAGCATCTCAAAATCGAGCAGACGGATGTCGATATCGACCGGAGTGTCGGAAAACCGGCGGGTTATCAGCATTCCGCGAAGGCGTTCCTCTTCGTCGGCCGTCAATTGTGTGACAAGCACAAGCATCAGCCGCAGCCGCAGACGGCTTTTCATTTCGGCGAGATTCTTTTTGGACTGCGTAATTTTTTTGAGCATCGACTCAATCTTTTCCTGTCTCACGTCAGGCACCACCAGGAATGCAACCTCAATGCAAGTGATCAGATCATGCTCAACAAGTATTGCGTCAAACGGCGTGCCGCCGATGCTGACGTGACGCATTAGCGGCAGATTCTCCTCCTGCTGTATCTGCCGTAGAGCGAGGTCCTCGGCGACAATATAGGCAGAGAGCAGATCGGCTAAATTGTCGTTGCCGACGCCGAGCAGACGGGCGAGTTCGCGGACCTCGACATTTACATTTTGCCGCTGTATCTCGGGCATTGCGGCGTCCCAGCGGATGAATTTGCGGTCGTCGACTGCTGCGATGCGGCGATTGTTCGCAATATCCATCAATACCACGATCGCAAATACTGCGGATGCGGCGAGAAAAATTGCCGCGGTAACAATGTTGTCCGACCGGGCTGATAAAACGACACCGCTTATCAAAACTGCAAACAGGACAATCGTCGCAACCAGCAACGGATAATTAATCCTTTGCCGGTCAAAACGGTTGAGTGGATTGTCGGTTCTCTTATCCATCTGCGGGCTCTTATACAGCGGCTGAAAGTTGTTCAAACGGAATATCGTCAAAATGAGTCATCTGTTTGAACGCCTTAAAACGCTCATTTATCTCGGTATAATTGAGTGCATCGACGCGCTCAGTGCCAAATTTTTCGACATTAAACGATGCCATCACCGAGCCGTATATCATTGCCCGCCGGAGAGTGTCGTCCGAAATCTCTTTTTGAGATGCAAGATAGCCCATAAATCCACCGGCAAATGTGTCACCAGCCCCGGTCGGGTCAAAAACGCTCTCGAGCGGATAAGCTGGTACGACGAAATAGCCGTCCTGTGTAAACAAAGTCGCGCCGTATTCGCCGCGCTTGATGACAACGGCCTTTGGGCCGATCTCCATGATCGCCTTTGCTGCTTTGTGAATATTTGGTTCGTCGGTCAACTGCCTAGCCTCGGCGTCGTTGATGATAATGCAATCGACGACCTTGACGGTCTCGATGAGGGCGTCCTTCATCGATGTTATCCAAAAATTCATCGTGTCCATCGCGACAAACTTCGCATTCGGCATCTGCTCGCGAACCTGCCTCTGCAGCATCGGCAGGATGTTTGCAAGGAACAGGAACTCGGCGTTCGTCGAATGTCCGCTCAGCTTCGGCTCGAACGTTTCGAACACATTCAGCTGCGTGTCGAGCGTATGCGCCGTATTCATATCGTAGTCGTAGCGGCCGCTCCAAAAGAATGTCTTGCCCTCCGACACAATCTGTATGTCGTCGGTGTTGATGTTATGGCGTTTAAAAACCGCCCACTCTTCGTCGCCAAAATCGCCGCCGACCACGCCGACCGCGTTCACCTTCGTAAAAAAAGAAGCCGACAACCCAAAGTGCGTCGCCGCCCCGCCAAGTATTTTGTCACGCTTGCCAAACGGCGTCTCAAGCGCATCAAACGCGACCGACCCTACAACTGTTAATGACATTTACTTGATTATTCTCCTAAACCTTTCGGGTGCTTCTTCCCGACTATGCCACACAAAGATTTCCATTCCCTTTGTTGTACCTATCTCGTATTTCGACGCAAGGTCGCCAATGCTCCTTGCGCACGAAGGAAGATTGATCTTAGACAAGAGGTCCCTTTTTTCGTCGAGCGTAAGAACGCGCTCATTGCTTTCAACTGGGAAAAAGT
>JBBSJK010000097.1:0-8950 GCA_038257355.1 Pyrinomonadales bacterium | reverse complement strand
GGCGACGATTGGTTTGGTGACGTTGTCTTTTGCGTAGGCGGCGGCGTCTTCCTCGGCGGTGCCGCCGATTTCACCGATCATGACGATGGCATCAGTTTCGTCGTCATCCTGAAACATACGCAGAGCGTCGGTATGATTTGTCCCGATTATCGGGTCACCGCCGATGCCAATGGCGGTTGATTGGCCCAACCCGAGTGCGGTCAACTGACCCACAGCTTCGTATGTCAGAGTTCCAGAACGTGAAACCACGCCGATGCGGCCTTCCTTATGAATATGTCCGGGCATAATGCCGATCTTGCATTTGCCCGGCGAGATAATGCCGGGACAGTTTGGACCGATCAATCGAGTGCGGAGTGCGGAATGCGGAGTGCGGATTTCAAAATCTTCAGCATTCTTGCCCAGCAGAAATTCTTTTGCCTTGATCATATCAGCAACAGGAATTCCCTCGGTTATGCATACAACGAGCGCCAGGCCCGCATCGGCCGCTTCCATGATCGCATCGGCGGCATACGCAGGCGGCACATAAATGACCGATGCATTCGCTCCGGTTTCGCGCACCGCATCGGCAACCGTATTAAAAACGGCAATGCCTTCGTGTGTCGTCCCGCCTTTGCCCGGTGTGACACCGCCTACGACATTCGTGCCGTAATCACGCATCTGCAACATGTGAAACGTGCCTTCTTTACCAGTTATTCCCTGTACGATCAGGCGAGTGTTCTTATCGACTAAAACTGCCAAAATGCAATTCTCCTGTTCTGTTTAAGATCGAAAATAAAGGTAGAGTATAGCACGGCCAGCGTTTTGAGACACAAACGCCCCACTGCTCAAAACACGGGGACCTGGCGGCGGCAATGTGATAACAGAGTCGTTCGGCATACCTCCGGAAACTCCGTGTCCGACTCCGCGCGCTCTGCGTTTATATATCGCCTATTATTGAATAACAGCCAAATGTTAATTCAACGAGGAGGTTCGGGCATCGACGAACACATGTATCGACCAATGCCCTTCTTTATCTCAGCTACTATACGCCTCTCAGTTACGCACTGGATTTTCCATAAAATAGATCGCCTTCGGCACTCCATTTTCGCGTTTGTAAATCGTCGTCGCCATTGAATTCGGAGGAAGCGTATCCTTACCGCAGGCTGCTTTTACGGCCGCCCGATAAAATACCATCGTCAGATCCTTTGAGATCTCCATGGACTTCATCGGCCCGAGCGAGACTGAATCAACTTTACATTCGGAGTCGAAAGCCGCTGTCATATATTTCGCTTTGTCTAAGCGTCCGGTCGCGCCGTTGACTATTATATTCTCTGAAAGATGCTCTTCGAACCCCTTCCGGTCTTGCGCCTTCCATGTATCCCAAAGCTTCTTCTCAACTGTCACGATATCTTCGGGTGCTGCCTGCATGCCCGCGAGTTCTGCATCCTTGTTTGCAGATGCAGATGGCGGACCATACTCACCCTTAGCTCCGACCGCTGGCACCTCTTGGTAATACATTGCCTTCCACGCGTCGCCTTCCCTCGCATAAACTACCGAAACATTAAGCGGGCTCGGCCCGACATCTCCATCGCATGTCATCGTCGATGTCGCCTTAAAGGTCATCAGCGCAACCCCTTCGGCGAGTTCAGTAACGGCCTCGTCGCTGAACGCAAGGTCTTTCATCTCGCATTTGTGATTGGTCCAACTCTTCATCGCGGCAGCCCGGTCAGATGATCCGTTGCTACCGACATTTACAAATTTAGACGCCATATAGCCCTCTAGCCCGCTCTCGTTTCGAGCGGCCCAGTTTTCCCAGGCCTTCTTTTCGATAGCGACGAGAACTTCCTTTGTAGGGGGCGCCGACTTTGCCGTGGTGTTCGAGTTTGCGGCGTTGGCATTGGCTTGACTAGTCGCTGTGTTTACGACGGGTTTGTTGCCTGCAGTACCCTCGCAGGCTGCAAAAGAGGCAGCCACGAAAATCAGTATGATCGATCGATATTTATTGTTCATTTTCTCCTCAGTAGCTCTCTTTAAATTAGAATCCCACCGTACAGCCGAAATTTAATTTTAAATTCCACTACACTGCCAAGATGGCTCAGAAACCGATGTGATAGAGCTAGTGCTGGAACTATGACACTCATTAAATCGGAAGGCAAATGCCAAGGGCCATCCTCAATCGGAATCACTAAACTCGTTGTGAGCGATCTCCCGCATAAAAAATCTGAACATTAAAGATCGGATGTTCGTTTACCAAGCTGGCCTATTAAACTTCAGATTCTTTTAACTCAATCCGGACCGGTATGCGGCAGCTTTACTCATTCTATTTCGACGCTTTTTGGATCGCGACAAAATCTATCCTCGAACACAAACTGCGTGCCTTTTTAACTCTGATCGGAATAATCATCGGAGTCGCAGCGGTCGTGGTTGTCGGAGCCTCGATCAGCGGGCTTAAGACATACGTTGTCGAAACTGCGACAAAGATACTCGGATCCAATCACTTCATGATCAACCGGATGGCCTCGATGGGCCGCATGTCGAGTGAGGAATTTGAGCTTCGCAACCGCCGCAATAAAGATTTAGTCTGGGCCGAATATTTATATGTCAAAGAAAATTGCGAATTGTGCCTGATGGTCGGTGCACAAGTCAACGCGGGTGCCGATCTCAGCCAAGATGGACTCGAAATGCCATCGACGCGAATCATGGGCGTTACTGCAAACATGGTCGATATTGAGGACAAGACTATCGCGGAGGGACGTTTCTTCACCGACGAAGAGTCGGCCCGCATCACTTATGTGGGAGTGATCGGCACTGATATCAAAGATAAGTTTTTTCCAAACAAATCCGCTATCGGCGAGGAGATTAAGGTTCGCGGTGCGGTAATCAAGATAATTGGAGTTGAAGAGAAACGTGGGTCATTCTTTGGCGATTCGCAGGATCGCCATATCTATATTCCCATTGCGCTCCATGCACAAATATTCGATAGAACGGGTGGGATTCAGCTCCACGGTAAAGGCAGGGATAAGGAAACTTTTAAGGATTCAATCGAAGAAGCACGGCAGCTGCTACGCAACCGTCGCCAGCTTATCGGCAGTGACGAGGATACGTTTGGCGTAGTCAATGTTGACGAATTTAATACTCAAATGGACGAGCTAACCGGTGCGATCTCGGCGGTTGTCATACCGATTACCATGATAATTCTGGTCGTCGGCGGCATAGTGGTGATGAATATAATGCTCGTGTCGGTGACTGAACGGACATTTGAGGTTGGCCTCAGAAAAGCCCTCGGTGCCACAAGGAAACAGATCCTTTTGCAGTTCTTGATCGAATCCGCACTGCTTTGCGTTGTCGGAGGCATAATCGGGCTTTTGCTAGCTGTCGGTGTAACTGAGCTGATCACTATACTTGCGGGCATGACGATGACAATCACGCCAGGTTACATCATTTTATCGGTCGCCGTATCGAGCAGTATCGGAATACTCGCCGGACTCTATCCGGCATGGAAAGCAGCCAGTTTAGACCCGATTGTCGCTTTAACCCAAAGCTAATTTTTGTTTTTATGACCTTCTTTACGACATCCTTGCCCTACGAAGTGCTGAGAATGGCCCTTGACTCGATCCGTTCGCATAAGTTTAGGTCGTTTTTGACCATACTTGGTATTGTAGTGGGCATCATCACAGCCATTGTCGTCGCGTCGATATTAACCGGAATGCGCAATTCGATCGTTTCGATCGTCGAGGAATATGGAACAAATAATATCTATATCTTTCATCTTACAACCGGCATGGGCGGCTCCAATCGCGATGAGCGCAACCGCAAACCTTTGACAGATGATGATGCTCAGGCCATTCTCACTCAATCGTCCACAATCGATGACATCGCCCGGATCAATCCGGGAATAGGTAATTTCGGCCCAAGTTTTGACGACAACATGACTTACGAAGGGCGGAATTATCGCTGGGCCCAGTGTGACGGCGTTTCTTCCAATTACGACCGGATTGTTAATCTGTCGATGCGCGAGGGACGCTGGTTGACAGAGGCCGACGATCTGCAGCGTCGCAAAGTGATCGTCATCGGGATCGATGCCAGAGAAGCTCTATTCCCCAATCCGGACGAAACGGTCGTTGGAAAGGTCGTTAGAATGAACGGCGACACATGGGAAGTGATAGGCGTTGTCGAAAAACGAAAATCGGGGTTTTTCGGCGAGAACGAAGAGGACCGCAAGGTCTTTATGCCGTACAGAACGTCACGTAAGGTTGCTCCGCTGCGCGACTATCTGCTGATGATAATTCAGGCCCGACAAGGTATGCTCGACGACGCCGTTTCGGAGATTGAGGGCATCCTGCGTCAGCGGCGAAATGTAAAATATGAAGAGAAGAGTGATTTTGATGTCAAAACCGCCGACGCATTCATCGCTCAGTTTGACGGTATTTTAGGCGGCGTCGGCCTGGCTGCAATTGCGATCTCGTGTCTCGGCCTGCTCGTAGGTGGCATCGGCGTGATGAACATCATGCTGGTCTCAGTCACCGAACGCACAAAGGAGATTGGTATCCGCAAAGCCATCGGGGCCACTAAATCCGCCATCGTTTTGCAATTTTTGCTCGAGGCGATGACACTCACATTCTTTGGTGGCATCATCGGGGTCCTTACTGCCATTGGCATCAGTAATCTGATCATGATATTTATTCCAAGCCTTCCCGCACAAGTCCCGCCGTGGGCCATAATCGCCGGACTCGGTACGTCGATCGGCGTCGGCCTCATTTTTGGCGTGCTCCCTGCCAGAAAAGCGTCCCGGCTCGACCCGATCGAATGTCTGCGTTACGAATAAAAAGTATTTCAAACAGGATACTAAAGTTCCCGCCGATACGTATTAGCGAAATTAAGATTTGAAAAACGACCGCCGACGGGTGCATAATTGTATCTAAACCGTAACTTCGCACGATTTTATTCAATCATTAGGAGAGCCAAGATGTATCAGCTTAAACGAATTTCGATAACTTTCTTTTCTGTATCGCTTTTAATATTTACTGCAGGCTATGCTTCCGCACAGGTCCGTCCGCCGATACCACGGGCGAGCCAAAAGGCAACTATTACCCAGACGGTTGGGGTTACGGACATAACCGTGACATACAGCCGTCCAGCAGTAAAAGGCCGCACGATTTGGGGCGATCCGCCGGCCGATAAAACCGGCGAAGGAACACTCGACGACGGCCGCGTTCGCCCTGCTGGAATGGCTCTCGTACCAAACGGCCACGTCTGGCGCACAGGTGCTAACGAAGCGACGGTGTTTGGGGTCACGGATGATGTGCTAATCAACGGCCAGCCGCTCGCGGCCGGCAGATACAGCCTTCATACGATCCCCGGCAAGGATGAATGGACGATTATTTTTAACAAAGACGAAGGTCAATGGGGCAGCTTTGCTTATGACGCAAAAAATGATGCTCTCCGAGTCAAAAGCAAACCACAGTGGGTTGCGGACAGCAAAGAATTCATGTCGTTTAACATCGATGCCATGACCGAAAACACCGCAAGCGTTAACCTCCGCTGGGAGAAAATTCGCGTTCCATTTACGGTCCAGGTAAAGGATGTGGTCGGCTCAACCGTCGCAAAACTGCGATCATACGTTGCTGCCTCAAAAGCTGACGACCCGCAGCCGGCTTTTACTGCTGCAAACTACGCCAAAGCAAATAAGCTAACCGATGATGCCGCAAAATGGTTTGAGATGGCGTTGAAGGCATCGGACGAGCAAATCAAGTCTGCTTCGAACTTTGCAAATTTATCAAGAAAGGCAAACATCCTGCTCGCAGCCGGACGCCGCGACGATGGCATCGCTGCAGGTGAAAGAGCCATCGCGCAAGGTAAAATTGAAAAAGCCAATACCGCCGCCTTTGAGAAACGCATCGCCGATCTCAAGGCCGAAAAAAACTAGCATTATCGCTTAGCTTTGAAATGAATAAAGCCGTGGGTTCAAACCCCACGGCTTTATTCTTATACCTCAATAGCCGTACTCTCACTTACTGCTCATATATTTTGAGGCCATTGACGAGATATCGTCCATTACGCTTCCGTCGCCGTCTCTATCCAACACATTGGTTGCCATATCGATCATCGAATTGCCTGATGACCGTTGCTGGCCAGATTGACCACCGCCGATGAGACTGCCGAGCAGACCGCCGAGGCCGTCGGCACCGACGCCTTGCTCTTGCTTTTGCTTGCCTAGATAGCTCATCACGATGGGGGCAAGAAACATCAAAATCTGTGCGACTTGTCCCATACCGAGGCCAGTTTTTTCACTGACCTGTTGGGCAACTTGCCCCTGGCCGCTGCCGAGAATGTGGCCGAGAATGCCGCCGGCATCCGCCTCACGCGGTGGAGCAGTTTCCTGACCGCCGCCAAAGATCATTCCGGCGAGACCGCCGAGATTATCGAGCACGCCGCCGCCGCTGTGATCCTTTTCTAAAGCGTTATCGAGGCTCTGAGCTCCCTCGGGTGTCGCGACGTTGTTCGAAAGCGCCCCGATCAGAGCGGGCAGCGCCATCTGAATCGCCGAATTTACCATCGATCTGTCCGCCCCGACATTCTGACTGATCTGGTCAATAGCCTGAGCCTCTTTCTCCTGGCCAAGCAAATCCTGTAATGAAAGCATAATGTTATCTCCTATATTTTATAAACGGTTGCAGTGCCGATATAGTAACACAGACGGGTGTTGTGTTTGATGCGGAGCCCCACAAATAACCCTTATGTAACATTCTGGTTGTTGACCAAGCTCCTAATCGCAAGACAACAGGCCGTTTTCTCAATTTATTTTTATGGATTCACCTCGAATCAGGAGTACACATACATTCCGCAATTCAATGTTCGCCATCCTGATGGCTGTTTTTTTGCTCACTTGTCTGGCGCTAATACTTTGGTTTGCATGGCGGTCGCCGAGTGATAATTTACCATACGCCTATGTTTCGACGGTTGCGGGACTAAATGGTGAATTTGGCGAGCCGTTTGGAATCGCCGTAAAAGACAAGGATATTTACGTGTCGGATGGTCAAAATGGCAAGGTTTGGCGCGTCGGGGGAAATGTCACGACCGTTTTTGCCGAAGGCCTGGACACACCGTCGGCCATCGCATTCGACACGGTCGGCAACGTGATCGTTGCCGACTCCGGCTCGCATACGATCAAATCAATCAGCCCGGATGGAGTAATTAAGACGCTCGCCGGCGTCCAAAACCGCTCTGGTTTCGCCGACGGCGACGCGGCTGTCGCCTTATTCAATGCACCTATAGGCCTCGCCGTAGTGAAGGATGGCAAAATAATTGTCGCTGACACTTACAACGACCGCATCCGTGTGATCGAGAACGGCAGTGTTTCGACGCTCGCCGGTTCTGTACGAGGCTATGCTGACGGTCTCGGAGTCGATACAAAATTTGACACCCCGTCGAGCGTTGCTGTTTGGCACGGCAAACTGCTCGTCTCCGACACCGGCAACCGCCGCATCCGCGTTATCGAACCCGATGGCCGAGTCTGGACACTCGCCGGCAGCGGCAGCGGAGGAATGACAGACGGATCACTTTACTCAGCTTCATTTGTACAGCCGACGGCTGTCACCACCGACAACAACGGCACAATCTATGTCACCGACGGAAACACCATTCGAAGGATCGGCGGCGGCGCTTTTCCCTTAGTCAGTACCATCTCGTCGGAACATCGAGGGTTAATTGACGGCCCGAAATTTAAAGCAAGGTTTAACCGGCCATCGGGACTCTTGGTCGATAGTTCTGGTGATTTGATCGTTGCCGACAGCGAAAACAGGCTGGTGCGTCGATTTTCGTCCGACTCGTCGGGAGACAAGATCACTGCTGTTGAGGTTGAGAATCTCCGCGACAAACCCGAAGAATTTCGCGTCGCACAGCCCGCGCGATGGCCGTTCGATCCGCGAGACGCAAAACGCGACATCGCCGGAACGCTGGGCGAAATACGCGGTGAAGTTGTAGTGGGCAGCGATCAGGTCTGGTTTCACAACGGCCTTGACATCGCCGGTGCGTATGGCGAAACCGCGAGATTTATCCGCGACGAAAAAGTCCTGCGGCCTATCGCAGCCGAGAATTTTGGCACTCTGCGCGAACTGCTCCGTATGCCAACTCTTGGCTATATTCACATCCGGCTTGGCCGCAAAGTGAGTTCGGAGCCATTTGCTGACGAGCGGTTTCTGTTTGAAAGAGATGCTACTGGAAAGCTTGCAGGCATTCGCGTTCCCCGTGGTACAAAATTTAACGCGGGCGAGCCGATCGGTACGCTTAATGCGATGAATCACGTTCATCTCGTCGCCGGACGCAGCGGTTCTGAGATGAATGCTATCGACGCTCTGACACTGCCCGGACTGACCGATTCACGCCCTCCTGTGATCGAAAAGGTCACCATCACCGACGAAAACTGGCGCGAAATTGAAACCAGCCAGCAGAAACTGCGTATTAAACTTGAAGACAAACCGCGCATCGTTGTCAGAGCGTACGATCAGATCGACGGCAACTCCGAGAGGCGACGGCTTGGTGTTTACCGCATGGGTTATGAGATTTTAAATGCCGACGGCTCCCCTCGCACCGCTTTGAAATGGACGATCTCGTTCAACCGCCTCCCGCCGACAGAAGCCGTAAAGCTGGTTTACGCGGAAGGCAGCCATTCCGGAGCGACAGGTGAGACGATCTTTAATTATATCGCTACAAATTATGTCAATGGCGATGAATTTCGCGAGGGTTTCATAGATACAACTTCGCTAGGTCTAGGCGATTTTGCCATCAAAGTTTTTGCGGCAGATTATTTTGGTAATGTTACGTCTAAAGAAGTGAACATATCGATAGTTCCGTGAACGGGCAAAGAACACAGTTGCTATCGTGTTGATTTATCCCCAACGGTGCCCAATGACACGCGGAACATATTCGAGTGGTTGAGTTCCGGCTCGGCGGCAATGGCGGATCGTTTTTG
>JBBSJK010000096.1:0-8971 GCA_038257355.1 Pyrinomonadales bacterium | reverse complement strand
TGGAGCCGATGATAAGACTCGAACTTACGACCTGATGATTACAAATCAACTGCTCTACCAACTGAGCTACATCGGCTTTCTGGGCCGAACTAGTGTTTGGCCGCAAACGACGATACTAGCAAAAACGGCGCCTTTGGTGCAAACTTGGTGACAACGTTTAATGCAGTAAAAACTTGTTGACCGTAGAACGCTTTACGCACTATAATAACAGAGGCCCATTGGGTATCACCTTCTTAAGCCGTTAAATCAGGTACTTCAAAATAACACGGCGAAATAATCCGAAACGTAAAGAGGAGAAAATCGTGAGTTTTCAAAAAACATTTTTAACCCGTTTAACATCATTGAGTTTTATGGCTGTTGCCCTTTCGTGTGCAGCTTTTGCACAGACGACGCAGGAAAAGCCCGTGACGCAGGTCACGATCGTTGAGAGGCCAAAACCGGCTCAGGCGGTTGCAGGCAAAAACAATCTGTATTGTGCAGGTTATATCCAATCAAATGCCATCAGCACCGCAAACAAGATAATCGGCGGACAGGACGAAGCGGATAAATTCACCTATGCCCAAAACGATTTTCTATATATCAATATGGGGAACGATAAAGGCGTGAATGTCGGCGACATGTTTGCTGTGGTACGTCCACGTGCGGAGGTAAAGAGCAAATGGTCTAAGAAGAATGACCTAGGCTTTTACGTTCAGGAAGTTGGTGTAGTCGAGGTCGTAAATGTAAAACGCGAAGTCTCGGTCGTCCGCGTCACAACCTCGTGCAACAATTTACTTCTAGGTGACCTCATCCAACTCGTCCCAATCAGAACCAGTCCGCTTGTCGAGCAGCGGGCAGCTTTTAACAGATTTGGCGACCCGTCGGGCAAAGCCACGGGCCGCATACTGATGGCTCGCGACAGTCAGGAAATGATAACACGTGACCAGATCGCCTATGTTGATCTCGGTGCGGACGACAACGTCCAGGTTGGTGACCGGCTCACTGTTTTTCGACCATTAGAAAAAGGTAATTTGTTCCTTAAGCCTGACCGCGAATCCGTAAGTGCACGAGACTATGGCTTCGAGAGCGACGTTTACAAGGGCGGCAAATTCTCAAATCAGGCATCCCGCAAAGCGGGTGATAAAGCCGATGGCCAAGAAGTCAGAACCCGCGACATCCGAAATGAACGCCCCCAATACCTCCGTAAAGTCGTCGGCGAAGCCGTCATCCTAAACGTCAAAGAAAAGACCGCAACCATCGTTATAACCCGCACCGGCCAGGAAATCCACACCGGCGACTGGGTCGAGATACAGTAACGGCAGGCAAATGCAATAGAGCGCTCATAAGCAAGGGCGTAACTCGCTACGGTGAATGTTACGCCCTTTCTGCGCGCGGGCTATTGCATTCAAACAGCTTCTGTTGTTCGCGACGACCGCTCTTTAAAAAATAAAGCAAAATATCCGTACATTGACCAGACCGCGATGATGACGGCGGCCCATAGAGATCCGCGGCCGACCAGATAACCGAAGACTTTCCAGTCATTTGAGCTGATAGTAAATTGGGCGAGATTTGAGAAAGCGATTTGGACCTCGGGGACTTGCCAGAAGGCGGCGGGATAGTCGAGGCCAAAGTTTGAGACAGGCGGTGTGCCGTTGGCTGCGGCGATGAGCAGTGAGACGATGGCGACGCACTGCGCCCACATTTTTAGTTTGCCGAGATTTTGTGCCTGAATAATTATGCCTTCGCTGGCGGCGATGGAACGGAGGCCTGTGATGATAAATTCGCGTCCGAGAATGATGACGACGGCCCAAGACGGTGCAAGCTGTTTCTCGACAAGCACTATCAGAGCGGCTGAGATGAGTAGTTTATCTGCGATTGGGTCTAGGAATTTGCCAAGAGCCGAAACCTGACCGCGTCGCCTTGCAAGACGGCCGTCAACGATGTCCGACAGTGCCGCTGCCACAAAAATAATGATCGCGAGCACATATCCGCTCATCCCGAACCACTGCTCTGCCACCGGCGTCAGCAGCACGACGACAAGCAGCGGAACCACGATTATCCGGCCGAGAGTGATGTAATTTGGTAGGTTCACTTTGTGTTTCAAGTTTATGTTTAATGGTTGGAAAGTTCAAGAAACTCGGAACACAAGCGGCCATCAGTGATTCAATAAAAAAGCGGGCCGGTGCCCGCTTTAGAATCGACTGGATAATTTTCTTTGCGATCAAGGCAGGAAGTTGAGCTGGCTATTAGCCGCATCATGCGATGCAAAGTTTACCAGATTTGGGAAAACGGCTGTCTCGTCTGCCGGGGCGAGGCCAAACCAACGCGCCATTCTCACTGCGTACTGATCGACCGATGTGGTCGGTATCCAGCGTCCCCGGGCGTTGGTATTGCTGTCGGTGTCGTCGGGGCCGCGTATTTCGAGCGTCGGGTAATAGTCGCCGGTGCCGTCGGGCCGTTTGCTGCCAAAGATGTTACCGCCGTCGACCGCTCCTCCCATGACAAACATATGGTTTCCCCAGCCGTGGTCCGAACCCACATTTGTACCCGATCCGGCTGGATTGAATGTACGGCCAAAATCGGAAAGCGTAAATGTCGTGACATCGTTGCTGACGCCCTGGTCAACCATCTCGTCATAGAACGACCGCATCGCCTGGCTAAGCTGTCCAAAAAGATTGGTATGCTGCGCCAACTGTCCGGAATGAGTGTCAAATCCGCCGATTTGCACGTAAAACACCTGCCGGTTGACATTCAGATCGGTGCGTTTTTTGATGAGCCTAGCGACCTGTCTGAGCTGTCGGCCGATACTGGTATTCGGGAATGGTACGGTGGTCTCCTGTGACACCTGCAAAGCGCTGTTGGCCTCCATCGCAAGATTGGTGACGTGGCTGGCGGCAGCGACATAATTTGATGACAGGTCCTGTGCTCGCAGCGTATTGAACGCATTTAACCGGGCCAGCGTCGAGCCGGTTGGATTTGTGCCAAACCCAGCCGGATTCAAAACACCTGACAAAAGCGTGTTCGAATCTGCGATCGCGAGCGGCAAAGTCGATTGTCCGGCTGTAAACATCTGGGCACCGGAGATTGATGTCACCATCGGGATGAGACCGGGGTTTAGCGGGTCGGTCATTTTATCCGAAATGCGTCCGCCCCAGCCGGTAAATCCTTGAGTATTTGAGATGCTCGTCTGCTGCTGCGTCACCTGATCTGAGTGCGAATACAATTGATATGGCTTCTGCACCGATCCATTTTGATACTGCGACTTTAACATCGGCCTGACCAGATTGCCGACGTTGGCGACTATCGCAATTTTTTTCAGGCCGTAAAGCTCATGGATACCGGCATTTGTTGTGCCGCCGGCTGTGCCGAGATTTGGATGAAGAGCATAAGGCAGGCTGTTGAGTCTCGGAACTAAAATCTGAGTATCCTGAAGCTGAGTCTGCGTTAATGCGAGGCCCTGAGAATTACGTGCCGTGCTGTATGCTGAGTAGTTGCTGACGCCGGAATCATTATGATTTGGGATGACCATATTATTGCCGTCATTGCCGCCCGCCCAGAATAGGCAGACCAGGGCCTTATAATTATCACCGCCAATTTGTTGGCTGTCGATCACCTTTTGAGCCATCGCACTGATCGAACCGAGGTGATGCATCTGTGTTGCAAGCGAGACCATGCCGAGAGCACAGCCGCCCGTTTTCTTCAAAAAATCGCGTCTAGTTTCATTCATTGTATTCACCTCTGTACCTGATATTGCGACGATGTCGCCACTAAATAGACTGCTTGTCTGGCCCGACCAAGCGAGTCGTTGGTGTTGATACTCGTGACCGCAGTCCGGATGGTGGCTTTCATCGCCTCGGACATTGTGCTGTGCAGCATGCGGCGATCCAGCTCTTCGATCAGCCGATTGCCAGTCGAGTCGGCGGTCGATAATGCCTGTAGATCAGAAAAATCGAGCGACGTTCCATTTGGGGCATTCGGGTTGGCAATCGGGACAGGGATGGTAGTAAAAGCATAGCGGTTGACAAAGTTTGTCCGCTGAATCGCCGTTCCGGTCGTCATGATTGCAAATTCGGGCCCAAGCAGTGTCGTGCCCGGAATGCCGTACTCAGGAGGGTAAAAATTAAAGACAGTCGGCGAGCGAAAAGGAACTTGGCCCATTCCTGAAAACTCGCCGCGGGCATAAATATAACCATCACTCAAACCTGTGCCGTTTGCCCCACGGACATTAAAGGTCCTAAGAATATTTGTCGCGAATTGGACCGGTTCACGCAGCTTGCCAAAATTAGGATCGGTTTTGAGATCGCCGCGGGCCTCGGGGTCGAGGAGTATGGCCTTGACCACGGCTTTCATATCGCCGCGGACGCTAAGGCCATTGTCGTTGAATTTTGCGGCAACACGGGCGACATACGCCGGTGTCGGATCGCTCGTGACCAGATGCTGGATAAGTATTTTACTGACAAACGGCCCGACATTCGGATGATGAAAGATATTGTCGAGCGCCTGATCCATCGAGTTGTTAGCGTAGGTCGCAATATTGGCGAGCGATGCGCAATTGGTACAGGCGGCGATATTGGTGGTAGTCGAACCAGGGTAATTTAACAGCGTTTTGGCCGTCAGGTCGTGCCGGTTATTGCTTAGGGTGTTGACACCCGCATTGATAAGCATGGGATCGATGTAGTTTACGGCCCCGGCGGGCACGGTGCATCCGGCGATTGTGCCGCAAAACTGCCAGCCGGTCAAAACCTTGGTTAAATTATTAACGCCTTCCTGATCATAGGTCTCGATCGGGCTGCCGTCCTCTGTCCGCTGCTGCGTCCCATCCGGATTCAGCTCAAACAGCCCGATCGTAAATAGCTGCATCAGTTCGCGGGCGTAATTTTCATTAGGACTGTTTCGCGAGCTGATCACCATATCGAGATAGCCTCCCATGGCCGGATTGAGCGTCATTTGCTTCATCAGGTCACGATAGTTGCCAAATGCATTGCCTGACAAAACCTTGTGATATTCGACCATGTGCCGCCCCTGCTGCACTTCGGGGGCGGCCGTGACCCAAAGCTGTGCAAGCGCCCATGCGACGCGATGCCGCAGTTGAGCTTCACCGTAAAGTGCTTCCTTAAAGAACCATATCTGCGGCTGATACATTGTGTATGTGTCGCGGTTGCAGTTGGCAGGTACGTCATCCGCTCCCCCATCGCAGGTTGAGGGAATAGCACCCGATCTGAGCGGATGGTTTGGATATGGATTGGAAAGCGACGGATATGGGGCCTCAAACTGCTCACTGAGCCACGTTCGCAATCCGATACGCCTGATGCGGCTGTCGAGAGCGGCGTTCGGGCCAAACGTTGTCTGCTCGAGAAATCTCATCCGGTCGCCGGACCAGCGGTAGCCAACGTAATTGGGTGCGTCGGGCCTATTTATGGGTGGAGAATTGGTGCCAAACGGTGTCGGCCGTGTTCCCGGATCATCTTTAATTTCACCGCCGGTTTTGCCGATGCCAAGCCGGACACGGTTGCTGCTCAGGCCGCGCCAGGTCAAATAAATGAGCACATCGCCATCAGCTCTCGGAGGCTGCCAATAGCCGATCTGGTCTTTGAGCAATATGCTGACGCGATAAAGTCCCTCGATACTCGCGATCGGCTCGACCGACAGCACCGGGAAACGGTATTGACGGCCTGCATTATCGCGAACGTAAACGCGAAAAGCATTTGCACCCTCGCCTTCCATAAGACTGAGGTTTGTGGCAAAAATTTCTATCTTTTCGTCAAGGGGAAATGCTCCGCTTGTGATCTTTGCAAGGTCTGTTTCGCTGCGGATTTGCCGAGGCGTCTGAGCGAGAGCACGGGTCGAATCACGCTCACTCAATAAAACCGGCGTCGGCGAATTCGGGTCTGGGTCCTGCGCAATTGCACCAAGAGCAGCAAACCAAACCAGTGCGAACGAAGTCAAAACTCGCAACGATGTTCGCGATATTCTGCTATCCATACCATTCCTCCTGTCGAACTAAATGCACAAAAATCATTTTTGAAAAACTTTAAGAGTACGAGGGAAATTAAACTCGTTAAAAAATGTTTTACAAACTAAATCTACAATAAATCCTTGATTATAACAAGCATTTAATTTGCCGTAAAAAACCTCCGAAACGCTTCCGGTAATTCTTAGACGTAGAATATACTTCGATAGTTGAATAATTGTAAAGAAACATAAAATATTATTCTCGTGAGAGAATGGGTCTATTTTATGGCAAACACAGTATTCATAGATATTCCACAAGAATTCAGTTTTAAATCGACGGTTTACAGCCACGGCTGGTGCGAGCTGGCGCCGTTTAACCTTGACCTGGAAAACTGGCGTCTGAGCTATGTATTTGGCGATGATGAAAACGGTGCGGTCCCGGTGGTGATTTTCGAGGAAAAAGGAAAGATCAGGATCGATGTTACCGGTCCTAAATTCGATGCCGCCCGGATTGTCAGTGATACGCGGCATCTGTTGCGGCTCGATGACGATCTTGAGGGATTTTACACGTCAATCAGCGGCAACGAAAGTCTAAAATGGGTAGGCGATCGGCGGGCCGGCCGGCTCTTGCGCTCCGCGACTGTTTATGAGGATCTGGTCAAAACAATTTGCACCACAAACTGCTCGTGGGCGCTGACCCAGAATATGGTGAAAAACCTCGTCGAGAAACTCGGGTTAATGCTGTCAGTACAGTCTGAATTAGAGGGCGGGAAAGCCTTTCCGACCGCTGTCGCGATGGCCGCAGTTGATTCTGATTTTTATCGCACCGAGATACGTTGCGGCTATCGTTCGCCCTACTTTGTTGAGCTCGCGGAGTCGGTCGCCTCAGGGAAACTCGATCCCGAACAATGGCTCGTATGCGATCTCACCACCCAAGAGCTTAAAAAAGAAATGAAAAAGGTAAAAGGCGTTGGTGATTACGCCGCGGAAAACCTGCTAAAACTCGTCGGCCGCTACGACGGCCTCGCACTCGACTCTTGGCTGCGGTCGCAGTTCTACAAAAACCACAATGGCGATAAGAAATGCACCGACAAAAGGATCGAAAAACACTACAAAAAATTCGGCGAATGGCGAGGGTTGGTTATCTGGTGCGATATGACCGAAAAATGGATAACGGCAGAACCGCCTGCCTGAGCACGTTTGACGGATGATATGTCTTTGATTTCGGCGTTGAATTATCGGGGAAGGCTTTATCACCCCGCTTAAGCGAACGTGTAGGCAAGAAAGCACACCTTTCTCGACTTTTATTTGTCTCTACGCGTCTTAGCTAATGTGCTTCGGCTCGATGTTTATTTTAATTATTCTCTCGATCTTGATCGAAAGAAAAAAGGAGATGTTTATGGAACGCAATTTTTTTAGATTTTTGGTTGGTCTTTCTGCGGTGTTTATATTGTTCGCGGTCGCCGAGGATGCTTTTGGACAGCCAAACAAACGTGAGTCGCGTGGACGCAACCTTACAAAAGCTCAGGTAAAAGTAATTATCAATCGTGTTGAGAACCGTGTAGATAATTTTGTCAGCAACTATGATCGGGATCTCGACAGAAGCAAGTTGGATGGTTCGAGCCGTGAGGATTGGCTAAACAAACGGGCGAAAGACCTTGAGAAAGCAACAGATGAGCTAAAGCGTGAATTCGACCGTCGTGACGAATGGATCGAGAATAAGGATGAAGTTCACATGTGCCTGAATATTGCGAGCGACATCGACCGCAATATGAGAAATTATAAGTTCAGAGCGACGACCGAGTCGAATTGGGCACGAGTACGTTACGAACTCAATGGCCTCGCTGACGTTTACAATCTGCCGCGTGTAAGGGCTTCGACTTATAGATAGGCTGGGAATCCATCTTTCGACGCATGATACGTGCATCGAGGGCTACCTGATATCGCAGGTCTTAAGCACCCAACACTTCAGAACAAAAAATTCGAATTAACGTACTATCAGGCAGATTCAAAAGAGTCTGCCTTTTGTGCCAAACTTCGTTTTGTTTAGTGGCATCGAAAGTTGAGAACCACTAAAACAGGAACATATACTAAAAGGTTAAGTCGATGCGTCTAATAATTAAAAGCTTCGGGTTCTTTTGTAGTAAAATACCGAAAATTGGGTGAAGTTGAGGTAATAGCCATGATCGATACCGGAACAATTCTTCAGCAGCGTTACAAGATCGATAAGCAGATCGGCCAAGGCGGAATGGGAGCGGTTTATCTTGCTACTGATGAGCGTTTTGGCAGCACTGTTGCCATTAAAGAAACGCTTTGCCTGGATGACAATTTTCGCAAGGCTATTGAGCGCGAAGCACGTTTGCTAAACAGTCTAAAACATTCGGCCCTGCCGCGAGTCAGCGACCATTTTGAAGAATCCAATGGCCTTTTCCTCGTAATGGAATATATTCCGGGAGACGATGTGGCGGCAATGTTAGAGTCCTCACAATCTTCATTTCCGGTCGAGCAGGTCATCAAATGGGCCGATCAACTTCTTGATGCTCTCGACTATTTGCATAATCAGGAGCTACCGGTCATTCACCGTGACATCAAGCCACAGAATCTGAAGCTAAATTCTCGCGGCGAGATGATCCTACTCGATTTCGGCCTCGCAAAAGGGAATCCGACAGACGCCGGGCATCAAACTGCTGCAAAGAGCATTTTTGGCTATTCACGAAATTACGCCTCTCTCGAACAGATACAGGGAACCGGCACCGATCCGCGAAGCGACCTCTATTCGCTTGCCGCAACCCTCTACCATTTGTTGACGCTTATGCCGCCGGACGACGCTCTGACGCGGGCGATGAGCGTTTTGAGCCAGCAGCCGGATCCGCTCGTACCGGCTAGCACCGTCAACCCGGCTGTTCCGCGTGGCGTTGCCGGGGTGCTGCAAAATGCACTCGATCTCAATGCGGGCAATCGTCCGGAGTCAGCCGCTGATATGCGGCGGATGCTGCGTGAGAGCGAAAATTATGCACATTTCGCCGACCCGGTAACGGTC
>JBBSJK010000095.1:0-9395 GCA_038257355.1 Pyrinomonadales bacterium | reverse complement strand
CGTAATGACGACAAACGCCCCAAGACCGACCGCGAGCAGTATGATTCGCGTCTGGTTGCCAGGACGGTAAAGCGAGTTGAGCGCCTGGCGGACGGAAAATGAGCTTAAATCTTTTACTTTCTTCAAAAGCCACGTTAGAACCGCCGCCGCAGCATACAAAACCAAACCGGTCGCCGCAAGACCGCCGAGAAAGAACGCCCCGACCCTCAGCGACCCGGCCTGCCAAACGGCAATACCAAGAAGTCCGGCCAGACATCCAGCGCCGAAAAGCCATTTCGACCAGTCGAGTCTCGATGCTTTTTCGTTATTTTCGTCACGAAGCAGCAATTTTGGCTTGATCGTTCTAATCTGCAGCAACGGCAACGCCGAAAATAATAGCGAGATTAAAACACCGAGAATTACTCCTTGCCAGGCGGTAGAAATATTGACCGTATAGCTCATCTTTGCCGGTAACGCGTCGACAAATCGCCATTGAGCGATCCAAAGACCGAATTGAGCGAGAAGAACACCAAAAAAGCTGCCAACGAGTCCTAATATCAGTATTTGCAGCAAATAGACCGTTATTATCCGCGTCCCGCTAGCTCCTAAACACTTTAGTACCGCGACGGTTTTGCGTTTTTGTTCAACGAAGGCACGCGCAACATTCCAAACACCGACGCCGCCGAGCACGAGGATCAAAAGGCCGGTAAGCGAGAGATAATTCTCAGTGCGCTCGAACTGTTCGCTGAGATTTTCCTGCTGTTCGCGGTACGAATTGACTTGGACTGTAGTGCCTTTCAGCGCTTCGCGAAGCTGCGTGACCAACGCCGTCGGATTGTCCGATGTGCGGTAAAGTATCCGGCGGCGGACGCGGCTCGAGTTTTGCGTGATGCCGGCGGCGTCAAACGCCTTTTTCTCCACAAATATGCGTGCGCCCAGCCTAAAACCGCTTGATCCGCCCGGTTCCTCGTCAAATGTGCTTCGAATTTGGAATTCGCTCTCACCTATCTTGATCTTATCGCCGATGCTGACATTTAATTCCTCAAGCAGAACCATGGCGATTACGGCGCCATTGTTTTCGAGCAGTTTGAAATCGAAAAGTTTGCCGTCTGAAAGCGTAAACGTACCGACCAGAGGGAATGGCGACTCGATGCCTTTGAGCTCGATAAATTTGAGACTGTCGATGGATGTATCGGAAGGGCGAGCCATCGAGGCAGTTGTGATCACTTCGTTTCGAGCTTCGACGGTAGGGAACTGTGCGATTACCTGCTCAATCTTGGCGATTTCGGTCGGCGAAAAGTCGTTTGTTGATGTAACTTCCAGATCGGCCGTCATCAATGCCCGTGCATCGTTGCCGACCACCTGCGTCAGATTTTGTATCAGTGAGCGAAGTGCAACGACCGACCCGACGCCTAGAGCGATACAGAGGAAGAAAAACAGCAAACGCCGCCATGATGAGCGTATCTCGCGTCGGGTCAGGTTGAAAATAAATTTCATACTGCTTAGTCACCTGCTCTTTATAGCAAAGATTTTTTGCTATTTTCTTTCATCGGTTGTAACGCGGCCATCAGTTAGTATTATTTGTCGTTGTGCTTGGGCCGCAAGCGTTGCATCATGTGTAACGAGAACCAATGTCACATCGTTCTGCCTGTGAAGGCTTTTCATCAGATCAAATATATGCTGGCCGTTTTTTGAGTCGAGATTGCCGGTCGGTTCGTCGGCGAGCAAAATCTTTGGCGAATTGGCAAATGCGCGGGCGATGGCGATACGCTGCTGCTCGCCGCCCGAGAGTTCGGCCGGATAATGATGACCGCGATTTGTCAAATCTACCTCATTGAGCAGAAAGGCGGCACGGTCGCGTACATTGGGCAGGCCCAAAATCTCCATCGGAATGAGAATATTTTCATATGCAGTCAGGCTTGGGATCAGGTGAAAAGACTGAAAAATAAAGCCGATTTTCTCGCTTCGGATCTGGGCAAGGCCGTCCTCGCTCATCGCGGTTATCTCGTTTTCGTCAATAAAAATGCCGCCTGACGTCGGCGCGTCGAGACCGGCGATCAGGCCGAGCAAGGTCGATTTGCCGCTGCCGGACGCACCAGTGACCGCTACGAACTGGCCGTCCGGTATGTCAAACGAAACATCGCTGAGTATTGTAAGGTCTTCCGTGCCGGACCGGACGGTTTTTGTGACATTTTTGAGTTGGATCATAGGGCGAAATTTAACGCAAAGACGAAAAAAAATTAAACGACTCGAACTTGCGTCGTTGCTCCTTCGCGACTTTGCGTTGAAATCCTTATGCTCATCTTAGCTTGCGAAAAATACATGGACAAGTTTCAATAATTTTGCATCATAATTTAACGGCTGCTGATTAGCCGAGATCAACCTATGCGTTTTGTTATTCGATTTATATTGTGTGTAAGTTTCATCTATTTGCTTTTGATGAGTTTTGGGTGTGCGACGGCCCGGTCCGGGCAGAATGCAGCGGCGAATGCCAACCGTCCGCTGACGTTGCCAAAAGTCGCTGCAAACCGGCCAAAGATCATCGCCCTGGGCGACAGTCTGACAGCCGGATTTGGCCTTGCGGAAACTGAGTCTTATCCGTATCTACTGCAGGAAAAATTAAAGGCCGACGGATTTGATTTTGAGGTTATAAATGCCGGTGTTTCCGGTGACACGAGTCTCGGCGGACTCGAGCGGATCGATTGGGTGCTCGAACAGGAGAATGCCAAAATCCTAATCCTTGAGCTCGGTGCAAACGACCTGCTGCGTGGCGCTCCCGTACCAAAAATGAAGAACAATCTCGATAAGATCATCCGCAAAGCAAAGGCTAAAAACATCCAGGTACTGCTCTGCGGAATGCTCGCTCCGCCGACGATGGGAGCACAGTATCAGCGAGATTATGTACGTGCCTTTCCCGATCTTGCGGCAGAGCATAAAGTGGATTTTCTGCCGTTTTTGCTCGAAAACGTTGCTACGGTCAGGGAACTAAATCAAGCCGACGGCATTCACCCGAACGCCGCCGGAGCAAAGATTATGGCCGATAATGTATATAAAGCGTTAAGGCCGATGATAGATCGATAGTTCGGAGTTCCAACCTTTGTTGTCTATACTTAAGCCATTGCTTGCTAAAATAGGAACTCAGAACACATATGAACGTAACTCATCTCGAATGTGCCTTGTGCGGCCTCCGGCACGAGGCAAACGTCCTGCAAAATCTATGTATCGAATGCGGCAAACCGTTGCTAGTTCGATACGACCTCGAAAAAGCCGCTCAAGCACTTACCAAAAATACCTTGCAAACCCGCGAATCAACGCTTTGGCGTTATCGCGAGGTTTTGCCGGTTAATAATACCGAAAACATAGTGAGTCTGGGGGAAGGCTGGACGCCTCTGTTTAAGGCGGACAAGTTAGCAGCAGCCTTGCCCGTCAATCTCAATCTTTTTATAAAAGATGAAGGTCAAAATCCGACGCAGAGTTTTAAGGCCCGGGGTATGACTGCCGCGATCTCGATGGCAAAGGAGCTTGGCATCCTGAAACTTGCAGTTCCGTCCGCCGGAAATGCCGCCGGAGCACTCGCCGCATACGCCGCACGGGCCGGAATGGAAGCATTTATTTTTATGCCTTCCGACACGCCACAGGCAAATATTATCGAATGCGAACAAACCGGAGCCAACGTAACACTGGTTGATGGCCTGATCACTGATTGCGGCAAGATCATCGCCGAACGTAAGGAAGCCGAGGGCTGGTTTGACGTCTCCACACTCAAGGAACCGTACCGAGTCGAAGGCAAAAAAACTATGGGATATGAGCTGTTTGAGCAGTTTGCCCAATTCCAAAATTCAAGTTCCAAAACTCAACATTTACCCGACGTTATCCTCTATCCGACCGGCGGCGGCACCGGACTGATCGGCATGTGGAAAGCCTTTGATGAGATGGAGCAAATGGGTTGGATGGGCTCGAAACGGCCGCGAATGGTCAGCGTCCAATCTGACACCTGCTCTCCGATTGTCCGCGCGTTCCACGCCGGTGAGCGATTTGCCGACGAATTCGAAAACGCCGCAACGATTGCATCCGGTTTGCGTGTTCCGAAGGCCATAGGAGATTTCCTTATACTCGACGCCCTCCGTGCGTCCAAGGGTACGGCGGTCTCCGTCACCGATGCCGAACTCGTCGCCGCCGTCCGCGAAATCGGTGCTGCCGAAGGCATTTTCACCGCTCCCGAAGGCGCCGCGTGCCTGCCTGCGTTGAGAAAACTTATTGCCGATGACCTCGTGAAAGCCGACGAATCAGTCGTGATCTTCAACACCGGCTCCGGTGTCAAATATCTCGAGGCATTTACCTGAGATCATTGATTGTAGCGGTTGTTGGAAGGTAATCTTTGATGGAGAGTTGGTAGTAATGAACAGCCTTGTATTTTCAAACATGCTACACCGTCCGGCGCGGACGGTGGTGAGTATTATCGGCATCGGGATTGGAATCTTGCTGATCGTTTTTACGGTTGGACTAGCCAATGGGAGTTTGCGTGAGCGAGCGGACAGGGACAAGAATGTCGGGGCCGAGATTATGTTTCGCCCGCTGGGCAGCTTTGGTTTGAGCGGTTCTGATGCCCTGCGGATGCCGGTTTCGTTACAGTCTGAAATCGAAAAGATTGATGGTGTGGCTGCGGCGATACCGGTTGCGACTAACAGCGTTCCGGCGACTGACGGTTTGACGGGCAGCCGGCTCATCAATGGTATTGCTTACGATGGATATGCCGCAATGGCCGGTCTGCAGATCATGCAGGGGCGCAAATTTGTTGAGGGCCGTGATGAGATGATGTCGGATTCGGCTTGGCTCGAACGGCGAAAGCTAAAGCTCGGCGACAAATTCAGCATCTATGAAAAGGATTTTGAGATCGTTGGCACGTATGAGCCAAGCGCCGGTGCCCGTATCAAAATACCGCTCTCGACGATGCAGAATCAGCTTGGGGCCGAGGGAAAAGCATCCGAGTTTCTTGTCAAGGTCAAAGACGGCTACACATCCAAAGTTGTTGGCGACAGTCTATTCGCCAAGTTTCCGGATAATCAGATCATACTCACCAGCGAGCTCGAGGAGCTTTATATGCAGGGCGTACCTGCCTTAAACGTCTTTTTAGATGTGGTGATCGGTGTGGCGGCGGCAATCAGCGGGCTGATTATTTTGCTGACGATGTACACGACCGTCACCGAGCGCACACGTCAGATCGGGGTGCTAAAATCACTGGGAATGTCCAATACCAGGATCGCGTGGACGATCGTGCAAGAGGCAATTCTGATCAGTCTTGGGGGTATAGTTTTTGGCGTTTTGGCTACCTATCTGCTTAAATTTGCACTATCAAAATGGACGACTCTAACGGTTGTGATCGAACCTCAAATTGTTTTAACAATTGTAGTTGTCGGCATGGCCAGCGGTGTGCTTGGAGCACTATATCCGGGCCTGCGTGCCGCCCGGCTCGATGCGGTCGAAGCCTTGAATTATGATTAGGGTACTTATAAAAATTCAAGAAAAGATTTTTTAACCCAAAGCCGCAAAGGCGCAATGCCAAGAAACTAGAAACTATTTCAATTTTAGAACAATTTGCTGTATCTTTGCGGCTTTGCACCTTAGCGACCTTGCGTTAAAAGTCTTTCTGTCAGAGCAGTGGCAGTATCACTGTCGAGCTTATAAATCCTCGCGGCTATAATTTGGTTTATCGCTATATCGGTTGACAAAATGGGCCCTGTCTTTAGATATTCTACGTACGCTGAGTTGCTAAAATATCGTCTGCCTTCCGCTAATACTATAAAATCCTCGGCCCTGAGAGCGGCAGCCTTGGCCGAGTCTGAGAGCGAGACAAAGACCAGGTCTTCGCGTCCGGCTTTGGCGGCGTAATGGGCGAAAAGGGCTGGCGTTTCAGAGGCGATAACGGCGGCGGGTTTTGCTTGAGAGGCGATAGCATCGACGATATTTCGCGTGGCTGCGTCATAAAACTCGTCATGCGGAAAATATGATCCGGCCGAGGCATTGCCGCCTCCCAGCGAATTGGTGAATAGCCGGAAATGCGGAGCAACGGACAACGCATTGGCCAATGGAATCGCGATAAATGCTGCAAGTAAAACGGCCTGAGCGAACGATCCGGTCCGAGTCGCTCCAAACATTTTCGTCGTAATCCATCTGACCACAAAGCAAAATCCAACGGCTGCGACGATAAGCAGCAGAGGTTCGACAAAGGTAAAATAGCGTGTAAATTTACCGCCCAAAAAAGTAAACGGCAGAAACCACATAAAGGCCCAGAAAAAGATAAGAAACCGGCCATCGCCGAGGCGGCGCCTAAACATCAGCGGCAATCCGATCAGAAACAAAATCAAGACCGGCAGCGATGTTTTTACCGCGATAAATATGTAGTAAAACGTCCACGGCACACCTCCGAGCCAGGCGCTCATTTTGTTTGTGTACAGCGTGCCCATAAATTCGTAACTGTCGTGGCCGATGCGGTTCTCGGTTGAGAATTTGAGCATTTCACGCCATGTTTCAGGCAGCAATATCGTTGGATTCAGCAATAGGAAGGTAAAGCCCATGACGGCAAAAAACTTGAGCCAGCGAACCGCCTCCATCCGCCATTTTGTCGCCGGTATGTATTGAAAAATGATGTAATATGCCCCGACGATACCGAGCAGATGCGGGTAATATTTTGAGGCCATCAGACCTGCAAAACCGGCGGCTGCGGCCCACGCGTACCAAGCCCAGTTGGCGTTGCCGCGTTCGGCGGCCGTCTGGCCGCGTATCCAGAAAAGCATCGTCAATAGAAAAAAGAACAGCACCAGACTGTCCTCCTTAGCGATGCGGTCAAAGCCAATGGCCATTGGTTCGACCGCCCAGAGAGCTGCTGAGACGAGGCCGATGCTCCGGCCAAATAATTCGGCGACGAGCAGGAAAATGAGCAGTGTCGTAAAGGTCCCAAACAGGGCGACCGGAAATCGCAATGCCGCCTCTTCGCTGATTTTGAGCCGTGGCAAATCGACAAAATTGTTTAAATTTTCAACCGCGACGATACTCACGGTTTGGAGGCCTTTCATCAAAAACGGATGCTCGCCGTTTTTGCCGGACAGGCCGTTTGTCCGATATTCATTGACCGTTTCGAGCTTGTTCAGTTCGTCTTCGCCGAGGCTTTCTACGCCGAGATTGTTTACCCGCAGGGCAAAGCCAGCCAGCATAAAAAGGGCGAGAATGAGAACAGCGATCTTTTTGTTTCGGGCAAACGAAAGGTCGTCGTTAAACTGTTCCGGATAGATGCCGGCGGTGGTTGTAGATAGGATTTGAGCTGACAATTACTTTTTCTTATTCTCCAAAATATCGGTCTGATCAGGCATAGCCCGAGTCGCTGAATTAGAATTTGAAGATTATCTGATTGGCATTCCCGCTGTCAAAAAAGGTTGTGATAGTGTTGTTTAAAATCGGAAAGATATTGGTAACAGTTTATCGTATTTTCAAACTTTGAATTTGAAGTTTTGACAGTGATTTTTTTTGCGCCCGAAATTTGACGGGTTTGCGCAAAGATTTTGGGGTGTTTTAAATGTGGCACGTGCCACAATTTAAATTAATTGAGAGTAGATTGTCAGATAAATGCTGGGTTTTATTGATTCACTATACTTTAACCTCTAATAAAATATGCCTCTATTTGGTACAGTTAAAAAGCCCTTTAGGTGACCCGTTTTAGTACGATTGGTACAGTCATTTGCCCGGTTTGGTACAGTCACTTTCCCGAATGGTCAAAGGTGTTTTTTGTTAAAAACCGTACCAATCCCGTCGAGCGGAAAGCATAGTTTCAAAGCCCTAACAGGATTCTCAATTCGATTGGCCAATCCGCCCTCATGCGGATTGACCTCGGAGCGTGACACCCTTTATAGCTTGGTCGAGGATCCATTGCAGAAGCCCGCACGGAGTAAGGGCGCTGTTGAGGCGTAGGGCGTGCTGTTGAGGTGGATAACGCGCTGTTCAGGTGGCGAACGCCCTTACTTCGTGCGGGCTTCTGCAGCCGCGCTTCGCCGCGAAGAAATTGAAACTGTCCCACTACCCACATTTAGGATAAAATGCACCGATATTTCCGGGCGTGTTATTATTTACCGATATTAATTTATGTTTATTGGAGAGTGGCTGTGGCGTTGAGGATTATTGCGGGTATTTTACTGGGGATTTGGTTTGTGCTGGTGTTGACGGGCAGGGGCGGATTTGTGCATTTGCTGCTGCTTTGCGGGCTGGGGGTGGCTATGGTCGAGGCTGTGACGGTTTACCGTTCGCGGATGACCGTTTAACCGTGCGTCGAACAAATTTGAGAGTTCCGGCATCTGACGAGATTGTAAATCGCAGATAAATTTATTCGTCAGGTTTTGCGATATGTTTGGCACCGCGTCCTGCGGCCCGCCAAAGAAGGACAGTAAACCCGATAAATGTCGAAAAAAGGATCGCTCCGCGGCGAACGAGTGCCAGGGCGACGCCGACCGCCGCTGTGTAGCCGAGCGTTTGCAGTATTATTCCGTTGCCGCCCTCGTAAACTCCGATCGTCCCTGGAATAAAGCTGAATACGACATTTATGACCTTGGTCAGGCTCTCGATGATAAAAGCGGTCGAGACCAGAGCGTCGTAACCGAGAAACTTAAGTGCGAAAAATACCTCTGTAACACTCAGCACATGAACGCCCAGGCTGATAGCAAATACCTTAAAAAAATCTGCACGCCGGTTGTGATAAAACTGAAAAACGTTGTTCTCGACATCGAGAATATTTTGCTGTTTTCTGATCAAAAAGCCGGGCGCCCAGTTTCGTGCGATCAACATCTTTATCGCGAAAGAAAATGGCGTGACACGAAATCTAATCGCGAGCACCAGTACAGTAAAACCGGCAACCGCAAATATCACGATCAGTATCAGGGCGTTAGCGACGCCTGCCCCGCCCGTGCCAAATGCGACGACGAGGGCCGCGACGCCAGCCAGGATGACCAGAATGACCGATAGATAGTAAAGGATATTGTCGGAGATAACCGCCGACGCTCCGTGCGTCAGCGGCAGATTTTTTCTAAGCAGTATCGCTTTCGTCGCGTCGCCCAAAAACGGGCCGGTAAAGGAGAAAAAATTTACCGCTTCACCGCCAAAGCGGGCGGCGACGGCGCTCCGGTATTTGAATGTCCGATGTAGGGGAGCGACGGCGAGATAAAGGCTCGCGGCCCGCGAAAAATGCCGTGAAAGATTTAACGCAAGCACAACAAAAAAGCCCCAACCGACCGGTGTGACGGCGACCAGAATATTCTGATAACCGATCCTGTAAACGACAAAAGCAAGCAGCCCGAGACCGAGCAGAAAGGTAAGGGCATGCGCCCAGATCAAAATAGTTTTTTTGTTAGACTTAGATTTAGCGGCCTGATTTT
>JBBSJK010000094.1:0-9470 GCA_038257355.1 Pyrinomonadales bacterium | reverse complement strand
ATGTTTAGGGCAGAAATGGATCTTATCGTAGGGGTCACCGCGTGTTCTGCACCAAAATCAAATAATGGCGGATTCAAGCCTATAGACGTGGAGATACTTTCTGACCCCACGGACTAAAGTGAATTTGTGTCGGAACAAAATGGATCCAAAAACGAAATGAATTCGACGGATATTTTTTGTATGGAAGAACAATAAAAATGTGTGTTTAACAAATGGCTTCCTTTGGATTTAGGGTAGCAGCCTTCCCGCCACCCTTTTTGAAAGTCGTGCCCTAAGTTTTGAGGAAAATGGGCAATCGCCGCTAGTAGCCGTGCATGGCGACCTCTCTGCGGGAATAATTTCGGGGAAAACCGACTTGTTTAACTATGAGCTGGGAAGCGATACAAAACTGGTTTTTAGGTCTTGGCACGGAATATGGTGTAAATCCGTTTATCTTTGGGGCGATCTACGTGGGAGCGATTCCTTTCTTTTCGGCTTCGATCGCCTGGCTGATTCGTAATTATCGCAGAGGCAGGTCGATCGTTCTGCCGGCTATCTCGGCGATGTTTTTCTTTATCTCGGCCTATATATATCTGATATTTGCCGGA
The DNA here is from genome assembly GCA_038257355.1 of Pyrinomonadales bacterium. Lineage (GTDB taxonomy): Bacteria > Acidobacteriota > Blastocatellia > Pyrinomonadales > Pyrinomonadaceae > OLB17. The sequence goes on along the minus strand of JBBSJK010000094.1, from coordinate 8,883 downwards.
AAAAATGTTCCGTGGTGGGTTTACGGTGTTGTCGTTCTGCTGATCCTGGTCGGTGCGTATTCCACTATAAAAAAAGTGCGGCGGCGGATCAATGATCCGAATGGGGTTAAGGAAGTTAAACAATAGGCCGGTATTCCTCCATTCATTTCATTTTTGAATTATCATTGCTAAAAAGTAAATGTCAAACACTTATGATTTGATCGTGATCGGCGGGGGCTCCGCAGGGTTGGTTGCCGCTGGCGGTGCGGCAATATTGGGTGCGAAAGTCGCGTTGATCGAGCGGAACCTGCTTGGTGGTGATTGTCTTTACACGGGATGTGTTCCTTCAAAGACGCTGATCAAATCCGCGAAATTCGCGCATCAGGCGCGCGAAGCAGATCGCTACGGGTTCCAAACGCTTGAGCCTAAGTTTCTGGATGATTCATTTGCGGCAATTACGGATCGCGTTCATAAAGTGATCAAAGTTATTGAGCATCACGACGCACCTGAGGTATTTGAAGAAATGGGTGTTGAGGTTATTTTCGGCGACGCTCGATTCGTGAATCCGCACGAGATCGAGGTTTCACTGAAAGATTCAGAAGAAAAGCGCGTGATGAAGGCAAAGCGATTTTGTATTTCGACGGGTTCCCGTCCATTCGTGCCGCCGATCGAAGGCTTGCACGAGACCGGTTTTATAACGAACGAACAAGTTTTTGATCTCACAGAATTGCCGAGACGCCTGATCGTTTTGGGCGGCGGTGCGATCGGAATTGAACTCGGCCAGGCGTTTGCGAGGTTTGGATCGAATGTGACGATCGTTGAAATGGCGGAGCGCATATTGACCAAAGAAGACGAAGAAGTCTCCGCTTTGATGGAAAAGCTGCTTCGCGAAGAAGGCATCGATATTCGAACCAAAACCAAAGCAGTGAAGGTCTATAAATCCTCCGACGGCTCGAAGGTTGTGACGGTTGAATCGGGCGGTGAGACTTTTGAGATCGAGGCGGATGAGATTTTGGCGTCGGTCGGACGCTCGCCCAATCTCGACGGTTTGGATTTGGAAAAAGCCGGAGTTGAATTCGACAAGAAGCAGATAAAAACAAATGATTATCTGCAAACTTCGCAGAAACACATTTTTGCGGCGGGCGACGTGACCGGCCATTTTCAATTCACGCACATGGCCGATTACGAGGCGCAGATCGTAATCCAAAATTCGTTTGTGCCGTGGCCGTTTAAGAAAAAGACCGACTTTCGGGTCGTGCCCTGGGCGACGTTTACAGAACCGGAAGTTGCACGCGTCGGGATGATCGAACCCGAGGCCCGGGAGAAATTCGGCGACGGCGTAAAGATTTACAAAGTGTCATTCACCGAAAACGACCGCGCCCAGACCGAGAGTTCGACTAACGGTTTTGCCAAGATCGTTACAATTAAAGGGCGGATCATCGGAGCAACGCTCGTCGGCGAACACGCGGGCGAATTGATACACGAATTCGTCTGGGCGATGAAGGAAAAGCTGAAGGTCACCGATCTGAATAAGATCATCCGCGTGTACCCGACGCTTGCAAAGATTGTTCAAGCCGTCGGGACGGAAGCAACGCTTGAAAACCTGAGATCGCCATTTATTCAGAAATGGTTTGGGCGATATTTAAAACTCTGGCGCGGATTCTAATAGTTATTCATTCGTATGACGCAGACGGCAATTATTGTAATAACGAAGGTTCCGGGCTTTGCGGATGTAAAAACACGGCTTCGGCCGTTGTTATCGGAAGTCCAATGTGCCGAGCTTGCAAGATGCTTTCTGACCGACACGATTACTAATGTCGCGACCGCTTTTGAACATCGAATTATAGCGTTTACGCCAGAGGACGGCCGCGATGCGATAGAAACTCTCGTCGGCGGTCATATTTACATTCCGCAGCGGGGCGGCGATCTTGGGCAACGCCTCGATACAGTGATCGCGGACGCATTCGAAATGGGATTTGGGCCGGTGCTCGTTATCGGCACGGACAGCCCGACATTGCCGCCTGAATATTTGGCACAAGCACTCGGTCATTTGCAGTCGTATGAAGACGGCGTGGCTATCGGCCCGACCGACGACGGCGGATTTTATCTAATTGGAGTTTCGCGTCTGCGTGAAGGAATGTTCCAAGGCGTAACATGGAGCTCTGATAAAACTTGCGAACATACCGTCGCCAATATCAAGAACATCGGCGATATTGATCTGCTAACCCTGCCGAGATGGTATGACGTGGACGAACCGGAAGACCTTGCGCGTCTGATCGCTGAAATCGATTCCGACGAAACCGCCCGTGATCGTGCCCCAACAACGAGTCGTTGGATAACCGCAAATCAGAAGACCTTTGTTTCGGCGCTTCTCGAATCGTGAGGCTTTTCTTTTTCGGGATGATAATTTCCGGCCATCGTATGCGGAGCAACTTGGTGTCAAACGGAGCGGCTCGAACGCTGTATGTCGAAATCACAAGCCTCGAAAGGAATGATCCTTCCCTGATCAACAGTCTATTACGCCCTGGTGTACAAGGCCCGATAATCGGCGTAAACCAGCGCGTCCGAATTCTTGTTTCCCACCGCGAGACCGCTGATGCCCCGGTTGCCGTTTCACTGCCGACGGCGGCGAACTCACCGAAAGCTACCCCGTCGAAAACGGCGACGTAAAAATGTCCAAACTAGAACTCATCGCTATGATCGAGAACGCGGGCTTCGAGGCCGTTGAGAGACATACGATCTACAACCGCGTCGATACCGCAAAGGCAGGGTAAGTTTGTTGTCGAGTTTTACGTTGAGTGAAGCGTGGGGGCGAGGTTTCGTAGTTTAAATAAAAATGGCCTTTTGACCCTGCGTATTGATTGTCCCTTCATCGTGTCCATTTACATAAACCTCATGCGATCGGGTTAGATATTACGAAAGATTAGCCTAATACTATAAAAGTTTACGTTGATTCAGGATTTCTGATAGTATCATTTATAAACTTTGACTAGTTAGTAATCGATAATCAGATCGTTCGTCACCGTGCCTCGATTTCATTTGAAGAATATGCATTCGAGGACACTTATCAACACATTATTGAGCCACATTGACTCGCAAAGCTATGAAGAACAAGCTCGACCTACTAGCGACCCCCGGCCTTTCTAAATCTCGCACTGGGATCACTGGCCTCGATGAAATCACGGGTGGCGGGCTGCCGACCGGGCGGCCGACACTGGTGTGCGGGAGCGCGGGGTGCGGGAAGACGATGCTGGCCGTGGAATTCCTCGTGCGCGGGGCGGTGGAGTTTGGTGAGCCGGGCGTGTTCATGATGTTCGAGGAGAATGCGGCGGAGCTGACGGCCAATGTCCGCTCGCTCGGCTTCGATCTCGACAAGCTCGTGAAGCAGAAAAAAGTCCTCCTCGATCACGTGCATATCGAGCGCAGTGAGATCGAGGAAACGGGCGAGTATGACCTCGAGGGGCTCTTCATCCGGCTCGGGCATGCCATTGATTCCATCGGGGCGAAACGCGTGGTGCTAGATACCGTGGAGGCTCTCTTCGCGGGGCTGCCGAATCACGCCATCCTCCGCGCGGAACTGCGGAGGCTATTCCGCTGGCTGAAGGATCGCGGGATGACGGCGATCATCACCGGCGAGAAGGGCGATGGCAATGCGATCACGCGCTACGGGCTGGAGGAGTATGTGGCCGATTGCGTGGTCACGCTTGACCACCGCGTGCATGAGCAGATTTCCACCCGCCGCTTGCGCGTGCTGAAGTATCGCGGCTCGGCGCACGGCACCAACGAATACCCCTTTCTCATCGGCGAACGCGGGATCTCGGTGCTGCCGATCACCTCGCTGCGGCTCGATCACGCGGCGCCGGCCGAGCGCCTTTCCACGGGCATCGCGCGGCTGGATCAAATGCTCGGCGGCCAGGGCGTCTTCCGCGGCAGCAGCGTGCTCGTCTCGGGCTCGCCCGGCACGGGCAAGAGCAGCCTCGGCGCCACGTTTGCGGATGCGGCGTGCCGTCGCGGCGAGCGGGCACTGCTTTTCGCCTACGAGGAATCGAGCGCGCAGATCGTGCGCAATATGCGCTCCATCGGCATCGACCTCGCTCAGTGGGTGAAGAAGGGGCTGCTGCAAATCCACGCCTCGCGTCCCACGCTGCAGGGGCTGGAGCAGCATCTCGTGGCGCTGCACGACACGGTGCAGGCCTTTCGCCCGGCGGTGGTCGTGGTCGATCCGATCAGCAATCTCACGCTCGAACACAGCGAGACGGAGGTGATGCCGACGCTGATGCGGCTCATTGATTTCCTCAAGCAGCAGCAGATCACCTCGCTCTTCACCAGCCTCACCACGGGCGGCAGCGGCACGAGAGCGCCGGAGGATTCGCAGGTCGGCGTGTCGTCCCTTATGGATACGTGGCTGCTGCTGCGCAATGTGGAGTTCAACGGCGAGCGCAACCGCCTGATCTACGTGCTGAAATCACGCGGCATGGCCCACTCGAACCAAGTACGCGAGTTCGTACTCAGCGACGCGGGCATCGATCTCGTGGACGTGTATCTCGGCGCGGACCGCGTGCTCACCGGCACAGCCCGAGTGGCTCAGGCGGCTCACGAGCGTTCCGCCGCCGAACTGCGTCGGGAAGATCACGAACGCAAGCTGCGGCAGCTCGCCAGCAAGCGAAAGGTGATCGAGGCGCAGATCGCTGCGCTGAATGCGGAAGGCGAGGCGGAGGAAGCCGAGGTGAAGTTCGCCATCGCGCAGGAGACTTTGCAGGAAAAAACCACGCAGCAAAACAGTGCGGACATGGCTCATTTGCGCGGCGGTAGCAAAGCGAGCAACGGACAACCGAAAGGAAAACGATGAACACGATGACCGAGACCAAGACTGAGACCAAGACTGAGACCAAGAACTACGAACTGCGGCTCTACGTCGCCGGCCAGACCGCGAAATCGCTCGCCGCGTTTGCCAATCTCAAGCGCATCTGCGAGACGCACCTCGCCGGGCAGTACCGCATCGAGATCATTGACCTGATGAAGACGCCCCAGCTCGCCGCGGGCGACCAGATCCTCGCCCTGCCGACCCTGGTGCGGCGTCTGCCCGAGCCGATCAAAAAGATCATCGGCGATCTTTCCAACGAAGAACGCGTGCTCGTCGGCCTCGATGTGCAACCGGTGAAGGAGTAAGCTTTATGAAAAAGAAGGAGGCCCCTCCAAATGACCTCGCGGCCCTTGAAGCCGCCGTCGCCGCGCACGACAAGGCCCGCTACGTCCTGCGACTCTACGTCACCGGCACCACGCGGAACTCCACGCGGGCTATCGTGAATATCCGCAAAATCTGCGAGGAGCATCTGCAAGGGCGCTACGAGCTGGAGATAGTGGACATCTCGCAGCACCCGACGCTGGTCGAGGGCGAGCAGATCATCGCTGCGCCGACCTTGATCAAAAAACTGCCGCTGCCGCTGCGCCGTTTCATCGGCGACATGTCGCAGACCGAACGCATCCTTCTCGGCCTGGATCTGCGGCCGAAGAATGGGGAGGACGGGGGATGACTACGCATACCACCCCCGAAGAACATCTCCGCGCGGAAAATACCGAGCTGCGCGCTTCGTTGGGGGAGGCGGAGGAAACGCTGCTCGCCATCCGCACGGGCGAGGTCGATTCGCTCGTGGTCGAGACGGATGAAGGCCCGCAGATTTTCTCCCTCGACGCCGCGGAGGCTGCGTCCAACCGCTTCCGCGGCGAGCTCCTCGCACAGGTCAGCGACTCCGTCATAGCCTTGGATGCCGACCAGCGCGTGACTTACCTGAACGCGGCCGCCGAGCGGCAATACCGCGTCCCTGCCAGCGACGCGCTCGGACGAGAGCTCAGCGAGATTTACACCCGGCAGTGGCCGTCCGCGGAGGCGGAATCCGCGATGTGGGTTGCCCTCCGCAAGCACGGCGAATGGCGCGGCGAGATCATCCATCGCATGCACGATGGCCGGGAGTTGCAGGTCGAAGCGTGGCTGACCCTGCTTCGCGCCGACGACGGCGCCGACGCCGGGATGGTTACCGCCATCCGCGACATCTCCGAGCGCAAGCGCGGTGAGGCGGAATTGCAGCGTGTTAGCGGCTTACTCGACACCCTTCTCGACACCGCACCCATCGGTTTTTGCTTCCTCGATCGGGATCTGCGTTACGTGCGCATCAATGAACGTCTCGCGGAGATCAACGGCATTGCCGCCGATGCACACGTGGGCCGGCATATCGACGAGATCGTGCCCGACCTCGTCGATACCATCCGTGACGTGACGGGCCGCATTCTGGCGACGGGCGAAGCCGTGTTGAATCACGAGTTCTCCGGTGAGACGCCCGCCGCGCCCGGCGTGACTCGATTCTGGAATGAAAGTTGGTATCCCGTGCGCGACAGCGCGGGTGAGATCATTGGTTTAGGCGCGGTCGTCGAGGACATCACCGAGCGAAAGCATGCGGAAGAAGAGCTACGGGCGAGCGAGGAATTTAACCGGACGGTGCTCGAAAACAGCCCAGATTGCGTCAATATTCTCGACGGCAAAGGGCGTGTTCAATACATAAACTCCAACGGTTTATGCCAGATGGAAATCGACGATTCCGCTCTGTTCAAAAACAAATTCTGGTGGAATTTGTGGGGTGTGGAAAACATCAAAACGGTCAAAGATGCGGTCAAAAAAGCCCTACAAGGCGAAACAGCGCATTTCCAGGCCTCCGGCCCGACGGCGAAGGGAACACTGAAATGGTGGGATGTGATTGTTTCGCCGATTCCGGGAATTGACGGCAGAACGGAGCGGCTGATTTCCGTTTCGCGCGACATCACCGAACAAATGAATCAGGCTGAGGCGTTAAAAAAGGCACACGACGAACTAGAGGTCAGAGTCGAAGAACGGACTCTCGATCTAGCATTGACAAACGCTATTCTTGAGAAGGAGATCGCCGAACGAAAAACTGCCGAAAGGCAAAAGATCGCCCTCCTGCAGCGGGTCGCGAATACACAGGAAGCTGAACGGAGCCGCATTGCCCGTGACCTGCACGATCAACTGGGACAGCGTTTGACCGGTTTACGATTAAAGCTACAGTGGCTAATGGGAGTCGCCGGCGATAACGAAGAGGTTCGCTCCGGGCTGTTGGCACTTTCAGAGATGGGGCAAACGCTTGACGACGATGTCGGCTTTCTGACCTGGGAACTGCGTCCTGCAATTTTTGAAGAACTCGGTTTGATGGCTGCGCTTGAATTCTATGTTAATGAATGGGGCAGGCGATTCGCAATTCCGACTTCATTCGGCGCCACTGGTTTAGCCGACCACCGGCTGGATCCAGAAATCGAAATAAATCTTTACCGCATCGTCCAGGAGGCATTAAACAATGTCGCTAAATTTGCCCGTGCGACCCAAGTTGCTGTGTTGCTTCAAAAAAGGGGAAACACGATCACGCTGATTGTTGAAGATGACGGCGGTGGCTTTAAAGTGGCAAAGCGTTCAACGTCTCGCGAAGCAGGGCACGGATTCGGCCTGATCGGCATGCAGGAACGCACGTCGCTTATTTCCGGAGTTTTAGAAATAGAATCCGCACCGGGATCGGGTACGTCTATCCTTGTTACGATTCCAATCAATAATGAGAGTCAGACTATGAATTGATGACTCCAAACCAAACCGGAGCATCATTTCAGCAACGTATTCCGCCAGACAGACTGTTACGCCGCATTGATCTACTTTTGGGGAGACGCCGAGCAGATCGCCCTTACGGCGATCCTTTTTCATCTGGCGGAAGTACACCGCGAGAAGGGCTTTCTTTTTCGGAGTGATAAATTCGGGCCATGCGGTGCGGGCTGACGCCGATCCAGTATAGGCATTGAAACGCAATCCAGCGAACAAATACCGGGAGAAATGCCCGATTCTCAAAACGCCGCGAAGAGGTTAGGATCTCCGCATCAAGAGTTACGAGTTTCCCTATCTTTCGGAGTCGATAGACGAGATCAAGATCTTCGAACAACGGCAGAGGTTTAAATCCGCCGACCCGCTCATATGCGTCGCGGCGTACAAAAATTCCCGAATCGCCGTATAGCAAACCGATCTTGCGAATATGTCGATAAAACCATGTCATAAACTTCGCCGGACGACCCTCGCCCGCGAAACGAAGTGTGAAATTGCCGGCCGCAACCGATGGATCCTCGAGCGCTGAGAGAATTTCGTTCAAGGCATCTGGAGCGGGTCTCGAATCCGCGTGAATGAACCATAGTATCTCCCCTTTCGACACAAGCGCGGCTGCGTGCATCTGATCACCGCGACCACGGGGGCTTTCGACGACAACCGCTCCGAGTTCGCGGGCGACCGCGACCGTGTCGTCATCACTGTCGCCGTCCGCAACGATGATCTCGATGTTTTCCCCGAGCAACTTCACAGCGGCGAGCGTTTGTCCGATCTCGGCGGCCTCGTTATATGTGGGAATGATTATGCTGATCGTCCGGTTCATCCGTTCAATATTTGTCCGGTAACTGCCAACAATCCCGATGCGGACGAAGCGGAAACGCAAGAAGTTTTCCAATAGTCAAATCTCGCGGCTCTCGATGCGCCGGAACGCCGATCTTTACGCCAGCATGTTCCGAAACGTCGCGAAATGTTCCGTGCAATCTGTCCCAAACCGATAATCCGCTTGACCAATTGGAATCGGTTTCGGCTCGGATAACTGAGTGGTGTATGCCATGGAGCCGCGGCGTAACGATGAATTTGCTGAGAAAGTTCTCAAGTCTTTCCGGTATTTCGATATTAGAATGATGAAAAAGTACGGATGGAATTAGAAGTGCCTGCCAGGTTTGCAGAGATTTGGGCGTAACACCGATTGCCGCGATCTGAATCGCTCGCCAGCCGACGGAAACGATCAACTCTCCAAAATGAAACCGAAGCGCCGT
>JBBSJK010000093.1:0-9487 GCA_038257355.1 Pyrinomonadales bacterium | reverse complement strand
TATCGAGTTTCAGCTTGTTGCGCCGCCGACTGTTTCACATATCGATATACATCCGGCAGCGATCGAGCGTGCCAAGCCTAAGACCGTGAATTTTGATGACGCTCCGCTCGGACATACGCAAGTCCAAATATCCGTAAATGAGCTGATCGGCCGCAAATCAAACCTCTCTCTCGAAACCGCCGTCGCTACACCCGAGGAAATAAAAGACCTTCGCCGAAAAGCAAAGATTCTCGAGCTTCTATTCGAGATGAGCAAAACGCTTGGCACGGTTTTTGAGTTAGAAGAAATATTTGAGAAGGCGACCGATCTTATATTTCGCGGTACGCCCGCTGATCGAGTGGTCGCATTGCTCGCCCAGGAGACCAGCGACGGCAGCCTCGTTGAAAATTCGCTCTACCAGATCGGGGCCACAACCCGAGACGCGAGCTTTGAAAAGCTGACCGAGAGACTGGCCGTCAGCCGCACCATCACCAGCAAAGTGATGACCGATCGTGTCGCCATTTTGTCTCAGGACGCAAAAACGGACGAGCAGTTTCGCGGGGCAGAGTCGATAGTGTCGCAAGGCGTAAGATCAACTATATGCGCTCCTCTGATAACTCAGTCGAACGTTCACGGCGTGATTTATGCCGACCGGTTGGACCCGTTTGCGGCATTTTCGCCCGACCATTTGGAACTGATCAGTGCGGTTGCCGCCCAGACGGCGGTAACTGTCGAGACGGTCAAGGCACACAAACGCCTCGCCCGCGAGGAGGTAGCAAGGGCAAATTACAGCCGTTTTATGCCCGAGTATGTCGTGCAGCAACTGCTCGAAAATCCAGATTCGTTCCGTCTCGGCGGGGCAAATCAGACGATCACTGTGCTGTTTGCAGATATTCGCGGGTTTACGGCGTTCTCGGAAAACGAAAATCCGGAAAAGGTTGTGGGCCTGCTCAACGATTATTTTTCGGCGATGACAGAAATTATTTTTGCCCACGGCGGAACACTCGATAAGTATATCGGCGACGGCCTGATGGCCCTGTTCGGAGCACCGACAGCGACGGCCGAAGATGCCCATAACGCGGTAAAAGCTGCAGTTGCGATGCAGCAGAGGTTGGTCACCCTTAATCCGAAGCTGGTCGCTGAAGGATTCTCTAAGATCGCAGTTGGCATCGGCCTTCACACCGGGGTAGCGACCATTGGTTATATCGGCTCAGATCAACGGTCCGAGTACACCGCGATCGGCGACACCGTAAATCTAGCCGCCCGGCTCGAGGCGAACACGGCGGGCGGTCAGATACTTATCAGCGAGGCAACGGCGCAGGCCGCCGGCAGTATATATCCGATGATAAGGCGGGAGCCTTTGACTGTAAAAAACCGGAAGCAGCCCGTCAATCTTTATGAGGTCAAATGGAATTGACACGCATTGGAAGGTTTGACTTATTACGCATATAATTTATTGGGCTTTATTTAGGCGGAATCTTTATGCTAAAGATCTCATCTCTCAAAAAACTGGTTACCGATTCGATGGCGATCGACCTCGGCACGGCAAGCACGATCATTGCCGTCAAAGGCCGCGGTGTCGTGCTCGATGAGCCGTCCCTGGTCGCGATCAATGAAATGTCCGAGGAGATCGTCGCATTTGGCCTCGAGGCCGCCGAGATGTCGGGCCGCGAGGGCCGTGATGTCAACGTCAGAGCTCCGTTGATAGGTGGCGTTGTTGCCGATTTTGAGCGGACCAAAAAGATGCTCGCCTATTTTGTCAAAAAAGCAAAAACTGGCGGCTCCAATATCTCGCTTCAAGCAGTAATGAGCATGGTCTCGGACGTTACACACGTCGAACAACGGGCACTTTTTAACGCTGCGGAAGAAGCTCACATCGGAAAGGTCTTTATGATGGAGGAGGGCCTGGCCGCCGCCTTTGGGGCCGGTGTTCTGCCATCTGACAAACGAGCGACGGCAATCGTGGACATCGGGGCCGGCACGACAAATATTGCTATCGTGGCAAAAGGCTCAATAGTTCATTCCACATCGGAGCGCTACGGCAGCCATGCAATTAATGAGAGCATAGCGACGCATCTGCGCCGCCATCGAGGTATGCAGGTCGGGGATGAAACAACCGAATTAATAAAAACCACCTTTGCGTCGACATTTTTGCCGGAGGATATATCCAAATCGATGGAGGTCCGAGGCCGCGATGTGCAAACGGGCGGCCCCGGCGCGGTCGAGGTCACTGCCGGCGAGGTTTATCCGATCGTCGAGGCCATCGTGCGGCGAATCGCTTTGCGGGTTAAGGACACGCTGACCGAGCTGCGGCCCGAGGTATCCGCCGATATCTACGACCGCGGCGTAATTCTCACAGGCGGAGGCGCTTTGCTCGAGGGGATTGACCAGTATATGCGTGGATATATCAACCTCCCGGTCACTATTGCCGACGAACCTCGCTACGCCACTGTCAATGGCCTGGTCAAAATGTTTGAAGATCAAAAACTGCTAGACCGCGTCTCGCGCAATGAACTCGGCGTACTCCAAAATGCCGAAATCCCGTTTGAGGCCTAGTTTAAGAACACCAACATCAAGATTAAGCGAAGATTGCTCTTGTGCTATTCTTAATGCATCGGTGTGTCATAGAGTATCTGCGTTTTTGTCGTAGAAACAAGTCAAAAAAATGAATGTTAATGATTACATTCCGACGATAAATACCCTGCGAAATATTATCGACATCACGCTGGTTTTTATCATCGTTTACGTCGTGCTGAAATTGCTGCGCGGTACACGGGCCGTTCCGACGGTTGTGGGAATGGTGATTCTGGCACTGCTTTACTGGTTTGCGGTGGTTCAGGAACTGTCGACGCTCGAATTCGTTTTGCGTTACGCAGTCGGATTTATTGGCATTGCGATCATCGTACTGTTTCAATCCGAGATCAGACAGGCTCTTATTTATTTTGCAAACCGTCTTCGCTTTCCGATTTTGAAAAAACAGCGTGGACAATTCGGTGGTAGTGTCTATGACGAGATCGTTTTGGCGATTACTACGCTCTCTTCGGAGAAGACCGGGGCACTGATCGTGATTGAGCGTAACGTGGGTCTGCGCAATTTTATCGACGCCGGTGTGCGGCTAGACGCTGCTATCAGCTACGATCTATTGGTGACGATCTTTAATCCGTCAACCCCGCTTCATGACGGCGCCGTGATTATTCAAAATGAAAAATTGGCGGCCGCGTCGGTTTTTCTACCGCTCACAAAAAACCCGGTGATTTCGCGCGAACTCGGCACACGCCACCGAGCGGCAATCGGTGTCACCGAAGGCTCTGACGCGATCTCGCTCGTCGTTTCCGAGGAGACCGGTCTTATCACATATATAGAAGCCGGCGATGTCCGACGCAATATTGACACAAATCAGCTTCGCAAACTGTTGCTCGACGCGCTCGAAATACCCATCATAGAACCGCGACACCAAAAGCCAAAACCGATGGAGGAAGTAGAGACTGATGTTACAGCAGGTTAACGAAAAATTATAAAGTTCAGAATTAGGGTTATGCATTTTAATGTCTGAAAAATTAAAACCAAAAGAGACTAAAAGGCTTTTCTTCAAACACATTGTCAGAAAGATATTTCTCGAGGATTGGGCGATTAAGCTGACGGCGCTTGTAATAACGTTTGGACTTTGGTTTGGTGTGACCGGGCTTAGTACGCCGACAACACAGCGGTTGATTGTTCCACTCAATTTAAATATTTCCAGCGATGCAGAGATTACAAATACACCGCTGCAGGAGGTGGAAATCGTTATTAGCGGCGATAAACGAAGGATCGACCAGCTAAACCGGGCCGAACTTTTCGCGTCGCTTGATCTGACCGACGTTCTGCCTGGCGACCGTCTCATTTCACTTTCACCCGAAACGGTCTCGGTTACTCTGCCGCCAGGTATCAAATTTGACGAGATTACCCAGACGAGAATCTTTGTCAGGCTCGAGGCAGTTGAAGAAAAAGATGTCGATGTCAGAGCTGTTGTCGATGGTGAGCCTGCCGACGGATATGAGATTTACAGTTCTACCGTTTTGCCCCAAAAAATCCGTGTGCGCGGGCCGGCGAGCTTTATCAGAGGTCTGGAAACTATAGAAACAACAGAAACAATTGGCCTATCCGGCAGAAATGGTGATTTTAGCGCGAGACAGGTCCCGGTCGGGGTGGGTCACCCAAAGGCCACCGTTCTCAATACAGTCGTCGACGTTTATTTTCGGATTGGTGAAAAACGCATCGAACGCGCTTTTTCAATCCCCGTTTCCGGTTCACCTGAAAGATTGGTAAGCTTTGTTCTCTTTGGAGCGCGCTCCCTGATAACACGGGCCCGTCTGGATGACTTTGAGGTCGAGATCGCCGATGACAATACACCTCAGCTGACTTTACCGTCAGATCTCAGAGATTTGGTTGAAGTAAGAAGACTTTCGGTCAGGTAGAGAGTTTTATCCACTCCCTCATATCAGTTCGCATCTCATCTGTGATCTCATGCTTGGCCGTGTAGTGTTTTGAGGTGAAATTCGGCAGCGTGGCGGACAGCTTTTCGTTAAAGCCATTAAACTGATCCTGCGTGTAAAACTCGTCGTCATCACCGAACAAATAAAACGTTTCCGCCGCAAACGGCTTGTATATGACGTTTGTATCGAGATCGCCCGGGATGCCGCCACAGACACCTATCACGCCCCGCAAAATATCAGGGTATGTAAAGGCAAAACGAAAATTCAATGCACACGCCTGCGAAAAGCCGTATATAAAAACCTGTTGTCGATCAATCAGAGCCTCGCCCTCCAGCTTTTCTATCACATCCAGGACAAACTTGTGATGCAGCCGGACATATTCCTCTGGTTTGTGATCCGAAAGCCACCCAAAACCGATCCGGTAACCATCATTTGTTCGTCGGTAATGTGGATGCGGAGCCTGGATTGACGCGATCACACAATTGTCGGGAGCTACTAGGCGTGCCTCACGCATCATATATCGCTTATGTGCGCCGTAACCGTGCACCGCGATCAGCAGCGGCGAGGGTGTGGAGATGTTTTCTGGTACAAACAGGTCATAATAGAGGTTGATCTCAGCCGTCATGCTCAGGTCGGCCTTTAAGTTATCAGTTGCCATACGCTCTACTCCTCTGCATATTATTCTATGATTGTATTGCCTGAATGCTAGTTTTTATATTTGTCGCGACATCATCGCCAAATGCAGAATCGCTAGGTCGATGGCATAATGATCCCGTTTAAGTCCATCAGCTTCAACCCGGCAACGGCTACATCGTCACTACATTAAAGGATATAAAACACAACATCCCTGTCGACGATAAATTCTTTACTCAACGAAAGGTGAAGTAGGAACTAACAAATGGTGGATTGAATCAAAACCAATCCTCACTCGGAGGTAATGACACAACTTCTTACTGAAGCCCTGCCGACGCCATTAAATTTGGGGTAAATGACGGTTCCGAGTGGTCAAAAACGTCGTCGAGTTCTTTTTCGACACTGCCGTGGCCGGCGGGGATGGCCTTTATCATCGGGGCGAAATTCTGGAAATCGTAAAGTTTGTTATCCAGCAAATGCGAGCCCGTAACGTTTGTCATGGCGGTCATCATGGAGCTTCGGATAAAAGGCGTTTCTTTTTCAAGCTCGTTGAGAAGGCGTTTGACTCTCGCTCGTTTGAGATTGGGCTGTGCGCCACAGAGATTGCATGGGATGATCGGGAATTTTTGTTCTTCGGAATATGTGGTGATCTCCTTTTCCTGGCAATAGGCGAGCGGGCGGATAATGGTGTTGCGGCCGTCATCTGAGCGCAGGATCGGCGGCATCGCTTTGAGCTGGCCGACGTAGAACAGATTCATTAGGAAAGTCGCTATGATGTCGTCGGCGTGGTGGCCAAGCGCGATCTTTGTACAGCCTTCTTCAACGGCGACCGAGTATAAGATGCCGCGGCGCAGGCGTGAGCAGAGCGAGCAATAGGTTTTGCCTTCGGGAATGTGGGCAGTCACGATCGAGTAGGTGTCTTCCTCGACTATGCGGTAATTTACACCGATGCCGTCGAGATAGTTTGGTAGGACTTCTTCGGGAAAATCAGGCTGTTTTTGATCGAGATTGACCGCCAGTATCTCAAACTTTACTGGTGCACGACGTTGCACATCCAGTAGCAGATCCAGCATTGTGTAGCTGTCTTTGCCCCCGGACAGACAGACCATCACCTTGTCGCCCTCTTCGATCATTGAAAAATCGGCGATCGCCCGTCCTATTTTCTTTAGCAGCTTGCCTTTGGTTTTGCTCTCAGTTTGCAATTTCTAACGTCTCTCCCGGAAAACCTTAGATTTTGACACGACGCAAAGTGTTTTACAACTCAAAAATTGAAGTGTTTGTTTAACCCAATAAAGTAATTACCGCTTTTACCACCGGCAAATCTGTTGACCTGTGACAAATTTGACGAGATCCCCCCTATTCAAATGTCAACCGGCTACTCCAACCCCACAAAATCGACATTGTCAAGTGCGGAATTGATCTGCATAATTCGCGGGGCAAAGCGATATCGTTTAGACCGGACGCTGATCGTATAGGTAAAACCGGTCATCACATTTTCCAACGTGAAAATTCCAAATGAGCTGGTCGTCGCCGTCCGCTGAGCACCGGCGGTATCGGTAAACACCACAATTGCATTTCTCAGTCCGAGACCGCCAGACGTAACAACGCGCCCTGAAACCGTGACATTTGATGAGACCGGTTGTTCGCCGCCCCAGAATCCGCTTGACAGTCGAAATGTTCCGCCGGTCGATGTTGTCCCCGCCGCCGATTGCCCGATCGTTCCGTCAACGACAAACACACCGCCAGCAGAATTCCCACCTCCACCGGCAATGACCGATTTCGTAATCGTAAAATTCCCGCCCGACTGTGCGGCCGCGATGGAACACATCAACAGAATCCCTAAACCCACAAAATAATGGTTGTTCGCTCTCATTTCAGATCCTCCTTTATTCGGTCACCGGCGGCTGCCTTTCCGTTTTTTCGTGACCGCGCGTTCAACCTTTGACAACCGCTTCAAAAGAACGCCGTTCATCGCTTTTAATGTGTCAATCTGCGATTGCAGTGTTTCGTTCCGCACATTTAGTTCCTTGACTGCCTGAATCGTGAGCATCGGAAGTTTGCCGTAATCGATCTGTTTGAAGCCCTCAGCGTCGGTGCTGACCAGCTCTGGTAAAACCTTTTCGACATCTTGGGCGAGCAGGCCGTAGGTCTGGTCGGGGCCGAAATGTTTGTCCGGAAACTCGTTCGCTCGCCAGAAGTAATGGACCGGACGTAGCTGCGAAAATCTGTTAAGCATGGTTGGAAAAGCCGTGATATTGCGTTTGAACCGCCCATCTGACGAGCATGTTCCCGTGATGGTGCCCCCGTTATTGTTCTTTAGGCAACCGTTTGTTCCACTTGTGCCGACACGGATGTCACCGTCCACATCAAGCTTGTCACCCGGCGTCGACGTGCCGATCCCCACATTTCCGGTGCCGCCCTGGATAAGGTTCACGTTCCCGCCGTCGGCATTGATGGCCAGCGTAGCCGTAGCACCAGCGTTGCGTGCCATTATCTCGTTGTTATCTATCACGACATTTAGCTCGGTCGTTAATCCTGCGACAATGTATCCGCCGCTGCCCGGCTCGGCGTCGGTTCCGCCCACCACGTGCAGTCTTGTCCTTGGAGAATTCGTGCCGATGCCAACGTTCGTATTATTCCCAGATCCATTTATCCCATTGACGCTGCCGAGCACCATGCAATTTGAGCAATCGACACGCGCTAAGGCTCCTATCGCTGTGGCATTGTTTATTCCGTCGATGATGATGGTGGTGTTTCTGCCGACGAGAGTGTTGTCGACACCGTTGTGGTCTCCAGCGTTATGACCAATGTACGTGTTACCGGCTCCTGCATCGTTCCCGGTGCCGGTACTGGCGCCTACAAATGTATTGTTGCTACCTGTGACATCGTCGCCTGCGAAGGGGCCGATTAACGTATTGCCCGACCCGACCGAATTGGCAAGGCCGCTGTGGAAGCCAAAAAAAGCGTTTAGATTGCCCGATGTGTTGGAAGTTCCGGACAGCCCGCCAAAGAATGAGTTACCGGTAGCGGTGTTCACAAATCCGGCAAGATTGCCAAAAAATGAGTTTGCACTGCCCGTACTGTTCCTCCCGGCGTTGGCTCCGAAAAATGAGTTGTTGTTTCCCGTCGAATTGGCCGCACCGGCCGAGAATCCGAAAAAGGCGTTCGAGCCGCCGCTTGTAACCGCCGAACCTGTGAAATAACCGAAATAGGAATTATCGCCGCCGCTAGTGACTAAACCAGCGACGCGTCCGACCGAGGTGTTTGTACTACCTATCGCGAATGCCCGCTCGCCAATGAGATTTAATTGGGTCATATTCACGATTCCTGCGGAAAAGCCGCTGGAGCTATCCCGCCGAACCAGCGAATTTGGTGTCGCGATTGACGTTGCACCGGAGATGGATTGAGTCGCCCCAGCAATGTTTGCGGCCGTTTGACCGCCTACGCTACTCACAACGGTCGCGCCTTGCGTTCCTGTTACATCGCCGGAGAACGTGCCTGTCAGGTTGGTGGCATTTGTCGCATTTGCAACCGCACCCGTTACCTTGTTGCCGCTGACTGTAGTTATTTTCGAATCCGTTATAGCTCCATCGACAACTTGACTTGTGCCGACGCCGCCGTTTGCGATGCTCAAGGCGACATTACCGCTAGCCCCACCGCCGGCAAGGCCGGTACCGGCCGTGACACCGGTGATTGTTCCGCCGCTGCTACTTCCGGTTTCATCTACGGCTGGTTCCCACTGTGTGCTCCCGGCGTTGTATTTGAGTACCTGACCGCCCGTCGGGGCCGTGGCTGCCACATTTCGACTCTGAAGTCGGGCGACTGTTGTCGCGGCTTGCGTTCCGGTCACATCACCAGCCAGCGAGCCGGTAAAGTTACCGGCGGTCGTGGCATTGGTAGCGTTAACGGCCGTTTGAGCCATCGTCGCACTAGTCGCAGTATTAGCTGTATTCGCGGTTTCGGCGGTAATGCTCTTGATCGAGTACGGCGAGCTCCCCACCTTTTGCCTCGGACTAAGCGTCGTAAACGCTCCGCCGCCGGCTAGTCTAACGCCGATCTCGAGAAACCGGTCGGCACCTGTAAAGGGCCCACCAAAGTCGAGGCTAACCGAAAATATCCCAGCCGCCACTGAAATGCCATTCCTAGTCAGTACGCCAAGTTGCGTCCCGCCGGCATCAAACAGCCGAAACTCAAAATCATAGGTCCCGCTCGCCGGATTTGCACCGTCTTTCAGGCTCCCTTGATAACTAAACTCGGTCGTCTGCGACAGCGCCGTTGTCGCAGTAATGATTAAGAATAGAAAAACCGCTATTGGCTTGCTTCTCATTTTTGCTCCTTGCAGATATCTGCGGTTATATTCGAAGCACAAACAATCATAGTAAGTGCGGCGATCCGTATCTTTT
>JBBSJK010000092.1:0-9496 GCA_038257355.1 Pyrinomonadales bacterium | reverse complement strand
GTCATCGAGTCCTTGTTCACGAAATGCGAGCGGAACCTCATATATAGAAGGCACATCGAGAGCAGAAATAACCGCGCCCTCCTGTACATTGCAAAAAAGTGCGATCTTTTTACGCAGGTCCGATGGCAAAGGCCGCTCCGAGCGGCATAACAGAATATCCGGCGAGATACCGATCTCGCGCAGCTCGCGAACGCTGTGCTGTGTCGGTTTTGTCTTTAATTCGCCGGCCGCAGCGATAAACGGCACGAGGGTCACGTGGACAAAAATCGCGTTGCCGCGGCCTTCCTCATTGCCCATTTGGCGAATCGCTTCCATAAACGGCAGCGATTCGATATCGCCAACCGTTCCGCCGATCTCGACTATTAAAATATCAGGCTCATGCATCTCAGCGACCTTTCGAACCGCCATTTTGATCTCGTCTGTGATATGCGGGATGACCTGAATGGTCTTGCCCAGATAATCGCCCCGTCGCTCTTTCTCGATAACGGAAAGGTAAATACGTCCGCTCGTCCAGTTATTCGCCTGCGAGAGTTTAGCGCTGGTAAACCTTTCATAATGACCCAAATCGAGATCGGTCTCGGCCCCGTCGTCGGTAACAAAAACCTCTCCATGCTGAAACGGCGACATCGTGCCCGGATCGACGTTTATATAAGGGTCAAGTTTCATCATCTGAACACTCAACCCGCGAGTTTCTAGCAGACAGCCAATCGAACTGGCCGCCAAACCTTTACCCAAACTCGAAACCACGCCGCCTGTTACAAATATATATTTAGTCATTGCCGTCTGTCCTTTGTCCTTGTCTTTGTCTTTATCTTTGTCTTTATCTTTGTCTTTGTCTTTGTATTTGTCTTTGTCTTAGTCTTAGTCTTTGTCTTTGTTCTAGAATTTACATCTGAAATTTCAAATTTCAAATTCTCCTGAGTTTCCCGCTTCTCCGTTCGCTTTTCCGTCGCGCTTCTTTTTCATAAATCGCCCATCCTTCATCTGCATCTGTACCTCTTTTGCCTTTGCGGCGGCGGGGTCAAGTGCTTCCTGTAGAGCATTCATCCACGCCCCTAGCATTGTCGTCCCTTCGGAAACGCCACGTTCATATTCATCCGAGGTTCGGACGCGCGGTTTAGACAGCAACTTTAATCCGACAACGATGGCGGCAATCAGCCAAACAAAAAAAGCGAGCCCGATCCAGTCACCCATTGTTTTCGATTATCATTTTGGCTCGATCAAAATCCTCCGGCGTGTCCACTCCGATTGACGGCTCATCAACCTCGACGACCCTTATCCGAGCACCGTTTTCCAATGCCCGCAATTGTTCGAGCATCTCAATCTGCTCGAGTCTTGACGGCGGCATCTTAGCAAATTCCAGTAAATATTCTCTGCGGTAAACGTAAAGTCCTGTGTGTTTTCGAAAAACGGCCAGCAATTTCGGTTCGCTGTCTATCGCCCTTCCCGGAGCACCGCCGTACTGCATAGCAGGCTCACGCGGGAATGGTATCGGTGACCGTGAAAAATATAATGCATATCCCGATTCGTTCGATACGACCTTTACGACATTGCTGTTCATTAGCTCTTCTTTGGTCGTTATCCGCTCGCAGGTCGTAGCAATATCAGCATTTTCGTCACTAATAAAGGCCTCAATCGCTGCATCAATGGTTAGCGGTGATATCGTCGGTTCGTCACCCTGAACGTTGACGATAATCGAATTAGCCGGTAAATGCTCTGCGACCTCTGCCAAACGGTCGCTGCCAGATTGATGGCCGGTCGATGTCATTACTGCCTCACCGCCGTTTTGAGTTACGACACGAAATATCCGCTCGTCATCGGTCGCCACAATCACGCGGGAAACATTGATAGCCCTCAATGCTTTCTCTAACGTGTGCAGAATCAAAGGTTTACCCGCGATCTCAAGAAGCATTTTCCCCGGCAAACGCACAGACGCATAGCGGGCGGGGATGATAGCGATCACATTTTGTAGGGGATTCTTCCCGTGTAACTCCACGGGATTTTAGGTTATATCGTATTGCCCAAAAACGCAAGATACGAAAAGTCGAACTTGGAAGTTTTTTAACCTTTGGCTACACTCAAGGACGTGGAAATTGAAGAAAAACTTATTGATAAACCGTTCAACCTTCCGGATGAGATTCCGTTTAGGCCTAACCCCAATGCCCCCTCGTGGAGCTCTCTCGAAGCAGTTGCGGTATGGATCGCGAGTGTTTTATTAATTGTGTTGGTTCCTATGGTTTTCCTTCTACCGTATCTGGCATTGCAAAATCCGCCGATTACAGAAGGCTCTCAGTTAAGTGAATTTGTTAAATCCGACCCGATTGCAATAATTTTGCAAGTTGTTGCTATCCTTCCAGCCCATCTTTTAATGCTCCTACTGGCATATATGGTAGTAACGCGTGTACGAAAGCACTCGTTTAGAAAGAGTTTAGGTTGGGAAACAGGCGGCTTTGCCTGGTGGTATTACGGAATAATTCTCGGATCTTTTTTTGTTATTGCTGCCGTTGTCGGTAATTTTTTTCCCGAACAGGAAAATGAATTGATACGAATTCTGCAGAGTTCACGTGCGGCATTATATATTGTCGCTTTTATCGCGACCATTACCGCACCGATGGTCGAAGAGGTTATTTATCGCGGCGTTTTATATTCGGCATTTCAGAGCCGCTTTGGCGTTCCCGCCGCTTTTCTGCTGGTAACATTTCTTTTTTCGCTGGTACATGTGCCGCAATATTATCCAAGTTTCTCTACAATCTTCCTGCTAACGATGCTTAGTCTGACACTCACGGCAGTTCGGGTTTTATCCGGGAATTTATTGCCATGTATAATTCTCCACACCATTTTTAATGGTTTACAGTCAGTACTACTCATACTTGAACCATATTTAAAAACGACCCCCGCAACAGAAAACCTCTCGATTATAGTGCGATCATTAAATTGAGCTGCATCACCTGCTCCTCCAAATAATAATTCAACTTTACTAAAAAAGAGGCCGCCCTTTCAGGCGGCCAACTTCAAGAAAAATGCACTAGTTATTGTATTGGCTTTTGCCGTTGTGACGGAGGGGCCGAAGGCGCCGATGGCTCCGATTGCCGCATTGGAGGCGCCGAATTTGTCGGTGTACTGCCTCCTCGACTACGCGAGAAATTGTCCGACGAGAAAGTCGGGGTATCAAAGACCCGAGTTTGTGGTTCACGCTGTTTCTGCACTTTCATAAACGGTGGCGAACTGACGATTGGACTCGGAACCCTGCGTGTCTTTTGGGTATTGTTGGGATTGGGCGATCCGCCAACAGTCCCCGGCGTAGGTGAATAAGGTGTCGTGTATGGAACGTATGGCAGATTATACCAGTTGATTCCATTTCGATATCCGTATCCGTAAGGTGAATACCAGCCAGCCCCAAATGGAAGGAAACAGTATCGTCCATACATAGGACTATAAATCCAAAGACCAAACGAATCGTACAATCCCCACATTCCACCTCTAAATGCAGATAGTAGCGAATTGCCTACATCACGATTCTTCAGAGATGCCGTCATCTTGGTCAATTCCTTAGCTCGCGAACGGCTCCATTCGGCCAATTCATCTCGTTTACCGGTATCAAATTTTGCTATGGTGACGGTATTAGTCCCGATTGTGCCGGTTCGGCCTTGTTTTACCTCTGTGGAATTGGCTGCCCCAACCTCGGCCTTACCCTTTGTGACCGCGACCAACCCTGATCCGTCGTTGGCGATATCTATTCGGTAAACACCGGTTTCAACCAACGCGACCATACCCTTTGGAGTAAAGACGGAGACTCTAAACTCGTCTGCGGCGAAAACCTCAAAAATTGCGCTTCCCTTCTCGAGACGTATTTGGAGATCTTCGAGATCGGTGGTTCCAAACTCAAACGAAGAATTGCCACCAATTCTAATATAAGAACCGGGATTTAGCAGTACTTCCGCACGTCCATTCGCACTTGTCGAAACCATGTCACCGGTCTCGATTTGGTCGCCTTTCAGCAAAAGACCGCTGAGTCCGTTCTCACGAACCACGCTGACGGATCCCTCAATATGATTTACGCCTCCCGCCTTTGCCGAAATAATATATCTCTCTGCAACTGTTGAGCGGGTCTGCGCAACTATCCCGGCAGTAACGCAAAGTCCGACCATAACTGCAAAAATGGACCGAAAAATGATTATTTTCATTATTTTCTCCTTGGGAAGAGGGTCTATATTGAAATCATATTCTCATTTCGTCAAAAATACAATTTATTTACATACAATTTTCAAGCGGCATTACAAAAACAATCAATTAAAATAACGAACAACCTTTAGGATGTTTGCGTTCTCTAAACAGATGCTTGGGCCAGAATGACAGGCCGCCTAAAAAGGCAAATTTATGGCATCCTTTAAAGATCCCGATTTATGTTTTGCACCGCTCGAAGTTATCGAGCGTTTGTTGCAGATACGTGCCGAGCTTGGTTTTAGCGAGACCATTTATTTGGACCGCTCACAAGAACTGACTGATTTTTTGGATGCATACGGATTTGATATCTATGCATTTTCAACGGAAAATAATAAGATCAACTATGACGATTACTCCACGCCCGTTGTCCCCGGCGGAGATAATTTGCATTGCTCATTTACCGCACATTAAACTAATTTAATTTCCCTACAAC
Source organism: Pyrinomonadales bacterium (assembly GCA_038257355.1). Lineage (GTDB taxonomy): Bacteria > Acidobacteriota > Blastocatellia > Pyrinomonadales > Pyrinomonadaceae > OLB17. The sequence continues at coordinate 4,839 of JBBSJK010000092.1, read as the reverse complement.
TGAAGTAATGCTCGGAAGAGAGGCTGTCTGAAAAGGTAGCCTCTTTTCATTTGCTTTCACCTATACTGTCATTAGCTTTGACAATAAATAACGTACCGTCGTCATCAAGAAATTTTCTTTCAGTAAAATCATCGACGCCTTTGCGGATGTGATCTATTAGCTTTTTCGCCGACAAATCAAAGCCATCGAGAACGCGTTTTGCGAGCCGTTCCTGGCCATACTCCTCGCCAGTCGGATTGGCGGCCTCAGTGATGCCGTCCGTGTAGATCACCATAATTTGTCCCGGCTCAAACCTGATAAAATGCTGATGATAATGTGAGTCGTCAAACATACCGAGAGGTACGTCGCCGTAATCGACATAGCGATATTCACCGTCCGGCTTGATGAGCAAAGGCGGATTGTGACCGGCATTTGAAAAGACAAATGTCTTATTTGTCGAATCGAGAATGCCGTAGATCGCCGTAATAAACTGATTGTCCTCGATCGAATCGCGGAGCAAATCGCTTACCTTGGAAAAAGCAATATGCGGCGCATAACCGATCTGCACGCACGACCGCAGCGACGCCCGCAAAAAAGACATAAGCAGAGCAGCCGGTATTCCCTTTCCGACCGCATCTGCGACGACAATACCGATCTGATCGTCAAAAACCTTGACCCAGTCATAATAGTCACCCGACACCTCTTCGGTCGGAAAGACATATGCGCTGATATCGAAACCGTCGATCTCCGGATCGCTCGCGGGCAGCAGTTCGAGCTGCACTTGACGGGCGATCTCTAGCTGGGCCTCGATACGTTTCGTTTGGACAACCTGTTCGTGAAGCCTGACCTTTTCGATAATGATCGCAACCTGCGACGTCAGCATCTGCAAAATGGCTAGATCATCCTCAGAATAGGCCGAAAGATGATCGCTTTCGAGGTCAAAAACACCTATGACACCGTCATTCGAAATGATCGGAGCGAGCATTTCGGAGCGTGTCAGTTCGCGTGCAGGGAAATATCGAGAATCCTTGCTGACATCCGGCGAAATGATCGGTTTCCCAGTCTGAGCGACCGTGCCCAAAAAACCCTCACCCATCCGAAGCCGCGGCTCGATGAGTTCAAAACTGATCTGATAACCACGTATCGCTTTCGACTTAAAGATGTACGGACTCTCATCCTCAGGACTAAACTCAATCAAATAAATGCCCGCAGCATCGTACGAAAGCACCGACCCGAGCGTGTCCATCACAAGATTCAGAACCTCATCCAGATCAAGCGATTGGCTGATTGTCTTCGTGATCTCGTGAAGCAGCCGAAGCTTATCGAGCGGGGTTAGTTTTGAGTGATCGGATTTGTTATCCATTTGTCAGTGAAGATAAGCAATGAGTATATCTGACAATGGTAAGAGATAATAAGCGGCTACCAGCGAAAGCTGCGCATATTGAGCATATAAAGTATTTGCTCATGTCTTGTGGGGTGATTATAGCCTCCGTTGACAATATGCGTCGAACCCTGACTTATCGAGCCCTCGCTCCTGGGCAGTTACCATCGCAAAACAACCTAATACAAGCACAAACAAAAATGATCTTTTCAAAGGGTCTACTTTCTGCCTCGGGCTCATATACACGTAGCCAAACCCGTAAGTGGCAAAATGCAAAGAATATTTATCTGTTTATGCTCCAGTTCGTTTGCGATTTTTACAAACTTCGCGCCTTTGCGTTAAAAATCCCGTCTTCAGCTACCAATAAACATGCTCTTCGAATACAGTTCCCACAATCGTGAGATCTTGATTCGAAATTCGACTAGTGCGCGGCTGACGCCGAAATGTCTTGCGATCTCGTTGATGGTTTTTCCGCTTTCGACCATTCGTTTTAGTGCGGTGTAGGGAACGAGGGCGGCGACACCGGTCGAATAGGCTTCCTCTTCTATCGCGTGGTTGTAATCACGGGCGATGATCTCGCCTTTTTCGTTGCGGGTCTCGACGGCCAGGCGGCTGGGTTTGTGGCCCAGAAATACGTGGCTGATCTCTTCCATAAGCGTCGCGTGATGGCGATTTTTTCCGTGGGTTGGGTTTAGGATGATGAGTTTGCGGCCGTCGTGGAGTTTGTGCGAGGCGGCGCCGCCCGACCAGGCATCTTTTCCGTTGCCGGTCAGATGCTCGACAGTTTCAGGGCTAAGGGAGGCGATTTGCTCGAATGGGACGACGAGCAGATTGGCGTAGCGAGCGAGCTCGAACGGGTCTAGCGGCTCGTGGTCATCTCTTAGGCCCGCAAATTCTCGCAAGCCTAAAGCTCTGATCTCGTGATGTCGGCCCTTTTGTGTCGGGGGCAGTTCCGTCATTTACCAGCTCTTTTTCTTGTATTCCGAATCAACATCCTCGCCTGATAAAGCGACGCGATAGTTCTTAGACTGCTTCTGCTTGGTGATAAGCAGGTCGTCCTTTGTTTTCAAAAGATCGGCACGGTTATAAACCGAAAGCTCGAAGTTGTAACCGTGTGTGATCGCGTCTTTGGGACATGCTTCGACACAGAAACCGCAAAAGATGCAGCGGCCGTAATCGATGTTGTAAACCTTTGCATAACGCTCGTCGCGGCCGATACGTTCGGCGTATGGGCGGGCGTCGTCCTCGGCCTCGATATAGATGCAGTCGGACGGACAGGCCGCCGCGCATAGGTAACACGCGACGCACTTTTCTTTACCGGCTTCATCCACATGCAGCAAATGCTGTCCGCGGTAGCGCGGCTGGACGGTGATCGGAACATCAGGGTACTGTACGGTCCACTTTTCACGGGGAATCTCGGAGATCGTACGTTTCATCCCCTTAAGAACAGCGACCGTAGACTGAATTACATCTGAAATTACTGACATATTACTATGAGAGCGGATGGGCGCAAAAAACCGGAACTATCACCTCGCCGCGTCCATTATCATCGCCAACCCACCAAAGAAAAGGATGAAGACCCAATAAATAATTCCGATCAGAAAGAACAGTCCACCAGTAACCATACCGGCGATTGCCAGTCCCTTACCGCCGTAATTTGCTGGATCATTATTAGCATTTTTCATTCCCAAAAACCCGGTTACCAAAGCGGCGAGTCCAGTTAAAGGTGAAACATAACAACAAAGCGAAATAATTCCGAGCACGAGAGAAATGATCGGAAGCGTTTTATTTTGCCCTTCTACCCCAGCCGGAGGTGGCTGAAACGGCGTATTCGATCCGATTTCCTCCTTTTGCCAGCTAGCATCCGGTGCCGGCGGCGGTGTCCACTCGGCGACCGGTGCCGGCGGCATTTCGAACGGAGAATTAAACGATGGCTGCATCATCGTCGCCGCCTCGTCAAACGACGGGGCAGCTGGCTCCGAGTAAACCGGCGATGCCGCAAAAGGAGTGTCAAAAGGAGACGATTGCTCAGTTTCCAAGACCGGCTCAGGTTCCGGAACCTCGTAAGACATCGGTGCCGGTGTTTCGCTAACGCTTTCCGAAGCGGAGAAGGGTGACGGCGGCGGTGCCGGTGATTCAGGTGAGATAAAGCTGGGCGGCGTCGGCTGTGATGTCTCTTCGACCGGCGGTATGTCGATGAAGTCAGCGGTCGGCTCTTCCTTTTTAAGAGTGGCCTGCATCTCCGAATCCGACACATACATTGTTTTTAACGGATCGTTTGTTGGCAGATCTAAAACATCGTCCGGTTCGGCGATCGGGATAGACCCAACCGTATAGTGAATTTCCGGCTCGGCCTCGGGCACTTCGGCCGGAGGCTCGGCGACCGGTGGATTGACGGGTTCAATCGGAAACGGCTTGGCCACTATCGTCGCATACGGATCAAAGGCCGGGGCGTCATCGACCAGCAGCGTCCCGTCAACCTGACAAAACCGCATCGAGTCTTCAAATTCCTTATCGCAAGTCGGGCATTTTTTCATTAGTTTAGTCCTATCAGTTCCACCTGAGTGATCGGGCGGCTCGTATCTCCGTTATTTAAGTGTTAAAGTTCTGCAACTTTTATACGTTAACGTCTAAACTAATTCAAGTTTGCTAAAGAAATACGCGATTTCTATAGCTGCATTTTCGTCCGAATCAGACCCGTGAACCGCATTTTCGCCGATTGACGATGCAAAATCCTTACGCAAAGTTCCATCAGCCGCCTCAGCCGGATTGGTCGCACCCATCAATTCACGCCACGCCGGAACCGCATTTTCTTTCTCAAGCGCCAGCACGACACACGGTCCGCTAGATATAAACTCGGTCAGCTCGCCAAAAAACGGCCGCTCGGCATGAACGGCATAAAAGCCCTCGGCCTGCTTGCGCGACTGATGAATCAGCTTCATCCCCCGCACCTTAAAACCCGCCGCCAAAATGCGGTCAACGATCTCCCCATGATTCCCTGCCCGAACCGCGTCGGGTTTAATAATTCCAAATGTTAAATTGCTCATATAAATATACGTGTCTGTACTGACCCTCATTCGTACTCATTCCTGGTAGTAAAAACTTGGAATCGAGGTTTCAATATAAATTCGTGATTTCATCGACACCGTTTAGGCGCCCGCTCCAGAGCCCAAAACCTCAACAATTGCCCGCCCAATATCCGCCGGCGACTCGACAACTCGAATTCCAGCCGCCGTCAATGCAGCCATCTTTTCTGCAGCGGTTCCCTTGCCGCCTGAGATGATTGCACCAGCGTGGCCCATTCTTCTTCCCGGCGGAGCGGTTTGCCCGGCGATGAAGGCGACGATTGGTTTGGTGACGTTGTCTTTTGCGTAGGCGGCGGCGTCTTCCTCGGCGGTGCCGCCGATTTCACCGATCATGACGATGGCATCAGTTTCGTCGTCATCCTGAAACATACGCAGAGCGTCGGTATGATTTGT
>JBBSJK010000091.1:0-9537 GCA_038257355.1 Pyrinomonadales bacterium | reverse complement strand
AGGTCGGGGCCGTGGGCGGACATTTGGTTGTGCAGGCTGCCGCCGCCGGGGACGAAACCGGCTTCCTTCGCGTCGTAGGCGCCGTAGATGAGGCCCATGTATTCGGACATGTAGTTGCGGTGGTACCACGGCGGGCGGAATGTGTCTTCGGCGACGAGCCAGCGGTCAGGGAAGATGACGAAATCGACGTTCGCTACGCCCACTTCGCCGCTCGGGCTGGTCAAAACCGTAAAGATCGACGGATCGGGATGATCGAATGAGATCGAGCCGATCGTGTTAAATTTCTTAAGATCGTAGCGGTACGGAGCGTAGTTGCCATGCCACGCGACGACATTGAGCGGTGAATGGTCTATCTCGCAAGACCAAAGATTGCCGCCGAATTTTGCAATCTGTTCAAATGTGCCCTCTCTGTCCTCGAACCATGCGACCGGGGTTTCAAAATCACGCGAATTAGCCAGCCCGTTCGCACCGATCGGGCCGAGATCAGGCAAGCGGAAATGCTGGCCGTAGTTCTCACAGATATAGCCACGACACTGCTTATCATCAGGATGAGGCTCGACCTTGAACCTCACACCGCGAGGAATACAAACAACTTCGCCCGGCCCGGCCTGAATTGCACCAAGCTCGGTCAGAAATCCCAAACGTCCCATCTCAGGCACGATCAGCATCTCGCCGTCCGCATTATAAAAATACCGGTCGCCCATGCCCTTGTTACAGGCATAAATGTGGATACCGATGCCAGTCTGCATTTTTAATTCGCCATTGAGAGCGATGGTCGTGATGCCGTCGATAAAATCGGTCGGCTCGGCTGGAATCGGAAGCGGATCCCAGCGAAGCTGATTCGGAGTCACATCAATATCGTCCGGCTTACTCTGCCAGCGGCGGTTATCGATCCGCTTAAACGGCTTATGCGTTACCGAAGGCCGAATGCGATACGTCCAAGTGCGTTTATTCGTCGCACGCGGGGCCGTAAATGCCGTCCCCGAAAACTGCTCGGCATATAACCCGAGCGGAGCCCGTTGCGGTGAATTCTGCCCGACGGGCAAGGCACCCTCGACAGCCTCGGTCGCAAATTCATTTCCAAAACCTGTTTGATATTTCAAGTCCATAAGAAACTCACCCAAAGATCAACACCGATAATTTTAATCAAGCTCGCATAATACGACCCTTTACGGTCGGCTAAAGACTGCTCCGTGTGGAATGCTGCGGCCGTTTTTCCCGTGTGGCCATTTTTCGCGGTCAAAATTCATTCCGAGCCTTGTCGATCCTTTTTCTTTGAATGTCTTGTCCACGCTAAGTCTGCCGGTTCTACTATCGATATTTACGATCAGCATATTGCTCGCGAGCGTGCCTTTCCCGCCGCTCATAACGATTCGCTTACCGTTTGGTTCAAGAGCTATCCAGTGCGGTAGATCTGTTTTCTCAAACGTCAATCGGCTTACCTCACGCGGTTTCGACGGGTTCGAGATGTCGAGGCTGACGAGCGCATTCGAATTGGGTACGGTCGCAACCCAGAAATTCCCCGCAACCACGGGAAGAGCACAGTCGTCGCCGCCAAAAGAGTGAATGAAATCCGCAGTCGGGTCACTGCTCGTTAACCCAGAAAGCTTATACAGGCCGCATGAAAAGGTTGAAACGAGCACCGTCTTTCCGTCCGCCAAGACGCGTGGCTCGGCCGGATCGACACCGAACTCACCTTTCAGATAGATCGATTTAATTAACTTGAAATCCGAGTATCGCCAGACCTGAACGACATGGCTCGGCTCTTTTGCATCCATGTCGGCACTAGTCACTATGACGCGGTCAAGTTTGGGAAGCACCGCGAGACTGTAAGGCCGAATGAATTTTTCAACCTCGGGATCGGACGCATCGGAAATTCGCAGAACCCCGCCGTCCGGATCTAACTCGGCCAGTGCTCCAGGAGCAACGTTGCCATGGCCTTTCATCTGAAATGTTGTCAAGACATTGCCATTCGAGTGTCGAACAAAGCTGTGCGGATGCATATATTCACCAGCGTCGTGAAATGACCCGAGAAGCTTGGGATTCAGCGGAGAAGAAAGATCAAACCGAAAAGTCTGCCCTGCGCCGAACCCATTCGCGAAAAGAATGCCTCCCTTCGGCATTTCGTGTTCTGTATGATGCGGTGTCGTTCCGCTCACACCAACGGGCAGAGTTTTTAATATCTCTCCGTAAGTCTTTGATCCTTTTCTAACATCAATAACGGCTAGAAAGTCCGACTGCTTCTTATCGCCGTCGCCCACCCAGACAAACAGATATGGACTAGACGCACCAACCTTTTGACCATAGATTGTGGCCACTCCGCACATCAATGCAACGCAAAACAAACTAACAATGGAACGTAAATATTTATTATTCACTTCTGGTCTCCGCAGTTTTCATTTATTCAAACTGTACGTTCGTGTAATTTTTTCCCCCAATCGCATCTTGCAAATATCGGTGCCTTTAGAATGGAGAAGTAGTATGCCTCGGTTGAGCAAAACTCAAAGATTTCCGCGTCGGCGTTGCTCTTCTTCAATAGACACGAACAGAGCTTTGAAATTGCCTTTGCCAAAGCCCTTGCATCCTTTGCGCTGGAGTATTTCGTAGAAGACGGTGGGGCGGTCTTCGACGGGTTTGGTGAATATCTGGAGCAGATAGCCTTCCTCGTCGCGGTCGACGAGGATGCCGAGTTTTTTGAGGCTTTCTATGTCTTCGTCGATTACGCCTATGCGTGAGGGTAGTTCGTCGTAATAGCTGTCAGGGACGGTCAGGAATTCGACACCGTTTGCGGCGAGTTTCGCTACGGTGCTTCTGATATCACGGCATAAGAGGGCGAGATGCTGGGCACCGGCGGAGCGGTAATAGTTGATATATTCCTGTATCTGCGAAATGCCTTTCTTGCTCTCGGCGGGCTCGTTGATCGGGAATTTAATATTGTGGCCACCATCAGACATCACGATGGACATCAAGGCAGAATACTCGGTCGAGATGTCCTTATCGTCAAACGTGATATAGCGGAAAAATCCGAGAACGTCGCGGTAAAAGTCGCACCAATGATTCATCTTGCCCAGCTCGACGTTGCCGACAATGTGATCAACCATCATAATGCCGGTCGGCTCTCCCTCAACCGATTGTTCGACAAATCCCGGCAGGAAAACACCGTTGTATGTTCTTAGCTCCCCTCCTTTCAAAGGAGGGGTGGCTGTCGCTTCGGCTGACGGGGTGGTTGTTCCATTACCATTCAAGCCCTTGCTACCATGCGGGCTTCCATCGTCATACGAGATAAACGAATGGATCGTATCCCCATAGGTGCCAATCGCTGCGTGCCGGACGCTGCCATTCTCGTCCGTTAAGTCACGCGGCTCGGTAATTGGCTTTGCACCGCGTTTCACCGCCTCGTTAAATGCCTGATCGGCATCCTCGACGTAAAAGGCGATATCGCGAACCCCGTCGCCATGCTGCTTGATATGCTCCGCCGCCGGATGCTCCGGCGAGAGCGGCGTGGTGAGCACAAAGTTAATATTCACCTGCCGCATCAGGTACGACGTCACATCACGGTTCCCCGTCTCAAGTCCCGAATACCCAGCCCGCGAAAACCCAAAAGCCTTGCGATAATAAAACTCCGCCTGCTTTGCGTTCCCAACGTAAAACTCAACGTGATGTATCTTTTTTAGTCCTAATGGATTTTGTGTTGTCATGATCTTTTTCTCTTATTATTACCTTGTAGGCTTCCAAATGACCTTGCCTGTTTTATCAATATATCCGCACTTTGCGCCCTCTTCGTAGCTTTCGCAAACTTTGGCAAGTCCTCGATAAAAATCATCTAATTTTCCGAGGCCTGGTCTTAAAATAACATTGCCTGTTTTGTCAATAAAACCAAGTCCAACATCTGGTAAAATCACCTCAGCCAAACCATCAGAAAAGTCGGACAGCGCATTTATTTTGGGATCAATAACCATTTTCCCCGCTCCATCAACGAAGCCATAATTTCCATCGACTTCATATCTCGCTAATCCTTCAGAGAAAGACTGGCACCCGCCTCTTCCAACTTTAAATCTAACTTTTCCGGACTTGTCGATAAATGCATAGTCCGCATTATTTCGAGTGGACGACATTCCGACTGGATTAATTACATCTCCACCCGTTTTAACGCAGGCAAGGCCTTCTGAGAAATCGCGGGCCCAGGAAAAGCGAGGGTTAATGACAATTTGGCCGTTCCTATCTATAAACCCATATTTGCCTTTAACGAAGATGCGAGCCAAACCTTCCGAGAACTGATTGGCATGCTCAAATTGCGGGTGGATAATCCAGTTTCCCTGCTTATCGATAAAGCCATACTTCCGCTCTGACATTACATGAATTGCGGCCATCGCAACGCCGTCGCGAAATTCCGAGATATCAACAAATTTTGTGTCAATTACTTTATCTCCGGTAGCGTCGATGAAGCCCCATCTATACCAAGTGTGCGAGGCTGACGTGTAGAAAGTTCGGTTGCCAATTTTAACTTCCTGCTTTGTTTGATCGTACCCGACCGCAGCCAGCCCTTCTGAGAAATGAGAGACAACATTCCATTGAGGTTGAATTAAGATTCGGGCCGGTCTCGTCGATGAAACCCTGGCTAAAACCCGCTGTAATGATGGTGTCACGACCAACGGAAACTCTTGCGAAACCTTCCGAAAAATACGAAGCTCCGTCATACTTTGGTTCGAGAACAACTTTGCCGGTACGATCAATGTAGCCCGCCTTGCCATTCACATAAACGGGGAACCAATTGTCAGAATTATATCCCTGAGCATCAGTTGAAAGGACCACAACCGAGATACAAATCGCGATCAAAATTGTCCGAGTCAGGTAAAACATAATTTTATCAGCCTCGTTCACGAGGTTTTCCGCGTTTCGCGGCATCAAGCCACGTCGTTTACGGCGTGGTCAGTCTGTATCAATTAATCGGAAGGGCGTGTTAACGTCCTTCTCTCTTTGGCTCAAGCCGCCGAACCTGTAAGCCCGTTGAAGCGGGGTGATAATCTCTCCAACTCCCCAACCACGCCGTAAACGACCTGGCTATGTGCCCTTCGGGGAAAGCCTCGTGAACGAGGCTGATTTATAGCATTAAAGTTTGATAGCCAATTCCAACTCCCCGCCAAGTCCCGTTTCAATGATCTTTCTTAGCGTTGAAAGCCGCACGTCCTTGACATCATTTTCAACGCGCGAGATAGCGGCTTTGTTCGTTCCGACCTTGTCGGCTAGCTCTTGCTGGGTCATTCCCTTCTTTTTGCGGGCTTCCTGGATAAGAACGCCCATCTTGAATGCGTCATAGCCGCGTTCGACTTCATCTCTGCCATTAGTGCCAACTTTGCCAAATTTTTCATCAGCAAATTCATCAAGTGTTCTAATGTCACCCTTTTTCAGCATAGTATTCCTCTTTGATTCGCATTGCGCGTTCGATCTCGTTACGCGGTGTCTTTTCCGTTTTCTTTTCAAATCCGTTCATCAGAACGACGACTTTCCCTTCGTCAAAAAAGCAAAATACGCGATAGATATTACCGCCAAACTGCGTCCGCATTTCCATCAATCCATCCGTTCCAGAAAGCGATTTCAGATGATTTCGCGGTATATCTTCAACCGTACGAAGGATTTTGATCGACCAGTAAAGCTTTTCCTGAACTTTTCTCGGTTGTTTGTCAAAAAATTCGTCAAAATACCGTTTGAATAAAACGACTTTTCTCACATCTTCGCTCATAGATAACTATACGTTGTGTTGTCTGATAAGACAACTTTATTATTTCCCAAACCCCTCAATATATTTTCGCGTCACCTCCTTCAATTCCGCATACGACGGCACGACATAGAGTACTTTTTGCATGTCGGAGTAACTGTATTCGGTGTTTATTACCTGTTCTAGTTTGAACGGACGGCGTTCGACCTGATCTGAAAAAGCGTGTTCCAACTCGCCAAAGCTAGACAAAAGGCCGGCGCCGTAGGCTTTGATGTCGCCTTCGTGTTCGACCATGCCGAATTCGACGGTGAACCAGTAGAGGCGGCCGAGTTCTTCGAGTTGTTTGTCCGTTGCGATGCGTGCGCCGTGGCCGATGAATTGGGAAAAGTCGGCAAAATTCGGGTTTGTGAACATCGGTATGTGGCCGATGGCTTCGTGGACGATGTCCGGTTCGGGGGTGTACTCGGGCCGTGAGTGATGGCGGATGTACTGCGTCGACAGCATCGTCCGGTAAGAAAGCCACGAGAGAAAGCCGCGCGTTTCGACAAGGCCTTCGATCGGCGCGAGGCGGAATCCGGTCAACTGTTTCAGACGGCGATTCATCTCTGAGAGCTGTGGAATACGTTCATTTGAGAAGCCGAGATCTCTTTTCGCACCGAGATAAAACGGCGAAGCGTGTTTCTGGTGCAGTTCCTCGAGCCGCGTCGCTACGTGCCGCCAGATGTTTTGCTCGTTCTCGTTGTAATCGACATCGGTGATCTCACCCGTTTCGCGAAATTGTTTGGCAAGGCTCGCGATGTAATCACGTCGTATACGATACTCTTCGTCGCTCGCTCCCGGATGATCGAGTTCGAGTTCATTGATGTCCTCAAACTGCATATCTCGAAAAGCGGGAAGTTCATCATCCTTGACCGCAAAATTTGCGATTGCGGGTGGCGCATCAGCGGTTGTGGCTGTGTTGTCATTTAGCATTGCGGCGGCTCCTTGCATAGGTTCGATGTCGGTCGAGCGGATTGAGTTGAATAAGTAATTGTAATGTAAGCCATATTTTTCGTGAATAAGGAAAGTAAGTTATTTGACTAGTAGAACCTTATATTATTAGTTTCTTTGGGGCGTGTGCTTTATGATGAATTACAAGTAACCTTCTCAGGTATGATCGACGAAATTGACCGTAAAATTTTGAAAGAGCTACAGGAAGATGCACGGACAAGTTATGCCGAGCTTGGCCGCCGGGTCGGGCTAACGACGCCGGCCGTGATCGAGCGCGTCCGCAAGCTTGAGGACGCACGCATCATCACTGGTTACCGCGCCGAGGTCGACACTTCAAAAGTCGGCCTGCCGATAACGGCCTTCGTGCGAATGAGTATCACCGGGGTCGATTACAGTCACATTATCGAGGTCGCGCAGGAGTCGAAGGAGGTCCTCGAATGCCACCGCGGCACCGGCGGTGATTCGTTCATAATGAAGGTCGCGGTCGCCTCTGTCGAGCACCTACAGGAAATGATCGACCGTCTCACGCCATACGGCATCACAACGACCACGATCGTGCTGTCATCCCCGGTGAAGCGACGCGTTATCGAAGTATAAGCCGCCCATGGCGAATTCGGCGCTTCGGATACTGTTCAGGACTACATCAATCTCTCCAAAACGCCTTTTCGCTTGACGATGTTCTTGTAATCCCACTGTATTGCCTCGGACTTTTTGAGCCAGTATTTCAGGTCATTCACATTGATCTGATCGACCGACGTGAAAGTGATAGACGCGTCTTTGAATTTGCCGGTTCCCGGTTTCAGCTTTTCTTCGTCAAAGCTAGCACCACTCCAGAACATCAGCCTGATGCCTGCTTTCAGTTTGCTGTAACCGACTAACGGATTACCTTCCAGGAACCAGACCGGGTGAGCGTGCCAGATCTTGTTTTCTGCCTCGGGCAGCTGAGCACAAATTTCCATCGCCAGTAGATCGCAAATTTCTTTATCCACGGCAATTTGCGAGTCGTTGTAAGCTTGAATGTCCTTGTTCATTTCAGCTCATCGTTTACGTTTTTCGGTCATCTTGCCGTCAAATTCTTCATCATTTGCTTCGGCTTCTTCTTTGGTCTTGCGGACGATCTGGTCCTTATGATGCGGCGGTGAGTAGATCGTGTAGAGTTTCAGATCCTCGGTCGCTGAAGTGTTGATCACGTTATGTCTGGCCCCGGCCGGCACGATAACCGCGTCGCCGTCCTTGACGGTGTATTTATTTCCGTCGATCTCTACACGGCCGCGACCGGCCTCGAATCGAAGGAATTGGTCGTTCTCGGCGTGGGTTTCGGCGCCGATCTCTTGTTTTGGTATCAGGGTCATCAGCACTAGCTGGCTGTGGGCCGAAGTGTAAAGAACCTTTCGGAAGTTCTTGTTCTTTAATGTGTCTTTTTCGATATTTGATTTGAATCCTTTCATAATTCTCCTATTTCATTCGGATATGAGCTCATAAAGCGCATTTCCATGACTTTCCAATGCGATCCGTTCACTAATATCTAATGTATTACTTTTATACTCTGCATTACCATAGAGTTCGAGCAGTTTGATCTCAAAGTTCTTTTCGTTTAGATCGTGAATATGCAGGCCGGTGGGCCGAGTCCGAGTCGTTCGCGACTGAGCATCTTCACCTTCAAACGCGAGTTCACCCGCGGGTATATGTAGCTTGATTCCAGGCGAACTGACTTCGCAGCCGCAGAATTGAACGATCCTTTCCCAACGTCTCAAATACCGAGAGCATTGACGGGCCTACGGCGACGCCGGTGAGCTGCGTTCGTGCTCCGTTCATGATCACGCCGAGCTTTGTGCCTTTTTCTTCGGTGAACGCTTTGACGACGCGTTCGATCTCTGCTTCGGTGAATTGCACGAAACGCCCTTGCTCACTCGCGGGCTTGTGCATTTCGGATTCGCCGAATTCAGCTTCGAATCGGTCGGCGAGTTCGGGGAGCCACGTTTGAAGTTCGGGGAATTTGGTCAGATTCTTTGCGACCGCCGCGGGGTCCAAATCGTAGTCTTCGCTGAAATACGCACGGCCTTGTGTCGAGAAATCCTTAAGCGTGAAAAACCGCTGGCGAATGAGGTCGATCGTGTGGATCAGCCAGTCACGCGAACCGACTTCTCTCGGTTCTAAAGCGACGGTTTCCGGCCTGCCATCGGAACCGAGATCGGCTGTCGAAGAGATATCTGATGTGAGAGCGACGCCGTCAATGTCATATTCGTCGCGCCAGAGTTTTGCGGCCTTTAGCTCGGGTTTGACGAAGGGCAAAAGCTCGCTGACGGGCAACGTGCGGATGTATTCGGCGTTCATCCATTGGGCCTTGTCGTCGGTCCAGCGGCGCGGGTCGTTTTCGGTGAAGTTAAAGATAGCGTTTGAGCGATGTATGCCGTCGAGTGAGAATTTTTCGATGAGTTCGTCGAGTGTATAGATCTCCTTTTCCTCACCGGCCGACCAGCCGAGCAGAGCAAGAAAATTGCGAAAAGCGGCCGCGAGAAAACCGGCATCGCGGTAAGTCGTCATCGAAACGACCTCGCCGTGCTTGCGTTTCGAAAGCTTGCCTTTGTTCGGCGCCATTATCAGCGGCAGATGGGCAAATGTCGGCGGCGTAACACCTAAAGCCTCATAGATCAGAACCTGTTTATGAGCGTTTGTCAGATGGTCCTGCCCGCGAATAACGTGTGTGATTCGCATCTCGATGTCGTCACAGACAACGGCGAGATTATACAACGGGTGACCGTCGGACCGTAGCAGCACCAGATCTTCGGTCTCGGCATAGTCGCGTTCCTGCAGGCCGTAAACGGCGTCTT
>JBBSJK010000090.1:0-9734 GCA_038257355.1 Pyrinomonadales bacterium | reverse complement strand
TTTGGACGTCAACTTCAAGTGGGGAAAGGGTCTGCAAGGAATTTACAGCGGATTTCCCACAAGCGCAAGGCAGAAACACGAGCGGTAGCGAGTGTGACTTTTTCGTTTCCAGTTTCCACCTCGTTAACGCACGAGGCACACTCGTTACTACTCGTGTTTCTGCCCTTTATCATCTAAAATATCCTCATGAAAAAAGCTTCTTATCTTTCTTTGCGAACGTTGCACCTTTGCGTAATATTTCTTTTCCTAACAACGGCGCTTATCTCCCAAATCCCGCAGCCAAAGGAAGTTATTGGCTTTACGCCCGGCGATGACCGAAAGCTCGCGAGTTGGGCGAGCATTGTCGAATATTTTAAGAAACTCGACGCGGCGAGCGACCGGATGGTGTTTGAGGAGATCGGTAAGACGACAATGGGAGCAGCATTTGTTTATGCAACCGTCAGCTCGCCTGAAAATTTAAAGAATCTCGAAAAATATAAAAAGATAAACGCCAAGCTGGCCGACCCGCGTACGTTCAAATCAAACGACAAGGAAGCACAAAAACTAATAAAACAGGGCAAGACGATTGTCCTCATCACCTTTGGCATCCATTCGACCGAGGTTGGCTCGACGTTGTCATCAATGCTGATCGCGCATCGGCTGACATCAAGCAACGAGGCCGAGATCAAAAAAATTCTCGACGACACGATCATCCTACTCGTGCCTTCTCTAAACCCGGACGGCGTCGATATCGTCAAAAACTGGTACGACAAAACGCTCGGCACGCCATACGAAGGCACCAACCCGCCCGAGCTTTATCACAAATACGTCGGCCACGATAACAACCGCGACTGGTACGCCTTCACGCAGGTCGAGACGCAGCTCACGGTCGATAAAATCCACAATGTCTGGCACCCGCAAATCGTCCACGACATCCACCAGCAGGGTGCAAACGGCGCGAGGCTCTTCATCCCGCCGTACATGGCTCCCGTCGAGCCAAACGTGCCCAAACAGATCGTCGAAGGCTACACCGAACTTGGACTGGCAATGGCTGCCGACCTGCGTTCGAAAGGTTTCGAAGGGATAACGACCAACACGACCTACGACGCCTGGACACCCGCAAGAGCGTATTCCCACTACCACGGCGGCGTGCGAATTCTGTCCGAAACCGCTTCGGCCCGCCTCGCTTCGCCGATCACCGTAAAATTCGAAGACCTCCGCGGAGCCTCCGGCGGCCTCGACGCAAAAAAAGAATCCCCAAACTTCGGCCCGCTCTGGAAAGGCGGCGAATGGAAGCTTCGGAATATTACCGACTACATGAACGGAGCCGCATTCTCGTTATTGAATCACGCGGCGAATAATCGTGAGAAGTGGTTGTCGAGGTTTTACGAGATTGGGAAAGATGCAGTGCGGGCGCGGAAGGAAGGTGAATTATCTGCTTTCGTGCTTCCTTTTCCAAAATTTGATGATAGCGGAAGTGCCGTGGAAGAGCATTATCGAAGAAAAGAATTGATTGAAATCTTAAATCGAGCGGGAGTTGAAACTAAGGTTGCAAAAAGCTTCGAAGTCGATGGAGTCAGGTATTCAGATAACACGGTAATAATTCCCCTCGCCCAACCGTACGGAAGTTTTGCGAAGGCCCTTCTAGAGAAGCAGGTCTATCCGAACTTACGCGACGAAAAACAGAATCCGATTCAACCTTATGATGTAACCGCACACACTCTTCCTTTTTTAATGAATGTGGATGCAAAGCCTTTCTACACTCCTTTCTCTTATAGAATTCATGCCAAGGGAACCGACTTTGGACGTGGTTGCGGCGGCCCTGATTATGCGTCGACAGAAGCCGCCGATGAAGCGCGGAGAATTCCTGATTATGCGCTTTATCAATCGCAAAATCCTTCAATGGACGAAGGGTGGACCCGCTGGATCTTTGAAAAGTGGAGCGAAACAACTTGCAAAGAAGATATTCCGGCGGTAAGCGAGAAAGAAATTGTTGCAAGTAAATTTCCGCGCAAGACAATTATCTTCCCCGACCAATCCGCAAACCAGATCCTCAACGGCTATGCGAAAGGCTCGATGCCGGATGAGTACGTGGGCGGTGTTGGGAAGGAAGGCGTGGCGAATTTGAAGAAATTTGTCGAGGACGGCGGGACGCTTGTTTTTCTTAACGAATCGTCGAATTTCGCCATCGAGCAGTTCAAACTGCCGGTCAAAAATGTAACCCGAGGCCTGCCGCGAAAGGATTTCTACATCCCCGGCTCGATCCTGCGAATAGAACTCGACCTCACCCACCCGATCGCCAAAGGAATGCCCCAACAATCCATCGCCTGGTTCGAAAACTCGCCCGCTTTTGACGTTGGAACTACTGGAATCACAAGTTCGGACAGTCCAGGAGCCCCGTCGAATCGAAGGTTCAGCACTGCGGTGCAAATCACTGCTGACGGCATAAAGAGTGTCCGCATTATCGCCCGCTATCCGTCCGACCCGAAAAACGTCCTCCTCTCCGGCTGGGCACTCGGTGCTGAAAAGATCGCCGGCAAAGCTGCTCTTGTAGAAGTCAACATTGGCAAAGGCAAGATTATCCTCTTCGGCTTTCGCCCGCAGTACCGGGCTCAGTCGCTGGCGACGTTCCCGCTGCTGTTTAACGCAATTTCAAACTAAAAACAGACCATTCAGGGCAAAAGCACACCGTCTGGTAAGGTACGCTGTATAAAAGCAGGGTGCCTTTTTTTTGTAAACCTAATGGAACAATAGGATTTCATGCTGTGGCACGCTGGTTGTTATATAGGTGGGGGAGAAAAGGGGCAAAACAAGGAGTAAATCATGAAATCATATAATCTTAAGAAATTGGCGGTAGGAACAGCGTTTGGCATGGCGGTGATATTGGGAACGAGTGAGCTGGCAAACGCACAAGGCCGCGGCCGCGACAAAAATCAGAAAGACGATCAAAAGCAGGAACGCAAGATTGAAAAACAAGAGGAAAAAATTGAAAAACAGCGCGGGCGGATTGATCAAAATCGCTACCGCATTGATCGACAGCGTCAGGCAGCATTGATCCGGCAGCAGAATGAACGCTATCGCCAAGCGCAACTGCGTCAGGCTGAATTGCTGAGACAGCAGAATGAGCGTTATCGCCTAGAGCAGCGGCGTCAGGCGACAAGAAACAGACAGTATACCCGCAGCGGCAACGACCGTTCGAACGGTAACGGCTATTACAACGGCAATGCCAATGCCAATACTAACCGTAACAACCGCTATCGCGTCTATCGCAACGGTTCGTACTACAACACCGATCAGCGCGGTGTGGAATTGCTGAGACAGGCCGTCAACGAAGGCTATCGTCAGGGATTTAGAGCCGGACGCAATGATCTGGACGGCCGCCGCCGCATTAGCTATTCGAATTCAAACGTTTATCAGAGTGGAACCTACGGGTATCAGAGCTATGTTAATCAGAGCCAGTACCAATACTATTTCCGCCAAGGTTTCCAGCGTGGTTATCAGGACGGCGCAAACAGCCGATACCGTGACCAGTACAACAATGACCAGTACAATAATGGCCAATACAACGATGGCTATGGCCAGAACGACGGCTATAACCAGCAATACCAGTATGGATCAAGCAACAACGGCGTGCTAAGTATACTCGGAACAATACTTGGTCAGATTCTGAATATTCGGAGCTACTAAGGTCAATTTGAAGGGAAAAGGAAAAGCCGCTGGCCCGATGCCTGCGGCTTTTTTATGCTTTCAGGAAGGGATTAGTAAGATGCATCAAGAAAATCAGCAAAATAAAGTAGGGAACTAAGACCGCGGCACCCGGATAATCCTTGGCGACGCGCTGTCCGAAAAAGAGGGCAATAATCCCTGCCGTCCCGACCGCCGCCGCCCAAAATATCAAAATGGTCGATCCGGAGTAAAGAAAATAGAGTATCCCGGCCGCACTTAGCAAACCTGCCGCCATCTCAATTATCGTGATTTGAACGAGCATCAACGGGACCATGCCACCGAGAAAGGTTTTGGCAAAATGCCCTTTGAGCCATTCGGTGTTCCCTTTCCAGTCAAAAACTTTGTCGAGGCCGGACTGGATGAATAGGATCGCGACCAGGATAGCGCCGAGCAGAGCGGGAAGGTTCTTAGCAATTTCTTCGAGATACATTTCGAGTTGAATGAAACGCCCTTACTTTCGTGCGGGCTTCCGCATTAACACCTCGATCTCGTCCGGATCTTTCGGCACTCCAGCGGTCAAATTAATGTTTCCGTCCTCAGTCACCACCACATCATCTTCGATGCGGATGCCGATCCCGCGGTATTTAGCCGGGGCGGATTTGTCGTCGGGCGGGATGTAGAGGCCGGGCTCGACGGTAAGTACCATGCCCGGTGCGAAGGGGCGTGAGTTTTTTGCTTTTTGATCGATAAAATAGCGGCCAGCATCATGCACGTCTAGGCCAAGATAATGGCCGACGCCGTGCATATAATATTTCATATAGGCCTTTTTCTTAATGAGGTCTTTCGTTTTACCCTTGAGCAGACCGAGCTTTTTCATGCCTTCTGTGAGCAGTTCGATAGAGTGTTCCTGTCTGCCTTTGACCGTGTTACCGACCTTTGTGTATTCGATACATTGCAGTTGGACATCGAGCACTACGTCGTAAACCTCGCGCTGTGATGCTGAGTATTTGCCGTTGACAGGGAAGGTTCGTGTAATATCTGACGCATATCCCTGATATTCGGCACCCGCATCTATCAAAATGAGATCGCCGTCTTTGAGCGGCACATTGTTTTCGACATAATGAAGGATCGTCGCGTTTTCGCCACCCCCGATGATCGAATTGTAAGCGACACCGCTCGCCCCCTTGTCACGCATCAACGCTTCCATGAAAGATTCAACCTGACCTTCGTTCATGCCCGGTTTGACCGATTTCATGGCGAGAATGTGTGCCTCGACCGCGATGTCGGCGGATTTCTGCATTATCTCGATCTCCTTTTCATCCTTGTGCAGACGCATGTCGCCTATGATCAGCGTCGGATCGATTATGGTGTGAGGCGGATAGGCAGTTTTCAATCGGCGAACACGTTGGCCGGATAAATAATCGAGAATCTGATGGTCCAGGGCCTTATCGATAGCGAAGCGGTAATAAAGTTTCTCGTTGCCGTCGAGCAGTTTTGCCATATCGTCGGCAAATTTTTCTACCGAAACGGCTTTATCGACTCCAAAATTCTTGACCGCTCCCTCGACGCCCTGGCGACGGCCGAACCACGTTTCCATCTCGATGTTTCGCGGACGGACGTAAAGTGTGTAGGGCTTTTTTGCTTTAGGATCGATCACCGCGATGGCGTCCGGTTCCGGAAAGCCCGTCAAGTACCAAAAATCCGAATCCTGGCGAAATTTGAACTCCGTATCATAGCTTCGCTGCTGCTCGTGCGCCGCCGGAATGATGGCAATCGAATTTTCATCCATCGCCTCGATAAATTTCTTTAGTCGTTCTCGCATATGACAGAATTGTAACGCGGATAAGTTCCGAGTTCCAAGTTCGGAGTTCAAACGCACGAAGTTCTTGCTTTGATGGTTACCTTTCAAACTATAGAGATTGAAACCGAACTTCGAAACTCAAAACTATGATTGTGCTAATCTGTGGTTTTAGTCCCGATGGATTTACGTATCACAGAAATATTTCTCTCGATTCAGGGCGAGTCGTCACACTCGGGGCGGCCGTGTTCGTTTGTGCGGCTGACCGGCTGCCCAATGCGTTGTGTCTGGTGCGACAGCGAATACACTTTTACTGGCGGCGAGCGTCTTTCGTTTGATGAAATATTTACAAAACTAACAGAATTTGGCTGTAATCTCGTAGAGGTTACCGGCGGCGAGCCGCTTGCTCAGAAAAACGTTTTTCCATTTATTACCGTCCTATGTGATCGTGGTTACGAAGTGCTGATCGAGACCGGCGGCTTTATTTCGACCGAGGACATAGATCCGCGTGCAAAGATCATACTCGACGTTAAATGCCCGGCCTCCGGCGAGGCCGAGCGTAATCACTGGCCCAATCTCACCCGTTTGCGTGCCGGTACTGATGAGGTAAAATTTGTTATCGCCGACATCGCCGATTGGGAATTTTCTAAACAAATCATTGACAAGTACAATCTCGTGGAGAATACAAAAGAGGTTCTCATATCACCGGTCCATGGCACTAAAAATCTTGTCGAAATAGCTCGAACTGTTTCTGAAAGTGGGTTAAAGGTGCGGCTAAATCTGCAAATGCACAAGTATATTTGGGGGCCAGATGCAAAAGGGGTGTAAACGCAGTGCCATCGTCCTGGTCTCTGGCGGTATGGATTCGTGCGTGACGGCCGCAATCGCGGTTGCCGGGAATGACGAGACAGCATTTCTCCATATCTCGTACGGCCAACGAACTGAAAACCGAGAGAGACAGGCTTTTAACCACATCGCTGATTTTTACAACGTAAAAAAGCGCCTCGACATTTCAATCGAGCATCTCGCAAAGATCGGCGGGTCTTCACTAACGGACGAAAACATAGCCGTTACCGATGCCGTTCTGAAATCGCATGACATTCCGACAAGCTATGTGCCGTTTCGCAACGCAAATATGCTGTCGATAGCCGTTAGTTGGGCCGAGGTTATCGGGGCAAATGCGATCTACATCGGCGCCGTTGCGGAAGATTCGACCGGCTACCCCGACTGCCGCCCCGAGTTTTACGACGCGTTCCAAAGGACAATCGATACCGGCACAAAACCCGATACTCACATTGAGATTCGAACGCCTATCCTCGATTTATCAAAAGCTGAGATCGTTAAAAAAGGCATTGAGTTAGATGCTCCGCTCAAATTTAGCTGGTCGTGTTACCGTTATGAAGACCTTGCCTGCGGAACGTGTGACTCATGCACTCTGAGAATGCGTGGTTTTGAGCAGGCCGGCATCAACGATCCAATTCCGTATAAACATTCATGATGTTCTATTGACACAAAACATCAATAGGAACAATGCGAACAACCTTTACGCGACGCATATCGTCACTTGCAATAGAACACTTGCAATTAACGATATCGACTAACGAAAATTTACAGTTCTGAAAGTAATATAACCGCTTATCAGACCTACTTAATAATTAATTTACCTCGATCAATCGACAGTTCACGCAGATCACCAAGCGCCGCAAATGCTATATTTTCCGTTCGAAAATATTTGATCGCAAGACACTGAATTTCTTCAATGGTTACGGCATTTAGCTTGGCTAAAGCCTCGTCTAGCGAGATCTGACGGCCGTGGATCATTTCGGCCTGGGCGAGAGTGGCGGCGCGGGCGGCGGAGTCCTCGAGGCTGAGCAGGATGGATGAGACGGTTTGTTGTTTGGCGAGATCGAGTTCGTCGGTTGTGACCCCGTTTTTTACGACATCCCGCATTTCCGCTATGGCGAGATCGACGACTTCACCTACCTGTTCAGGCGATGTGCCGGCAAAAATCGAGAACAGCCCGCAATCCTGATACATAATGGCGGAGGCCCCGACGCTGTAGGCGAGGCCGCGTTCCTCACGAATCTTTTGCCATAAGCGGCTCG
Source organism: Pyrinomonadales bacterium (assembly GCA_038257355.1). Taxonomy (GTDB): domain Bacteria; phylum Acidobacteriota; class Blastocatellia; order Pyrinomonadales; family Pyrinomonadaceae; genus OLB17. Next base: position 2,186 of record JBBSJK010000090.1, on the reverse strand, counting down.
ATGTGCCGCCGCCGATGATGTTTGCGAGCAAATCGGCGGCGTAACGGAGCTCGTCGGTCGCAGCGACGAAAGGTGTGGCGATGACTAGATGAGCTTGTTCGAGATTCTTGTTTTGCTTAATTAAAATCGGGGCGGCGAGGTATGGTTTTTGATTTTTGGGCTTTGGTTTTTGGCCTTCTGATGATTTTTTTTCGAACGCTATTCTGGACAGTCCGACGATCTCATCGTGTTCGACATTTCCGGCGGCGGCGATGACCAGATTTGAGGCATGATAAACCTCATCGTGATATTTCTGAGTGATTTCGCGGTTAAAACTTCGGACGAGCTTTGGCGTTCCGGCGATGTTCAGGCCAAGCGGTTGATCCGGAAAAAAGGCCTCGCTAAAAATCTCGCCGAGATATTCCTCAGGCGAATCCTCGACCATCTTCATCTCTTCGACGATCACCTTTTGCTCGCTTTTGAGATCGGCGTCGTCAAACCGCGGATTTACAAGCATATCGGCGATCAGGTCAAACGCCTTTGGCAGTTGGTCGTCGATCACCTTGATGGCAAAACCCGTTTCCTCGTGCGATGTAAAAGCATCGAGGTTACCGCCGAGCCGATCCTGCTCGATGGCAATATCGAGTGCCGTGCGGCGGGCCGTGCCCTTAAAAACGGTGTGTTCGATAAAATGCGAGATGCCATTCAGCTCCTCCGGCTCGTGCCGCGACCCCACGCGGTAAAAAAAGCCAAGCGTCGCGCTCCGGACTCCAGGCATTCGGTCGGTTAATACTGTCAGCCCATTAGCGAGGCGTGTTTCTCCGATGTCTTCTTTCATGTTGAAAGAATAGAGACTAGCACGACCGACGCTCGTTTGAAACCAACGCAAAAAAAACTGAGCCCGCAGATGTTAGCGTGATTTTTGAATTGAAATCGACGTAGTTCTATTTTGTGGTTTTTTTATAATTTTTTTTAATTTTTAAAATTTACCGTTTTGTGACGTTTTAAACCATTATTTTAAATGTGGCACGTGCCACAATTTAGCAATTAGAAGTGCGAAAGTACGATAATTACTGCATTTGGCTGTGACTAACCCTGCCGGTTTCCGCAAATATCGCCTCCAGATTGGTGAAAGATAAAAGCCGTTTGATCCCCAATTTCACCCCCTTTGGTGACAGGACTTTGCCAGTTTGGTGAAAGGTGTAGAAACCAAAAAAACGGGTACAAATCCGGGAAGGCGCATCTCAGGTCGGGAAGGTCGGCCGTGCGTGGGCAAGGCCGCTTTTCAAAACCATTCAAAGAGCAACAAGCCCAGATCGACGAGCAAAAAAAACGATCAACGAACTCAGGCAGATCGTCTGCGAACTTAAGCCGACGGCCAAAGGGTGTTCGCCGAAATAAAATCGTTTGAATATTTATGTAATAGGAGTATTATCGCAGAAGATTAAAACAATTTATCGGAGGTACGTGTGCTGCGAAATATACGTAAATTATTTTCGACATTAGTTCTTATCGTGTTCATTATCGGAGCGGCTTCGGCCCAGACGACCGAGTTTACCTATCAGGGTAGCTTGAACGTCTCGGGTTCGGCGGCGACGGGGAATTATGATTTTGAATTTGCGCTGTTTGATGGGGCATTTGGCGGCTCGCCGATCGGGACACTGACGCGAAACGGCGTGGCGGTCGCGAATGGGATATTTGCGGTCAATCTCGATTTTGGCCCAGCCTTTCCCGGAACGAACCGCTTTCTCGAGATCCGCGTCAGACAGGTGGGCGGCGGATCGTTTACAATGCTCTCACCACGACAGCCGGTCAATAGCTCGCCGTACGCGGTAAAGAGTTTGAACGCAGATTCGGCGACGAATGCCGTAAATGCCACAACCGCAACAAACGCCACAAATGCAGTCAATGCAGTCAATGCGACGACTGCGGCGAACTTTAGCGGAACTTTGGCGGGCGATGTGACGGGGACGCAAGGCTCGACGACGGTCACGCGGCTACAAGGCAGAAATGTCGCTAACACGGCCCCAACCGGCGGGCAAGTTCTTAAATTTAACAGCGGCACAAATCAATGGCAGCCCGATACGGACAACACTGGCACCGGAGGCGGCGGCGGGACGATCACCGGAGTGACGCCGGGAACAGGCCTCACCGGCGGCGGCTCGACAGGAAACGTCACCGTAGGTATCGCGAACAGCGGCGTCGGC
>JBBSJK010000089.1:0-10496 GCA_038257355.1 Pyrinomonadales bacterium | reverse complement strand
GTTTAGGCAGGCTCGTAGCCTTGCCATTCAAGACCCCACTGTTAATAGCTCTGCTTCCGTCTTGGGCAGCAGCCCCACCTGCATAAATTCCAGTTGTAAATACAACGCCCAATAGAATTGAAAACAATCTCTTCATAATTAATCCTCCTGTAAACTGGAAATTACGTGCGTAAAACATCTTAGACCCCATTATCGTCGAAATGTTCCCACAATCACTAAAATTTTCCTGTATTTTGTTTAAAACACAGAAAAATTATAATGAGACGCGAGAATTAAGAGAGTCTAAGCGGTTTCCTGTACGCCGGCGGCACCGAGAGCTTCGAGGGCGGCGGCGGCCTTTTTGGAATGGCGACTGACGGCATCGGGGACTTTGCGCCCGGTGAGAAAGATGTAATTGAGCGTGATACGACGGTTGCGGCCAGTAGCCTCAGGATCTGTGTAGTCGTAATCAAACGAATAGATATAATGGCCGGTAGAGAGTTTTTTACAGACGTCCTCTGGCAGGTGAAACAGGTATGCGTCGGCATAATGGCCAAGACTTTCATCGGCATGGCCGATCTTTTCGCCTTCGGCGTTATCAAGATGCACCGGAACCATTTCGATGTTATCGCACAAGGCGTAAAGATCGCCTAGTACCTGGCGACGTTTGATTGCAAGCGGACTATATGTCATATCGCAATTTTAACATATTTGTCAATCATTTGGTCATCCTATACAGAAATCAGATCCGGGATTTACCAAATTAAAAAGTAGAAACTTTCAGATCGCAGTTTAAGTCAGTAAAGTTCTTTATTGGTAAATAAATCAATCACCCCAAAGAATCAGTATGGACAGCGGCACTTTTCACTTCATTTAACATACTCTCTATTTCAGATAATTTTAAAATTTCAAAAAAAAAGAGAAAAGGCTGTCCGAAATATTATTCTCGGACAGCCCCATCTTCAATTATATAAGTATTAGTAGCGTCCGCCGCCACCGTAGCCGCCACCGCCGCCGCCGCCGTAACCACCACCGCCGCCGCTGCCGCCACGACCGCCGCGACCGCCACCACCACCACCGCCGCCAAATCCGCCGCGTTTTTCTTGCGGTTTAGCTTCGTTGACTTTGAGTTCACGGCCATCGACTTCCTTGCCGTTGAGCTGGGCGATTGCGTTCTCGCCTTCAGCCTGTGAAGACATTTCGACGAAAGCAAATCCGCGTGAGCGGCCTGTTTCGCGGTCTTCAATGATGTTTGTCGACTCGACGGTTCCGATCTCACCAAAGAGGTCGTTAAGATCCTGATTTGATGTGTTGAAGGAAAGATTTCCTACATAAAGTTTCATTGACATTGATTTATTTACCTTTTCCCTTTTCGGGAATTCTAAAGAAGTGTCGAATCGAGTGATCTTGCGATTGATTATTCAATTGCGAAGGAAACGATCTCGGATACTCAAAACTCTGAGAGTGACTTCTATTTAACTAACCGGGCCTGCTCTCAAACTTATCCAAAAACCGTTAAAGACGAAGCGCGAAAACCTTGCGGTCCGCGAGAGAAGGATTAACAAATCTATGATGCACGTAATTGTTAATAAATGCAAACTGTTTTTCACCAAGCATTAAAGCTGGTATAAGTTATACATAATGAGCACAAGTAGCGTGACAAATCTGCTAATCGAATTGTCGGACGGCAACCCGAGAAGTCGTCGACAAATTATTACCGATCATCTACGACGAATTAAAGCTTATTGCCGCCAGCTATCTCCGTCGCGAACGCAGCGATCACACACGCCGAGGATGTAAATATCGGTCGCGTATGTTACTTTATCACCGAGCACCTGTTCGGGGCTGGCATAATCGACCGTCATCATTCACAAGGCTGTCGCGGTTGGCTGCAGTGTGTCTGAGGCCCTTTGAGGATCAAGTAGTTTTGCAATGCCGAAATCGAGCACCGCGCGGCCAATCTCGCGTTCGATACGGTATTGCCGAGCACCTTTCCGACCAGCGGGTCGTCGCCCGTCTCCTCGAGCAGTGCCGACAAAACACCGCTTTTTACACTGTCACACAGAGGCTGTTCGATAAAGCTGCTCGCATCGTCAAATTGCGAGAGCAGCTTTTCGACCTCGATTTTGAGCTCGCCGTCCCCTTCGGAGCTTTGCTCTATGAATTTTGAGCGCTCCACCCCATCGAGCTCCAATGCCTCGTGGAAAATCGCCTCGATTTGCTGCCAGCGTTCGGGTGTCATTACATGGAACCGATCCGGATCATAAAAGTAGTTTTTGCAAAACTATTTATTACGTTACTTGTCCCGCCCGAAGTTCCAACATTAGTTCGCCGAATAATTTTGATCTCCGTCTTTCTGCGGCAAGTTGGAATACCAGTAAGCCTGCTGAAACAAGGACTCTGAAGTAGTGCTTGACTTAACAGACAGTTTAGGTTTACAAATGAGCATCCGAATAATCTAAATTTAGCCAAAGGAGAAATATTATGGGACGTAAGATTTTGGCCGTGGTCGTGGCGTTGATCGCTGCCTTTGCGGTAATCATGATCGTGCAGATGTTGAGTTCGCTCGTCGTGTCGCCGCCGGGATCGGACGTAATGAGCGACCCGGAAAGAATGCGGGAATTTATGAGTTCTCTGCCGATAACAGCCTATGTGGTCGTACTCGTCGGCTATTTTCTCGGATCATTCGCCGGCGGTTATTTAGTCACAAATATGAGTCGCCGCGAAAGCCCGGGCATGTCCCTGCCGTTGTTGATCGGCGCAATCCTTACGATCGCCGGTCTTCTAAATTTCTTTGTAACGATGCCGGGCCAGCCGATGTGGGTCGCGGTAGTTAGTCTATTAATTTTTATCCCAGTTACGCTGCTGGGCAGTAAGATGGCCGGGAAATAGCCATTGCAGAAGCCCGAACTAAGTAAGGGCGACATTCAAGTTAATTGTCACGCCTATACTTCGTGCGGGCATCTGCACTTTAAATTTAACAATTACGGCCTTTACCCCTCATTCCAAAGTGTACGCCCTTACTTCGTGCGGACTTCTGCACTTTAAAATTATGGCCTTTTACCCTCATTCCAAACCGGCACAAAGCTTGAGTTAATGAGCCATTGGACCGGCTCGATCATCGAGTTTATCGATCGCGTCATATGCTGAAAATCGATTGTTTTAATCTCGTCGCTCACTTTGTGGTAATCGGTATGCAGGCCAAAGCTTGAAACGGTGTGGGCGATAATTCCCTGTCGCGCAAGCGTATAATTATCTGACCGCTGGAAGAAATTTTGACCGGGACGCGGGTCCTGAACGAGTTTGGCACCGCGTTTGGCGAGTTCCGGACCGAGAGTCGAGCGTTCGTAACCGGTGAGCCATAGTTCCTCGGATTTGACCATAGGGTCCGGACGCCCGATCATTTCAAACTGCAGATTGGCAATCAGTTTTTCTTTTGGAAATCCTAGGTTGTTGGCAAAATAATTTGAGCCAAATCCGCCCGCCTCTTCGCTGCCGTAGCAGACAAAATAGACCGTCCGCTTTGGCCGTTTTCCGCTTGCAAGAACACGTGCTAACTCAAGCACGGCGACTGTTCCCGACGCATCGTCGTCCGCCCCGTTAAATATCTTGTCATTGCCCGGCGTCGCCTCACGGACACCGAGGTGATCGAGATGTGAGCTGAGCACGATCACTTCGGATGAAAGCGTTTTGTCAGAGCCGATAATCTTGCCCATCGCATTCCAGGTTTGTTGTGTTTGCGCTGGTGCGAGCTGGCCGCCAAATTCTATCATCGTCCCGTCAGCCGTCTGCAAAAGTGCGTCTGCCGCATCTTTGCTCAGGACGATCATCACCGCAGGTTTTGCTGGCATCGTCGTCACCGTGAAGGCAATCCGTCTGGCCGCCATATTTGTCCAGTTTATCCGAAGCGGCGCGGTCTCCTCGACCAATACGATTGATGCTCCGCCGGTCACCAAATCCTGCATTGTCTGCGTCAGATTCGGAAATGTATTGACCGTGTTTCGGATAAAGACGGCGGCTCCCGCGTTTGGTTTCTCGTCCGCATTTATCTTTTGCAGCCCCCCGCTCACTGCCGCTGCATTTGCACGCATTACGATCAAATCCTTGCCATGTTCCAGTGACCCCGTTCCGTATTTCAGCGTTGGGTTCCCAGCGAAACTGTTCCGCGTAACACTGACAGATTGGACATACTTCGGTTTGCCATCATAACCGATCTCGCCCGCAGGCTCGGCACCAAACTGCATAAACTGTGACCCCACATACTCGGCGGTGATCCGCTCAAAAATCGTCCCGCTGCCACGCCCCTGCAATGCGTCGCCAGCCAGAAAGATCATTCCGGCCCGGACATTTCGCTCGTCAATAACAGATTTCCCGCCGCTCTGAGCAAGGCTCAGGATATTAAACGAGATCAGAAACAGTGCTATAATTGCAGTTCTATTCAGATAAAAAATATTCATAATTTATTGATTCCACATATGGCCGCCAACCGCGGGGATAAGATCAGCAACAGTTCAAATGTCGCAAAGTCATACGACAGAAAAAACTGCATTCAAATAACTCTTGTGACTTTGCGTTAAAAATTTTTCTAAACCACAAACATTATCTTGTCAGGCCCGGATAAAACCGCCAATTCGCCACGTGATCTTTAGACAGTTTCTGTTTCGTCAGGATTGCCCTGACCATTTCGACGGGTATTCGGCCTTCTTTTAGAATTGAGTCGTGAAATTCACGATTTGTCATTTTTTTCGAACCCACGAGTTCCTTATGCAGATTGTAAAACTGCAGTCCGCCGATCATATATGCGATTTGATAGAGCGGCCCGTAATCACCAGAAAACGACCTGCGTACCTCGGCCAGAGCATTCTCGCGTTCGTGCCCGACTTTGTTTACAAGCATATCGACCGACTCGAGCGGCGTCATTTTTTCGAGGTGAAAATTAAGAGAGAATATGATCCGTGCCGCCCGGTGCGAACGCCAAAACAGTGCGCCGATCTTATCTTCCGGTGTTTGCGTAAATCCTCGGTCCCAGAGCAGAAACTCCCAATACAACGCCCAGCCTTCGCCCCAGAATGGTGTGCTGAACACCTGCCGATAAGGCCGGTGGCGGGCTGTCATAAATCCCTGTAAATGATGTCCGGGAATGAGTTCGTGATGCGTGACGGCACGGGCAAAATGCGGATTATTGCCACGCAGCGACATCAGCTTTTGCTCGTGTGTCATACCGTCGGTCGGATACGCGACGAGTATCGTCTCGCCGCCGAGAAAAAACGGGGCGATCAATTGCCGCTCAGGTGTCATCATCTCCATCCGCCAGCCGTCACGGGCCAGCTTTGGCACCGTCACGAGGTCGTTCTTTTCGACGTATTCGATCGCCTCGTACGCCTGACGCTTTATCAGATCGGGCTGTTTGCCCGGATCCACATATTTTAGTTTGACGGACTCGATTGCCTTCATATAATCTTCGCCGTGGCCCATCTCACGCGAGGCTTTTTTGAATTCTGCAATGCACCAATCGAATTCCTTATTAGCGATCTCGACCAGTTCCTCCGGCGTATATGGAATCATCTCGAACTTTAACTCTTCGATCAGAGCTGCTCGTCCGATGGGGTCGCCGATGATCGTCGTTCTGTCGTCAGCCTTAATGCCGACAAGCTTTTCGGTGATGAATGTACTGTATTTGCCGAGCGCGTCGTCAGCCGCCTTGTACGGCGATTCGCACCACCAGGTAAATGTCGGATCGTAGGCATTGTAAAACGTGTACCAACTTCGCAGCGTCCGTCTCAGCCCATCAACCGTCCGTGCGGCACGATTAGCGACCGTGCGTTTTGGCTTCGGCGTATTTGCCCCCTCAAACGACTTCTGAGTGGCAGCAATCTGTTTTACAAGATCGTTGAGCGTCGCCGCCGACCTGGCTGGATCAATACTGCTTAGCTGTCGCCGTGTATCCTCAAAATCACTAATCGTCCTCGCAAACGGCATCAGCGGCGCCATCTCTAACATCTGTGAATCATATCTCCGGACCTCATTGATCTCACGCTCAAGATGATTCTTAAACAGCAAGTAATCTATTTGTTCATCATGGTTTAGTCCGCCATAATTTAAACTGTTTAATAAGCTTAACCCGTCACTATAAAGCTGCCTAAATCTCGCTGATCGGTTTGGCGAGGTTGGTGCTGAATGGAAACGGTTCAAGATACCGCGATCCTGCTCAAACTTCTCAATCACACCCCGCAGCCGCGACGGTGGTTCGTTATATTTACCGAGATCGTCACTTCCAGTCTGGGCAATTTGGGCAAAGACCGGCTGAAAAAATATCGAAATGATAAAACAAAGACAGGTAAATTGACGAATGTTTTTCTTCATATTCTGCTTATAATTTTAAGATTGTTGAATTCTAAACTACCTTTCGTTTGAACGATAATAGAAAACGTCACTTATGACATAGTGCATATTGTAATTGACATTTTATGACGAGAAGATTCGCACGAAATTCGCTGCTAGGCTCACGTTTGCAAGGAAACGGCGAACAGTTTTTCACCCCCATAATCGTCGAACGACTGCGAAAAAAGGTTTGGGAATGCGAAAAACCTAAGAAAACAATCGAAACGCCGATCTATGAATTTGCGATTTAAACAGCCCTTCTCAATGTGACAGCTTTGGGTATCCATTTCTACCCGACATTAGAGTGTCATCCCCATATTTTTTTTCATTATATATCAATTTTTATATTGCAAAACCACCGTACTATCGATAGAATTTGTCCGGCGTATAACGTCAATCTAAAGTATAAAAGTTAACGGAGAAAAGTTTATGAATTTCCAAAGTAAATTCTTTAAAATGGGCCTGCTCAGCGTGGTAATCGTATTGACCAGTTTTTCGGTTGGTTACGCACAGGATAGTCAACATTCCTTTAAGGTGGTTAACAAAACAGATTCGCGGATCACCAAATTACTCGTTGCCGAGCCGGGCAAAAAAACATGGCGGTTCTTTGATGTCGGAAGAGGTATTGCACCCGGTGCTTCCATGAAATTGGTTTGGAACTCATCAACCGATGATGAGAGCTGTGTGCAGTGGGTAAAGGCTGTATATATGGATAAATCCCAGTCCGAGCCGGTCAAATTCGATTTTTGCGAAGAAGACCTCGAATTGGAATTCACTGAATAAATTTTCGGATTTATCGTCATTAAAAGCCGTGCAAACTAGATGGTTTGCACGGCCTATTCCCTATTACTATAACGATCCCATAAAACTTTCACCGTTCCCCAGCTTGACTCCAAAATTTTCGGCGATCGTCTGCCCGATATCTGACAGCGTTGGCCGCGTCCCTAAATTCACTCCAGCCACTGCATTTTTGCCGTAAACCAGCAGAGGCACATATTCGCGGGTATGATCAGAGCCATCTTTGGTCGGGTCATTGCCGTGATCGGCGGTCATTATGAGCAGGTCTCCGTCGCGCATGGCGGCGATAATCTCGGGTAAACGAATGTCAAAATGTTCGAGAGCTTTTGCATAGCCTTCGGTGTCGCGGCGATGGCCGTAGAGCATATCAAAATCAACAAGATTGCTGAATATTAAGCCGTGCGAGTCTGCATTCAGAGCATTGATCGTCTGATCGATGGTCTGGTCGTTGTTCTTGGCAGTCAAATCTTCGGTCACGCCCATCGAATCGTATATCGATGCGATCTTACCGATACAGACGACATCAAGTCCGGCGTTTTTCAACAGCGGCAGCAGATTGTCAGATGGCGGCGGTACTGCGTAGTCGTGCCGGTTCTCGGTGCGTTTAAAATTTTCGGCGTTCGAACCTAGAAATGGACGGGCGATAACTCGAGCTACTTCGTCTTCGCCATGTAAAATTTTGCGGGCGATCTCACAGATCTCATAAAGCCGGTCAATCGGTACGACCTCTTCGTGTGCCGCGATCTGAAAGACCGAATCCGCCGATGTGTAAACGATAGGCATGCCAGTGCGGACGTGTTCCTCACCAAGTTGTTTAATAATCTCTGTACCGCTCGCTGCAAAATTACCGAGGACGCCCGGCAAGTCAGCCGTCGCAATAAATTCATCAATAATTCGTGGTGGAAAACCGTTGTGAAATGTCGGAAACCCTGTGTCCAGAATAACGCCTGCCATCTCCCAATGCCCGGTAGTCGTGTCTTTGCCGTTGGATTTTAGTGTGCATTTGCCATACGAACCGGCCGGAGTGTCCACCGCCGCCAAACCCGCGAGCGGGCGAATATTTCCCAAACCAAGCCGCTGCAAATTTGGCAGATCCACCTTTCGCGACTCCAAAATATGCCCTAACGTGTCAGCCCCTGCATCGCCCCAAGCGGCCGCATCCGGCATCTCGCCGATACCGGCACTATCGAGAACTAATAAGCAAATACGGTCGAATTTATTTTCTGTCATTTTGTATTAATACTTCGCCCCCTGACAAAACACCTCGGCCTCTCACTCGGTGACCGAGCTTGTCTTGCTCTGGCAATTCAAGAATGCGCGACTCAGTGAGGACGGATCGTAACTGGAAATCGCTGGATGTCTGCAAAATTGAGATCATCCGTTAATTCGCTGGTGCCGTGTATCCCTCGCGGTTTCTGATCTGTGTACCGGCGGGCAGGCCTTTGGCAACGACCTTTATTTTGCGAAATGTGCCGTCGCGTTTATCGTTTGATGGGTAATATCCGAGCGTATATTTTGTGCCAATCTCGTCGGCGACGCTCCTAAAGGCGTTGCGGGCCTCGCTCAGATCGCCGACCGGGAAAACTTTTCCACCAGATGTTTTAGCAAGTTCATTCATCTCGGCGTCAGCTATTTCGTAGAGCTTTTTGCTGATTGCGAGGCGCTCAAAATCGCCAAGCTGGCAAAAATTTGAGGCCTTTTCCATATTGCCCTTGGCGAGTATGGTCCGGTAATAGCGGCGGATCTGGGCGGTAGAAAAGCGAATGGCACTCTCGCAATCACCGAGTAACGTTTGCTCAAAAAATTCCTGAGTATCAACCTTTATAAAAAACGAAACGACGCCAATCTGTCCAAATTCCTGTTTGACAATGCCAAAGTCAGCCGCGCTCGACGAATCTACGCCATCCGTCAGGGCCACTAACGCCCGCCGGCCGCGAAACTCATCCGCCGGCCGCTGGCTAAACACACTTTCAGCCACCTGCACCAGTGAATCATAATACGGGGTGCCGTTACTCGTTTTTGCGTTATTAATTGCTGATTGCAGCAACTTGCGGTCATCGGTGAGCGGGCTGAGAACCTCGCTCACCGCAAAGGCCTGATTATTACGTCGGCCTGTGTTATAGCCGATAATCGCAACCCGGTCGCCGGGACGTAAATTGGCAATAAAATCGCGGGCCGCACGCTGAATAAGCGGCAGATCGGCACGCGCCGACCCAGAGGTGTCGAGCACCAGAGCGACCTCGAAAGGAGCTGAAGCAGCCGAAAAATCAATTATTTCCTGTGGTTTGCCGTCTTCGTAAACGACGAAATTCTCCGCTTTCAGGCCTTTTAGCGGTACACCGCTTGACGAGATGACCGCCATCGGAACATCGACAAGCTGAGTTTCGACACGAATAATCTCGTCCTTATACTTAGAGACCGGCTTGCTGTCCTGCGCATACGCGGAAAAATCGTTGGCAAAGCTAAACAGCAGCAATAGAAAAAGCAATCTCAAACGCATTTCAAATTTACCCTCACATTTATTTTTTAATATTGTAACAAAAAATTAGTATCCCGGCGGCGGTTATTTGGTTTTTTGATGTCGCAATCGAGTGGTTTTATGCTATCCTTTTTTCAAAGTTATCTTTTACAAAAAAGCTAGCGTAGCGTGGAGCATTTGAAACATTGGTCACTGATCGTGCGGTATTTGCACGCGATACCTTAAATTTTTTTACTGTTGAGAGGATTTGAATAATGAAACGAAATATTGTTTTGGGCGTTTTGCTGCTATCCGCAATTTATGTCGGGTCGCTGTTTATGGGACATGTGTCCGCGCAAAAGGAAGTCACTTACGGCGGTCAGTTGGCGAGTCGTCCAGATGCTCCATTGCTCGTTGAGAATTTTGACAATCCGGTAGGTACTCTAATCACGTCAACCGGATGGACAGCACACAGTGCAGGCGGCACTAATGCAATCGCTGTTACGGCACCGGGTCTCATTTATACCGGCTACGGCTCGTCGAACATCGGCAATGCCGTCACACTTGCTACAAGTGGAGAGGATGTCAACAGAACCTTTGCACTTCAATCATCGGGATCGGTTTATGCGGCGGTTCTCGTAAATATCAGCGAAGCATCAGTTGATCCGGCCGGAGGATATTTCTTCCATCTTGGCCCTGATCCTATTTCTACCACATTTCGCGGGCGTCTTTTTATTAAAAAGGATGGTTCTAATAACGTTGCGTTCGGCATTTCAAAAGCTGGGGCGGATACCGTGTTCACTCCATTCAGTTATTCGCTAAATACGACCTATTTGCTGGTTGTGAAATATACAATCGTCGCCGGGGACGCCAATGACAC
>JBBSJK010000088.1:0-10803 GCA_038257355.1 Pyrinomonadales bacterium | reverse complement strand
TCGAGCCCGTCGATCTGTAGGCTGATCGGGTATGCACCACCGAGTTTGACGGCGTCAACGACGCGTGCGACATTGCCAAAACCTAACGAGCGAGGTGCTTTTATAAAAACTGTCCGTTCGATGCGGTCCGCGACGGGGCGGTTCGGGTCGTCGGCTGACGACTCAGAGATGTCGCCGTTTGCCAGACGCTGCTCGAAAATATTTTTTAGACGAGCGACCAACTTTGACGGGTCAGCGGTCGTTCCCATGTCAGTCTCGGCGTTCAGCATCAAAGCTGAATCGGCACCGACGATGACAGCCAGGGTTTTCGGATTTGGATTGATATCCGTGACATCCGGCGGCTCTGATGGGACACGGGCCTTAAAACTGCTCGGTTTGAGCGGCGAGACGACCATAAAAATAATCAGCAGCACGAGCAGGACATCAATCAACGGGGTGACGTTTATGTTTGGTTGGTTCATCGGCGGTCTCCTTAAATTTTTGGATTCTGGAGACTTAGACACCGGTGAGGGAAATTAGTTCCGAGTTAATGAGTTCTAACGTCTCAGTAGTTAATCAAAACGTTGATTTTATGAATAGAGTGGATACTGCGTTTCAAAGAAACCTTACATCTTCTTTGTGCCCTTTGTGTCTTCGCTTTGTGTTCTTTGGGTAAAAAATTCAGTCCGTTAACACAGAGAACACTAAGCGAGAACACAAAAGAGACTGAGAAAGAATCAATATGTATGCTGCCTAAGAATCGAGTTGGAACTCCGAACAATCCGCACCGATAGCGTCGAGCAAAGCTTTGGCTTTTGTGAGAGTTTCTTGATATTCGCTTTCGGGGTCACTGTCTATGACGATGCCGCCCCCGACGTTGAAGGTTGCGGTATTTTCGCGAATGACCATCGTGCGGATGGCTACGCTGAGGACGAAGGTTGGGTTCACAGGCCAAAGTCCAACGTCCAAGGACTTTGCTCTATGAACTTCCGGAATGTAATATCCGATAGCCCCCATCGACAGGCCGCGTGACGCGGGTTCTAGCTCTTCGATTATCCGCATCGTGCTGATCTTTGGTGCACCGGTGATTGAGCCGCAAGGGAAGATGGCCTTTAGAATTTCAGAAAATGCCGTGTTTGGACGCAGGTCGCCGGTGACGGTCGAGACGAGGTGAAAGAGCGTCGGGTGCTGTTCGAGATCGCATAGCTTTTCGACGCGGACGCTACCGTATTCGCAGACGCGGCCGAGATCGTTACGGAGCAGATCGACAATCATCGTGTTTTCGGCGCGGTCTTTCGGGCTTGCCAACAGTTCGCGTCTGAGAGCATCGTCTTCGGATTTCGTATTTCCTCTTCGTCGGGTGCCTTTTATCGGTGAGGTAGTGATGGACGCAGCCTCGATTTGAAAAAAACGCTCGGGCGATGCCGAGATGACGGTTGAATCCGGTCGCTGGATAAATGCCGAGAATGGTGCGGGGTGATCGCGGCGGAGACGGGCAAAGATCGTTTGCGGAGTCAGTTCGCTGGGCAAAATCGCCGTCAACTTCTGCGTCAGATTTGTCTGATAAGTGTTGCCGTTGCGGATCTGTTCTTTGATCGCTTCAATCCCTGCGAGATATTCGTCCTTAGTAAAATTTGACGTTACGACGGGCGGATCATCTGAAATTTCAAATTTGAATTCTGAGATATTTTTGTCGATTTTGGTGCTGAACGCATATAATTTATCTGCGTTTCCGGTGAGTCTCGTCTTGCCGGTATCGTAGTCGTGGATGATGAGTGCGTCGTAGAGAGCAAGGGATATATCCGGCTCCAGCGGGCTTTCAAAGGGCTTATTAGCCGGGGCCAGCCCGAGCAGTTTGAGGCCAAAATCATATGAAATTGTAAAGATCGCCGCCGATTTGCCGGAGAGTTGTTTGTCGAGAAAGGAGAGTGTCTGGTGTGGATCGTCATTCGAGACATTAAACACTGCGATCGGCTCGATAGCCGCGACGAGCAGATGCGAGCCGAGATGGCCGACGCCGCAACTGTCGAGAATGGAGACATTTTCGCTCGATGCGAGATTTAGCAGGGCTGAAATCAGTTCGTCAGCTGTAATGTCCAGATCAAGCACAGGCGAGATTTTATCACGGAACGCGGGTTTCACTTGAAAGTCGTTTTCGCGTAATATGATGCCAGCAAACTCAGGGGACTTTTCAAACGCAAAGACGCAAAGGGAGAAAATAGTGAACGATTTGGATTTAGGAACCTCTAAAATGGCTAAATCCATTAAAACAATGTTCATAAAGGTAAGACACAAAGGGCCACAAAGTATAAATGATTTCTTCGTGTCCTCTGTGTAATAGCTTTCTGTACTTTGTGTTTAATGATCTTTTTAAGAGATGACCTTTGGCGTCTTTTGCAACTTAGCGACTTTGCGTTAAGAATTCTTAGTTATGAATCCAGATTTTAGTGAGAGAAATACATTGATTCGCGGCCTTGGGCTGATTGCGGCCGTTTCGATCATTATCGGCAATGTCATTGGCACCGGCGTTTTTCTAAAAGCGCGTGTGATGACCTGTAATGTCGGGACGCCGACGTGGGTGATGATGGCGTGGATCGCGGCCGGCCTGCTCTCGCTGGCAGGTGCTCTGACCTATGCCGAACTCACGGCGATGAAGCCAAAGGCGGGCGGCGAGTATGTTTTTTTGCGTGATGCCTATGGCCGCAGGTCGAGCTTTTTATACGGCTGGATGCAGATGTTTATCGCCAAGCCCGGTTCGCAGGCAGCGGCGGGAATGGCCTTTGCGATCGGACTGAACGATTTTCTCGGTGGCGGACGTCTGGCAGAGGCGGTCTTTCTGAAAACGTCGTTCCTCGAAATATCGATGATTCAGGTCGTCGCGCTGATGATGATCGTGATTTTTACTACGCTTAATGCCGCAACGGTGGCGATCAGCGGTCAGATCGCGACGGTATTGACGGGCGTTAAGATCGCCTTGATACTGTTTGTCGGCGTTGGCGCATTTGTTTGGGTCACGGGTGACTTTTCACATTTTTCAATGATCAATGACAGCGGCACCTGTGAGGGGGTAGCGGAATCTGCCCGTTACGGTTCGGCGACTTACAGTTTTGCCGCTGGATTTGGCGCTGCGATGCTCGGTGCTCTATGGGGCTATGACGGGTGGAACAATCTGACATTTGTCGCCGGCGAGGTTAAGGAACCGGGCCGCAACATCCCATTAGCTATTATCGGCAGTACGATATTTATAATCGTGCTTTACGTCTTGGTTCATATCGGATATTTTTACGTACTCGACCCGAATGCGATTGCATCGGTCCCGGCGACCTCGTCGGTTGCTAAGGTCGTTGTCAGCGGATTTTTTGGCGGGGATATCACAACTTTTGCAACTGGCATGGCGGTCGCGTTGTTTACCGTCGGGCTGATGCTGTCGTCGCTTGGAACGCTGCATACGTCGATCCTGTCGGGTGCCCGTGTGCCGTATGCGATGGCTCAGGACGGGTTGATGTTTAAGCAGCTCGGACGGCTCTCGATCACACACGTGCCGGTCACGGCATTGATCGTGCAGGGAATACTGGCGTCGATACTGGCGTTGTCGGGTTCGTTCGACACCCTGACCGATTATGTTGTTTTTGGATCGTGGATATTTTACGCTCTGGTTACATCTTCGATATTTGTGTTTCGCCGCCGCTTTCCTGATGCCGAGCGTCCATATCGGGCGTGGGGCTATCCGGTCGTACCGGTAGTATTCCTGCTGGTTGCCGGCTGGCTGCTGATAAATACATTTTACACGGCAATGCCGCAGGTTTTGACAGGTTTAGGCCAGACATGGGCTGGAATAACGTCGACCGATCTCGGTGCGACGGTGTCGGGTATCGGGACGATCATCAGTTCGTCGCCGATCGCCGGAACTCTGCTGATACTGCTTGGGCTGCCGGTCTATTACTTTTTAACTAAACGAGGAAACAATACGCCCGAGGGCGAAATAACAAACGGTAATGAAAGATAGACGCAGCGGCACCGAACGCCGCGGAACAAACCGATATCCGGTTGAGGTCGATGTCGAATGGGAAGGCTCAGGCGGTAGGTCGCGCGGGTCAGTCAGCGATGTCAGCCTCGACGGGTGTTTTGTCTTGAGTTCAGGCGATGTCAGCGACGGCGAACCGATAAAGATATTTATCCCACTGGCAGATGGTATGAAAGTCGAATTTAGAGGCACCGTGGCTAACCACGTCTTCGAGATAGGGTTTGGTATTAGATTTGAGAAACTGTCAGTTTCGCAACGCGATCTGCTGATTACTATCGTCCGGGCTAACGAGAAAGAGTAGAGACGCGGGGATTAAGCGACAGGAGAACACTGACGGAGACTGACTCCCCGTCTCACCGTCATCCTAGAGACTCTCGCTCCTTCGTAAGAGAGCCTCGAGGACGACTTCGCGGTCGTCGAAGTGGAATTTGTTTCCGCCGACAATCTGATAATTTTCGTGCCCTTTACCGGCAATGATGACGACATCGTTTGTCTTAGCGGCTGCGACGGCCTTGTAGATCGCTTCGCGGCGGTCCGGCAATGCGTAGTATTCGGCAATCTGAGTCTTAACCCCAACCTCGATCTCTGCGATTATCTTTAACGGGTCTTCGTTACGCGGATTGTCGGATGTGATTATTACCAGATCGCTGTATTCACCGGCAATCTCGCCCATCGGAGCTCGCTTTGTCCGGTCGCGGTCGCCGCCGCACCCGAAGACTATGATCACACGGCCATCGGTCAGTTCTCGGGCGGTTTTGAGTGTGTTGAGCAGGGCGTCGTCGGTATGAGCGTAATCGACAACCACCGCAAAATCGCCATCATGAGGCACACGTTCAAAGCGCCCCGGAGCGCCGACGCAGGTGGAAAGGCCTTTTTGAATCGAGTCGAGATCGTAACCCAACTCGAGTGCGGTCGCGGTCGCAGAGAGCATATTATAAACATGCGGACGTCCGACGAGCGGAGAAATTATCTGCCGGTCACCGACAGGGGTTTTTAGCGTGAACGACGTACCTTTAATCAACGAAACCTCAATATCCGCAGCAGTCAGATCAGCGGCGAAGTCGGGATCATCTGAGCCAGCGGGGGGATTTTTGGCATAGTTAAGAGAGAAGGTCACGACACGTCCGCCGCCCACGCGCAACTCATCCGCCAGTTTTGCACCCCATTCATCATCAATATTTATCACGCTCGAATTTGGCCTTTCGCCTAAACGTCCGTCAAACAGCTTTTTTTTGGCATCGTAATAATTCTCCATTGTTCCGTGATAGTCGAGATGATCGCGCGTCAGGTTTGTAAATACCGCAACCTTAAACCGCAGCCAGTCGCAGCGGTGCAGATCGATCGCCTGTGACGAAGTTTCCATCACAGCCATCGCACAGCCTTCGTTGACCGCTTCACGAAAAAAACGGTTTGTGTCTGACGCCTCGGGTGTTGTCCGCACGGCTGGCTCGCTCTTTTCGCCGATGCGGTATTCGACCGTCGTCAGCATCGCGCTCTTTTGTCCGGCGGCTTCGGCGAGTGCCGAGCAAAGGTATGTCGTCGTAGTTTTGCCATTAGTCCCGGTGATGCCGACGAGATCGAGATCGTGGGATGGGTTACCGTTTATTACGGCGGCGGCTTTGGCGAGGGCCTGGCGGGCGTCTTTGACCTTGAGCCACGCACCGCCAAAACCGTCGGGCGGATCCGATTCCGAGATGATCCCCGCAGCACCGCGCCGCATTACGTCATCGACAAACCGGTGGCCATCCATCGTCTCACCTTTGACCGCGACAAATAGCGTACCCTCGCGGGCTTGCCGCGAATCGTGGGTGACGTCCGAGGCGACAGACGACTGGTCGCCAAATAATTCACCATTTATTTCGGCCGCGACCGTTTTGGTTGTAATGATTTCAGTTCTCAAGATGTTAATTATTCGTCCGAACGTGAATTATACGATAAGCTATTATTTAGCACGAACATCGATCCGGCGTTTTCGTATTAAACTTATGTAGTCGGAGGTAAATATTATGAACATTATCAAATTGATCCTGGGCGCAATCGGTCTCGTATTTGTTGGAATGCTTCTTTTATGGGTGCTCGGCATGGTCGGGTCGCTGCTGTCATGGGTGTTCTGGCTAGGTCTGATCGGCCTCGTCGGCTATGCCGGTTACAGGCTCTTTCTAAAGATCGAGAACAAGGCACTCGGCTCAAACGCGCGAGACGGACTCAGCGGCGGGTCGGATATAAATATGTCATGGGACGAGTATGATAAGAAATATCTGCATAAATAGTCGGCTAGACATTACGGCGCCAATTAGATAAATTGCTTTAGGCGGGTTGTTGAGGTTGTCTATCACAAATCTTAACTCCCCGCATGCCGGGGTGGCGAAATTGGTATACGCACTAGTCTTAGGAACTAGCGTCGAAAGACATGCGAGTTCGAGTCTCGCCCTCGGCACCAATTTTAATAGTGGTCAGTTGTCAGTTGTCAGTATAAGACAGTTGCGGCTGGCCTCTTCTTTTGTCAAAGATCAAAGATCAAAGATCAAAAACCATCCTCCGCCAACTGACAACTGACGACTGACGCGCTATCCTTTTTTCAGTACATGAAAAGCGAAATAAAGGAAATTTCACCTACCCAAAAAGAGATACATCTGCAGATCGATGCCGATGAGCTAAAAGCTGCCTATGGCAAGGTCAGCCAGAAATATGCAAAACGTGCGAGTGTGCCCGGATTTAGGAAGGGTTACGCACCGCTCGATGTTATACGCCTGCGTTTTAGAGAAGAGATCAAGAGCGAAGTGCTCCAAGAGGTCGTGCCAAACGCCGTAACAGCGGCCATCGAAGAACACGATCTGCATCCGCTGGCCGAACCGCAACTGCATCTCGACGATGCTGCAAATGTAAAGGTCAATGGCTCGGCTCCCGTGTCGCTCCACGTACATGTCGAGGTTATGCCGGAAATACTGGCTCCGGATTATAAGAACATCGAGGTGACACGACGCGTAAAACCCGTTATTGATGGTGAGATCGAGGATCTGATCGCCGAACGTCTGCAAAAAGAGGCCGCGCTGATTCCGGTCGAGGGCCGCAAATCTGAGATGGGCGACACCGTGATAGCCGATCTCGAAGGAATTTTTGACGATGATCCCGACGCTCAGCCGATCAAGGCCGAAGATCTCGAGGTTGTGCTCGGTGACGAGGTGATAGAAAAGTCATTCACCGACAATCTAGTTGGCGTCGAGGAAGACGACGAAAAGGAATTTACGGTCGTCTATCCTGCCGAATTTTCGTCCGAGGCGCTGGCCGGCAAAACGGTTCATTACAAGGCAAAGATCAAATCGGTTGGCACGACAGAGTTGCCAGAACTAAATGATGCGTGGGCAGAAAGCCTCGACGAGGGCTATAAATCCCTGGCCGATCTCCGCAAAAAGCTAAAGGACGATCTCGAAAAATATGCAGAGGCCGATGCGGACGCCCGTTTGCGTAATAATGCGATAGCTAAGCTTATCGAAGGCAATCTGTTTGAGGTCCCAAATGTTTTGATCGACAATCAGGCCCGTAATCTGCTCAATAATTTTGCACAGGATATGCAGCAGCGTGGCATCGATCTTAACCAGGTCGAGGCACAGTTTATCGAAATGGCATATGGAAATATGCGGCAGCAGGCCGAGCGGGACGTACGCGGTGCAATGCTGCTCGATAAGGTAGCGGAGATTGAAAAAGTAGAGGTAGCCGAGGCTGAGATTGAAGAAGAGATTACGAAAATGTCCGAATATTACCGCTCGTCCGCCGAGGAGATTCGCGAATCACTCGATAAACAGGGCGGCGGCATCGAAAATATCCGCAACAATCTGAAAACTCGTAAAGCTATCGAGGCTGTTATTGCAAAGGCAAAAGTTGTAAAAGGCGAATGGGTCGACGAGTCGGTAGGCCAAATAGACGAAGTAGAAAAACCGAAGAAAGCCGTCAAGAAGAAAGAACCGGCGAAAAAGAAGGCGGCGAAGGAAGCATAGCTGTCGGTAGTCAGTTGTCAGTCGAAAACACACAACTGAATAAACACTTGCATTTTGAATGAAAAGTTGTACAATCAAGTTCCAAATTGGCAATCGTCATATTTTCAACAACTTAACAACATTTAATTCAAGTCCTGTGTAAAGTAATTTCGTTTCGTAATAGAGAGAAAATATATGTTAGTACCAATGGTTGTCGAGCAAACTTCGAGAGGCGAGCGGGCGTTTGATATTTACTCGCGGCTGCTCAAAGACAGCATCATTTTTATCGGGACACCGATTGACGATCAGGTTGCAAATCTCATCGTCGCCCAGCTCCTGTTTCTCGAGGCTGAGGATCCGGAACGAGATATTAATCTATACATCAACAGCCCGGGCGGCTCGATCACCGCCGGAATGGCGATCTATGACACGATGCAGTTCATCAAGAATGACGTGACCACGATCTGTGTCGGCCAGTGTGCCTCGATGGGAGCATTGTTACTCACTGCCGGAGCCAAGGGCAAGCGTTTTGCGTTGCCGCATGCACGTGTGCTGATTCATCAGCCATCGGGCGGAGCTTCGGGGCAAGCGACAGACGTTCGCCTGATGGCCGAGGAAATTATCCGTATGCGAACGATGACATCGCAGATTTTAGCTCATCACAGCGGCATGTCATTTGAACAGGTCGAGCTCGATGTCGAACGCGACCGTATATTGACCCCTATCCAGGCCAAGGAATATGGGCTGATCGATGAAGTTATCGAACATAGGGAGAAGTAGTAGTTGTCAGTTGTCAGTTGTCAGTTGTCAGTTTAAGAAAAGGCCAAGTCGATGCCTAGAGGACAGAGTTATCGAGAACTAATTGTATGGCAAAAAGCGATGACGCTTGTGACTGCAGTCTATAAAATTGCTGAAGCGTTCCCTAAAGCCGAGATGTTCGGTTTGGCGAGTCAACTGCGAAGATCCATCGTTTCGGTTCCTTCAAATATTTCGGAGGGGCAAGGTCGAGACTCGACGAGGGAATTTATTCATCACCTTTCGATTGCATACGGATCACTGATGGAGGCAGAGACGCAGATTCAAATTGCTGCCAATCTAAATTATATTTCTCAAGCTGAGGCGGATCGAGTCATCGGTCTGGCGGCTGAGGTAGGACGACTGAGGAACGGATTATCTCGTTCGTTAAAACAATCTCTTGCTGAAAACCGACAACTGACAACTAAGCAAAATGCCCCAATTTCATCGTGAAGAACTGCTCTCCTGCTCATTTTGTGGTAAATCGCAAAATGATGTCCGAAAACTGATCGCCGGTCCCGGCGTGTATGTTTGTAATGAATGCATCGACATCTGCAACGAGATCATCAATGACGACGAACAGACCTCGACGACGGCCGTGCGGACTAATCTGCCCAAGCCGCATGAGATCAAGGGTTATCTCGACGAATATGTGATCGGTCAGGAAGAGCCAAAAAAACGCCTTGCGGTGGCGGTTTATCAGCATTACAAGCGTCTCGAAATGACCAAACGCCGTCCTGATATCGAGCTGCAAAAATCAAATATTTTATTGATCGGCCCGACAGGAACCGGCAAAACGCTGCTTGCACAGACTCTCGCCCGGGTCTTGAGCGTCCCGTTTTGTATAGTCGATGCGACGAGTCTGACCGAGGCCGGATATGTCGGCGAGGATGTGGAAAATATTTTGCTTCGTCTGCTGCAATCGGCTGGCGGCGATCTCGAAAAAGCACAGACCGGCATCATCTATATCGACGAAATCGATAAGATCTGCCGTAAAGATGACAATCCGTCGATTACGCGCGATGTATCGGGCGAAGGCGTGCAACAGGCTCTTTTGAAGATTTTAGAAGGTACGGTCGCCAACATTCCGACGGCTGGCGGCGGACGCAAACATCCGCAGCAGGATTTTCAGCAGCTCGATACGACAAATATCTTATTTATCTGCGGCGGAGCATTTATCGGCCTCGAAAAAGTAGTCGAAAAACGGTTTCGCAACAAATCGCTCGGTTTTCAAGCAGATATAAAAACCAACAAACAGCGACACGTCGATTCTATCAACAAACTCGAACCCGAGGATTTAATCCACTATGGCCTGATACCGGAATTTGTCGGCCGTCTGCCCGTGATAGGTACGCTTACCGAACTTGACGAGGCCGCCTTGGTCACTATTCTGACCGAACCTAAAAATGCTCTCATCAAGCAGTATCAGCGTAAGTTTGAGTTCGATAACATCGGCCTGAAATTTACAGAGGGAGCATTGCACGCCGTTGCACACCAAGCCCATCAACGCAAGGTCGGCGCCCGCGGTCTGATGATGATCCTCGAAGAGGTCCTGCTCGAATCGATGTATCATCTCCCATCCGAAAAAAAGGTCAAGGAAATCGTCATTACTAAGGAAATGATCGAGCGAAAAGTCCCGGTCTTTGAGGTAATGCTGCGAACTGAAGAAGCGGCGTAGGAATTTTCCCCACAAATAACTTAAACCCAAATTAAAACTGATTTCTTCCGTATTTTGTTCTATTTAACTGTCATATTCGTCAGTTTTAGGAAGAAACTAAACCCTTCACACACAG
Source organism: Pyrinomonadales bacterium (assembly GCA_038257355.1). Classification (GTDB taxonomy): domain Bacteria; phylum Acidobacteriota; class Blastocatellia; order Pyrinomonadales; family Pyrinomonadaceae; genus OLB17. Next base: position 238 of record JBBSJK010000088.1, on the reverse strand, counting down.
AACCCAGTGGGAGGATACGTAGAACACTAGGATTTCCTGGTGAACTTAGTGAATTCCCAATGTGTTGTATGCGTAAACAGCTCGAAGTTTGTAATTAGGTTTCGTCGAAACACTACCGCTTCACGCCGCGCTTACTGCAGGTTTTTGACACTCTTTCCGATGTGGATTTCGTGGGATTGGAATGATTTTTTCATCAAACTGGATTCAAAGTTCAATACTCAACGCGACCTTCAATGAC
>JBBSJK010000087.1:0-11298 GCA_038257355.1 Pyrinomonadales bacterium | reverse complement strand
CGACGAAATAATTAGCTTGCTATTTATATCTAAATGTTGTAATCTCACAATTTGATAATCCGTATCTCATTCATCGACGGTAAAATCGCCTTTATGTTAAGGCGTAATAGATAGTTCGAGAAACGGTTCGTTTATAACTGTTAGAAGAGGTTCCCGAAATAGGTGAACCCCTCGAACGTAGGTTCCTTCCTTGCTACCGTTACACTGAAGATCACTCCACGTTAGTAACTTCTTATTACATCCAGAAGACTTGTTAAGAATACTGCTTTTACGCAACATTCTCGATACCGCTCCAGTTGGCCCTTTTATCTAATTGGGACTGCTGAAGTGGGACTCTATAACGAGTGCTTCCGTTGAAGAGATTTTAATTACAAATGACTTTTAAAGATTTAGGCTTGCTGCCGTATTTTACGGATAAGTGCGAGCAATTGGGTTATACTGAGCCTACACCCATTCAAAAACAGGCAATTCCTGTCCTTTTACAGGGCGGAGACATTCTCGCCAGTGCCGAAACCGGTACGGGCAAGACGGCGGCTTTTTTGCTGCCGATATTACAATTATTGGGCGATAACAAAGGCAAACCGGGGACACGCGTTCTCGTGCTTTCGCCGACACGAGAACTGGCCAATCAGACCGAGGCCGCCTGCCGAGCATTCGCACCAAAAGGAATTACCTGCACAGCGATCATCGGCGGAGCGGGTTACAAACGTCAGATGGACAGCCTCCGTCGCGGTGCAAATATCATAATTGCGACACCGGGCCGCCTGATCGACTTTATGGATCAGGGCCTGATAAATTTCAGCAGTCTCAGCCATTTGGTTTTGGACGAAGCGGACAGAATGCTCGATATGGGCTTTCTTCCGTCGATCAAACGGATCGTTAAGGTCATTCCGGCCAAGCGGCAGACGCTCTTTTTCTCGGCAACGATGTCGCGTGAGATCGAGCATATCGCTTACGCAATGCTCAAGGACCCAACGTTTATCGAGGTCAGCCCCCGCGGCAAGGCTTCGGGATTGATCGAACAGACTGCATATCCGGTTGCACAGCAATTCAAAATGCCGCTCCTGCTCGATCTGCTGGATAAGGAAGATTTTGACCGCGTGCTTGTATTTACACGCACAAAACGGGGTGCCGATCGTATAGCTCACATTCTCGAAAAGCGTGAGCACAAATCGAACCGCATCCACGGTGACCGTTCGCAGTCGCAGCGTGAGGCCGCTCTTCGCAGTTTCAAATCCGGGCATGTTAATGTGCTGGTCGCAACCGATGTTGCGGCCCGCGGGATCGATATTGATTCCGTATCACATGTGATAAACTATGATATACCCGAGGCGCCCGAGGATTACGTTCACCGTATCGGCCGTACCGGCCGAGCCGGAAATAAGGGGCGTGCGATAACTCTATTTACGATTGCCGAGGAGCATTCGATGCGGGCTATCGAGAAACTGACAGGCGAAAGGGTTGAACGTGTTTTGCTGCCGGATTTTGGCGGACACACAGTAGCGGCCGCACCGGCGGCGGGTAAGAAATTTGCGGCACCGGCTAGGAAATTTCGTTCATTCGGCCCGCGTCGCGGACGATAGATAAAGGCAGAGGCCGATGTTGCAGACGCACGGACTTTAATAAGGGCGCATCTTGTAAAACGGCCTGCTATCAGAGGTAAAAAGTATGATTAAAGTAATAGCTTATGCAGTTGACCAATCAGTGGAAATGATGTGTTCGGCCTGCGATCTTGAGCAAAATCACAAGGTCCAGACCGTCACCAAACAAGGTAAGATCACAAAAGCATCATGTGAGGCATGCGAGACCGTCAGCACATTTACCCGGGGCGTAAAAACCTCGGTGTCGATGGGCACCGGCAAAAACGCTTCTCCATACGACCGCATGCGTAAATACCGCAAAGGCCAGGCTATGACCCACGACAAATTTGGCCGCGGTGAAGTCACAGCCGTCATCGAACCGCAAAAGATCGATGTCCTGTTCGGCGATCAAACCCGACGCCTGATACACGCTCAGATCTAGTTATCTAGTCATAACCGCTCGCACACGCAGGCGGTTTCGACGCTTTATACAAATAAAAAAGGCTGCCTGAAACCGAATGGTCTCAGGCAGCCTTTTATTTGTGTCACTTCCGTCGGCGCAGTCGCTTATAAACCTGCTTACGATCGTCAATCATTACGACTGTAATTTCTTTATATGCGTCGTCAATTTGGTAAATTATCCGGTAATTCCGGACCCGCATTTTGTATGCGCTGATTGCGGTCAGCTTTTCGGCACCTGCAATTCGTGGATTTTCTTCCAATTGGCGGAGACGGTCAACGATATCATCGTGGATCTTTACAGGCAGACGGTCAAGCTCTTTGACAGCCGATTTTGTGAGAAGGATCCGAAAGGACATCACTTTTCTGTTGAACGCCGCAAAAGGTAGTCATCGAGTGAGACTGTAGGTTCGTCCTTTCGCTTTTCAATGATGACCCCGTATCGCAAATCCTCGGCAAGCCCCTTGTCCTTTCATTAGCTTGCCAATGAATGCCTCCCGCTCGTCAGGCTTTAATGCTTGAAAAGCCGTCCAAAATACTTCTGCCGTAGCTTGCGTTTGAGTCATAACAGAATGAGTATAGCATTAAGCCGTATCCGACGTTCAAGATAGATTTTAAGCTGCCTTGTCTTGGATTGAGGTTGTTAGCATCAACTTCCTTTCGACCACCGCGCACCATCCGACAACTGCTATAGTCAATTCATGGACAATAAATACCAGATAAGCAAAAGCAAAAAACCCGAAACCAAAATCGAGATCATCCAACATCAAATCGAAGAGTTGGTAAAACAACGCGACCAAGAAAAAGACCTCGCCGCCAAACAAACAATCAACGCCGAGATCACCAAATTATTTGCACAGTATGAGAGACTTAAATTGTAAGAGTAACGTCTCTCAGTCGTTGCCGCTTTCACAATACTCAACCTCACCCTGCCATCAAGCATTTATTACGGTGAACGGGCCTAACTTGAGCATACTATCCTCCGGCATGAATATTTGTAAGGTTAACTTTAGATCGAATCTCAAGTATTAAAAAAATGAGGCCGCCCGTTCTGGACAGCCTCAATGTTATATATCTAAAAATCGAATCGCGTCTATTTTCTACCGCGCAGGATTAGGCCGAGTACGAGGCCGACGGCGGCGGAGATGAGGATTGTTTGGCCGGGCTTTTGGCGGGCAAATTCTTTGGCGTCCTCAACCAGTTCTTTTGGATCCCTTCCCTGTAGTTCCTTAAACTTGTCGCTGGCCTGAGTCAATTTTTCACTGGCAAAATCCTTTGCCTGGGCGGCCGCGTCCTGTAATTTAGTTCCGTATTCTTGTGCCTGCATTTTGATATCTCCTAAAAATTCGTCCGTCGTGACCTTGTCCGAAAACGGCTTATCCGTCACCGGTACCAGGCTCTGCTCCAATTCCTGTTCCGCTTTTTTTACTTCTGCTTCAAATTCTGACATAACTGTTAATCCTCCAAACATTGATTTTAACTATTGCGCCGGTCTGATGTGGCTGCTCTGTAAATAGTTGTAACGAAATTTACCTGTACAAAGTTCGTTTGTTTTACGATTATGTGACTCCCGCTGCATATTTAGTTGACAAATATATTTAGAAAATGCGAGTCTATCCCCGTGGTAAGTAAGCACTTACTTAGTTTAGGAGAATAGATTGCTAAAACATCTTTTTAATTGTGATCCCAGCGGCCGGATGAAGGGTGATGAGCGTCGCGAGCAGATATTGCAGACGGCGGTCGAGCTTTTTTCGCAGCATGGTTTTAAGGGAACGACCACTAAGGAGATCGCCCGGGCCGCAGGCGTCTCTGAGGCGATGGTGTTTCGCCATTTTACTACCAAGGGCGAGCTGTATGACGCTATTTTGGGCGATAAGGCGTGTCATGACGGCATCCGTTTTCCTTGGGAAGAGAATGAGGTACTGCAGCAGGCAATAATAAATCAGGACGATTACGCCGTGTTTTATAACATTGCGTTAAACGCCATGACGAAACAGCAGGCGGACGAAAATTTTATGCGGCTCTTGCTTTACTCCGCTTTGGAGGAACACGAACTGGCTGATCGTTTTTTTGATGAGTTCGTAGCCCGGCTATATACATTTATCGGCAATTATATCGAGGTGCGGCAGATGGCCGGGGCAATGCGTGAGATAAATCCGCGTATCGTCGTCCGGGCCTTTCTCGGCATGATGATCCACCATTCGCTAAACAACATTTTGTGGGACAAAAATCGCCGTTTGCTCGACATCACCAACGATGAGGCAGCAAAGAATTTTGCTGAGATTTTATTACGTGGAATAGAAGCCTGATCTCACGAGACGAATTTATGAATATCTACAGACAATCTGTAACTATTTTTTTAGCGGCAATATCGCTTGCCGCCGCCGGTTGCGGTTCGGGGTCAACCACGGTAAATATCAATGCAACTAATCAGCCTGAGATCGTCGATGTGACAACGACGCAGGCAGTTATGAGGCCGATACCCACCTATTTTGAGGCGACCGGCAATCTCGCGAGCGATGCTTCGACTGATGTTGCACCGGCGGTTGGCGGTAAGATCATCGAGGTTAATTTTGATGTCGGCAGTTATGTTCAAAAAGGCAGCGTGCTGGTCCGCCTCGATGACCGCGATGCCCGGATCCGGCTCGAACAGGCCGAGGCCCAATCGGTGCAGCAGGAAAGGGCGGTCGGCCAGGCGGTTGCGGCGCTTCGCCAGTCGCAGATACGGCTCAACGTCAAAGACGGCGAGGTCTTTAATATCGAGACGTTCTCTCAGGTTAAATCGACCAATGCCAATCTCGAGCTGGCGGAGAAGGAACTGGTCAGGGCGCAGAGATTATTTGATACGGGCGATGTTTCACGTGCGATCCTCGATCAGAGACGGGCGCAACGCGATGCTTTGCTCGGCCAACTGGACGAGGCCCGCTCAAATGCTGCCGTCGCCGTCAGAGCGATCAATACTGCCGAGGCCGGTGTCGCATCCGCCCGGGCGGCTGTTGCCACTTCTCAAACCCAGATAGACCAGGCGCGCAAATCTGTTATTGACACTGTCATCTACGCTCCTATCAGCGGTTATATAGCCGAGCGCGTCGCAGATCCGGGCGAATTTATTTCGCCAAGCACGCCAAATTCCAAGGTCGCCACTATCGTCCGGACAGGTACTCTCCGTTTAAAGATAGATGTTCCGGAACAGGCGATCGCCAAGGTCGGTATCGGCCAGGGCATTTCGCTACAGACAAGTGCATATCCCGACCGCAGCTTTGCCGGCAAAGTCGTCAGAATCCTGCCCGGCCTCAACGTTACGGCTAGGACGCTGACGGTCGAGGCCGAGGTTCCCAATGGCGAGGGGCTGTTAAAGCCGGGGCAGTTTGCAACTGTACGCATCACTCAGTCACAGCCTGAGAATGCCGTTATGGTACCGACATCTGCAATCAGGACCGAGGGTGAGATCAACAAAATTTTTGTCGTCAAGGATGGGGCCGCACGCGAACAATTGGTCCAGCTCGGCCTCCTCGAGAACGATATGATCCAGGTAAAGTCCGGCATCGCCGAGGGCGATATTGTGGCAACCAGCAATGTCAATACGCTCATCGACGGAGCATTGGTCAGGCAGATTAACTAAGAGGAAAGTAGTATGCAATGGCTTGCTGAAATTTGTGTAAAACGACCGGTTTTTGCGACGATGCTGATCCTTTCGCTCGTCGTCGTCGGAGCATTTTCATTTCTGAGTCTCGGTCTTGATCTTTTCCCGAAGATCGATTTTCCTACCATCACTATTACCGTCATCAATCCCGGTGCCTCCCCGCAGGAGATCGAGACCGAGATCACCGAGAAAATCGAAGAAGCGGTAAATACGATCAGCGGCATCGACGAGCTCCGCTCGAGCTCGGTCGAAGGCATTGCCCAGATTTTTGTCCAGTTTGTACTCGAAAAGGACGTAAATGTCGCGGCCCAGGAGGTCGAGAACCGCGTACAGACCGTTATTCCCAATCTGCCAGAAACAGCCAAACAGCCGACTGTACAAAAGCTGGATACGGACGCCGCCCCGGTTCTGCGCATTTCTGTTTCAGCCCCGACATCTTTGCGCGATGTGACCGAGGTCGCCAAAAACAGGATCAAGGAACGTATCGAGTCGATAAATGGCGTCGGCCAGATCTCGATCATCGGCGGTCGCGAACGGCAGATAAATGTATGGGTCGATCCAGACAAGATGCGCTCATACAGCGTCACGGCTGGTGAGGTTTCGGCCGCTTTGCGGATACAGAACATCGAGTTTCCCAGCGGCCGCATAGATGAGGGGCAAAAGGAAACTAGCATACGCACGTTAGGCAAAATCGAAAAGCCGGAGCAGTTTGGTGACATCGTTGTCGCAAACCGCGGCGGCTATCAGGTCAAGGTAAAGGATCTCGGCTATGTCGAGGACGGTGCCGAAGAGGTCCGCTCAGAGGCCCGGCTTAACGGACAGCCGGCCGTGACGCTGATTGTTTCTAAACAGTCCGGACAGAATACGGTCGCCGTCGCAGAGGAGATCAAGGAGAGGCTCAAGGAGATCGAGCCAACCCTGCCAAAAGATTTTCAGATGCGGATCATTGGTGACAATTCCATCTTTATCCAAAATTCACTAAACGCCATCGAGGAACATCTTATTCTCGGTTCGATCCTCGCATCTCTCGTTGTTTTCCTCTTCCTTTGGAATTTTCGTGCAACATTTATCGCCGCCCTTGCCATTCCGACCTCGATTATTTCGACGTTTGCGTTGATGTACGCCATGGATTACACGCTCAACTCCATAACGATGTTGTCGCTAACTCTGATGGTCGGCATCGTTATCGACGACGCAATCGTAGTGCTCGAAAATATCTATCGTTTTGTCGAAGAAAAGGGTATGAATCCGTTTCAGGCGGCCATCGAGGGAACCCGTGAGATCGGCCTCGCCGTGCTGGCAACGACATTGTCGCTAATGGCCGTTTTTGTGCCGATCGGATTTATGCAGGGCATTGTCGGCCGTTTTATGTCGAGCTTTGGGCTGACAGCGTCGTTTGCGGTCGGCGTGTCGTTGATCGTCTCGTTTACACTCACGCCGATGCTCGCGGCCCGCCTTATCAAAGCAAAAAAGAAGCCAGAGACACACGATCACGAACCCGAAAAGGAAAAGTTACAAGGCGACGGAATGATCGAGCCGGAAAGAAAGAGCGACAGCAAATACACGGGCTGGTTTCGAGCGGTCGACGCATTTTACGCCTTCCTGCTGAGATTCTCGATGGCCCATCGCTGGGTGATCGTCACGCTGTGTATATTTGTTTTTGTCAGTATCGTACCGCTTTTTATGTTTGTCGGTAAAAATTTCCTACCGGTAGATGACCAGTCGCAATTTGAGATTTCGGTTCGTACTCCAGAGGGGTCGAGTATCGGTGCGACGTCGCAGATATTTGAGCGGATCGCCTCCGAGATACGCAAAATGCCGGGTGTGTCCGACACTCTCGCAACCGTCGGCGGCGGGCAGCAGCAGGTGGTCAACTCGGGCACAATTTACGTAAAGCTGACTGACATTCCTAATCGTGAAAAAAACCAGGAAATGTTGATGGCGGATGCACGCGAATTGCTCAAACAGTTTCCTTCCGATCTGCGAACCGGCGTCCAGCCCGTCCAGGCATTCTCAGGCGGCGGATTTCGCAGTGCCAATGTGCAGTTTCTGATTGCCGGCCCCGATCTCGAAAAACTCGAAGAGTATTCGTCAAAGATCATTGAAAAAATGAAGACGATTCCCGATGCGGTCGATGTTGATTCGACGCTTGTAAGCGGCAAGCCCGAGATACAGCTGACGATTGACCGTGACACAGCGGCCGATCTGGGGGTACGTGTCGGGGACATCTCACAGGCATTAAACACGCTCGTCGCCGGTCAGGAGGCTACGACATTTAACGCCGGTGCGGACCAATATGAGGTTCGCGTCCGAGCGATCAATACATTTCGCACCGATGTCGAGGGGCTTAATCGCATGATCGTGCCGTCCTCAAAAACCGGATTCGTCTCACTTGATCGCGTTGTAAAGCCCGTCGAGGGAACGGGGCCGAGCTCGGTCGAGCGCATCAACCGGCAGCGTCAGGTGACGCTGCTCGCCAATACCCGCCCGGGCGGTTCGGCGACAAGCATTACCAGCGAGATCGACCGCTTTGTCAGTGATATGAATCTGCCCGCGGGTTATAGGACCGGTTATGTCGGCCAGTCAAAGGAACTTGGAAAATCCTTATATTATTTCGCGCTTGCGATCGTGTTGTCATTTATCTTTATGTACATCGTACTGGCCGCACAGTTCGAGTCTTTTATACACCCCGTGACGATTCTTTTAACGCTGCCGCTTTCGATCCCGTTTGGGATTGTCAGCCTGTTGATAGCGGGCCAGACCGTCAATATTTTTTCGGGGCTCGGCTTGCTACTGCTCTTTGGCGTGGTTAAAAAGAATGCAATTTTGCAGATTGATCATACAAATCATCTGCGTTCCCAGGGAATGTCGCGTTACGACGCCATCATCCAGGCAAACCGCGACCGTCTGCGGCCAATCCTTATGACAACGATCGCCCTAGTCGCTGGCATGACCCCGCTCGTCCTATCTACCGGTGCGGGATCCGGCACAAATCGCTCGATCGGTGTTCTGGTGGTCGGCGGCCAGTCATTATGTTTGCTTTTGACCCTGCTTGCCGTACCGGTCTTTTATTCAATTTTTGACGACCTCGCCGAAATGCGGCTGTTCAAATATGTAAACCGCTCAGCAGCCTGGCTGTTTGGCGGTGTAAAACGGCGGCTCGCGGCCTCTTAGGATTATATATGTCAGGGATATTTTTTTACGCAAAGACGCTAAGGTGCAAAATTAATTTGCGGCTTTTCGTTTAATACTCTTTTTTATATGCATCGGCATTCATACATTTTAATTATAATTTTGTTTGTCGCAGCGGCCATCGGCGTTAGCGCTCAAGACCCGACACCGACGCCTGTCGTCAGCGATAGACAGGATATCGCACCCGAAAACATTCGGGGCGTGCAGGATATCGCGCCAAATTACCGGTCGGATGTCCGCAGCCTGCCTGATTTAGGCCGCGTCGGAATCGACGTCACCCAACAGCGAACGATTATGCTCCGCGACGCTATCGAGCTGGCGCTCGAAAACAATCGCGACATCGAGATCACCCGAAAGACCTATTCGATGGCCGAATTTGACCTGCGGGCGACGCGTGGTTTTTATCAACCGCGTCTGATCGGCCAGGCGTTTTACGATCGGTCGACGGTTCCCAACGTGAGTATTTTTAGCAATAATCAGACCACCACTCAGGGTTCGTTTGTCGGCAATGCCAGCCTTCAGGCGTTTTATCCGTCACAGGGGACCGTCTTTACCGGCTCGTTTAACAACCAGAGATTATCGACGGACAATCCGATCTCCATTTTGAGCCCGCAATACAATTCGAGCCTCGGAATTTCGGTCACTCAGCCATTATTTCGCGGACGCAAGTTTGATCAGAACCGCCGTACAATCGAAATTGCAAAGCAAAACATCTCACTCACAGACACACAGTTTCGTCAGCGTTCAATCGAGGTTGTCGCCGGTGTGCAGCGATCGTATTGGGACCTCACATTCGCACTCAGAAATCTGCAGGTGCAGCGTGACGGCGTCCGCGATGCACGTTCCCAGCTCGAACATAACCGCCGCCTCGTCGACGAGGGCCAGCTTGCACCGATCGACATCGTCGCGTCCGAAACTCAGGTCGCAAACTTTGAACAGGCCGTTTACGATGCCCTAAACACCGTCAATCTGGCCGAGAATGTTCTCAAAACTCTCATATCTCCAAATCGAGGCGATGATATATGGGACGAGGCCCTGATGCCGGTCGAACCGGTCGAGGTCTCGATACCTGCCGTCACACTCGCCGAGTCTGTGAGTCTCGCCATCGATACCCGCCCTGAACTCGAGATCAATACAGCGCTCAAAGGCATCAACGCTCTCGATCAGAGGCTGTACCGCGATCAGGCAAAACCGCAGATTGATCTGGTCGCAAGCTACAATACTTCGGGTGTCGGCGGCAGCCAGAATCCAAATTTTAATCCGACATTTCCGACACCTTGTACGACTCAACCGGCATCACCGGCGTGTGCACAGCAACAGGCAAACCTCGCCCTGCTGACCGGCAACCCTTTTAGCGGCATTTTTGCAAATCGCTATCCGGTCTTTCGCATCGGTGTAAATTTTAATCTGCCGCTCTTTGGCGACAAGACGGCAAAGGCCCAGCTTGGCCGCTCGCTCGTCGAGGCTGAAAGGATCGACACGCAGCGTGAACAGATCGAACAGACCATCGAGATCGAAGTCCGCAATGCGCTGCAAGCCATCCGCACCGGCGAGGGCCGGCTGCGGGCCGCCGCCATCGCCCGCGAAAATACCGCCAGACAATACGAATCAGAACAGCGAAAACTCGACTCCGGCCAGTCAGATATTTATAAGGTACTCGAGCGTCAAACTGCCCTCACCGTCGCCCGCAGCAACGAGCTGCGTGCCAGGACCGAGTTAAATAAATCAATCGCCGACCTGCAACGAGCCACCGGGAGCACTCTAACCGCCAATGACGTAGTGCCGAGATTGAAAAAATAGAGCCCCGGTCAAGCGGTGAAAACCATCGAGTCGAAAAAATCTAAAATCGAACAAAATCATTGACAATAAGTTGCATCTATGGTACATTATCTCTGCATTAACACAGATAGCGTAGATATTTGAAAAATTAGTTTACATTTCAAAAATGGCTGCAACAAAATTCTCTGGGACGCAAACCGCAGTTTATGATCGAGAATTTGTGGCAGACGTCGTGCTTATTTTTGGCACGAATGTATGAAAAAAAGCCAAAAAAAGCTGCATAAATTCGTATATTCGTGGCTAAACATTTCCTGGGACGCGCGATAATATCGTTAAATGAAAGCTGTTTATATCAAAGAGTTTGACGCGGCCAGGAATCTTGAGATTCGCGAGGTCGATCCCCCGCCGGCACCGTCTGGGACGCAGGTGCTGGTGCGTGTCCGGGCGGCGGGATTAAATCGGGCCGACCTTTTACAGGCCCGCGGGTTGTATCCGCCGCCGCCCGGTTTATCGCCAAATATTCCGGGGCTTGAGTTTGCGGGCGAGATCGTCGAGACAGGCGAAGCGGCAAAAGAATGGAAACAGGGAACGCGCGTTTTTGGCATCACTGCGGGCGAGGCGCAGGCCGAATATCTCTTGACCGAT
>JBBSJK010000086.1:0-11632 GCA_038257355.1 Pyrinomonadales bacterium | reverse complement strand
GACGACGGCGTCGACGATCATTGTTTCAACGCCAAACTTGTCAGCAACGGTTGTCAATGCTCGTGTATCTTTTGGGAAGCAGGAACCGCCATAACCTGGCCCCGGATGCAGGAATTTACGGCCGATGCGATTATCCATTCCAATGCCGCGGGCGACATCGTGAACGTCACAGCCGATGGCATCGCAGAGATTGGCGATCTCGTTTATAAATGTAATCTTTGTCGCGAGAAAGGCGTTTGCGGCGTATTTTATCAGCTCGGCGGCTTCGAGGGAAGTAATGACGACCGGGGTCTCAATCAGATAGAGCGGCCGGTAGAGGTCTTTCATTATCTCCACGGCACGTTCGTCATTGGTTCCGACGACCACACGGTCGGGCCGCATAAAATCCTCAATCGCTGCCCCCTCGCGGAGGAATTCCGGATTTGATGCGACGCCGAATTCGGTTTCGACGGCAAGATTTTCCGCTACAAATTTACGAAGCCATTCACCGGTGCCGACCGGAACAGTTGATTTTGTCACGAGCACTTTGTAGCCGTTCATCGCTTCGGCCACATCTTTGGCAGCCTGTCGGTAATAGCTCATATCTGGCGAGCCGTCCGCCTGCGGAGGCGTCCCGACCGCAAGAAAAACTATTAGGGCCTGCTTGACCGCAGATTTGATATCGGTCGTGAAATGAAGCCGTCCGGCCGCGACATTTTTCTCGACGATCTTGTCGAGGCCGGGTTCGTAAATCGGGATGATGCCTTTATTAAGGTTATCAACCTTTTGAAAGTCTACGTCAACGCATGTAACATCGACTCCGAATTCCGCAAAACATGCACCTGTGACCAACCCAACATAACCGGTGCCAATTACTGCTATATTCATATAAAACTATAAAACCGTATAAGATGAAAAAACTAAAAAACTGTAATTCGAGACAAAATTATGCGGGTCACGTAGTTAACATGACCCGCACATTTCCTAAATAATGATTATATTAACGAACCGGGCTGACAACGATCGTGCCGCCGCCAAAATCGGAATCGTCATCGCGTGTGCCGAGATAGATACCCGCACCCGCTGCACCCGCTGCGAGCAACAACAGCCATGGCCAGTTGCCTACCGCTGGAGCAGGAGCTGAGTCAGGACGTAGGCAGGGTTTGCAGCCTGTCTGGAGCAGATTACCGGCCGTGGCACTCGTTCCTGCAACAACTTGTTTGTCAGTCGAACCTTCTCGCATAGTGACGATACCGGCACTCGTGTCGACGTGCGAGTGTGAACACTCGGCTTCGACCATAAAGTTATCGGCCTGTCCCGCATCCGCGATAAATGTTGCATTTTTCGTGGTTACAGTCGTGGCAACGCCAGCCGCATTTGAGACACGTGCTTTGCCCTCGGAAAGGACAGCAACAATGCTGGTTTCCGAAAAGCGAAGTGTCATGCTCGAATTAGCGAGGATCTCAATTCGTCCGGTTTTACCCAGACTGACAATAGCGCTCGAATTATCACCGGTAGTAATCACAGCACCTGATAGAACAGTCGAGTTCGATACAGCGGCCTGGCCGTTTACCGTTACTTGACCTGTAACTGTGATATCTCCCGCAAAATCCTTCGGCAGAGCGAAGGCAACCATTGAGTAAACACACCATACTGCCACGAGGGTGGCTGATGTAACAGACTTACGTAAAATATTTTTGCCGAGCATTTAGTTAATCTCCTCCTGAAATCAATCCTTTCAAAATCTAAATAATAATACCTTATAAGGCAACTATAAACAACTATCTAACCGGGCTTACCCTGTCATCGTCGTCGTCAGATACCGCAACAGCGATAATAATCGCGGCAGCAGCCCCACCAACGATAGCCGCCCAAATCCACCAATCCAACCCGCCGGGACCGGTTTGAGCTTTCTTTGTCGAACTGCCAGAGGCAGCATTTGCCGTCTCGCCGACGTTTAGTGTGACAACGTCACCGGTCAATGTTCTGACACCGACACTCTGTGCACCACTGAGAACTGTTACACTGCCAGCGGTGATATCTCCGCTGACGGCGTTACCGTCAACCGAGATGATAAAAGTCGAGCCGGGGGATAATTGAATCTTGCCGGCTTTGCCGAGATTAATCATCGCACCCGAATGTTCAGGTGTCGTGATCGTGCTCGAGGTAAATATTGTGCGGCCGCTTTTTGCGGGCTCGCCGTTTACTGTTACTGACGAACCGTCAGTTGATTTGCTGCCTGTTACCACCAGTTCGCCGATTGGCTTATTGGACGAAGCCAGGTTTATCATGGAACACGCCGTAACCAATACGACTAACACGCATGAAGTAAGAGCTTTTTGGGCCAACCGCTCGATATTTATGAATTTCATGATTTACCGTTCCAAAACCAATGGTTTTCAATTCAAACCTGTCAAAGTTTTACACAAAAGAGGCGATGATGTCAATAAAACCTATAACTTATCGCATAAACTATAAAAAATACCCATTAGAGTAATTATCAAACTTCTAAGCCGATATTTGATAAACATTTATAGCATAATTTCCGTCGGATTCAAAGATAAAGGCAAGAAAATCGAATAAATTAAGTCTTTTGTAATTGAATATGTCTTAAAGCGGTGAATTGACGCGTTAACGGCTGGGCGGGTTCGCTTGATTAGCACTTTGCCGAAACACGCGATTTTTGTTTTAATTTGCACAGTCCGCATCATTTTTTTTAGGGAGAAAAGTTTTAATGAAAATCAGATTGTTTTTTGTTTTATTTATTTTCGCGCTTGCGAGCGCGTGCACCAGCGGTCCGCCACAGGAAAAGCGGCTTAAGATCGGGTTTGCGATGGATACGGTCAAAGAGGAAAGGTGGCAGCGTGACCACGATGCATTTAAGGCCCACTGCGAAAAAATGAATGTTGAGTGCGTAATCACGATCGCCGATAACAAGGCTGATAAGCAGGCCAATGACGTAGATAATCTGCTCACGCAGGGCGTTGATGTTTTGGTGATTGCTCCCCACGATGCGACACAGGCGGCATCTATGGTGGACAAGGCTAAGGCACAGGGCGTGCCGGTTATAAGCTATGACCGGTTGATAAATTCGGATAAGATTGACGTCTATATCTCACATCAAGTACCGATTATCGGAAAAAAAATTGCTGAATATGCATTTTCTAAGGTGCCGAAAGGGAATTATGTAATGGTTTATGGAGCATCGACCGATAACAACGCGGTGATTATGAAAAAGGCCGAGCTCGAAGTGTTACAGGCGGCGATCGACAGCAAAGATATCGTCATCGTCGCGGATAATTTTATTCCAGACTGGCGTCCCGACGAAGCCCTCAAAATGGCCGAGAACGCTCTTACGCAAAACAATGACAATATTCAGGCATTTGTTGTCTCAAACGACGGCATGGCTGGCGGAGTTATCTCTGCTCTCGAAAAGAAAGGACTCGCCGGCAAGGTCATCGTCACCGGTCAGGACGCTGCCCTCGACGCACTTCAACGCATCGCGGAGGGCAAGCAAACGATGACCGTCTATAAGCCTATCGTCGATCTGGCAAATGCCGCTGTCGAAGCAGCCATAAAACTTGCCAAGAAAGAAAAGCTCGACACAAAGCCCTTTCGCAACGATGCCCCCAGTGTTAATAAGGATGTTCCGTCGATCCTGCTCGAAGTTACATCGGTTGATAAGACAAATCTCATGGACACAGTAATCAAAGACGGTTTTGCGAAATTTGATGACGTTTATAAGAATGTGCCTGAAGCTGATCGTCCGAAGAGATAAATCGGAACGCGGGCATCCTGCCCGCCTTTGCATTATTTGTTGTTATGAATAACGTTGTCCTGGCCGCCGATCTCGGCGGTACAAATCTGAGGATCGCGGCTGTCGACAGCGGCGGCACGGTCCTACATTTGATTAAACGCTCCACGCCAGAGGACGTTTCTCCGCCGCAACTCATCGAGTTGATCCGCGAAATGGCCAACGAATGCCGCGAGGCGGTTTGTTTCGAGAGTTTCTGCGGCGTTGCATTTACGGCCCCGGCGCCGGTCGCTAAGGATTTTGACGGAGTCCTGACAAAGCTTCCAAACCTACCGAGTTTGGTTGGAATGAACCTTAAAACGGATCTCGAAAAGCTTTTCGATCTGCCAGTATCGATTGAAAACGACGCGACTGCAGCCGGTATCGGCGAGGATTGGATCGGAGCTTCACAAGGCGTCGAAAATTCGATCTGCGTCACGCTTGGTACTGGCATCGGCGGCGGAATCATCATCAATGGCGAGCCGATCCGGGGAAAAGACGGCATCGGCGGCGAGATCGGCCACATCTGTGTCGAACCCGACGGCCATCCATGCGGCTGCGGCAGCCACGGCTGCATCGAGCAATATGCTTCGGCAACCGCGATTGTCCGACTCGCCCGCGAAGCCGGAATGGATGTCGAGACTGCCGAGGACGTTTATGACGCCCATATCAGGGGTGATAAACGTTCCGATGCCGTTTTTCAGATGATGGGAAGCTATCTTGGGATCACGTTAGCCGGTCTCACAAATGCTTTAAACCCTGAAATGCTGGTAATTTGCGGCGGCGTGACCCAGGGATGGGAAGCATTCGCGGGCCACATCGAAACCGAGATCGGAATGCGGGCATATCCCGCTGCTGCAAAGCGTGCAAAACTCGTTAAAGGCAAACTAGGCGACAACGCCGGAATCATCGGGGCTGCCCGATCCTCATTTCTAAATCTCAGGGTTTGAAGCTAACTAAGAATCAAGCACCACGCGGACTTTGTTTGCTAAACCATCGGGTGTAAATGGTTTCTCAATAAATACGGTGTTTGCGTCCATGATTCCTCTTTGGCTGATCGAATCATCGGTGTAGCCGGACATAAAGATGATTTTTATCTCCGGAAGCAGTTTGATGATGTGCTCTTTCAGATCGGCGCCGCCCATCTTGGGCATTACGACATCGGTCAAAAGCAGGTGTATAGGTTCCGAATACGTCTCGCAGATAGCTATTGCGGCCTTGCCGCTAGCCGCTTCGAGGACGGTGTAGCCGTCACTTAACAGTATCTCGCGAACCAGATTACGTACTATCTCCTCATCCTCGACCAATAATATTGTCTCAGTGGCGGTAACGCGTTTGTCGAGATCACCCATCCATTTTGGTTTCTGCACGGTTTCGTCAACACATGGCAGATATATCTTAAATGTAGTGCCGTGACCGATCTCGCTATAAACCATAATATAGCCGCCCGACTGTTTTATGATCCCGTAAACGGTCGAGAGTCCGAGACCAGTTCCCTTGCCAACCTCTTTGGTTGTAAAGAACGGGTCAAAAATGTGCTTTTGAACTTCTTCGTCTATCCCTGTACCAGTATCGCTCACAATCAGTTTTACGAATGGACCGGGTTCGACAGCGATGTGCTGGCTGACATAGTCTTTGTCGAGGTAAACACTCTGAGTCTCGATCGTCAGGGTGCCGCCGTTTGGCATTGCGTCACGTGCATTGACGGCGAGATTCATTATGACTTGTTCTATCTGGCCGGGATCGGCCTTGATATTGCCGAGTTCCGGGTCTAATATGGTTCGAAAATCGACATTCTCTCTGATAATGCGGCGGAGCATACGCTCAATTTCCGTGATGACGGAGTTGACGTTGTGAACCAGCGGTTTTAAGACCTGCTTCCGGCTAAATGCCAGGAGCTGGCTGGTTAAGGCGGCGGCCCGGTCACCGGCATCTCTGACCTCCTCGATATTGTGCCGCAATGGGTCGTCGGGCGGCATTTTCTTTAATGTCAAATCGCTATAGCCATTGATCGCCGTCAACAAATTATTAAAATCGTGAGCGATGCCGCCGGCGAGCACACCGACTGCCTCCATCTTTTGCGATTGCCGAAACTGCTCTTCAAGCTGTTTTCGCTCAGTTATATCTTCGAGATAGCCCTCATAATGAGTTACCTCGCCGCTCGCGTCCCTGATGGAGCGTAGGTTTTCGTGTGTCCATATCTTGCTGCCGTCTTTGCGGTAGACCTCGCATTCAAAGCCCATCACTATACTTTCCTCACCCAGCATGCGATTTAGCTCTGTGCGATATTCGGGATCGACATAGTGCTGAGTGGCGATATCATGGCGATTTGCGATCAGATCGGCTGGTGATTCAAAACCCAGAATGCGGGCCATTGCCGGATTGACAGAGATAAATTTGCCAGCTGGTGTTGACTGGAATATGCCGCCGACGGCATTTTCAAAGATGCTGCGGTATTTCTCCTCAGCCTCCTCCAGTGCGGCCTCCGCCTTTTTACGCTCGGTTATATCTCGCGCGATGCCCTGAATACCGATCGGAACGCCATTCTCATACACAATTCTGGTATTGACTTCGACAGCGATACGGTTACCGTCTTTTGCTATTATCTCCAGCTCGTAAGCTGTTTTATCCTTCCCGGCAAGTTTGGCGGCAATCATTCCTCGGGCTTTTTCCTGATATTCAGGAGCGACGGCCTGTGAAAGGTTTCTGGCCAGAGTTTCCTCTACTGTAAAACCCGTAATTGTTTCACCAGCCTTATTTATAGAGGTGTAGTTTCCTTGTAAGTCCTGTGTATAGATAATATCGAGCGCATTTTCGACGAGATCGCGGTATCGCTCTTCTGATTTGAGCAATGAGTCCTCGATCAATTTTTGGTCGGTGATATCCGTCACGATACCCGCAAGACGGATAAGCACCCCGTCTGCATCTTTAATCTGAAATCCTCGTACGCGAATCCAGCGCATTACACCGTCTAAACGGATGATGCGATATGCGAGCTCGATAGTTGGCTGGTCGGCCATAAGTTCAGCATATGCAGATGCCGCTAACTCGCGATCCTCAGGGACGATAAACTCCTGCCATTTAAGAGAGCTCTCAGTGAGATTTTTGAGCGGTCTTCCCCACACCTGCTCAAAGGCCGGGCTGACGTAGAGAATCTCTTTCATATCAGCCGAACGGACCCAGAACACATCGCTGATGTTATTTGCCAACTGGTGAAATCTCTCATTGCTCGCACGCAGGGCATCCTCAGCAGACTTTTGTTTCGTAATGTCACGAACAAATCCCTCGAAGTATTCGGTCGTCCCCGCAGTTCCTTTGATCGCGTGAGCTGTCAACTGGACCCAAATAGGCGAGCCGTCCTTACGTTTCCACTGGATCACGATATCGGTTGCGTAGCCGATCCCTTCGTATTGCTGAATCATCTCAGCTCTTTCATTTTGATCAAAGTAGACATCGGTGAGGGATTTGTTTAAAAGTTCGTCGACTGAGTCGTATCCCAGCATTTCGGCGAGGGCCGTATTGACAGTTGTGAGCGATCCATCGCCCAACGATTGATAAATACCTACTGGTGCGAACGTAAAAATATTCTGATATTTGAGTTCAGATGCCAGCCGGGCCTTTTCCACCATCTTGCGTTCGGTAATATCTCGCGCGATGCCCGTAACGCCGATAGCAACGCCGTTTTCCATGATCGGCTTGGTATTAACTTCGATCGCAACCCGACGCCCGTCTTTTGCAATCAGTTCTAATTCATAGGCCGGCATGGTTTTACCCGCAATGTGCGCAGCCAGCATTTCGGCCCCCTTTGACCGGAATTCAGGTGTGATTGAATTAAACATACTGCGCGACAATGACTCGTTACGAGAGTAGCCGGTGATGACTTCGCAAGCCTCATTGACGGACGTATAGTTGCCATCCAAATCCAGAGTGTAGATAATGTCTATCGCGTTTTCGACAAGGTCGCGATAGCGTTCCTCAGATTCGCGAAGGGCGGTCTCGGCCTTTTTGCTCTCGGTAATGTCCTGTATCTGGCCGATCAGGTAAAGCGGTTTATGCTCTTTATCGCAAATCAGGGCTACGTGCAGCATTACCGATATCACATGCCCGAGGCGATGAATGTATCGTTTTTCGGCCTGATAATTACTAATTTCTCTAGATAGAGTGCGATGTAGGTTATTAAGGCTGTCCTTAAGATCATCGGGATGGGTGATGTCGGAAATTGTCAGCTTCAGCAGTTCCTTTTCCGAATATCCGACAAGTTCACAGAGAGAGCGGTTAACCTTGAGCCACCGGCCATCGGGTGATACGAGGGCAACTCCGATGGGAGCCTGCTCAAAGGCGGCTGCAAACCGTTCATTACTTTCTCGCAAGTTCTCCTCGGTACGTTTACGCTCTGTTATGTCCTTGATAAGGCCGGTGAAATATCGATTGCCTAGTTGGGTAAATTCTGAAAAGGAAAGTTCGAGCAGTATTTCCCGGCCGTCGCGATGAAGCCCTGGAAATTCGATCTGGTCCCACGAAATATGTTTATTCCCGCTCTCAAGATAATTTTCGATACCTTTGTGGTGAAGATCCCCGAAACTTTCTGGCATCAACATCGTTAACTGCGATCCGGTCATCTCGGCGACCGTGTAACCGAAAATCTTCTCCGCAGCTTTGTTGATAAATAGTATTTTGCTTGTTTCGTCTATCGTGATAATGGCGTCGGAGGCGGTCTCGACGACGCTGCGATAGCGCTCCTCCGACTCGCGGAGTAAATCGGCTGCCCTCTGCCGCTCGATGGCGAGGGCGACCTGATCGCCGACCGCCGATAAGAACTCAAGATCGCGTTGACTATAAGCGTTCTCTCTATCGTAATGCTGAAGAACAAGCACTCCAATTGTACGAGCCGGTGTTCGCAGCGGCACGCCCAGCCAGGAGAGAGATGTGCTGCCGATCTGTTCGGCTTCACCGCTATCCTTTAGTTCTTTTTTGGATTCAGAAGTTAGCAGTAATGGCGTTCCAGTTCGCAGGACATAACTGGCAAACCCGTTGCCACGAGGCTTGGGCTCAGGCCGCGGGTCGCGGCTGTCAACCCAAAACTCAAAGCTGAACATATCCGTTTCCGCATTATGCAGCAAAACGAAGCAGTTTTCGGCATAGACAATTTGGCCTACAGATCGGTGAACGAGTGTCAGAAATTCATCGAGATTAGGCGTCGTGATGCTGCCCTGTGTGATCTCAAAAATCACCCTACGCTCATCTTCCGCCTGTCTTTTGGCTCGTCGATTTTCCGCCTGTGGCAATTCGCGCTCGATAGCCGGGATGAGCCGAGTCAGATTGTCCTTGGGGATATAATCGTGGGCACCGGTTAGCATTGCATTGACGGCAAGTTCCTCGCCGACAGTGCCCGAAATGATAATGAACGGAAGATCTTTTCCGGACTGTTGTAAGACATCCAGTGCTAAAAGGGCATTAAAGTGCGGCATTGTATAATCGCACACGACGACATCCCAGACCTTTGCGGCAAGCGCGGCACTCATCCCGTCCGGATTCTCTACCCGTTCGATGATCGGGTCGTAGCCGGCAACGGTCAGATGACGCTCAAGCAACTTAGTATCTGCCTGGGAATCCTCTATATTCAATACGCGTAGGGTTTTACCCATAACCTGAATCTATTCTGCCGCCGCAGATTCGTTGAGGCCAAACCAATACATGCCTAATTCGCTGGTGGCTTTTGCAAACTGTTCGAAATCCACCGGTTTCCGCACATAGCTGTTGGCACCGAGATCATAGCTTTTCATCATGTCTTCCTGTTCGCTGGATGACGTAAAGATGACGACCGGCAGCCGTTTTGTTCGCGTGTTGGCCCTGATACGCTCCAATACCTGTAGACCGTCCATTTTTGGCAGCTTGAGATCAAGCATAATGAGATGTGGCAAGACAGTTTCGTCGCGTCCCTCGTATTTTCCCGTGCCAAACAGATAATCGAGGGCCTCAACACCGTCGCGTGCAATGATGATCTCGGTCGCAATGCCGCTTTTTTTCAAAGCCCGCAGCGTCAGTGCCTCGTCCCGTGGGTTGTCTTCGACCAGCAAAATGGTGTTATTTTTCATGTTTTTAAGATTTTACCATCGGGCAAAGTAAAGTAAAACGTTGCTCCTTTGTCCACGGCACCCTCAGCCCAGACACGGCCGCCGTGCCGGTTAACGATTCGCAGAACGGTTGCGAGTCCGATACCCGTTCCTTCAAATTCGTCGACGGTGTGGAGCCGTTGAAATGCACGAAACAGCTTGTCGGCAAATGTCATGTCAAATCCCGCACCGTTATCGCGTACAAAAAATACGGGTTCACCGTCAATTTCAACGCATTCGAATCCGATCTCGGACGCTTTCGCTTTCGATGTAAATTTCCACGCATTTTCGAGCAGATTTGTCAGCAGGATGCGGAGAAGCCGTTTATCTCCACGAGCGGAAAGGCCGTTCTGGGCCACAACTGTAACCGATCTGTCACCATGGGCTTTTTTTAGTTGTTTCATTATCGACCCGGCCAATTCACTCAGATTTACCTTTTCGGGAATCATCTCGATCCGTGTCACTCGAGCGAGCTGCAGCACATCGTCGATCAGTTGGGCCATCTCTTTGCTGGCTTCCATAACCTGGCTCAAATAACCCTGGCCTATTTCATCAAGCTGGTCGCCATAGTCCTCAAGTAGTGCTCCGCTGAAACCATTGATGTGCCTAAGCGGGGCACGCAAATCATGTGAAACTGAGTAAGAGAATGATTCGAGTTCGTCATTAGCTGCTTGCAGCTGTGCTGTTCGTTCGGCAACGCGTTGCTCGAGTTCGGCATTCATTTGGCGGATCTTTTTTATCGCACTTTTTAGCTCACTAATATTGCGGGCGATCTTTGATGCTCCGATGATTTTTCCATCGTCGTTAATTATCGGAGAGATCGTTACCGATACATCGATCGGTTTACGGTTTTTGCCGATGCGGACAGTTTCAAAATGATTTAGCGTTTCGCCTCGCAAGATCATATCGAGAATCTTACGCTCTTCGTCGTTTCGATCTCGGGGAATGAGCAGAGAGAGCGGCTTGCCCAGCATCTCTTTTGCCGTGTAGCCAAACATTTTTTCAGCCGCTGAGTTCCAAGTGGTGACGATGCCGCCCAACTCAGTACTCATAATCGCATCGTCGGAGGACTTAACGATAGCTGCCAGCCTCTCTCGAAGCCGTTCCTCTCGCCGGCGATCGGTGATGTCGCGAATATTGCACTGAATAACTTGTTTTCCACTCTCCTCATATACATTGCTGACAAACTCGACCTCACGCCGTTGTCCGCTTAGCGTTTCCAGAGGTAAGTCTTCGTATCTGATATAGCCAGAGCCTTGCAGCTCGCGAAATGCCGCCTGACTCGCTCCTTTATCTTTGAAGAGTCCGATCTCCCACAATTCTTTGCCGAGAAATTCGTCACGCGAATATCCGAGCAGAGTCATCATGAAGGGGTTAACGTCGATAATTTCCAGCGTTACGGCATTGAGTATAAGTATTCCATCTTGTGACGTCTCAAAAAGCCGCCGGTAACGGAGCTCTGAATTTCTGACATCATCATTACCGGCACGGTTTGGTACTGTGTCGGAGCGGATCTCGAGGATGGACAAGGTTGTGGGATTATGTTCTATGGTAGACATATTGTCTCCTTATGCTGAGCGGTAATTAGTGGATGGGGGCTAAATGAGGCGACGTTTCAATTTCGTTGCCAAAAAGACCTGATGCTTGCGCGTTAACTCCAGGCAGTAATTTCGAAACTTTGTTGTGCTTCGTAATTATTTTGAATCAAACAAGGTGGGGAGACAGAATTTCGGAACTATGGGCTGAG
>JBBSJK010000085.1:0-11680 GCA_038257355.1 Pyrinomonadales bacterium | reverse complement strand
CAACCCGAGAGTCTTGATGGAAAATATCACGCGACAAGAACTCGTCGACATATACGCCGAATCTCGGGGACACAGCGTTCCCGACATGCTCTTCTACTACGCCTTCGGCACCTTCAAGATCGCCGTCATCGCCCAGCAGATCTATGCGAGATATGTGAAGGGATTTACGCGTGACAACCGGTTCAGTCGCTTCGACAGATTTGTTGACGCCCTTGGCACTGTCGCCGCTTCGGCGCTAGATCGCGGATCGATATAACCAACACCGCGCTAACTTTTCTGATTAACGGCAAAGTTGTAATAATTAGAGGTTGACCACAGGCTCGCCGCTGGGTTAGAATTCCTTCTTTCTTGCGAATACTACTTAACTGAAGGGAGTTTTTTATCATGAGTTTTGCACTAGGCCGAGCTGCGGTTCGGGTTGCGTTACTGCTTATCACGTTGATTGTGCTGACCGAGGCGACGACCGCCGCTCCGATCTGGACTATGAAAGGTGCCAAATGGTACTCACTGATGGAGACGGGTAACGTCGCCGTGGGAATGGATACCGGAATTGCGATACTCGACGGCGCTAGCGGCAAGACGCTATGGCAGCGAAACGACCTTGGCGGCGTAAAGGAAGAAGAGTATTCTGAGTTGCCGGGGACACCTCTCCTGCTAATATCCGATAATTCCGGCTGGATGCAGAAGAAAACCAAGATCACGGCCGTCGACACTCTTACAGGAGTGACCGTGTGGCAAACCGAAAAGATGGTTGGGTTCACTGTCGAGGTCACCCCCGTCTACAATCGCGACATGGTCGTCTTTATGACGATTCAGGACAACCGAATGAACAAGGACAAGCCCGACATTTTCGCGCTTCGCCTGTCCACCGGTGAGCTTTTGTGGAAAGCCGAATACAGCGAGAAGGTTGACCTGTACGGTATTGAGAGAAAAAAACGCGGAGCCACCGCCTCGATGCTATTCGGCAGCGGCGGTGGCGGGAGCAATCGGTTCGACCTGAAGGGCGAAAACCCGCCGATCGTCGACAATGACTCGCTCTATATGACCTACGCGGGTCTGCATCGTTATAATCTCACCGACGGCACGCTCGTCTGGAAAACGGTGTACGACGTGACCGACGGATCTCTTAAGAATACAAACGGGCAGGCGGTTTTCGACGGCGACGTAATTTATACCTCCGCAAAAGGCGTCATACGCGCGATCGATAAAAATTCGGGTGCGATTCGCTGGACAACCAAAGATTTCGGCAAAGGTGGTATTGCGGAGATGCAGCTCCAGGGCGATGTTATCTACTGCCGTATGGGTGGCCAGTTTTTTAGCTCTAAGAAAGGCGAGTGGGAAAAGAAAGGCCCGATCGGCGTCGTCGCGCTGAATAAAAACACCGGTACAACAAACTGGATCTACTCGGACGCGAAAAACTCGATCACCAACATGATGATCTTGCCCGATGACAATACACTGCTGATCGGTGACGAGAAAAACCTCATCGGCCTTGATCTGTCGAGTCAGGGCAAGGTGAAGGAAACGTATAAAATCCCGCTAAAGTTTAAGTTCAAAGTCGGCGCGGCCGCAACCGTTGGGAAGATTGCCGGCATAGCCATGGGCGGCGTCGGCGGTTTCTTCAAAAAAGGCCCCGACACCACCGACAATCCGGTTTCGCTGGTGCGACAGGAAAACGGAACAGTCGTTGTCCGCGGTATGCAGCATTTGATCGGTTTCAACCCGAAGTCTCGTGATATCGCTTGGTCTACCAAATACGACGCCCCGGGAATCTCGGGCTGGCAGTCGATCGTTTTGACCGCCCTCACGGTGACCTCCGCGCTGTTGTCCGAGGGGATGGAGGCAAGCTATTCGCAGCGGGGCGATTTTAACTCGGCGTATCAGCAAAACACGCAGTTTCTAAATCTAATGTCTGCGTATCAGCAACAGGTCGCACGCAAATACTCCGCTGCCAAGCAGACGGGTAACGTCTACTACGTCCTGACGACCATTAAGGGTAAGGATGCAAAAGGTAAAGACGAAAAGGGTTCGGGTCTTGTCGGTGTCAACCTGTACAGCGGTCAGCCGACGAGTCAGATCCTGTTCAACGACAAGCAACCCGACTACGAAGTAGACGACGCATCCGGCCGGCTCTACAACATGAAGGACGGCGTACTCTCAGCCTATCAGATCTCCGAGCCGGTAGAACAGGCTCCGAACGACGACGGCAAAAGTAACTAGCGGCGTCAAAAAGGGCACGTCCGTTTTGAAGCAGCTGTGATCTCAAGAGTCGGATGAAGCGGTTCTCTCACGCCAGCTCTGCGTCGGTCCGCCATCGTCAACTCGAACCATCGAGATCGCACCGGGCGACGGGCAGACCAAGGCGCAGAGGTTGCAGCCGACGCATTCCTCTTCGATAACGCGAGGAAAGCGAACGCCGTCAACCTCGTGAAATTCGAAGCTCTGATGGGCTCCGTCCTCGCAGGCGATGTAGCAGAGGTTGCAGCGAATGCAGTGTTCGTTGTTGACTCGGGCCTTGACGTCGTAATTGAGATCGAGGTTTCCCCAGTCGGTCACGCGGTGCACGGATTTGCCGATGATGTCTCCAACCGACGCGAAGCCTTTCTCATCGAGATAATTGTTGAGGCCATCGATCATGTCTTCGACAATGCGGTAGCCGTAATGCATGACAGCCGTACAGACCTGGACATTTCCGGCACCGAGCAGCATAAATTCGACCGCGTCACGCCAGGTATTTATCCCGCCGATGCCTGAGATTGGAATGTTAAATTCGGCATCGCGGGCGAGCTCCGAGACCATGTTGAGAGCGATAGGTTTAACCGCCGTTCCGCAATATCCGCCGTGGGCCGCCATGCCGTTGACGTTCGGGTAAGGGATGAGAGTATCGATATCGACGCCCATCACCGAGTTGATCGTATTTATTAGCGAAACCGCATCCGCACCACCCTTCTGAGCGGCTCGTCCGGGCGGAACAATATGCGTGACATTCGGCGTGAGTTTAACAATCACCGGGAGGTCGGACACTTCCTTGACCCATTCTGTAACCATGCAGGTATATTCCGGAACCTGCCCCATCGCAGCTCCCATTCCGCGCTCCGACATCCCGTGCGGACATCCGAAATTGAGTTCGAACCCGTCGCAGCCCGTGTCCTGTGTCCTCTTCGTGATCTCCTGCCACGCCTCTTTTTTCGACTCGACCATCAGGCTGGCAATCACGGCGTGACCTGGATATTTTTTCTTGCATTCGGTCATCTCCTTGAGATTGACCTCAAGCGAGCGGTCAGTAATCAATTCAATATTATTAAGTCCAATCATCCGCACGGCGCCTTGATCCAAGGACGCCAACCGCGACGAGACATTCACGATCGGCTCACCCAGCGTCTTCCAAACAGCCCCGCCCCAGCCGGCATCAAAGGCACGCTCGACCATCGAACCCATGTTCGTCGGCGGCGCCGATGCAAGCCAGAAGGGATTAGGAGATTTTATTCCTGCAAAATTTGAAGTAAGCTCTGCCATTTTTTTACCCTAGTAAACGAGCCTTGGGGACCAAGAAAAGATTCTTAAAAGTACACAGGTCGGTTTCGCCCTTGAAACTTCCGCGCGGTAGCCGTTTCATCTTGGCCATTTCTGTATCTATTTCAGATTCGGCCGATTTTTTTGTTTTCTCAATCGTTTTCAGCATACATTCTGTGCATTCTTTACGGATATGTGTACGGTGCCTGTAGGCCGAGCGGGATGCCCAGGGTCCAATAGATCATAAGAAAGATTATCCACGTGATCAAAAAGCCGATCGAGAATGGCAGCATGAGCGAGACTAGGGTCCCGATGCCGGTGTTTTTGACGTAGCGCTGGGCAAAGACTACGACGAGCGGAAAGTACGGCATTAGCGGCGTGATGATATTTGTGGTCGAATCGCCGATGCGGTACGCGGCCTGAGATAGTTCGGGCGACATTCCGAGGGCCATCAGCATCGGTACGAATATCGGTGCGAGCAGCGCCCATTTTGCCGATGCCGAGCCGATCAGTAGGTTGACGAGTGCGGTCAGCAAAATGATGCCGATGATGGTGATTTGCGGCGGCAGGGCGAGGGCCTGTAAGGCTCCGGCGCCTTTGAGGGCGATGAGTGCCCCGATATTTGATTGTCCAAACGCGGCGATAAAAAGGGCGGCAAAGAACGCGAGGACGATGTAATATCCCATCGTGCTCATCGCTTTGCTCATTCCCTTGATAATGTCGCGATGATCCTTGACCGTTCCGGCGACATAACCGTAAACGATGCCGGGCAGTATAAAGAGCAGAAATATGAGCGGCACGATCGACTGCATCAGCGGTGCGGCAGATGCGGTAAGCTGCGGAGCGACGGGCTCGGCATTTTGGACGTATAGAGCACTGTATCGGGCGGCATTCTCATCGCCGAGACGTGTTTTCAAGGCATTTTGAAACGGCGTCGTGCCAAAGAATTCCTGACCGAGTATCGGCGCGGTTCGCGTAAGGGCATCTTGCGGAACACCGGCGGCGCGGAGCCGCTCGACGGATTGATCGGTGATTATAAGACCGGCGGGCGAACGCATCGGCGAACTACCGGGAATCGAAACTGCGGCGAGAATACCGACGCCAATTACCAGCGTGGCGAGTCCGGCGATCAAGCCTTTCCGTTCTTTTGGCCCGAGCGATTCCATCTTGGGCATCTCGTCTGGGTCGCCATCGACATTCACATTCTTGAGACGAGGCTCGATTATACGGTCGGTGATAAACCAGCCGACGGCAACGATGATGAGGCACGACGCGGCAGTAAAATACCAATTGCTGAGCGGATTGACGAGACGCGAGGCATCGATTATTTGAGCACCCGATTGAGTTAAACCCGATAGCAGCGGATCAAGACTGGACGGTATAAAATTGGCGCTGAAGCCGCCCGAAACACCCGCGAATGCAGCCGCAATTCCGGCGAGCGGATGGCGGCCAGCGGAGTAAAATATAACGCCGCCGAGCGGAATTACTAGTACATAACCGGCATCGGCGGCCGTGTGGCTGATGATCGCGACAAAAATTATCATCGGCGTCAACAGGCTAGGCGAAGTAATGTTTAACAGGGCCTTGAGTGAGGCATTTATAAAACCGGTGTGCTCAGCCACGCCAACGCCGAGCAGAGCGACCAGCACCACGCCGAGCGGATGAAAGCTGGTAAACGTCGTGACCATGTTTGAGAGAAAAGTGGCGATCGCCGTGCCGGTCATCTGATTATTGATGATAAGCGCCTTTCCGCTTCGCGGGTCGATCTCGGCAAATGTCATCGTCGAGAGAATCGCCGACAGAACCCATACGACAAAGAGCAGTATCAGAAACAATGCCGCCGGATCAGGCAGCTTATTCCCAACCGTTTCGATCAGGTTCAAAGCTCTATTTACAAAGCCCGAAGGTTTAATGTCGTCTGATGTATTTGTTTCGTTTGCCATAATTTTTCAACATCCTTGTCGGGGGCGGGGTATTTAAAACTATTTACTTTTGTAAAATACAGTGGATAGCGGTCGTCATACCAATCCCGCTATTGTTTCCTGTTATCAATTTAACGGCCATTTTTTTGTTACTCTGTTGCTATCTTAGCGTTAGACACTGCTATTAAACGGCACTTACCGCATGGCGGAGTTTAACCGAATCTTGAAATTGGATTATGGTGTTGCGCCTGCAAAATTAACCGTTTCCCCTGATAAATACAAGTGGATACCCTGTGCGGCGAGCTTGCCCATCTGGGCGGCATCGACCGCCTCGGCACCGCCATTTGCACAGTCACCGCCGGCGAAAACTTTCGGATTTGAGGTCTGCATTACTTTGCTAACGGCGACGCGGCCTTTTTCGTCAATACGGACACCGGCGACAGTTTCAAAAAATGAGCGCATTTTTTGCTGGCCGACAGCTTTGATAATCATATCGCAGGGAATGTCTAAGAGTTGGAGCGTACCGTCCGTCCTCTCGCACTGCAGGCCGGTGACATATTTGTTGGCCGAATCGGCGAGAACGCCGATCGGGGCGGCTTGCCAGACGAATTCAACGCCGTCCTTTTTCGCAAGTTCGAGTTCATAATCGTAGGCAGATGCATCCTTCTCAGTGCGGCGATAAACTAACACGACCTTTTCAGCACCAAGACGCTTTGCCTGTGTGACCGCATCAATGGCCGTGTTTCCTGCACCGATGACGGCGATGGATTTGCCGAGCGGAACTGATTTCCAATCGCGGGTTTTTATTTTTTCAATAAAATCGAGAGCGTCGTAAACGCCGTCGATCTCCTCGCCTGGGATATTTAGCTTATTGGTTTCGCCGAGCCCGATTCCAAGAAAGATGGCATCGTGCAGGGTTTCCAGATTCTTGAATGATATAAGAGATGTTCCGCCCCGTGCGGCTGCTTCTGACTCAATCCCCGTATTTCCGCGTCTCTGCGTCTGCGTGTCACCCACAATTTCGCAGTTAGTTCTAAATTCGACACCGATCTTTTTTATATGCTCAACCTCGCTCAGCGAAACGGACTGCGGCATTTTGTATTCGGCCATGCCGTATGTGTCGAGACCGCCGGCGAGCGGTTTGCGTTCGTAAACCGTCACGTTATAGCCGAGCCGAGCCATATACGTCGCACACGACAGCCCCGCCGGGCCGGAGCCGACAATGCCGATTGATTTGCCGTTAAATGCCCCTTTCGCGTAAATTTGACGGCCATTTTCCATCGCGTAATCGGTGGCGTGACGTTGTAATCGTCCGATCTCAATCGGTTTTTTGAGCAGCGTTTTCTCGACACAGGCACCTTCGCACAAAACCTCGACAGGACAAACGCGGGAGCAGGTCGCGCCTATTGGATTTGCGTCAAATATCACTCGAGCAGAGCCGAGCAAGTTGCCGGTAGCTATCTTTTTAATAAAGGACGGCACGTCGATATGCGTAGGACAGGCGTGAATACAAGGCGCGTCGTAGCAATAGAGGCAACGGTTCGCCTCGACACCAGCCTCGGCCGCCGTCATCGCTGGGTTTATCTCGGCAAAATTCTGCTCGATCTGGGTAATATCGAGCGGTGTGCAGTACTCGTTAGACATTTGTTTTCATTAACATTTCTCGAACGGTCGCGGCGAGTTCGGGTATCTTATTTGTCACCGCATCCCAAACAATAACGTAATCGACACCAAAATATTCATGAATCAACTTGTCACGCATACCGGCGATCGAACGCCACGGAACATTTGGATAGTTCGTTCGTCGTTGGACGGGAATGTGCTTAACAGCCTCGCCGATTATCTCGATGCTTCGGACAAATGCCCGCTTCGCTGACTCGTTCGAAAAGAATTGTTCTTCGGTCAGAGTCGAAATTTCCTTTTCAAGGAACTTCGCCTCATCAAGGATATGCCGGAGATATTCCTCAATCGATAGGGCCATACTCAACCTCAGCTAATATTTTGGGTCCGATGTACGGGCTAAGCGATTCCGGCGTAATGAGATCAACCTTACGACCGAGGACATCTTCCAGCAGAAAAGCGAGGTTCATAAACCTGTCGAATGACTTTTGTCCCGGTTTGAACTCCACCAACAAATCCACATCGCTCCGGTCATTCTGCTTGCCTGTTACAAACGAACCGAAGAGACCAAATCGTTGCACTCCCAAATCATCAAACGCATCAGCGTTGTTAGAAAGCATTCTAAAAACTTGTTCTTTATTCTCAACCAGCATAATTAAGTTTGCCTATTAAGATGATACGGCAACATCAGGTTCCGGGCTTAGTCAGCCACGATCTCACCATACGCATCCGGCCGGCGATCTCTAAAAAATTGCCATGTATTTCGCACCTCACGGATCTTGTCCATATCGAGGTCGGCGACGACGAGCTCATCCTGATCGCGAGAGCCTTCGACGATGATCTGGCCGCGCGGGTCGCAGAAATAACTTTGGCCGTAAAATTCGCCAATGTTCCACGGGGCTTCCGTTCCGACGCGATTGATCGCACCGACGAAGTATCCGTTGGCGACCGCGTGTGCGGGCTGTTCGAGCTTCCAGAGATATTCGCTCAGGCCGGCGACGGTAGCAGATGGATTAAAAATTATCTCGGCCCCATTGAGGCCTAGACATCGGGCGCCTTCGGGAAAATGTCGGTCATAACAAATATAAACGCCGATCCGGGCAAACGCTGTGTCAAAACACGGATACGCGAGATTACCTGGACGAAAATAGAATTTCTCCCAAAAGCCAGGTGCGACGTGCGGTATATGCGTCTTTCGATATTTGCCGAGGTATTTGCCGTCAGCGTCGATGACCGCGGCCGAATTGTAATAAACGCCGCTCTGCTCTTCCTCATATATCGGCACGATCATTACCATCCCGTGTTCTTTTGCAACATCCTGCATCATCTTGACGGTCGGGCCGTCCGGTATCCGCTCGACCGCATCATACCATCGCGTTTGCTGCTCAGCACAGAAATACGGCATCGTGAAAATTTCCTGAAAGCAAAGCATCTGCACGCCTTGCCGAGCCGCGTCTTCGACCATCTTCATCTGATGATCGAGATTAGCCTGCCTTATCTCAGGTATCGGCGCATCGGTCGGCGCAACATTGTGCGACTGTATGAGTCCACATTTGATTATTCTTGACATTCCAGTCTCCAAATTTATAGGGCTTTGATCGTAACCGCGGCGCATTTTTTTTCGGCCTGATTAATCATTCCATTGTCGAAAGTAAAAGCTCGACGTTTCGGGTTTTTGTTAGTTTCTATGCAAGAGCAATAAATATTGAGTCTACGGAACGACTACATCCGTAACCGGCTCTTTAGAACAAATGGAAATTAAGAAATTGGCATCGACAACCACAGCGTCCGACTCAATCGTCTAGACCATTTCCAAATATTCCTCCAGAACGCGCCTAACGAATCATTGGTAATCTCTTTCCACGTGTCTTATAAAACTTGCGTTGCCGTAATGCTTTCATTTTAACACAGAAATTCTTGCATTTAGACGCGTGTTTTTGCCTTGTAATTTTTCATCAGGATAAAGTAAAGCACAAACCCAATCGAAAAAGTAACAAACCAGGAATAAATATAAAGCGTGTTAAAAATATTCGGATCGGCCACCTTCCCGCCCGGTGTCGTCGCGGCGCTTAGGAATCCCGGGACTACGGGGGCGATGGCGACGATTAGTGCAACAATAGCACGCCAGTTAAAGCCGCTGCCGTACGAATAAATGCCGTCGATTTTAAAGAGTTCAACTAGCTCTAAACGTCTGCGCCGAATCAGAAAGTAGTCGCAGATCAGAATGCCGCCGATTGCTCCCATAAGGCCCGAATATCCGATCAGCCACGTAAAAATGTAAGCTCCCATTGACGACATTAACTGCCACGGCATCATTAGAATGCCGATCACAGCCGTTATCAAACCGCCGGTTACATACGAGATTCGTTTCGGGCTCAGATTAGAAAAATCGTTTGACGGCGAGACGACGTTGGCGGCCATGTTGGTCGTTAGCTGTGCGATAAAAATCACGATCATGGCGAATAAAATCACGAACGTACTGTCGAATCTCTGAATTAGCTTTACCGGATCGGGAATCGCTTCGCCGTAAATAATCACAGTCGCGCTCGTCACTGCGACACCGATAAACGCAAACGCCGTCATCGTCAACGGCAGCCCCAAAGCCTGTCCGAACATCTGCGATTTCTGCGATTTCGCGTATCTTGTAAAATCAGGGATATTCAAACTAAGCGTTGCCCAATAGCCGACCGAAGCAGTAAGAGCACCCGGGAAAATAGCCCAAAAATTATTCGATTCCTTTTGCAGAACTGCCGACTGCGACAGAACATTTCCAAGCCCGCCCGCATTCGACGCGGCCCAATATAACAACACCAGCCCGCCGAATAATAAAAGCGGCGCCGCCCACGATTCGAGGTATTTGATTCCCTCGATGCCCTTCAGAATGATTACAACCTGAATTAGCCAGAACAGCAGAAACGCGAGCCATGTGTGCAGCGGATTGCCGCCGATCAGAGCCCCGCCGCCGATGCCCGCCCAACCGCTCCAAACCGCATTGAGTAAGGCGTCGATCGCAGTGCCGCCTATCCAGGTTTGAATGCCAAACCAGCCGCACGCAACGATCGCCCGAAGTATCGCCGGAATGTTCGCCCCCTTCGTACCAAACGAAGCCCTTGCAAGTACCGGAAACGACACTCCGTACTTCGTTCCGGCATGAGCGTTCAAAACCATCGGGATCAGCACGATGCAGTTGCCGAGCAGGATTGTTATCATCGCCTGCCACCAGTTCATCCCTGCCTCGATAAACCCGCCAGCTAGCGTATAGGTCGTAATGACCACGCTCATCCCGATCCAAAGCGCGGCGATGTTCCAGGTCGACCAGGTCCGCTGCTCGATGGTCGTAGGGGCGAGGTCACGATTCCACAAAGGCGAGGCCGAGACATCTTCCGTCAACTCAACAAAATCAGCACGTTCGTTTTTCATTTTTCCCGTCGTCGAAATCATCCCGTCTGCATTCAGGGCATCGTTTCATTGTTCTGAATTCTTCACCTTTTTCGGTATTGAAGTTGTTAGTTTACTCGTCGCCTTATCAAAACCGCTTTCAATCGACTTCCGGGCGGCGGCATTATACTTTTCATATTCGCTTTCGGCCTTTTCGATTGCGAGTTCGTGTGAGACCTTGCCGGCATGATCCAAAATGTTCGGTCATTTAGCTGGAGAAAGCCGTGGAGTTTTTCTATCCAGTCCTTCATGTACATCGGAATGCGGCGCATTGCCTGGCCTTCGGCAAAGACAAGGTATTGTTCGGTCAAATTATTGAGTGCCGCAAGTTCGTTTTCATCGAGATAATTTTTTGCGATGCCGACATCGTGCTTTCGCGGTTTTGGGCCTCGCCAGTTGGTCAGGCCCATATTTGGCTTGCCGCTATCGGCACGCTCGGCGATTATCTCGGCAGCCGTCTTCCCGGTAATCGCCCAATGCATTTTGTTTTGAACGGTCTTGAAAAACAAGATGCTGCTTTCCTCTGTTGGGTCGTAATCTACGCTTGTTGCGTAGATGTCTGTGATCTTTTGATAAAAACGCCGCTCGGACGTGCGGATGTCCTGAATCCGGCGGAGCAATTCATCAAAGTAATCAAACGGCAGATCAGGATTCTTAAGCCGTTCATCATCGAGCACAAAACCTTTGACGATATATTCCCTGATATGCCGCGTCGCCCACTGCCGAAATCGCGTGGCAACGCTCGATTTTATGCGGTAACCAACTGAAATAATAACGTCTAAGTTGTAGAATGCGGTTCTATAATTTTTGCCGTCTGCGGCAGTTGTCAAGAATTCCTTTACAACTGAATTTTCATCCAACTCACCCTCTGCAAAGATATTTTGCAGGTGCAGACTAATATTCTGCTTCGTGGTCTGAAACAGTTCCGCCATCAGTTTTTGCGTCAGCCAGACGGTTTCGTTTTCGAGACGCACCTCCAGCTTAGTCTCGCCCGATTCGGTCTGATAAATTATGAGCTGTGAACTATTCTCCATCTATTCCGGAATCCCGACTCGTCTGACCAATTCCTTTAATCGCGGGCCGTCTCGCACGAAGTCCCAAGTTTTACTGACCTTTAGTTCGACCAACTGCCTGTCACGCTCGTCATACGCTTTGTTCAGATATTCGATCGTCTTATCTTTGTCTTT
>JBBSJK010000084.1:0-11732 GCA_038257355.1 Pyrinomonadales bacterium | reverse complement strand
TGGATAAATTACTGGCACGCTCTCCGCGTTTACAGAGGACTTTGAGCAGACTGATTTGTTGCAACTGTGCCCATACCGAAATCATCCTAACAGCGATTTCGAACAGGTGCCGACATTGTTTGCTACAAGGGATTTGTTCGAAGTCTTACCCCGGCTGGATAACCCTCCTTTCAGCCGGGGCTTTTTATTAGTTGGTAGCCAGCAGGCTTCTAACTGAGCTAATCGCAACGCATAATGACCCCCACGTAATGGTTACGTCGCCGTTTCCCGTACCTTTGCCAAAAGTGTCTCTATTTGATTTATGTGTCGTCCCTCGTGCAGTCCGGCTATAACCAGCCACTCTCCGGCGGTCAGTTCGCCAAAAAAAGGGTGCGGGAATTTGTGGCCAGAGAGATCTAATTGCTCCATGTCGTTACGCAAAGAATCTAATGCCTCGCTAGACGCTACGAGATTTTCGAGAGCATCGGGGATCAGCATTTTGCCAGTCGGTTGAACCCGTTCAGGAGCTTCGACCTTAAGTCCGGCGATCTCTACTCCACGTTTACTAAAATCAGTTGATAATGAAAAGCGGCCGTCCGACGGCTTATTGTCCGCCTTAGAAGCCGCCAGCAATTTTGCACAGATACGCGAAATGCCAACCCCGACCAACGAGATATGCTCGACGATTTGTCCGATCGTCCATTTTTCGCCATCTAGCAAGGCTGAGGCTTCTGCTTGAGAGATATTGTTAACGGTCGTCGTAAACTTTTCGCGGATTTTCCGGTTGGCCGAATATATATCGGCGATGCACTCATATTTCATAATTTACCTTACGGGCGTAGTTACCTGGGCGGACAACGCCAGCCGGTGCCAGCGCGAAAAGCTGCGAACGCTGTCCGCTTCGTTTCTCATACTTTTGAGATAAGCGGTTTGCAGATAGAGCAGATCGTCGGCCGTCCAGGCGATCTCGACAATCGGATTGTAGGACACCAGCAAATTGGGATCAGGCAATGTTGAGAGCGTCTGATCGGGGGTCGAGTTTGTGTCGGGCTGTGTATTAAAATTCGGATCGGAGGCCTGGAGAGAACGTTGCTGCTCACGGTCGTAGGCCTGCGACGAGATCAGAAGCTGATTGCGAAGCGGTATCGCCGCCTGTGTCGGATTGGTTCCGGTCGCGTCATAGATCCGTATCTGGGTGTCGAATGCCGCCGCAACCTTTGACGAATCGGGCGACCAGACCGGTCTGACAGCCGTCAGATTATCATCGAGGCGTCGTTCGCGTCCGTTTTTTTCGATTATTCTAGGACGCCCCTGAGGCACCATCATCTCGCCCTTGCTGCCGGCCATGACCTCGAGAAATTTCCATTCGCGGACCGTTGCCGAGAGGGCGACCAGCATCGAGCTGTCGGGCGACCATTGATAATAAAAATAGATCAACCCCTCGTTTGCGGTGATCGGTTTAACATCGGTTCCGTCGGCAGATGAAGTGTAGATCTGCTCTGAGCGAAAGGTCAGGATGCCGGTTGGAGAGGCAGGTGTCGGAGCGGCCGGGGCGGGAGCGGCCTCAGGCTCAGTATTTGTATTTTCTACCGTTGTATTTGTGTTATCGGTCCGCGGTGTCTCGTTACTTTCAGCAGAGTTGTCGGGTCCAGGCGTTGCAGTCGGGGTCAAACCTAGATCGGGAGCAACCACCCTGATCATCGCGACAAACGCCAGCGAGGCCGAATCGGGCGACCAGACGATAGTGTCCGGAAAGTGGATCGCCATAGTGTCCGAGGTCATTATTTTGAGCCGCACACCATCGGACGAATACATATCGAGGCGATACTCGGTCTGATAGTCAGTGACGCGGTGATAGACAGCTACGACCCGTTTTTTGTCAGGCGACGAGATCGTCCGGTCAAGTATTTCCTGCGGCCGGTTTGTGTCAAAATCGGTCTGGACTGCCGCATCCCGCTCATCCGCTGCCGCCCGGTTCGGATCACCCGCCGGGGCCGGCACATCTGGCTCATACCGGAAATTCAACCGCACCGCCGGCACACTGCTCATCGTTGCCGGAGCCGCATTCTGCTGCTCAAACATATTGCTCTGACACCCCGAAAGCAATAGAACCCCACCAAGCACAGCCGTCAAAAGCCCCGCCGAAGAAAATGTTAAACCCAACCGCATCTCTGAATCATAACGAGACGCAAATATGCTGTCAATAAACTAAAGCCAAAGCCACTATTCGCTGACCCACGTTCTATTTTTTTTATGGTAATTTTTTTGCATTTCAGAATTTACCAGTTTTGTGAATTTTAGAACGGTGTTTTTAAATGTGGCACGTGCCACAATTTACGCAGTTCATATACCGGATTGTGATAAATACTGGATTTTCCGTTAACCGATGCCGTCGGTTCACATATAAAATACCCATCGATTGGTCAAAGGTAAAGTGTCATTTGGTCATCAATTTTGACCAGATTGGTACAGTTATTTTGGCT
Source organism: Pyrinomonadales bacterium (assembly GCA_038257355.1). Classification (GTDB taxonomy): domain Bacteria; phylum Acidobacteriota; class Blastocatellia; order Pyrinomonadales; family Pyrinomonadaceae; genus OLB17. Next base: position 9,270 of record JBBSJK010000084.1, on the reverse strand, counting down.
GATTGGTACAGGTGTTGGCAGCCCAAAAAACCGTTACCAATCCAGTCTGCGATTCTCGCGATTCTTTTCACCACTATAACTTTCTATCACCGATTGAATTAGAGATCCGAGATTAAATACTGTTGGTACAATTTTTTCTGCTCCTCGGTTGGTTCGGCTACGGGGGTAAAATTGTATTGTTTTCGGACGTCGGAGCCGAGGGTGAAGGTGATATCGCGGAGCTTGTCGAACCGGAAGATCGAGAGCCGGATCGTGTCATTTGGTTTTCGTTCGGCGATATACGTTTGCAAAAACGTCTGCGTCGCTCGATAGCCGTCGATCGCGACGATCTGGTCACCGCTATTTAGGCCTTGCTCGTAGGCCGGTGTGCCGGCCGTGACCGATCTGATATTTAGACGCCCTGAATCCTCAAACGTAGTCGCTCCTATATATGCTCGGCCAGCGCCGCTGTCTCTCGTTGTCAATTGCAGCCCGACGCCTCTGACAATCTCGGAATAGTCGATCTCAGAGCGGCCCCGAACGTATTTGGCAAAAAAATCGTCGAGGCTTTTGCCCGCCATCATTTCTGACGTTTTTTGAAAATCTGCGGGCGTGAAATTCCTGCCCTTTTTTGAAAATTCGTCGTAGAGGTATCGCATCACGTCGTCCATCGTCTTGGCTCCGGCGGACGATGTCCTGATCGTAATATCTAGCATCATACTGACGAGATCGCCTTTGTCGTAGTATGAGATCTGATTGTTTAGGGCATTCTCGTCCTGACGGTAAAATTTTATCCAGGCGTCAAAGCTAGCCTCTTCGAGACTCGTTTCAAATCTGCCGGGACGTTCCTGCAACTGTTTGATCACCTCCGCTTTGCTACTCAGAAACTCTCTGTCGGTAATCAAACCGGCACGGCGCATCACAATTCCCTCGTAATATGATGTCGTGCCCTCGGCAACCCATAAGAGCCGTGTATAATTCTCGTTTTCGTAATCAAACGGGCCGAGTACATCGGGGCGAATGCGTTTAACATTCCACACGTGAAAAAACTCATGCACGACAAGGCTCAAAAAGCCTTTGTATCTGGCTTCGGAACTGAATAAAAACCGGTTGGCCTGCAGAGCGGTCGAGTTCAGATGTTCGAGTCCACCGCCGCCGCGCAGATTCAGGATAAATGTGTAATCGTCATACGGCAGATCGCCAAATATTTTGTAACATTCCTCGATGATCTTCGCCGTGTCGGCGGCCAGTTTTGGCAGATCATAATTGCCCTCGCCTGTGACAACATAGCGATGTGGTTTGCCCTGAACGTTAAACTTTATCTCCTTAAAATCACTGACCTCGAACGGCGAATCATAGAGAATGTCATAATTCTCAGCCCGAAAGGTGTTTGCCTGGCCCGCAACCGCCGGCAGGCCGGTCGCCACCCGCCAGTTGCCAAATGGATTTACCTTTACAGTTGACGCGGCGCTCAGATGGTCTTTGACAAAAAACAGGAGGGCGGAATTGTTCCAGAATGCGTGCTCATCGTTGAGTTCGTTGGTACGCACCGTGAGCTCGTTTGAATAGACGAGATAGGTGACGACGATCTCGTTTGCGCTTTTTGTATCGACCTGCCAGGTATTCTTATTTGTCTTTGTCCACGCCAGGTTGGCGCCAGCCGGATTTTTGACGGCGAAGCTCTGCACGTGCCGCGAATATTCGCGGATCAGATAGCTGCCCGGTGTCCAAACCGGCAGCTTCAACTCGGTTTTCTCCGGCATTTGCGTCCATTTAACACGCATCTCGACCTCGAGCAGGTGCGTATAAGGTTTTGACATCGAGATCGTGTAGGCTATCTCCGGCGGCACAGGTTTTACGGCGGTGACCGGTGCGGTCCGTCGCGTCGGTCTCTTCTGAGCAGGCGTTTCCTGATACATAGAAGAGATTAGAAATGCGGCAAATAAGGCTAGGACGATTTTAGTTTTTAACATTCGATATATTTCCCCGGCAAGCTTTTTAGCTGTGCTATTGTTATGTCTTTGATTCTACTATGAATCAATTGTTTGCTAAAATTTCGTTATGGCTTCGCCAAAATTAAAAACGAAGGTCAGCGTCGAAGATTATCTCGAAAGTGAGATAACCAGCCCATTTAAACATGAGTTTGTCGACGGCGAAGTCTATTTGATGGCTGGGGCGAGTGATAGAAATAACCTGATTGCCGGCGAGCTTTACGCATTCCTCGTCAATCATCTGCGCAGCTCGAAATGTCTGCCTTTTTTTGGTGATATCAAAGTTCGGGTCTCAAAGTCTGTCTTTTATTATCCAGACGTGATCGTTTCCTGCGAAGAAAACCCTGCGGATCCATACTATCGCAACCAACCGATCTTGATTATTGAGGTGACCTCGCCAGCGACCGAGCGCGTGGATAGAAGTGAAAAGCTGCTTTATTATCTACAAATACCGAGCCTGCAGGAATATGTCATCGTTGACCAGCACCGGATGTATGCCGAGGTTCACCGGCGGCAGGCAAACGGCGGCTGGCTAACATATTTTTTTAACGAGAGCAGCGACATCGTCGAATTAGCATCGGTCGAGATGTCGATCCCATTGCCTGACCTTTACCGCCGCGTTCAGTTTCAAAATGATGAAAACCGAGAAGAGTAACGAAAAGTTTTTCACCCCGCCTCTCATTATCATTTTCGTTACGGTTTTTATCGATCTGATCGGATTTGGAATGGTCATTCCGATTCTGCCGTATTACGCCAATACCGCTCCATTTTTTGCAACGCCGCTCGAGATCGGGTTTCTGGTCGCGTCATATTCGGCGATGCAGTTCATTTTTTCGCCGGTGCTTGGACGGCTGTCTGACCGCTACGGACGGCGGCCGATCCTGTTTATCAGCCTGCTCGGCTCGGCGGTCGGCTATTTTGTCATCGGTTTTGCGAATACGTTAGTTCTGGTCTTTGTAGGGCGTATCATCGGCGGCATAACAGGCGGAAACATCTCGACCGCACAAGCCTATATCGCGGATGTTACGTCAACAGAAAATCGGGCTAAGGGCATGGGACTGTTTGGGGCGGCGTTTGGCCTCGGGTTTATATTTGGGCCGGCGATGGCCGGAATTCTCAGTAAATATGGTGTCCACGTTCCATTCTTTTTCGCCGCCGGCCTGTCGCTTGTAAATGCGATCGCTCTTTACTTTGTCCTGCCGGAATCGCTAAAGGCTGACGCACGGGCAGCTCTACCCGAACGAAAGAGCCGTCTTGGCGATCTTTTCGACGCGTTCAAACAAAAGGAATTTCGTGAGATCAATATCGTTTACTTTCTACTGGTCACTGCGTTTTCAATAATGACGTATGCATTTGTGCTCTACACGGCGTTTCGATTTGACTACACGCCGGAGCAGAACGGTTATCTGTTTGCTTTTGTCGGCCTTATTTCGATCATTGGGCAAGGAGTACTTTTCAACCGGCTGGTTCAGAAATTTGGTGAGTCGCCTTTGATTGCCGTCGGCTGCATGATGATGGTCGTGAGCCTATTTGCGATCCCGGTCGTTGGGCCTGGAACAGGCGGCTTGATCGCTCTCTTGATCGGTACAGCTGTTTTGTCGTTTGGAAACGCCTTTGCATCGCCCGGCCTTACAAGCCTCGCATCAAAAACCGCCTCCGAGCACGACCAGGGCCGCACGCTCGGGATTATGCAGTCAGGCGCAAGCCTCGCACGGGCGATCGGGCCGATAGTAGGCGGGCTTTTGCTTAATAATGCGATAAATATGATCGACGATTTCACGCTCTACCGCACATTTTGGACGGCGTCGGCTATAATGTTTGTGGCTTTTTTGGTGGCAGTCTATTTTGCAAGGACCGCGAGTGGAAAGGACAAAACCTAACCCTGAGGTTAGCTCACCTTACGTTGCCGGTCGGCCTCAGCGATTGGGAACAATAACCGGAAAGTGGTGCCCTTGCCTTGGGAGCTGTGTACCTCTATCGTGCCGTTGTGCTCCTGAATGATCCCGTAGGAAACTGCGAGGCCAAGCCCCGTGCCGTTCCCGACTCCTTTGGTCGTAAAGAAGGGATCAAAAACTTTCTTGAGATTTTCGGCCGGAATCCCTTCGCCATCGTCGGTAACTTCGATCGCAACCCCATTGCCATCCTCGTTGTAGGTGCGAAGCGTAATACGTCCTCCGTCAAACATCGCGTCTCTGGCGTTTAGGATCAGGTTTGTAAAAACCTGCTGCAGCTTGCCGCCGCTGCCCGAGATCGGAGGCGCATCATCCGCGTAATCTTTAATAATCTTGATATTGGATTTTCTGAGCTGCGGTTCGAGCAGTTGGAGCGTGTCGTTGAGGAGCTTATTGATAGCGATGTCGCCAAATTGCTCGGAATTTCCTGTGCGCGAAAAATTGAGCAGATTGCCGACGATATTGGTCGCCCGGTCGGTTTGTCTCTGCATCTTTTGTAAAAGTGCGTGTTTGGGATCGGTCTCGGGAATCATACCGAGCAGTAATTGGGTGTAGCTCGAAACACCGGTGAGCGGCGTGTTTACCTCGTGTGCAACACCGGCAGCAAGCAGGCCGATGCTCGATAGTTTCTCGCTCTGTTGCAGCGTTTCCTCAAGTTTGACGCGGGACGAAACATTTTCGAATACAATGATCGCACCGGTTTGCTGATTCGAAACCGACCGGAGCGGTGCGATGGCGACGTTAAGGATCAGGGATTTGCCGCCCTTGTCATAGGTGTGCAGTTTATACGCATTGCGGACCTCAGTCAGGTGCCAGCGTGATTTGCCGAGAATATTTTCAAGATTTAAGGCAAAGCTCTCATCAAAAATATCCTCGACCAACCGCCCAACAGTCTCCTCGCGGCCGAGGCCCATCATTTGTTCAAACGGTGAATTACAGCGGATAATGCGGCCGTCATCGTCAACGGCTAACAGGCCGACATTGACAGATTCGACGATCGACTCGTTAAATTCCTTGAGCAGTGCGAGTTCCTCGGTATGCTCTTTTTGCTGGCCGTAAAGGCGGCTGTTCTCAATCGCCACGGCGATATAACCGGAGACAGTTTTTAAGATCTCAAGATCCTCCGATGACAGCAAAGAGCCGTCGGTCGCCCGGCCGAGTCCGATGACAGCGACCATCTGGCCGCCGACAACGCATGGAACAAAATAGTGCAATTCCTGCCGCATGACCGCTTTACCATGCCCATTGCCGTTGCCATTGCCATTTGTATCCGTGTGACTAATATCAATTTCCTGAACGTCAAATTCGTCGGCTCTCACGATACCTTTGGCCGCCGATTTTTGCCTTATCATCGTCCGGAAATCGGCCGGGATCTTGTACGTTTCGCTCAATCCGACTGATTTTGCCAAACGATAGTGCTCAGCGGTGGCTGGGTCCTCAATAAAAACGGCGACCTTTTGAACATCAAGGACCTGACGCAAACGCTCGGACAATCCGTCAAGCAGCGGGTCTAGTGCGGTGGTCGCGGATAGCGTTTTGCCAAAATCGAGCAATCCCTGCCGCAGATCATAACGCTCACCGTAGAAGAAACGCTCGGCTCGCTCTTGCAAAAACTTCTTCAGCGGTTCGCTGAGCATGACGATTGCCCCCATCGCAACAATGGCGATAATTGCCCTGAGCGTAATCTCAGTTGTCGATAAATTACTGCCTACGGCCAGGAATACAAGACCCAGCGCGACAGTACCGATCATCATGGCAATCGCAACAGTCGTAATTGCATAAACAAGCGCCCGGCGGACCACGACATCGACATCCATCAACCTGTAGCGGACAACCGAATGGCCAAAACTCAGTGGTATCAGAGCGAGCGGCAGGGTCGTTATTGCAGTACTAAAATTGTCATCAGGTATATTTATGCCGAGTCGCTCGGTTAGCTGCATTAAAACCACCGGGACGATTGCAGCGACCGTTCCCCACATCGCCCATTTCAGACGCTGGCGAACGACAGCCTGACGATTCGTGAAAAATCGCCAAACGAGCAAACTAGCACCGGCGGATACGCCGAGAACAAAATGGTAAAAAATACATTGATAGAGCAGGCCAAATAGATTATAACGGTCGGTTAGTCTTGCCATTAAGCCCGTCACTCCAGATTCGGGCCAAAATTGAGGGACAAGCGATAAGACAACGAGAGTTAGTGAAAAGACCGCAGCCGGAACATACAGAATATAAGTTTTCCAACGCGACTCGGAAAACACATCGCTTCTAACGGGGTATCGAATACAAAAATGCAAAAACAGTGGGACAAATAACGCGAGAGCAATATTGTCCAAAAGATCTATGGCCAGGTCATAATCACGCCCGATACCTATCGAGCGGTAAGTGTGGAAGACAAACGCCGCCAAACAAACCATCGCAAAATGCAATACGAATGGCGATGTGCTGCCTTGCTTAAAAAGAACAAAAATACCGACGCCGAGCCACACAAAACCGACGATCGAAAGAAAAATTATCGATGGTGTCCATCGTTCAATGGGGTCTATATTTCGCAGGTCGGCAAAATAATAATTATCGGAAAAGGAATATGCGGGTTTCTGATAAAAATAGGTAAGATTGCCATCCACACCGGCCGACTCGATATACATTTGGACATCGGCGACGGATGTGACCTCCTCGGTTTTCTCGCCGTCAAATCCGATGCCGATCAGCTTGTCGCCCACAGATATCCCAGCCCGTGAACCGGCAAACCCTGGCGTCACTTTTTCGGCGTAGATACCGTCCGCCCGCTGGGCCCAATGGATGCCGTCGGTTGCCGGCAGATTTTGAAAAGCACGCTGAGACAAGCTTAACGCCCCGGCTGCAACCAACAGCACCGAGGCCAAGAGCCATATCAGGCTCCAACTTGTTAGCATCTTTTCCTTCATCAGATCAGGGCATACCTCACCAACAGTTTTATAACGCAAAATGTGTTCCAGTAAGTGAAAAGCTTAGCACCGGGTGCGAATGCGATATTTACTAGAAAAAATTAAGGTTCTGACGCTGCCACATACAATTATACTTTATGGCTATTCAGTATTTCGCTGGATAATCCGAGAATTTGGACAAAATAAAAACCGCAGCAAAGGCGGCAACACTGAGAAACAAATCGTATTTGTGAAAAACCGTTTCTACTGCGGCAAAATAATTAGAATCTTACTTGTATGCCGCCCCGCAGCATCCGGCGTTGAGCATTAAGGCGAAGGCTGCCTTCATCACCGAAAACCCCTGATTGAATATCAAAGATATTCCGTGCATCAACAATTGCTTCGGCACGGAAAGGTAGGCCTAAATTTGGCAAACTTTGCGTTACAAAAACGCTCAGGCCCGGATCGTAAATCGCGAGACGCCCCTTAAACGGATCGATCGCAAAAACGGTTGCCTGCGGCGAAAGACGATAGATCGTCCTGATGCTCGTGCCGGTCTTTAGATCAGCGGCGATCTGTGTAAAAAAGGATTGGAAAAAATCATTCTCAAAAATATCTAACGGATCTGAGATTGCGGCCGACGAGAGCTTTTGCCCGCTGCCTAGCGAATAACCGGCGGAGGCCGTAAATACGTCACTTACTTTACGTGTGTAAACAATCCTGATTCCGTGAGATTTGCCCTGTTGATTGGCGACAAACTCGCCAAAACCATCGCCGGCCAGACTATCAAATGAGAAACTATTTAACCCGATGCCGCGTCCTAGAGTAGTATCAAAAAAAGCGTTTGCCTCAATACTTGAACGGTTGTCGATAATCCGTTCAATACCAAACTCCAAACGACGGCTCTTGTTCATCTGCGACTTGCCGTCATCTATAACAAGATCTTCGATAGCGACTGGTTCGGTAAAGGCAACGCTTTGCCCTTCGAGATCTATCGCTCTGGACCAAGATTTATCTTCGGTTTGGGTCGTAAATGAGCTCCGCAAACGCGTTTTAGCATTTATGTCGAATTGAAGGCCGAGCCGGGGTGAAAGCGAGGAATCATTGCTGGCTCCCATAAAACGCGAATAATCGAGGCCAAAGACAAGAATCACGCCTTCGCGGATCTTCCATTCATCCAGAGCCTGAAATGAAACCTGTCCGAGTGGTTTCATTTCATTTCCTGTCGCCACGCTGCCAAGCCGGCCGACTGAGGTATTCAAACGAAGTTGATGGCCGTCGAATGGGTTTAATTTTAATGATGTTTCTAAACGCAGAGGTGAGGTATTGCTTGTCCCTGTCTGACCGGCGACGACTAACTCGGTCTCATCACCAACCGGGATAAGCGTTGCAAAATTTAGGCCGGCATAACTCCCCTGATCAGAACCCGCAAAATATGTCTCGATAACCGTCTGGCCCTTTCTGTCTGCCGAACTCTCATCTTCACTCTCAGTATCAGCCGTCGCCGTACTGTCACCGGTAACCGCGACAACCGGTGCGTCGCCCTCGCGATTTTGATAAATCGACCGCTGGGTCTGGGCTGCGCGAATGCGCCATTTTGAACTATTGCGATCCACCCGCTTTTCGGGAAGTGTATTACCGCTGCCCGAACGCTCAAGTCTAAAACCGTAAACAAGTTCGGACGAACGTCCCACGTCGACCCCAAACAAATAAGTCGGATTAAACCCCTGCGCGACCGCTAAAACTGTATAGGTTCCGGGTACGATCTTCGCCAGAAAACTGCCATCTCTTCCCGAAATGACTTGTTTCAACAGCTTTGTTGTCCCAGAACGAAATATCGCTACTGAGGCCTCGGCAATCGGGCTGCCTCCGTCGTCGCGGACAATTCCCTTTATAATTCCGAGGTTTGAACCATTTTCGGCCACCACCGCAACATTTAACGCAGACGCAGAAATGGATGCTCCACCGATTATTATCAGCAACAGCAAACTCGGTTGTAAAATTCGTTTAATCTTTGTCGTGAAGCCCATCAAAACGTAATACCAGTAACTCTCGTATTTTGTTCGCAAACATCAAGTCTGTCAAGCCGCGAATCGGGTCGTTGTTAAATCTAAGATGCGATAAACTTGACAAAGTTTGCTTGTCGGCTAGAATTGAACTCTGCCCACAAAGGCAGATGCGGAGACGTGGCTGAGCGGCTGAAAGCGGCGGTTTGCTAAATCGTTGTAGTCCAAAAGACTACCACAGGTTCGAATCCTGTCGTCTCCGCCATTTTTTTATCTCAAATATCAAATATCAGATTTGAGATTTCCGGGATAGTATCTGTGATCGGTCGCCGCGATATTGCTGGCGACTTTTTTATTTATGACTACACGCGTCAGATTTGCCCCTAGCCCCACCGGCTATCTACACATCGGTTCCGCAAGGACCGCGCTTTTTAATTAT
>JBBSJK010000083.1:0-12101 GCA_038257355.1 Pyrinomonadales bacterium | reverse complement strand
GGTATCACGCTGCCGTACAGTGCCATTCCGTTCATCGCCGCCGCCATTGCGTGTTCGCGGATGCCGTAATGGATATTGCGGTTTTCGAATCTTCCGGCCTGAATGTCGGCCGATGAATTGATGTATGTATTGTTCGACGGCTTAAGATCAGCGGAGCCACCGATCAAGCCGGGCAGCGAGTCTGCAATCGCGTTTATCACTTCACCGCTATAAGCCCGAGTCGCTTTTGCCTCGACGCCGTCAAATTTTGGCAGGCTCTTTTCCCAGCCGTCGGGTAGGTCTCCAGTTCTAATATCGTGAAAATCCGCACCGATCCCGGCGTGTTCTTTCTCGTATTTTTTGACAAGCAGATTCCAATCCTTCTCCATTGCCGCACCGTTTTTCACTGCCAAGCGGAAATGCGTCAGAGCCTCTTTTGGAATAAAAAACTGCTTGTCCTCGGGCCAGCCGAGATTGCGTTTGGTTTCTTTCACCGCTTCGTCACCCGGAGCGTCGGAGTGCGCCTTGCTTGTGCCGGCTTTCGGCATTCCGTAGCCGATGATCGTGTGAACGCGAATCAGCGATGGCTTATTTTTTACTTTTTGAGCATCCTTGATCGCTTTTTCTATCGCCTTGAGGTCATTGCCGTCCGCTACATCGGACACATCCCAACCGCACGACTCAAAACGCTTCGTCACATCCTCGGTGAACGCCAAATCGGTCGAACCGTCGATGGTGATTTTATTATCGTCGTAGAGATAAATAAGATTGCCCAGTTTCAGATGACCGGCGAGCGATGCCGATTCGTAACTGACACCTTCCATCAGATCGCCGTCCGAGCAGATGCAGTAGATGAAATTATCGACAACCAGAAAGCCTTTCCGGTTAAACTTTGCAGCGAGATGTGCTTCGGCAATGCCCATCCCTACCCCGTTTGCAAATCCTTGGCCAAGCGGCCCGGTCGTTATCTCGACGCCCGGCGTCAAAAAATTCTCAGGGTGTCCCGGCGTTTTTGAATGAAGCTGACGAAAATTCTTCAGCTCATCCATCGGCAGATCGTATCCCGTCAAATGCAGCAGCGAATAGATCAACATCGATCCGTGTCCCGCGCTCAATAAAAACCGGTCGCGGCCAAACCATTTGGGATTTTTCGGATTGTGCCGTAAAAATTTTGTCCACAAAACATAGGCCGCCGGTGCCATCCCAAGCGGCAGTCCCGGATGGCCGGAGTTCGCCTTCTGTATCGCATCGAGCGATAGCGTGCGGATAGTGTTTATGCACAGCCGGTCAAGGTCGGTGTTCTTCTTTGGTTGAGTTGCAGTTGTCATTTTTTCCTTTTGTTCAGCGGTTTAATATTTCTATTGTGCAAATCACCGTCAGATTTAATTTTTTTAAAAAGCAGATTATACAAATTTTTATGTTCCTGCCTTATATTTCTGTAAACACTCCGTCTTCGCTTATCAAATGAGATTTGCTGATCATTTGACGGCGAAGAAATCTCCGTACCCACCATTTTCCCAATATTTTCAAGAGCAAGCAAAACCGCGCCGCGGGAAGATGATTCTGAGACACTATTTAGTGTTAGATCTCGGCCGAGCACATCGGCGATGATGTGGGCCCAGACGGGCGATTCGCGAAGGGCTCCGCCAGTCACAACTATTCTTTGGATATTAGCTGCGGAAAGCAAACGGTCATATATTTCGGCGAATCGAAAAGCGACGGATTCGAGGGCGGCTAGCAAAATGTCTGTCGGATCGGTTGCAGATCTTAGGCCAACTATGGCCCCGGTGGCGGACTCGTGGTAGCCGGTGCTGCGTTCGCCGGCGAGGAATGGAAGAAATGTCAGACCGTGCGATCCAGGTTCACGCATCGCGATCTGCTCATCGGAGTCTTTGGGCAGTTTTAGATTGAGTTTTAGCCAGTGATAAAGCCCGCCGCCATCGGAGAGAGCCCCTCCAATAACAACGCGTTTGCGGTCGATGCGGTAACACCATAAACCGTCAGGAATTTGATCAGGCGGTTCGCCTGCATAGGCAACCCGCATCGCCCCAGACGTGCCTATCATCAACGCTGCTTGCGATTTGGTTACGCATCCGGCACCAATATTATCAGCCGCCCCATCGCCAATTGCAGGAAACCATTTTGCGTTCGCGAGACGGGGCCAACGCTTTGCATACTTTTTATTGAGTGTGAGTGCAACAGTATCTTTCTCAAATATCGCTGGTAGATTTCGCGGCTTTATCTTCAAGAACTTAAGCAATTCATCATCCCAAACGCATTTTCTAATATCGAAAATCCCTGTGCCGGACGCCATCGAAACGCTCGTTGTCTCTTCGCCACAGAGTTTTAATGCGACATAATCAGCGAACGAAAGCCACCGCTCCGTCCTTGCAAACACATCCGGAAACTCCTTTCTCAGCCAAAGTAATTTCGCCGGCCAAAAGCTGGAATGAAAATGTGCTCCGGTGCGGCTATGTATTTCTTTCTCACTAAACTTTTTTCGCAACGTACCAGTATATTTCCCGCTCCGCGTATCGGCCCAACCAAACACTTTGGTTGTTGGCTTTCCTTTCGCATCAATGCCTATAAGACTGTGCCAGAACGAGCATGAGGCGACATATTCTATTTCAACCTGTATTTTTTTCGTTTTTTCGAGGAGTGCTTCAATGGCGGCGATAACCTGAGTGACAGCATCGTTAGCATCAATCTCGGCCCCGCCGTCGTCGGTGAAGGATAGTGTGCGTTCGATCTTTGCAAACGCATGCGGGATCGCGTTCGCCCTCGTATCATAAAGAGCGGCGCGGACGCTGGACGAACCGATATCGAGAGCTAAAATCAAATGATATTTATGTCTGAGGTAGAGAAATTAGCAAATTAACTAGTGTTAACCAAAAGTCTTTTTGATCCACCACCGCATTCCGACTAACAGAAAGCGGTAGTCCTTAAAAAATTCCGGCGGTTTGCCTTCGAAATAGTGGCCGACGAATTGTAGTATCCACCCGACGACAAACAGCCCAAGAGCGAAGCGCCACATTCCGCCGACTAAAAGGGAAACTGGGATCAGCAACAGCGACAGAGCGATCATTGGTATGCCGAGTTGATGCGTCAGCTTGTTAATAGGGTGTTGATGACTCTCAGAATACTCCTCGATCCATTCGTCCCAGGTTCTTCCGCCCATCATAGCCTTTCACCTCCGCGAAAAAATGATAATCACAATCGCCGCCACTATAAACCCAAGAAAAGGAGCCATTCCCGAAAATAGATAGTCAATGATAAGTAACGATGCTAAACCGATCGCAATCACTATAAGGATATTCCGAAATGGCCTGGGTTTTTCCATAGTGAAACGCATAATTGGCATTGTTTTCATCAATCTGGTTTTGCCCCAATAATACACCCATTTAGGTGCTGTTGTGAAATATTTTTACGACAAGACCGCCGTCGAGTGCGATTTCGTTAGTTTCATCGAATCGGGCGAGAAAATCCAGCGGCATAAAGGTATCCGCATCCTCGACCTCGACCGGAACATAGGTGACGATCCATTTGTCGATCAAATCCGCAAAATTCGCGTAGGTTTTAGCCCCGCCTATTATAAAAATATCGCGGTTAATGTATTTACAAAGGTCAATGACCTCGTCTTTGCTGCTGAGTTTTAATACTTCCGGCGGCGTCTCGACCGAGCCGGAACGTGTGAGGACGACATTCAGGCGATTAGGCAGCGGACGGCCGATCGAGCGCCAGGTGTTCGATCCCATCACGACTGCGTTGCCGGTCGTTGTTTCTTTAAAAAATTTAAGATCGGAGCTGTAATGCCACGGCAATTTTCCGTCTTTGCCGATAGCATAGTTTTTAGAAATAGCGACGATACCGATGATTGCCATATTTTGTCATTAAACTATCCAATAAACAATTAAAAGAATAAGAGGTGTTTCACCGGATAATGACAAGTGGTTAGTGGATACTTTTGCCTTTGTAAACCGCTACTTCCGAACCCTTTGCCAGCATTACAGAAAATGGTTTCCGGCCGGCGAGAAATGCAAAGTCCTCACCGTACGTCTCGCCAAAATCCACATCGATCACCTCATTCCGAACCGAAAACAGCTCCCATTTAGGATGCTCGACCTTGTATTCACTCACACGTGTGCCGCCGCGTTTTGTGTAGCCCCAGTAGTGTTCGATGATAAACTCGCCGTGTGAACCTGAAGTTGGAACACCGACGTTTTCATCAATTTCGACGCTCAAACGATTGCTGCTGCCGCCTTTTGACCAGTTGTATACAACTGTAGTTTCCGTTCGCTCATGGCTCATCGCCCAGCATTCGTAGGGTTCACCGTAGAGAATGCGAGCCACCGATGCGATTGCAAATCTGGGCACTATCTCTTTTACAAAACAGACTGCACGTCGCGTTTCTCCGACGGCCTCACGTCTGATATAGAAACGGAGATTTACCTCTTCAAAGTTGACGTGAAACGGGACCGGAATGCCAATCACACGTGTGTCGAGAAACATAAACCCGACCAGAGAGACAAAGCATTTCCCGTCAAGCAGATCGAGTTTGGTCCCGGCAGGTACGCGAGTAGCGAGCAGCGACGGCTCGACCTCGTAGTTGGCCATTATCAGGTCTTGCCAGCGCGCTGTCAGGAATTTTTTCATTATAAAATAACCCGTTTATCGCCTAATCGTTGTGTTATCTTTTCACGGTCAAAATATTCGAGCAGCGGGATTGCGTACTTTCTCGAAACGCCGGCGATCTCCTTAAATTTTGCCACATCAACCGTGTGATCGCTCGTCGCTGTGGCAAGCTGTAGCAGTTTTGCAGTCAGGTCTTTGATCGAGTCTTTTGTGAAATAAAATTCTTCTGTAACTTTAACAATTTCTCCGGAATCAAGAAATAACTGCAAGAATTTTCGCGCTTCGTGACGTGTAAACTTTGTTCCGGTGATAGACTCCGCCAGAGCATCTTCCAGTTTTGGTGCCTCCAACCCGGCACTTTTATATTTGGCAAGTATCTTTTCGCTTAGTGCCGCGCCATCGGGCGATAGTGTTGTCTCGTATGAGCTGACCCGGATAGTGTCTTTATCTAAAACGATCTTACCGGCCGATTCGAGTGATGCGATCAGAGCCGGAAATATCTCGGGCGGCAAAAACGCAAAGATACTTTCGCGCAAGGCTTCGCGCGGCATTCCCTTTGCCATCGGTTCTCGTTTGTGAAATTGCTCGACGGCCGATTCGACTGACTTCGAGAGATCCCCAAACGCTGTAAACGAAATATAACGGCCGCCGGCATCGACCAGATCGAGAGATGAAATGTTTGCTTCGATTGCCTTTGATACATGTTCCTTTTGAAGAGCGGTACGCATCTCGAGATCGTTAAAACTCAAACCTGCGAATCCGGCTGCGTGGATTAGGAGTTTTACTAATGCGTTGTGGTTGCTGGTTGCGGATAAGAGGTCTCTAATAAATAAACGAGAGCTTTCAATCTCTTTTCTCCGATGTTTGACGGCAAAAGTGTCTATCACCGTCCCACCCGCAATCGTGATCTGCGGAGAATAGCGGCGGACAATAAATCTTTCGTTCGGAACAGCGATTACTGGCGTTTCAAACCTGATCTGCACGAAATCCTTTTCGCCCGGAGCAATCTCACCTGTTCCGTTCAAGATTTGAATTCTTGCCAAAGTCTCGACGGTTCCGATATGAATGCGGACACGCTGACGCGAGCGCAGCGGTTTGGGAGCACTAGCCAAAACTTCGATCTCGGAGTCAAATATCTGCGTTGGCCTCAAAACATTCGGCTCAGCAAGCTCCATACCGCGCTCTGCCATTGAGTGGTCAATGCCGCCCAGGTTTACGGCGACACGCTGTCCGGCGGTCGCCCTTTTTACTTTTTGACCATGAGTTTGCAGTCCGCGAACACGAACTTTGGTTTTTGAAGGAAGCAACTCTATCTCGTCGCCCTCTGAAATTTTGCCCGACGCGAGAGTTCCGGTCACGACCGCTCCAAATCCTTTGACCGAAAAGCTTCGGTCGATAGGCAAACGCATTACGAGCTGGGCGTCCTTGCGCTGTAAATTGGAACTGATTTGAACGAGAGTCTCTTTGAGTTCATCGATGCCGCTGCCATTTCGCGAGCTGACACAGATTACAGGTGCATTTTCGAGAAAGGAATTCTCGGAAAGTTCGGCCGCATCGAGTTTTGCAAGCTCAAGCGTCTCAGCATCGACCAGATCACTCTTAGTAAGAACAATGATACCTGCGTTTACGCCCAGCAAACGGCAAATGTCAAAATGCTCGCGTGTCTGCGGCATAACCCCTTCATCGGCGGCGATCACGAGCAAGACAACGTCAATGCCGCTCGCACCAGCGAGCATATTTTTTACAAATCGCTCGTGACCCGGCACATCGACAAACCCAAAATGAACATCACCGGCACTCATCTCGGCAAATCCGAGATCGACTGTTATCCCGCGTCGCTTTTCCTCTGGCAAACGGTCAGCATCGACACCGGTCAACGCCTTGATCAGAGCGGTTTTACCGTGATCGATGTGTCCCGCGGTGCCGACTATTACTTCCATCTTTACGTATGTGCAACTTTGTGTCTTTGCGTTAATTCTACGTCGTATCGCCATCGTACTGTTCGAGCTTACGATAAAGTGTTTTGCGGCCGATATTTAGCAGGCGCGCGGCCCGCGATTTGTCGCCGCCTGCGTAATCGAGCGTTGCTTCAATAACCTGTTTTTCGATCTCTTCCATCGCGGCGGGCAGCTCGATCTCGAGACCGATCGCCCGACCCTCGCCCGCTGCCGACGCGCGTTCGAGACGGGCGTGGGCAAACGATGCGGCGGCACTGCGGCTGATGGCTTCGGGCAGGTCGTCGAGCTCGATCTGACGGCCTGAGGCGATAATTACGGCCCTTTCGACCGCATTTTCGAGTTCGCGCACGTTGCCCGGCCAACCGTAACTGACCATTGCCCGCATAGCCTCTTTTGAAATACCCGAGATAAACCGTCCCGATTTTCTCTTATATTCCTCAAGAAAGTGAAAAACTAACAGATTAATATCTTCGACCCGAGTCCGGAGCGGCGGCAGCGAGATCGGGAAAACTGACAGACGATAAAAAAGGTCTTTGCGAAAAATGCCGACCTCGATCGCTTTCTCGAGGTCGCTGTTGGTCGCGGCAATAACGCGGACGTCAGTTTTCAGAACCTGCTTGCCGCCGACCCGAGTAAATTCGCCGTCCTGCAAGACTCGCAACAGGCGAACCTGTGCCTGCAAGGACATCTCACCGATCTCGTCCAAAAATAAAGTTCCGCCGTTTGCCTCCTCAAACCGGCCTTGTCTCTGCGAGCGCGCGTCCGTAAAGGCCCCTTTTTCATGGCCAAACAGTTCTGATTCGAGCAGAGTTTCGGGTATCGCACCGCAGTTTATCTTGACAAATGGTTTACTTTCACGACCCGAGTTGTAGTGAATTAAATTTGCGATCAATTCTTTGCCAGTTCCCGATTCGCCGAGAATGAGAACCGTCGTACTAGTATCGGCGACGTTTAGGCCAAGCTCAATCGCCCGGCTGATGCCAGGCGCCTGGCCCACGATCTCGCTTTGCTTTTGATGAAGCTCGCTTTTGAGCCGCATCACCTCGGTCGAGAGTTGGTCGCGTTCGAGTGCCGTGCCGATCTGATCGGCGATGCCCTCGATGAGAGAGATGTCATGGTCCTCAAAAGAGCTTTGTTTGCTCCAGACAAATCCGAGCAGGCCAAACGCACGTCCCGCGACATTGACCGGCGTGACGAGCGCCGCTTTACCGTGAAGCTGCGTATTAAAAAACAGCCTGATCGCAAACGGCAACTCCGAGTCGGCGAGCTTTAGCGTCTTACCGTCACGCAGCAGTTCTCCGAGCTTTGCAAACGAATCGACCGCCAGCGATTTATTATGCTGCTCGATCATCTTGAGGATTTTGCCGAGTTTTATGCCTTCGGCAGATTTGAATGTCGCGAGCGAAATGCGCGTTTCCGACTGATCCAGAACGCCGAGCGCTCCATAATCAGCACCGACGAGGTTAATCGCCCGCTCCATCACTCCTTCGGAAACTTCTTTAAAATCCGAATGAGAATTCAGCGTATTTGCAATTTCGAGTAGAGCATTTGTCCTGCGGCTTTCTTTTTCCTGGGCGACGTAGAGGCTCGTATATTGGTAACCGATGGCAAGCTGGCGGGCGATTGACTCAAGAAAAGTAACTTCCTCGTCAAGCCACTGACGCGGCTCGTGCGTATCGTGCAGTCCCAAAAGGCCGAGCACATTGTCGTTGAGAATGATCGGAATAATCAGTAAAGATCGCGTCTCGAGCGCCTTTGCAAAAAACTTTAGTGTTGCGTCTTTTGTCGAACGAGTATCGTTGATACGAATCGGTTTTCTGACGTCAAAACGTTCGGCCAGCTTTCTCGCGTCAAACGGCAGCGTCGTGCCCTGGCTTTTGGGTACTGATTTGTCGCGTCGCCATTCGTGGCTGATGACGAGGTCTCGCCCCTCGGCAAGCTGCAACAGATCGCAACGGTCGGCTCCAAGCATACGCCCAACCTCTGAGACGACGACATTGAGAAAGCGTTCAAGATCAATGTCAGTCGGCAGGTCGCGGGCCAATCTGTCAATGATCGCCTCGCGAGCGTCCTGCATGCTCATCCGGCGCTCGAGGGACAAAGCGGTTGGAGGATCAATCTCGATCTTCATAAAACCTACAAAAGAACAATGACGGCCACTCGCTAATGTGTCGCTTTGGCAATTTAATGTCAAGTTGACACACTTCGCCTACAAAATGTGTCTTATAGTCTTGCACAAATTATCACGGTTTGTTTGAGATCATCCTAGGCCTCGTGTCTTTTGGCTCATCTTTCGTGGGTTTTGAGTTAGAGGCTAGAGGCTTGGCAGTTGTATTTGAGTTTGAATCGCTGTTGACATTCGAATTAGAACTCTTGTTTGGGGCGGCTTGATTAGTGTTTTTTGGCGAAACATAATCGACCCGCTTACGGCCGGCCTCGGCGTCTTCGAGCATGGCTTCTGCCCGGACATTTGCAGGGTCCAGTTCAATTGCTTTTTTTAGCGGCTCGATTGCTTCACGATACTTTGCAAGTTTAATTAAGATCGCTCCGAGCTCGGTCTGGTACTCCGTTTCATCGGGCTTTAATTTTATCGCCTCCTCAAAGGATTCCTCCGCTTCTTCGTCTTGGGTGAGTTTTGCGTAGGTTCGGCCGAGGTTAAAATAGGCGACATCATCCTTGGGGTTTGCGGCGACCCATTTTTTATACGCTTCGACAGCCCTTTCAAAAGACTTTTCGGAGTTTGATTTTATTCGGCCGTCCTTAGAGTTTGTGTTGGACGAGACTGGTTCGACCGCTATACCCTCTCGTTCCATCTGCATTTCGAAAAGATCATAAGCGATACCTAGCTTAAAATGAGCTTCGGCCAGATCGGGATTGATCTCAATCGCCCGTCTAAATGCCGAGATCGCCGACTGGGTCTGATTCTCGTCCAAAAGACGATCTCCCTCGGCGAGAGCGGCATTAGCATCGGTAATACCCGCAAATTGGGATTCGTCGATAGAAACATTGGCATTTACCAGTTCAACCGGATTCTCCACAGTTTGCGAGCCGCCGCAGCCCGTTAAGGCAAGCGACGCGAAAGCGATAAGCGTTAATATCTTTTTCATAACAACTTCGAGGTCAATAAATTAAACCGCAAAATATCAACCCGGCGGAAAACTAAACGGCCGACCGGCCAGCAAATGAACGTGGAGGTGAAAAACCGTCTGCCCGCCATCGGAATTTGTATTGATAACGACGCGATAGCCGTCGTCCGCAAAACCTTTTCCGCGAGCGATATATGCGGCAGTTAAGAGCAAATGTCCGAGCGTAGTTTTATCTTGCCCATTTGTCTTATCGAGTGAATCAACATGTTCACGCGGGATAATCAAAATATGTGTCGGCGCCTGAGGACTGAGGTCGTTAAACGCGACACAAAGCTCATCATCATGCACCAGTTCCGACGGTATTCGGCCATCGGCTATTTTGCAAAAAATACACTCTTCCACACTCATGTTTGTATGACGCTATTTAACCATAGACGGTTGGAATTGTTAATTATTTGATGAATTACCTTCCTGCAAATAACCCCGATAGAAATACTTCGCAGCCAAATCAGACAACAGTTTCATCGGCAGATATCGTCATTCCGTCATTCACGCGCTCGATGTCGGCACCGAGTGATCGCAGCTTACGGACAATCGTCTCATAGCCGCGGTCAATGTGATAAACGCGGTCGATAGTCGTCTCGCCTTCGGCACAGAGGGCAGCCAGAACGAGCGACGCTGAGGCTCGAAGATCGGACGCGATGATTGGTGCCGCCATCAGCCGTGTCTTACCTCGAACAACCGCGGTATTGCCGTTAATACTGATGTCAGCACCCATTCTGATTAACTCAGATGCGTGCATAAACCGGTTTTCAAATATCGTCTCCGTCACGCTGGACACGCCCTCGGCCTGCGTCATTAGCGCCATGTATTGGGCCTGCATATCGGTTGGAAATTTGGGGTGCGGCTCGGTCATTATATCTTTTGCCCTTAAACCGCTTGTTGAGCATTTAACCAGCAGCGTGCTTTGGTTTAGTTCCTCGATATCGACACCGGCTTCGCGCAGCTTGTTGATTACGGCAGTCAAATGTTCGGGGCGGCAGCTTCGGATCTCGATCTCGCCATTTGTGATCGCGGCAGCAACGATGAATGTGCCTGTTTCGATACGGTCGGGAATGATTGTATGTTCGGCACCATTCAAACCCTCGACACCAGCAATCTCGATAACGCCGGTCCCGGCGCCTTTGACACGCGCCCCCATTTTGTTCAAAAGCTCGGCAAGATCCTCGATCTCCGGCTCCTCGGCGGCGTTTCTAATCGATGTTTTACCTTTGGCCAAGACTGCGGCCATCATAACGTTTTCGGTGCCGGTGACAGTGACTTTTTCAAAATCTATCGTGTTTCCGATAAGTCGTCCGCGCGGTGCGCGAGCAACCACATCGCCCGATTCGAGCGAGACGGTTGCTCCGAGTTTCTCAAAGGCTCGCAAATGCAGGTCAATCGGCCGTGTCCCAATCGCACATCCGCCGGGCAGACTGACTTTGGCCTGGCCGAAACGCCCAAGCAGCGGCCCGAGCGCCAAAACGCTAGCCCGCATCGTTTTAACCAGATGATATGGGGCCTCAAATATCTCTATGTTTCCCGCCGTAATTTTATGAGTCCGAAGTTCAGGGGTCAAAACAGTTGCACCGAGATCCTCGAGCAGACGCCGTTGCGTAATCAAATCTTTTACATATGGAACATTGTGCAGCGTCACCGTTTCAGCAGTCAGCAGAGCAGCCGCAAGACAGGGCAGGGCGGAATTCTTAGCTCCGCCGATCTCGATCTTTCCTCTCAGCGGGTGGCCGCCTTGTACTAAAAATTTATCCATTATCGAAAAAAAATTAGCTTAGAATTCCAAAATCTTTCGTTAACTAATACTTATGTATTCTAAAACAAAATATTATCACCCCAAACCGCTCTTTTCTAATTTCGGAATTGAGTGGGTGATAAATCGCAATGTTGGCGTTAGGCGGTATCAAGAAAGTATCAGGATGCAAACATCTTGAATGACTGACCGAATGGATAAATTACTGGCACGCTCTCCGCGTTTACAGAGGACTTTGAGCAGACTGATTTGTTGCAACTGTGCCCATACCGAAATCATCCTAACAGCGATTTCGAACAGGTGCCGACATTGTATGCTACAAGGGATTTGTTCGAAGTCTTACCCCGGCTGGATAACCCTCCTTTCAGCCGGGGCTTTTTATTAGTTGGTTCCCAGCAGGCTTCAAACTGAGCTAATCGCAAAGCATAATGACCCCCACGTAATTGTTACGACGCCGTTTCCCGCACCTTTGCCAAAAGTGTCTCTATTTGATTTATGTGTCGTCCCTCGTGCAGTCCGGCTATGACCAGCCACTCTCCGGCGGTCAGTTCGCCAAAAAAAGGGTGCGGGAATTTGTGGCCAGAGAGATCTAATTGCTCCATGTCGTTACGCAAAGAATCTAATGCCTCGCTAGACGCT
>JBBSJK010000082.1:0-12424 GCA_038257355.1 Pyrinomonadales bacterium | reverse complement strand
GCCGCCCAGGCGGCTACCGATCATGCCGCATCGCTGGGTGTAACCAGCGTCCAGGATATGTCCGCCGGAACTAATATTGGGGCGTATCAGGAACTGCTTCGCCGCGGGACACTCAAGACACGCGTTTATGGATGTTCGCCGTTGAACGATTACAAGCGTTGGGAGGCCACCGGTGTGCGTTTTGCCTTCGGCGATGCGATGCTCCGGGTTGGATGTCTCAAATCCTACGCCGACGGCAGTCTCGGCTCGACCACGGCGTGGTTCTTCGATCCGTATCTGGATGCTCCGACGTCGAGCGGCCTTGCGATGGCAGATGTTACGACGACAATGCGGCAGACGATTCAGGACGCGGATAAATCCGGGCTGCAGGTGCGGATACACGCGATCGGCGACCGTGCGAACGCCGCTATTCTCGACCATTTCCAGGCGATTGAAACTGCGAACGGGGCAAAGGATCGCCGCTTTACTATTGAGCATGCACAGCACATGCGGATCGACGATTTGAAACGATTTGCAGGGCAAAAGGTCGTTGCGTCAATGCAGCCGTTTCACATCATCGACGACGGCCGCTGGGCATGGAAGCGGTTAGATGAGAAGCGTCTAAAAGGCACATACGCATTTCGCACGATTCTGGATTCCGGCGGCGTACTTGCCTTTGGCTCCGATTCACCGGTCGCTCCGCTCAATCCTTTGTGGGGCGTTTATGGAGCGGTGACGCGACGGACGCTTGACGACAAAAATCCCAACGGCTGGGTTCCCGAACAGAAAATTTCGGTTGACGAAACGGTAAGAGCATTTACATGGGGATCGGCCTATGCTGAGTTTCAAGAGGGATCGAAAGGGACGCTAGAGACGGGCAAACTCGCCGATTTTGTTATCCTTTCAGATGATATTTTTATGATCGACCCGGTAAAGATAAGGGATGTCCACGTGATATTCACAGTCGTTGACGGTAAGGTCGTGTATGAACGCAAATGAATTTTGCCCTCGCTGTAGTTTTTATTTTCAGCTTTGGGTTTGCCGCCGATGGCAGACCGGCGACTGATCTGATCATAATCAACGGTAACGTCCGGACATTGGACAGCAAACAGCCTCGGGTGCAGGCGATTGCCATAGCCGGGGAGCGTATAACCGCTGTCGGCTCAAATAAAACTATTCGGGCGATGGCCATCCAGGGTACACGGATCGTCGATGCTAATGGAAAGCTCGTAATCCCCGGATTTAACGATGCTCACGTGCATTTTACGGCGATTGGGAATCGGTTTTCGCATTTGGATCTGAGTGGAGCGACGAGTGCGGATGACGTCATTGATCGGATCGCGCATTTTACAAATTTTCTACCAAAAGGCCGATGGATAATTGGAGCCAAGCTCGATCAGGGGCGTTGGCAATCTGCTGCCCTTCCGACGCTCGCGGGTATTGACGCCGTCAGCTCGCACAATCCCGTATTCCTATATTTTGCCGATCCGAAATCGGCTTATGTAAACAGTCTCGCGCTAAAAATGGGCGGATTTGCTTTAACCAGCCGGGTCGCGTCGAACGGCGAAATAGTTCGCGACACCAGCGGGAGGGCAACAGGGGTAGTCACGCAGTCTGCGCTAAACCGGATTCGCAGTCTTGTACCGATTGATTTCGCGTCAAATTGGGCCGAGATCGCTGAGACCGCGAGTAATTATGCCGCTTCGCTAGGTGTGACAAGTGTGCAGGATGTTCATTCGGATGATCTGTACGCGATATTTAACGAATTGGATCGTAATGGCCGTCTGAAAACACGGGTTTACGATTGTATCGGCCTGGATTTTTGGGAAAAATCACCGAGGGCGGGACTGCGGTCCGCATCGGGCAGTTCGATGGTCCGGCGCGGGTGTGTCAAATGGTTGGCGGACAGCCGTTCTGAGGATAACCTCGAATTGCGTAGAAGCGTAGCCGATGCCGATAAAGCAGGTTTGCAGGTGTTGATCCATGCTATCGGCGAAAGGGAGAATGGGTTCGCGCTGGATGCCTTTGAGTACGCTTTGGGCAAAAACGGGGCCCGCGACCGGCGGTTTCGCATCGAGCATGCACAACGAATGCACCGCAGCGATATTGCAAGGTTATCAAAATCGCAGGCAATACCATCGATGCAGCCGTTTTTATTCAATTGGGAAGTGTCGTTGGGCGGTGAGGATTTTAGAGCGATGCGACAGGCGGGGACGACTGTTGCGTTTGGTTCTGATGCACCTATGACTGACCTTAACCCACTGTTTGGGATACATGCGGCGGTCAACTCCGGCGATTCGATCACGGTCGAGGCAGCCGTTTACTCCTACACACTCGGATCGGCTTTTGCGGAGTTTCAGGAGAACGAGAAGGGAAGTATTCGAGCAGGAAAACTAGCTGATTTGGTGATCCTATCCGATGATATTTTTACTATCGAACCAGGAAAAATCAGAAACGTTAAGGTATTGACCACAGTTGTGGGTGGAAAAGTGGTATTTTAAAAACAGAAACACGACCAATAGGAAGTGTGCCTTTACGAGGATTGGAGAATCACAATTTTTATTACAGAGAAAAAATATGAAATCATTTATCAGTTTAGCAATTTTGACGTTTGTCTTTACATTTTCAGCTTTTGGCCAGGAAACGAAAGTGTCGATCGAGCCGACAGAACAGGACAAAACAGCGGCTATACCATCTGATGGCTATCTAAAACGCGGCGAGCCTATCGGAAAAGCGAAAAAGATCTCGCTCGAAAAGGCGATCAATGACCCGGCGAAATACTCAGGCAAACTTGTTCAGGTCGAGGGCGTGATCGTGCGTTCATGCAAGATGAAAGGCTGCTGGGCCGAGTTGGCGGCCAAATCGGACGGGAAAAGTGTGCGCGTGACGATGAAGGACCACGCATTCTTTATCCCGCTGCAATCAGCCGGTGCCATGGCGCGTGCCGAAGGCGTTTTTACATTCAAAACCCTTACTAAAGCTCAAGTCGATCACCTGATCAACGACGACGGGGCAAAATTTGATAATCGCAATTCTGATGGCACCGTTAACGAGGTTTCGTTTGTGGCGTCGGGGATTGAGTTGAAGAAACTATAAGAGCGGTTGTGGGTTACCTCAGCCTCGAACAAATAATATCAGTGTTTGTTTAATGAAATCATTCAAAATACGTGACATCGAGATAAATCCGCCGCTCATCCTGTCGCCGATGGCGGGGGTGACGGACTTTACCTTTCGCCGGTTAATAAAGCGGCGGGGCGGGGTTGGTCTGGTTGTTTCTGAGTTTATTTCGGTTGAGGGTTTGACGCGGCATAATCCTAAATCGAAACGCCAGATGCGTTTTGATGAGGAAGAGCGGCCGTATGCGGTGCAGATTTTTGGCGGAAAGGCTGATCGTATGGCCCTCGGTGCCGAAATGGCCGAGGAGGTCGGGGCCGATATTCTCGATGTAAACTGCGGATGCCCGGCACCAAAGGTTGTCAAGAATGGCGGCGGTTCGGGTTTGCTTCGCGATCTGCCGCGGCTCGAGGAAATACTAAAAGAGATCAAGAAAACGATAACAATTCCGCTGACGCTTAAGTTGCGAACCGGCTACTCTGACGCCTCGATCAACGTTGTCGAGGCCGCCAAAATGGCTGAGCAGTGCGGTGTCGAGCATATTCAGGTGCATGGCCGCACGCGTGAACAGGGTTACAAAGGCCTCGCTAATTGGGACCTGATTAAACAGGTCAAAGAAGCTGTCAGCATTCCGGTCTCGGGCAACGGTGACATAACGACGATCGAATACGGGATGAAGAAATGGCGTGAGACAGGGACAGACGGCATTCTGATCGGTCGCGGGGCGATGCAAAACCCATGGATATTTCGCCAGTTTGCCGATGCCCTAGCGGGACGCGAGCCGTACCAACCTGATTTGCAGGAAAAGAAAGATGTGCTGCTCGAGTTTTTCTCGATGTGCCGCGAAGAAATGCCCGAAATGCCAGCTCTCGGCAAGATGAAGCAGCTCGCCGGACAATTTACAAAGGGTCTGGTTGGCGGCGCTCAGTTTCGTCAAACGCTGTACCATTCTCACTCGGCGACGGAGATACTGGATAATATTACAACTTATTTCGAAACGCTCTCAAATCGTGAAACCTTTGGCGATGGCGTGGTCGAGGCTGACGCAGACAGCGACCTGGCATTAGATTCGTGCGATGCGGCGGGTGGTGCTAAAAGCTTCGCAGTCCCGTTGGAGATAAATGCTGGTGTCGCGAGATCTCGTTCCTTGTGAATATATTATAGGGAAGCTTTTGGAGGAGAGATTATGAAAATGCTGGAAAGATTTACGCTCATTTTGGTTGCCTCGGTAGCTTTTTCATCCATTTCGACAGCACAAAATTTGAAGGCGGATGAGGTCGTTTTAAAGCATCTCGAGTCAATTGGAACCAAGGAAAATCGCGCCGGACTGACATCGCTGATGGCGATCGGCGAGAGCGAATTTGAGTCAAAAATCCCTATTGTAAAAGGCGGCGGCAGGGCTGTCGTGGTCTCAAACCTCGAAAATCTATTTTTCGTTATCAGCCTAAACTCGAAGGAATATCCATTTGAAAGAGTCGGTTTTTTTAATGGCAAAGTTAACCTCCCTTACATTAATGCCGGGACAAGATCGATGCTGGGCCTTTTCATTGCCGAGCATGAAAAGATACTGAGCGATGGTATATTTGGCGGCAGCATGTCGCTGCGGTGGGCTTTTTGGGATGAGAAAAGAAAGCCGCAGGTAAAGCTTTCCGGCACGAAAAAGATTAATGATCGCAAGGTTTATGTCCTGAATTACATGCCATCGGGCGGCGGGTCGTCCGAGTTTTCAGTCCGGCTCTATTTCGATAGTGAGTCTTTCAACCACGTTCGATCAGATTATCGCCGCGAGGTGTTACGCGGACAAGGCGTGTTTGGCCAGGCCAACCAGACCGCGAATGCCGTGTTGCAGTTGACTGAAGATTTTTCAGATTTTAAGACGATCGACGGCCTCACGCTGCCACACTCTTATCAGGTGAGTTTTTTATCAAACAGCAACACGACGTCTAACGAAAACATCTGGAGAATTAACGTGGGCGAGTATCGTCTTAACCAAAAGCTCACCCCCGATTTTTTTACGTTTTCCACTAGCTAACTCGATTTTATGAAATATAGTTTTTGGTTATGGCTTGCCGCGATCCTGATTGTTCCGGCAGTCCTGAGTGGTCAGCAAACTACTGCTGGTGAGGCGGGGCCGATCCGTTCGTCGGCTGCATACTCTGAAATTTTACTGCGAAAGACGGACATCGCGGCTGATCTGGAATCGCTCTCTGTCGATTATACCGAGGCAAATCCCAGGATCATTGATTTACGGTTTGAGCTTGCGGCTCTCGATAAGTCGCTCGAAAAGGTTTTTGCCGTGAGGGTGACAGAGACTGGCAAGCTAACGCTAGCATTGGGCAAACTGATAGTGAGAAAAGCGACACTCGAAACCGACCTCGCCAGATTGTCGCGGAGCTATAATAAAGAACATCCGGAAGTAAAGCGTGCTAAACGAAAGGTAGAAATATTTGAGGCCGCGATCAACGATGTGCTTCGATAGAAGCAAAGTAAATAAAAAAGGCTGACTGAAAACGGATTTTTCAGCCAGCCTTTTTAATTTAATTTCACCGGGGTTTTAGTTAACGGCCTTTACTTTTCGCTCGTCGGCAAACAGGATCGGGGCAACCATCGGGCGATATGTGTCGTTGATCTTAATGTAGGAAGTATCGCGAAGCTGGGCCATAAAACGCTTTTGCTCGTCGGGCACTTTTTCGTTCATCATAGCCAGCCGGACAGCGTTCTCATCGAAAACAGAGTCATTGCTTGCTGTTTGGCGTTCATCGATTCGTAAGATGACCATGCCGAGTTTTTCGGCATCAAACGGCTCGGTGTACTGACCCACTTTAATACCTTTGATAGGTTTAGCAATTGTTTCGACCAAATCATTTGTCCGGAGTTTTTCGATCTTTCCGACCCCATTGGTGACCACACCCGCGTCTGAATTCTCCTTGGCAATCTTTTCAAAGTCGCCGCCGGCCTTCAATTCTGCGTGGAGCACCTTGGCCTTTTCCCTAACGGCGCTTTCGTCGCGTCCGGCAAAACCCAAAAATATTTCGCTGAACGATACGGTGTCCGGTGTCGTGAATTTGCTCTTGTTCTTTTCGTAGTAATCCTTGAGGTCTTTTCCGTTAAATCCCCAATAGACCTTTAACTGGACCTCTCGCTCGATGACACGGTCACGGGTCGCCTGCTTTCGCCAGTCCTCACGGATCTGTTTGGGGTCGACGCCGGTCTTTTCCATTTCGGCGTAGAGTTCCTCGATTGTTTTGAGGTTGTACTCTTTCATGATTTGAACGAAACGCTGGTTAAGAATCGCCTCGATCGAGCTGTCGAGACCTGCCTCTTTGGCCTTTTGGACCAAAAGCTCTTCGTTGATTAGGCTGGCGATCAGTTCGCCTTGTTTGTCGGCGACCATTTTTTGAGCTTCCTCAGGGGTCTTGCCTTCTTTGACATAGGTGTCGACAATGCTTTTGGATTCGCGTTTAACACGCGAAAGCGTGATGACACCCTCATTCACCTGAGCAACGACCTCATCAACGACGCGTATCTGCGTTTCCTGGGAAAACGCGTTAAAACTCAAAATGGCCGTAGCGATGACGGCGAAAAATATCTGCCTGAAAAATTTCATCAAAAAAACTCCTAATTAGCTCGTCAGAAGAATCATATTATCCTGAGGCTGTTTTGCGCAAACTAACGCTTTGATGCAAAAACTCACTGCCGCGTTTATCACGGCAAAAAGATCATCTTCATCATGGGAATCTGCATTTATTACATCTTTTTAAATACTAGCAGGTTTCTGTGATCTCCTCACGCAATCCATGAACAAAAAATGCTCAAACTGCCGGCTCGTCAACTATCCTGACGCCGTAAAATGCGTCCGCTGTGAGGCTAATCTTATCGAAACCGGTAATGCTGCGCTCGAGCCGCGATCACGCCTCATGAAAATCCTCATTCGTGCGGCCGTCTGCTTTTGCGTCTGCATTGCACTGCTTTTCGGATTCTATCTATCTCTGATTGGAACGGCAAAATCGCTGACACTCGAACAGAAAACCGTTGTTCGCGACGCCATCCAGATAGTAAAAATGAAAGGCTTTTCACGCGAGGCCTTTCTTCTCGAAAATTTTACGGTTTACCGCAGCAACGACAATTGGTTAAATGCGTCGGTCGCCAAAGAAAATGCCTACGCAGCGACAAATTTCCCATTCGAAATAATGACGCTCTATCCAGATTTTTTTACGTATCCCGTAGATGACACAGAGCGGGCCGCGATATTGCTGCACGAGTCCCGGCATCTGTTGGGAAAAGATGAAAAAGACGCATACGAATTTGTCTGGAAAAACCGAAAGCAGCTCGGCTGGACAAAGGACCAGTATCTGAAATCCGTCGTCTGGCGAAACGTCCGCCAGCAAACCCGCGAATATGCACCGAATCTGTTCGTCTGCTCCGATAACGACTTTGGCGATTGCAGCGAATGATTACATTATAAAGTTATCTTATTGAGACAACTGGTTGCCGATTTGATCGGGTTTGACGTTTCAACGCCGATGCGCAGAATGCCGCTCGGTGAGAAAATTGAGCCTTCGTTTTCAGAGAGAAAGTGCATTAGTTTTTCTGGTGAAACGCGGGCTGATTCGCCTAGCTTGATCGCGATGCCGTCAGCGGTGCGGTCGATTGAGATCAGGGCCATGCGTTCCGCAAGCTTACGCAGGCGGCCGTATTCGAATAGATTATCGACCGAACGTGGAATGCGTCCATAGCGGTCCTCGATCTCGGCGTGGATGCGGGTCAATTCTTCCTCGGTCTCGGCGGACGAGATGCGTTTGTACGTTCGCAGCCGCTGACTGGTTTCGGCGATATAATCCTTTGGAATTGAGACATCAATACCGAGATTGATCGAAACGCTCGTTTCGTCGGCTATCTCGTCGCCGCGAATCTCGGCAATCGTCCGCTCGAGCATTTTTGTATAAAGGTCAAAGCCGAGAGCGTCGAGGTGGCCGGACTGCTGGCCGCCGAGGATATTTCCCGCGCCGCGCAGTTCCAGATCGAGTGCTGCGAGGCGGAATCCAGCGCCGAGGTCGGAAAATTCACGGATCGCACTCAGCCTTCGTCTTGCAATCGGCGTCAATTCTATCTCGCTTGGAATAAGCAAATAAGCATAAGCACGGCGATTTGAACGCCCGACTCGGCCGCGCAATTGATAAAGCTGTGACAGGCCGTAATTGTCGGCACGATTGATGATGATAGTATTTGCCCGTGAGATGTCGATGCCATTCTCGATAATCGTCGTCGCGACGAGAATGTCGTATTTGTAATCGACAAATGCGAGCATTACATCCTCCATTTGCTTTTCGTTCATTTGCCCGTGACCGATGGCGATGCGTGCATTTGGCACGATCTTTTGAATCAAGGCGGCGATTGATTCAATAGATTCGACGCGGTTATGGATAAAAAATATCTGGCCATTGCGGGCGAGTTCGAGCTCGATGGCAGATCGAATGACGCCCTCGGAAAACTGGACGACCTGCGTGTTGATCGCCAGACGGTCCCGCGGTGGCGTCTCGATCACCGACATATCGCGCATTCCCAGCAAAGACATATTTAGTGTGCGGGGAATCGGCGTTGCCGAGAGCGTGAGCACATCGACTTTTTTCTTGAGCTGCTTTAGCTTTTCCTTGTGTCCGACGCCAAAACGCTGCTCTTCGTCAACGACGACGAGGCCGAGTTTTGGCAGCTTTACATCGGTCGAGAGAATGCGGTGTGTACCGATCAGAACGTCAACCTCGCCTTTTCCGGCCGACTCCGCAACCGCCTTTTGTTCCTTGCTTGAGCGAAACCGCGAGAGAAGCTCAACCTTGACCGGAAATGCGGCAAATCGCTTCTTAAAAGTCTCGAAATGCTGATACGCGAGCACTGTCGTCGGCGTCAGAATCGCGGCCTGTTTGCCATCCATTACCGCCTTAAACGCCGCCCGCATTGCGACCTCGGTCTTGCCGTAACCGACGTCACCGATTATCAGTCTGTCCATCGGAGTCGGTGTTTCCATGTCAGATTTTACGTCCTCGATCGCGGATGCCTGATCGACCGTCAGATCGTATGGAAAAGCATCTTCAAACTCGTGCTGCCACGGCGCGTCGGGCGGGAAGGCATGGCCGCTGACGAGTTTTCGCTCGGCATAAAGCCGCAGCAGTTCGTCGGCCATATCGCGCATCGCGCGCTTTGCTTTCGCCTTGGTTTTTTGCCAGCCGATGCCGCCGAGACGGTCGAGCGTCGCCGTCGTCGTCTCGCCCGACGAATAACGTGAAACGAGGTCCATACGCTCGACGGGGACGAACAATTTCGCATCGTCCGCATAGATCAGGAGCATAAACTCGCGATCCGAACCCTGCGACGAGATCGTCTGCAAGCCATCAAAACGCCCGATGCCGTGGTCGATATGAACCACAAAATCGCCGACCTTAAGATCTCGAAAGTCCGATATGAATGCGCCTAGTTTGCTCTTTGTTCTCTGTACCTTATCCTTTGGCGGTCGAAACTCGGCCTGAGTCACGTCGCCAAAAATATCGACTTCGGTATAGATCGTGAGATCAAACGCCGACATCTCAAATCCGCTCGAAAGATCGCCGATCCGTATCGCATCGGGAGCCAGAGCAGCGTCGTATTCGCGCAGTATTTCTTCCAAACGCTCGGCCATGCCAAGTGTTTGAATGACAATTTCAGTTTTGCTTTGCGGCCCTTTCGTCTTGGCTTGAAATCCCAATTCGGTAACAAACACCTGAATATTTCCGTTAAACTTCCGCGTCGAACGCGATTGAATCTCAATCTCAGCTGCCTTTTCGGAGGCTGAGAACAAAAATAGCGGAGAGGCGGATACACGACCGGCAGGGGGTGTGCCGGTGGTTTGTTGACCCTCGCTAATGCTCTCGTCTCCGCCCTTAAATCTCTCATCGATCCTACCCGCTGTTCTTCCCAAGGAACGCAATTCGAGGCTCGCCGATTTATCCAAATGCAAACGCAGTTCCGCGGGTGTCAAAAACAACTTGTCCGGTTCGAGACCGACCTCGCCAGACTCGCTAATTAAGCGATGACTGTCATTGATATGTTTGTACAGGCCGCTCAATGCGTGCTCGATGGCGGCCGGCTCGTCTATTACAAAAACGCATTCGGGCAGATGGTCAAAGACGGTTGCGTTTAGAGGTTTTGAGAGCGGGATCAGAAATTCCCAGCCCGAAAACGTCTCACCCTCGTCGGCAAAATCAGTGCGGTCCTTGATATTGCGGGCAAATTTATCGTCAGTAAATCGCTCGCGGGCAAAAAAAGCCCAGTCCTTAAAATCCTGCACCGATGCCGCAAACTCACGCATCGGGGCAATCGCAATCTCATTCAATTGCCCGGTCGAAAGCTGTGTGTCGGGGTCGAACGAGCGGATCGATTCGACCGTGTCGCCAAAAAACTCGATGCGTACCGGCGCGTCCGCGTCAGGCGACCAGACATCGACGATCCCGCCGCGAACCGACAACTGGCCGGGACCGAAGATTGGTTCTTCGCGAACAAAGCCACCAGCAAACAAGCGCTCGATCAACACTTCCGGTGCAAAATCTTTATCGCGAAACAGTATGCAGCCAAGCGCCGATATCTCATCCGGCGTTACTGTTCGCTGGATCAGTGACCTTGCAGAAAGCACAACGAAATTGCCGCCCCCGTTTCGCATTTGCCACAGACCGAGCGCCCGCTGCTCCTGTGTCTCGGCGTGCGGCGAAACGCCGGAATACGGGTCGGCCTCGAACGACGGCAGCGTCACAATTTGAGATTTGATATCTGAGATTTGAGATTGGAAGAAATCGAGGTCGCATTCCCATGTTTCGAGATCGGTGTTTGTCTCGGTGATCACCGCAAATGTCTTGCCGGTTTCGTTTTGCAGCTTTGTCAGCAAATATGCCTTTGCCGCCACCGACGTCAGGCCGCTGAGGCTGACCACACGCGAGCCGCCGCTAATCTCATACTTTAATTTATCGAACACATCCGCCATAAACACACCTATCCGCAGAAAACATTTCGTGGGGCATCGTTGCCATAACGCACGTTCTCCTGCGGTACTTACATTCTGCCACATTCGCGGGAAGTTTGCTGTCGTTTAACCGCTTAACTATAATCATTTAAGTTAGTTTGTCTCAGCTCTATCAGCGTTTTGCTCTCCGCCCTCTGCGTAGAAAAAAATGTCGACAGTTGTTAAACACAGTGATCGGAGAGGAAGACGCTAAGAGCGATTAAATAAAGCAGTTCTATGGTTAACTATAACCAGATTACGGGAAGCATTATTGGAGCCGCGATTGAAGTTCATCGGCAACTCGGCCTTTCTCTCCGCCCTCTGCGTTGAAAAAACCTAAAGCACTTATTCAACGCAGTGATCGGAGAGGAAGACACAGAGAAATGAGAGAAGATTTATGAGCATTCCTCAATTTGACGATATTATTGAAAGAAACGACCAAACCGTGGCTCGGGGTGAGCATCTTGATTCATTGCGCGAGCTGGTCGGTAATGTTTATCCGAATAAATTTGACCGCTCGAATGTTAGCGGGTCGGAAGATACGATCACGAGCCTGCTGCATTTTCCGCCGATTGTCGGGATCGCTTCGGAAATAAAAGAGATCGTCGCGGCCCTCGCCGAGCGTGAGCGGCCGCCGGCGGAGATCAAAGATGCACTTAACGCGCGGTTGATGGAATTTGGCAGCGTTCGTATCTCGGGCAGACTGACAACGCCTACGCGGGGGAATTTTGT
This sequence comes from Pyrinomonadales bacterium, assembly GCA_038257355.1. Classification (GTDB taxonomy): domain Bacteria; phylum Acidobacteriota; class Blastocatellia; order Pyrinomonadales; family Pyrinomonadaceae; genus OLB17. The sequence continues at coordinate 576 of JBBSJK010000082.1, read as the reverse complement.
TCATCTTACTGATGGCATTAATAAGCTGCAGGTTTATTGCGACAAAAAAGGCGGTGCGGCGCTTGTTAAGAATGATGCTGAGAATACGCTCGACACTGAAAACGGTTGGGCTGCCTGGCAGTTGCTCGATCACGGTGATTTCGTCGGTGTGGAAGGCTATCTCTTTATCACGAATACCGGCGAGCTAAGTGTCCATGTCGAAAAGCTGCAATTTCTCGCCAAAGCGATGGTTCCGATGCCTGACAAAATGCACGGCATTGCTGATCCGGAATTGCAGCGTCGCTATCGTTACGCAGATCTTATCGCGTCCACGCTGCAGGTCGAACACGAAGGCCTGACGACCCGCGAGGTTTTTGTGCGGCGTGCAAAGCTGATCTCCGGCATGCGCCAGTTTCTCGATGACGCCGGATTTATCGAAGTAGAAACGCCGATGCTCACGCCAAAGGCTACTGGAGCCGCAGCAAAGCCGTTCGAGACGCACCATAACGCTTTGGATATTCCGCTCTACGCGCGCGTCGCCCCGGAGCTCTATCTAAAGCGTCTGGTCGTCGGCGGGTTCGAAAAGGTCTACGAACT
>JBBSJK010000081.1:0-12610 GCA_038257355.1 Pyrinomonadales bacterium | reverse complement strand
GGGCGGGACTTGGGATCTGTTTCGGTATCCGGGTGTGCGGTCGGATTCGGATATGTTTACGCTTGGGTACCGGTTTCGGCCGTGGACGGATCCGAAGGCGATCGCGGACGGGCCGGCGATACTAAATTACATACGCGAGACCGCGAAAGAATACGATCTCGACAAAGCGATCCGTTACGGGCATCGCGTAAAGCGGGCAGAGTGGTCGTCGGACGAATCGAGATGGAGTGTTCAGGTGGAAACACGACCGGTAGTGAGTGTGCCCGAGACGAATGGAGATATCCCGCGAATACGCAAAGACGCAAAGCCAGAAACCAGAACCTTCACCTGCAATTTTCTTTATCTCTGCACTGGATACTACGAGTACGACGCGGGCTACACACCGGAATGGCCTGGTTTTGACAGCTACAATGGAACTGTCATACATCCGCAAAAATGGCCCGAAGCTCTCGACTATTCGAACAAGAAAGTTATCGTGATCGGCAGCGGAGCGACCGCCGTTACGCTCGTTCCAGCTATGGCTGAAACGGCTGAGCATGTGACGATGCTGCAGCGTTCGCCGACATACGTTGTCTCGCGGGCGTCTGTGGATAAGATCGCTAACGGCTTGCGTTCCGCCCTTCCGGCTAAGGCAGCCTATGCTATTTCGCGTTGGAAAAATGTGCTGGTCGGTATGTTCTTTTACGCGCTTTCCCGCAAACGTCCCTCCGCTCTGAAATGGCTGATCGCCAGAGGTGTAACAAAAGAACTTGGGGCGGCCTACGCCGAGAAGCACTTTAGCCCAACCTACAACCCGTGGGACCAACGGGTCTGCCTTGTTCCGGATTCCGATCTGTTCAATGCGATCCGCGACGGACGAGCGTCGGTCGTGACTGGCCAGATCGAAACATTTATCGAAAGCGGTGTGAAACTCACATCCGGCGAATATCTGGAAGCTGACATCATCGTCACCGCTACTGGTCTAGTTTTAAAGATCATGTCGGGTCTCACGCTCGTGGTGGATGGCGAAACAGTCGATCTTTCAGGGGTGATGGCGTATAAGGGAATGATGTACAGCGACGCACCAAATCTTGCTCAGGCATTCGGCTACACCAACGCTTCGTGGACGCTGAAATGCGATCTGACCGCCGAGTACGTCTGCCGCATTTTGAAGTACATGGATAAGCACGGTTTTGCAAGCTGCACTCCGCGCAGATCTGATCCGTCCGTCGTCCCCGAACCGGTACTCGATTTCACATCAAGCTATGTCATGCGAGCGCTCGACACGCTTCCAAGCCAGGGTTCTAAACCGCCATGGCGACTGCACCAAAACTACATAAAAGATCTCTCGATGCTGCGCTACGGACGCGTCGACGACGGAACTGTGGAGTTTCGCCGAGGTTCGGGCCGCCCGGTTCTCGAATCTTAGTCACCGGTGTATCATCGTTCTAATGAAAATAATCGTTACAGGAGGAGCGGGATTTATCGGCAGTGCGGTCGTTTGGCGGCTCAACGAGCTGGGCTATGATGACATTCTTATAGTTGACCGGCTCGACGAGACTGATAAGTGGAAAAATCTTGTTTCGCTGAAGTTTGCCGACTATCTGGATGCTGACGATTTTCTCGATGATCTCGGGGAATTCAAAAACACTAAGACTATCTTTCATCTTGGGGCTTGTTCCGCGACGACCGAGCCGGACAGCGACTTTCTGATCCGCAATAACACTCAGTACACTAAAGATTTGGCCGAGTTTTCACTGGCAAATGATATCCGTTTTATTTACGCCTCTTCTGCGGCAACCTATGGTGATGGTTCTGCCGGAATGGACGATGGTACGGACAGGCTCGACTCGTTAAGGCCCCTGAATATGTACGGCTATTCTAAGCATCTTTTTGATAAGTATGCGGCTCGCAACGGGATGTTTGATCGCATTGTCGGGCTTAAATATTTCAACGTCTTTGGCCCGAACGAGAATCATAAGGGCGACATGCGTTCGCTGGTAAATAAGGCCTTTAATGAGATAAATGCTACGGGCAAGCTTGGGCTGTTTCGCAGTTATAATCCGGATTATGCTGACGGAGAATTCGGGCGGGATTTTATTTACGTGAAAGATGCGGTCGATATGACGACACATTTTATGGAAAACGAGGTCAGCGGTCTGTTTAATGTTGGCTCGGGCGAAGCGGCGACTTGGAATGCCTTGGCACACGCCACTTTTGCCGCGCTCGGTAAAGAGTCGAGTATTCAGTATATCGATATGCCCGAGCAGCTTCGCGGGAAGTATCAATATCACACTGAGGCCGATCTGAATCGAATACGAGCGGCCGGATACAAAAAGGCGGTTACGCCGCTCGCCGATGCGGTTGCGGACTATGTGCAGAAATATCTGATCCCTGATAAACATCTGGGCGACTAACGCTCTTTCGAATGCGGAAGCCAGCACGGATTAAAAGCGTTTTCGGCGAGGAAATGTCGTTCATCAGGTAAAACTCCGTCGCCGACACTGAATGCGTAATCTTGCTGTGGAGGACACCCTTACTACGTGCGGGCTTCTGCATCTGACGACTGCTGTCTGCTTTAATGCCTATTCAATGAGCCAAATCATCGACGATTTTCATTTCAATCCCCACGACTGGCGCGGTACAGTTCTCGTGTGGGATGAACAGGCGATCTTTCTTGGCCTTGCCGCCGATGCGAGTCTGCACGAATCGCCGGCAATAAAGGTTTGCGTCGCTCTCGACCAAAGCTACGCCCTACGGACACACGAGCAAGACACATTTATCAATTACGAATCCGCAATCATCGCTCCAGGCCAGCCACATGCTATCGATGGACGGCATAATAAGATGGTGATGCTGCTGCTCGCTCCTGAGACAAGGCTCGCTCAGCCGCTCACACCTATATTCTCAAAAGAAGGAATTACGAGGCTTCGCGCAGAATCGGTGTCAACGATCCGTGCCATTTTTGCGGATTTTGATGACCGTCTGGTGGCAAACGACGGAATCGACGATGTTTGCGAACAAATGGTCGCCGCTATTGATGACGCTGAGAGCCTTCCTATCGACAGCCGAGTCGCACAGAGCATCGAGTGGATCAGATCGAGCCGTGAAAAGGGTATATCCATTGCGGAGATCGCCGCCGGGGTCGAATTGTCCGAGAGCCGTTTTTCGCATCTTTTTACTGAGAATGTCCGTATTCCGGTTCGCCGGTATCTGCTCTGGCTCCGCCTGCGTGATGCCATGCACCTGCTCGCAAAAGGCAATTCACTGACCGATATTGCACACGAAGCCGGCTTCTCAGACTCTGCTCATCTCACTCGTACGTTCCGATCCCTACTCGGCATCGCACCGTCTGCTCTAACAAGAGAAAGCAGGATCATTTCTTTCCTTGAATAGCAGAAGCGTTCAAGCGTATATCTACTCAATAGGCGAAACTCTACATTACTTAAAAATCGCATAGACTAATTAATCAGTCTCTGGCGTCCTCTGCGTTTTGAAAGATTTTTAACTCAGAGGCCGCGGAGAAGAGAAAGAAAGTAATTGATGAATAAAGATAAATTAATTTACCCGGAACTAACTATTATCGGCGAAAACGAGGCTGAAAGCTGGGATAACTGGGGTTTTCGCGATACTAGTTTTGCCATCAACGAGCGCGGAGTCGTCGAGATTACCGGGAGCCGATATGAGCTGAGCGGTCAGGAGTTGCCGCGTCTGCTGCCGTGGATCAGGGAGACGCTCGCGATCGATCTTGATCCCAAGGATCAACACAAAAACCAATATCCCACTGAGATTCCTCAACTCGTTGAGTCACCTGCTTTCTCACGGGCCATAAGCGAATTTCTGAGTGAAAAACAGATTGACACAGATGGTGAAAACCGCCTTCGTCACGGCCACGGCCACACGCAGGAAGAGATGTATGCTATCAAGCACAAGAGACTCGGCCGCATTCCAGATATGATTGTTTATCCGGATAGTGAAGAGCAGGTTGCTTCGCTGATCGCGGCCGCAAAAGAGCATGATGCCGTTCTGCTGCCGTTTGGCGGCGGAACGAATGTTACCGATGCGCTGCGTTGCCGCAACGACGAAAAACGCGTCATCGTCTCGGTCGATATGCGTCGGATGAACCGTGTTCTGTGGATCGACAAGGAAAATATGATGGCAGCAATCGAGGCCGGAGCGGTCGGGCTCCATTTAATGTCGCAGCTCGCAAAACACGGCGTCTCGATGGGTCACGAACCGGACAGCGTTGAATTCTCAACTCTCGGCGGCTGGATAGCGACCAATGCTAGCGGGATGAAAAAAAATAAGTACGGCAACATCGAGGACATCGTCATCGATATCACGGTCGCGACCGCCGATGGCAAACTTGAACGCACAACCGCTGCCCCACGCGAATCCGTCGGCCCCGATATGCGGCGACTGATCTTTGGCTCCGAAGGCACACTCGGTATCGTCACATCCGCTGTCGTTAAACTGTTTCCACTGCCTGAATCTCAAGACTATGGTTCGGTTCTCTTTCCGAGCTATGAGGAAGGCTATGCATTTATGCAGGAACTCGCACATACTTCAACGCCGCCGGCGAGCGTGCGGCTGGTCGATAATCTGCAGTTCCAGTTTGGTTTGGCACTCAAACCCGCTTCATCAGGATTGAAAGTCTGGAAGAGTAGTGTTGAGAAATTTATCGTCACAAAACTTAAGGGTTTTGATCCATACCAGATGGTAGCCCTCACCCTCGTGTTCGAGGGAACACGCAACGAGGTCGCCCGCCAACAGCGTGACGTGTACCGCATAGCTGCCAAACACGGCGGCATGAAGGCCGGTGCCGAGAATGGCCGTCGCGGTTATCAATTGACGTACAGCATTGCCTATATCCGAGACTTTTTGATGAACTATTACATCATTGCTGAGTCGTTTGAAACGTCGTGTTCGTGGAGCGATGCTTTGAAAATCTGCGACAATGTAAAACGCGTGCTTCGTGAGGAATACACAAAACGCGGCCTGTCCGGAAAGCCTTTCGTCACATCGCGTATCACGCAGGTTTATCGAACCGGCGTAGCGATCTATTTTTATTTTGGCTTTTACTACAAAGGCATCGAGAATCCGTCAGACGTTTATCTCGAACTCGAGAATATCGCCCGCGGAGAGATACTACGCTGCGGCGGTTCGCTCTCGCATCACCACGGCATCGGCAAGATACGCGAACAATATCTGCCAGAGATCATGTCCGAGACTGCGATGAAATGGAAGCAGGAGATCAAACACGGCCTCGATCCACAGAACATATTTGGCGCCGGAAATCAGAATCTGAGGTAAAGACGTATGATGCGAGCCGAAAAATTGATTCAAATAATAAAAACCGCCAAACTCTCCGGCGGTGTGGACGATCCGCCTGCTTGGCAGATTGAGAAGACGCGTTTTCAATCGACATTATGCCGCATCTTGCTGCTTCCCGTCGGTGGCCTGCTCGTAGCGGTGATGAAATATGTGCAAGATTACCGTATTGAGAATATGTCTGAGATTCGCCGGCAATTCAAAGATATCTGGCAGGAAAAAGAAAGCGGCGGTTATCCGCTTGTCATCTGCTCTAATCATCTGACGTTTATCGACTCGGCACTCATTATCTGGGCGCTCGCATCCAACTATTGGTATTTGTTTAACTACAAAGCCTTTATGTGGAACGTCCCGGCGGGCGATTTCTTTAAGAAAAAATTGCATTATCACGCGATCCTTTACTTGACGAAATGTATTTTCATTGACCGTAAAGGTTCTCCTGCGCACAAGAATGCTGTGTTAAATCTCTGCCGCTATCTGCTAGCCAAGGGAAATATCGTCTTGATTTTTCCCGAGGGGCAACGCAGCCGCGAGGGGCGTTTTGACGTCGATCGACTGCGATTCGGCACCGGTAAAATCCTGACATCGCTCGAAAACGCACGTGTTCTCTGTATATATATCCGAAGCCCTCTTCAAACGGAATTTTCCAACTATCCACCCAAAGGCTCACGTTTTAGTCTGAATATGAAACTGATCGAACCTAAAGTTAACGGACCTTCAAAGAAACAGGCAAGTATCACCGCCGTCAAAGAGATCGGTGCGGTGATAGCTGAGATGGAACAGAAATTTTTTGAGAAGGAACTGACGGGAATGCATCCCCCCTCGCCTGCAAGCGTCCTTCTTAATGATGCTGACCAACGTGGTGATTGATAAAGTTAACTGAACCGTGCTTATCACGCCGGAGAAACCGGCGCCAGCAGGCCCGGGCCGTCTGCGTCCAGTCATTATGAACTTTCTTGCAATGGTAGTTTTTCTTACCTGTTTGCCGTCAGCTCTGATCGATTTTGCCCTGCCAAAATGGAAGACGGATAAGAATATTCGCATCGAGGATGCCTATAAATGGACCCATCAGGCCATGCGAGGCGGCGAACATGCCGTTCCTGACACCGAGTCGGCCCGGAAATGGCTGATGAATGAATGGGGAACTCTTGGCCTGCAAAAATCCGGTGAACCGGTATGGGAACCGCTCTGCCCCGGTGGCGAGATCGGGCGGCTAAACCTGCGCGCCTTTCGGGACCGCGGCGGAAAGGCTGACGATATTTTGGCGGCTTTTCTCACCAGCAGCCGTGAGTACCGGTCCGACGGGAAAGCTTTTATCGCGGCGTGGAATGAATTGGGGCTCAGACTCAACAAAGGTCCGGCCGGAAACCTTGATTACGAAGAATGGAAAACGCTGGATATTACAATGAAGAAAAAAAACTATCCGGCGATCCACCACAGTAATATCTACAAGCAATCAAACGGCCCCGCGTACCGCATCATTACCGCCTCTGAAATGAAAAAGCTGCTCGTAATCCGTAACAAAGGCACTTCTAGTATTCAAAAATAAAGAATTTTTTAATGCAAAGTCGCCAAAACTCAAAGGAAAGAAAAATTGAAAAACAACTAAAAAATAAACCTTTGCGTCATTGCACCTTAGCGACCTGAAGTTGAAATTTGTTTGTCCGACATTGCTGACCATGTCACTCTGACCGATTGCCGCACCCCGCTCTTCTTTCACATCAATCAAAAAGATTCTCAAAAGAATTATTGACACGTTAGAGTTTAACAATGTATTATTGTGACTTAACGATGTTAGTCATCGTTTAACTGTATCTCCTCTCAATCATTTTGACTTAACGAATCTACACATAAAGTTTCCCGTTGGTCGCTCTGTGCAAAAGGAAACACCCTCATATAAATGTCTGCTAAACTTGGCGAAATTCTTGTCCGCGAAAATCTGATAACGTCGCAACAATTGCGCGAGACGCTCGAGTACCAGCGCGCAAACGGCGGTCGGCTCGGGTCAAATCTCGTTCGGCTCGGTTACGTTTCAGATGACGTTGTTACCGCCGTTTTGTCCCGCCAGTACGGTGTACCCTCCATTAATCTCGATCTCTTCCAAATCGATACTGACGTAATCAAGCTCATCTCCGAGGATGTTGCTATGAAATACTCGGTTTTGCCCATATCAAAAGTCGGTGCAACGCTGACCCTCGCAATGGCCGATCCGACGAATGTCTTTGCGATGGACGATATCAAGTTCATGACCGGGCTGAATGTCGAGCCGGTGATTGCTTCCGAGACCTCGATTCAACTTGCTATAGCAAAATATTACAGCGGATCGAACGAGATAGATATTTTTGACGCCGCCTTTGCGGTTGAGGTCGAGCGCAACGGCGTAAGCGGCGGCAATGGCCACGGCAGCCTCGGAATAGGCCGAAATGGCGGAAACGGAAATATGAAAAACGGCGCAAAGGTCGCCGTGGCCGACGAACGTATCACCGAATCAGACCTCGATGTTTCACTCGACCGTTTTGAGTTCGGAGCTGGAGCAGACGAGGAATTTGAGGTAATCGAGGACAACGACGAGATCGATCTCGCCGCTCTAGCCCGTGCCAGCGAAGACGCTCCGGTTGTCCGTCTCGTAAATGTCCTGATGGTCGATTCGCTCAGACGTGGAGCCTCGGATATTCATGTTGAGCCATATGAGAAAGATTTTCGCATCCGGTTCCGTATTGACGGCATTTTGTATGACGTTATGCACCCGCCGATGAAGATTCGCGACCCACTTATTTCACGCCTCAAGATCATGGCGAAGCTCGATATTTCAGAGAAACGCCTGCCGCAAGATGGCCGTATTAAGATTAAGGTCAAGATAGATAATCGTTCGCGAGAGCTCGATTTTCGAGTATCTACATTGCCGACGCTGTTTGGCGAAAAAGTTGTGCTTCGTCTGCTTGATAAAGACAAGCTGATGCTCGATATGACTAAGCTCGGCTTTGAACCTGAAAGTCTCGAGAAATTTAAGCGGGCGATCTCAAATCCATACGGGATGGTCCTGGTTACGGGGCCGACCGGTTCGGGTAAAACAAATACGCTTTACTCTGCGCTCCAGACGCTTAACACGTCCGAGACAAATATTATGACGGCTGAGGACCCGGTAGAGTTTAATCTGCAGGGCATCAATCAGGTGCAGATGAAGGAACAGATCGGCCTCAATTTTGCCGCCGCACTTCGCTCCTTCCTGCGACAGGATCCAAATATCGTGCTCGTCGGCGAGATCCGCGACTTTGAAACGGCCGAGATCGCTATCAAAGCCGCGCTCACCGGCCACCTTGTATTATCGACCCTCCACACTAACGATGCTCCGTCAACGATATCGCGTCTCGTAAATATGGGTATCGAGCCTTTCCTCGTCGCGACCAGCGTCAATATTATTCAGGCACAGAGGCTAATTCGCCGCATATGTTCGGAATGTAAAGAAGAGGTGAGCATACTGCCGGAAGCACTCGTTGAGGTTGGCTTTTCAAAGGAAGAAGCTTCAACTCTGAAAATATACAAAGGAAAAGGGTGTTCAAACTGTAACAACACAGGTTTTAAGGGCCGCGTCGGCCTGTACGAGGTCATGGAGATCACGGACGAACTACGCGAACTGATCATTATTGGCGCTAGCGCAATGGAATTAAGGAGAAAAGCAATCGAACTTGGAATGGTAACTCTTCGCGAATCAGGACTGTATAAAATTCGCGATGGGATTACGACTATAGAGGAAGTGGTTAAGGAAACTGTCGTGTAGGAAACTGGAGGAAATATGTGGATTAGGGCAATAGCATTATCATTGGCATTACTGGTCGGCATCGGGGCAATCATTCCAATCGCAACGGAATACGCCGAGGCTCATACAAAAAAAGCAAAAAAGGTACAGAAAAAGAAGAGAGAATGGAGGGGCGTAAAAAAATATTCAAAACGCTGGTGGCAGCTCTACCGGGCTCAGGAGCGCCGCAAAAAAGTTAGTGCAAAACAACGCCGTACGCTCAGGCTGCGTCAAATGCGACTTGCGTCTAGGCGTGCTGCCGATGGTCCGCGATTAGCCAGCACAGTAAGCAAACCAGTTTCGGCCGAAACCCCGAACTTTGTCACCTCTGCCCCGGCCACATTGCCATCGGGCGATCTCGCCCCGAACGGCTGGAGGGCCGCCCAATCATCCCCGGCCGAACTGCAGTTTCGTGTGGATAATTCTGCGGGTGATCAGGTTGGATCGGCTTCAATCTCAGTTGTCGGGCCCGCCATGTCTGGTGCCGACGGCGGACGTAAAAGCCTTGGCGGTGTCGCGACTACATCGCTTCGCCGGGAGGTTATCGACCGCATGATCCGTGAAAACGGCTGGGTAGTTAACGATTATCAAAAAAACATCGCCGGACAGCCCGTCTATGTCGTCGTGGCACAGTCACAAGCGAAGAGCGGGGCCGTCCAGTCGCGTATGTTCTATTTCACCGAGGTTGACGGACGCATCTACAGCGTCGCGACAAATTCGCCTGTGCAAGAATCCGAACGCCTCGCAGAGGAATCGGAAAAGGTCATCAATTCGCTAAAGACCCGGGTGCGTCCTGCATTGCGGGCTGCCGTTAAAGAATAAGTGAATCGTCAAACGTAAATCGTAAATGGACGGAAATTGGCTAATGAATCTTCACTGTTTACGATTTACGAATCACTATCTACTAAATAATCAAAATATATGAGCTACGAACAATCAACATCTGTCGAGTCATCGGTTACACTGCCTGACTTACTCAGGAAAATGACCGATCTAGGCGGTTCTGACCTCCACCTGTCGACCAATTCATCGCCGCAGGTACGTGTCCACGGCCATCTGGCGCCGTTACCGGGCTTTCCGGTAATGTCGCCTTCGGATACGAAACGGCTCGCCTATTCTGTGTTGACAGACGCCCAAAAGCACCGGTTCGAGGAGAATCTGGAACTTGATTTCTCCTTCGGTCTCAAAGGGATGTCGCGATTTCGTGCCAATCTCTTTAATCAAAAAGGTGCGGTTGGTGCTGTTTTTCGTGCTATTCCTTACGAGATAAAGACATTTGAGGCCCTTGGTTTGCCAACCGTGGTCGCGGATATGTGCAAAAAGCCCCGCGGCCTCGTGCTAGTTACCGGGCCGACCGGTTCAGGTAAATCGACCACCCTTGCTTCGATGGTGGACAAGATAAACGTCGAGCGTCATGACCACATCCTGACAATCGAAGACCCTATCGAATTCCTCCATAACCACAAAAACTGTGTCGTCAACCAACGCGAGGTCGCAGCCGATACTCACTCATTCGGTGCGGCCCTGCGAACCGCTTTGCGACAAGATCCAGATGTCGTTCTGGTTGGCGAAATGCGTGATCTCGAGACCATCGAGATGGCCCTGCGAATCGCCGAAACCGGCCACTTGACCTTTGCGACACTCCACACCAACTCGGCATATTCGACTATTAACCGTATCATCGACGTATTTCCGGCCGAGCAGCAGTCTCAGGTGAGAACGCAGCTTTCACTCGTGCTCGAAGGCATTCTGTGCCAATCGTTGCTGCCCAAAGCAACTGGCGACGGCCGCGTAATGGCACTCGAGATACTCGTTCCCAACGCCGCTATCCGCAATCTGATCCGCGAAGACAAGATTCATCAAATCTATTCGATGATGCAGACTGGTCAGGACAAATTTGGTATGCAAACCTTTAATCAGGCTCTCGCCACGCTGCATCACAAACGTCATATATCTCTCGAAACGGCGATCCAGCGTTCATCAAATGCGGATGAACTCAGGGAATTGATCGACCGCGGATCGGGTCTCAATGATGCCTATGCAAACCGTGCCGGCACACCCGGTGCACGCCCGCCGACGAGGCCAGCACCAAATGGCGGCAGCCCGTACTCTCAGGCCAGAAATATCGGCGAACGTCCGAGATAATAACTTAAAACGGAAAATGTAAAACGGAATATTCAAGACGCCCCACCACTTTCCGTCCTCGATCTTCAGTCCTCCATTTTCCATTTTCAAATTTCCATTTTTCATTTGGAGTTTAACCATGCCAACATTTGTCTTTAAAGGAAGAAATCGACTTAACGAAATGATCGCCGGGGAGCGCGACGCCGCGACGCAGGATGAGCTTCGAGCTCTACTCCGGCGCGAGCAGATCGTGCTTACTCAGGCCAAGGAAAAAGGGCGAGAGATCTCGATACCAAAGCTTGGCCGCCGCAAAAAAGTCGGAGCAAAAGAATTAGCTGTTTTCACACGACAATTTTCGGTTATGATCGACGCCGGACTGCCGCTGGTACAATGTATCGAGATTCTCGGCGAACAGCAGCAGAATGAATTTTTCAAAGATGTTTTGCGTCAAGTTCGTCAAAATGTCGAAGAAGGAGCAACGCTTTACGCCGCTCTTGAAAAGCATCCTAAGGTTTTCGACAGTCTCTACACACACATGGTCGAGGCCGGTGAAACTGGCGGTGTGCTCGATCTAATCCTGCAGCGTCTCGCCACCTTGATCGAAAAGGTCGTCAAACTGAAACGAAGCATCGTGTCCGCTTCAATCTATCCGGCTGCCGTCATCATGGTTGCAATCGGGGCTATCGCGTTGATCATGATTATCGTTATCCCGCAGTTCGAGCAGATATTTCTCGGCCTGCTCGGCCCCGGCGAGCTTTTACCTCTGCCAACACGAATCGTCATGGGTATCAGCGGCTTTATCGCCGGTTGGGGCGGTCTAACCTTGCTTGTTATAATCATAGGCTCGGCGGTCGGTCTCAACTTCTACTACAAGACACCTAAAGGCCGCTGGCAAATAGATTCTATTTTGCTTAAAACCCCGATCTTTGGGGACATCCTGCGCAAGGTTGCCGTTGCCCGATTCTCGCGTATCCTATCGACGCTGCTGTCATCCGGTGTGCCGATCCTGCAATCACTCGATATTACCGCCAAGACCGCGGGCAACGTTGTCATTGAGGATGCCATTATTAAGGTCCGTCAAGGCGTCGAACGCGGTGAAAACTTTGTCGATCCGCTTAAGGAAACAAAAGTGTTCCCGCACATGGTCGGCCAGATGATCGGCGTCGGCGAACAGACCGGTGCCCTCGACGCAATGCTCGGCAAGATCGCCGACTTTTACGAAGAAGAGGTCGATACCGCGATCGCCGATCTGCTCGGCTTGATGGAACCCGTCCTCATCGCCTTTCTCGGTATTACCATCGGATCAATCGTCATCTCGATGTACCTGCCGCTATTCTCGCTCATCGGAAAACTCTCCGGCGGAGCACAGTAGCCTTCGGG
>JBBSJK010000080.1:0-12634 GCA_038257355.1 Pyrinomonadales bacterium | reverse complement strand
TAACTCGTCAATCTCCGATAAATATTCGGCATTCGCTCTGGCAAACTTAAAACGTCGTCGATGATCGTGTAGCCGACGTTGCCGTAGAGGTCTTTTAGTTCGGCTTCGGATTCGCGGTCGATGGTGATGCAGAATGGGGTGACGGCGAGGGTTTTGGCCTCGGTCAGGGCTTCGCGGACGTCTTCGCGGGCGTAGCGGGCGTCGCCGTAATCGTGGTCGTACGGGCGGCCGTCGGTGAGGATTATTAGGAGCTTGGTGCGGGCTTCCTGTTTAAGTAATTTTGCCGAGGCGTGGCGGATGGCGGCGCCGAGGCGGGTGTTGTTTTGGAATGTGATACCGCCGATGCGTTTCTCGATATCCGCTGAGTATTTCTCAGCAAAATCCTTGATGACATAAAATTTCACGTTCCGACGTCCCTCGCTTGTGAAGCCGTAGATCGAATAGACATCGCCGACCGCCTCGAGGGCTTCGCTCATCAGGACGAGGCCTTCTTTTTCGATCTCGATGATGCGTCGGCCGGGATGTGTGTAGGGCTGGAGCGGATTTCGGGTGATTGTTCGGGCGGTCGAGCTGGATTGGTCGAGCAGGATCGAAACGGCCACATCACGCTGTTTTCTGAGGCGTTTGGTGTAGATGTTTTCCGATGGCCGACCTTTAGCTTTGCGGTCGATGACGTAATCGACTAGAGCGTTAAGATCGTAATCTTCACCGTCGATTTCGCGGTTGATGCGGGTCAGGTTTTCAGGCTTCATGAGTTGAAACTGATGCCTGATCGAGGAGATAACACCGCGATATCGTGTGCGGGTAAGCTCGACAAATGTCCGGTCGCCCTGCTTTACTTTTTTCTCGATCACACGGCTCCAGCCGACGCGGTAATCGTTGAGATCGCGGTCCCATTCGTCATAACCATAGGCAACATCGCCCTCCTCAAGCGCCTGCTCGGGCATTTCGTTATGCGACCATGCCTCGGCACCTTGCAGTTCGTCGGGTTCGCCCTCGTCGTCGAGGCTGTTCCAGGCATTAAAAAGGTCGCGGATGTCCTGGGCGTTTTTCTGCTGCTCTCGTTTAGCTTTGTCCTCGGTTATGCCTTCGACAGCATTTTTGTCGTCGTAGGCGAATTCGCTCTTGTCCTCGCTCGCCTCCGGTTCTGTTTCCCGATTCTGCTCGGGCGTTATGTTTTGAAATAGTGTGAAAACATGGCTCGTCGCCATCAGCGAATCGGCGACCGAGTCAGAACCGGGAGCGGTAGCGACTGTGTTCGAGTTACCCTTAACTTGTCTGTGCTCAGCGTTGGCCCGGTCGCTACTGCTCCCGGTTCTGACTAGATACTTCTCTACGATTGCCTCAATCTCAGACACCACCGGGCCGTAAAACTGCTTTGCATCATCCGTCGCTCCACCGCATAGCGTTATTTGAAACAGTAGCTCAAAAGGCACCTGGTACATTGGCAGATCGAAGATGTAAGGACGGTTTGCCCGCAAAAATGACTGCATCAGATCGAGGTCGGCAACTAGGCCGCGATAGGTTTGGCGCAAGCGGTTGTCGATGCGTGCATTTTCCATCGTGCCAAATATCTTTTTTGCTAAACGAGGTTCTGGAAATATCGTCAGGACGGTTTTGTAATCAGAATTCTTTGGCAGCTTCTTGCGTCGTTTCTTTGCTTCTGCTCTAATCTCGCTATCTGGTAAGGCCTTTTCAGCTTTCTGCACATCTTCGAGATATCCGCCAAGTGAAAAAGCATCCTTGTCGTCATCGCTGGCCGTATAAAGCTCGGTAAGTTCTTCATACGCAGCCTTTAATTCCTTTGTATCGCGGTCGAATGTTCCGAATTCAATCTGGCCGGCACCGTGTGCGGCGAGTACTTTGTAAAGTTTAAAATCGAGATCCTCGTTATCAAACTCAGCGACCGACGCCGGCAGATAGATCGTTTTTCCATCACCGATTCGCGATTCCTGGGGGATCGCGGTCAGGGCGGCGATCTCGACCTCTTGGCCGGTAAGCGCCTCGACATACAATCGCAGAATGGACTGAACTTTTTCGAGCGAGAGACCGAGGCGCGTTTCCTTAAGACGTTCGTTTGAGGCACGCGTTTCGAGGGCAAAATAGCTGCGACGGGATTTTGTGGATTCATTCTCGAGTTCGGCGAGCCCTTTCTCAACCCATTCCTCGAACTGCTTGATAGACACCGATCTGAGAGCACCCGAACTCGATTTAAATGCCGCCAACGCACTTTCCGCGTCGGTCTCGGCGATCTTAGTCGTTAATTGCAAGACGCGCCGGATATCGGCAGAGGCGGCTTTTTTCTTCTTCGTGAATGAGCCAAAAAATTTTGGCGTCGCACGTAAAAATGAGATCAGCACTGCATTTCCATACCCTGCGATCGAGCGGGCAAGCGTGCACCAGTCATCAAACGTCGATTCGGATGCCGCCAAAACCTCGCTTCCCGACGCGACAAAATGAAGCGTCACGCTGCCGCCAAATTCGAGAAACTCGCCGGCCCGCATCATTAGGATTCGAGCGTTTGCTGCATTTAACTTTTCGAGCGATGCCGGAAGATTTGACCACAGGTCAGCGGTCATCCCGCCGGTTCTGCTCGCAAATTGGGCGGCGAGGTCGAGCACGGAATCGGCGACCGCTCTTTTTTCATCGCCAAACCCCGCGAGGACATTCGCCACCGCCGGCGTGTTTTCGAGAAACTCGGAACTGTGTTTTGCCGACCGTTGGGCGATCTCGGCGGCCAGGTTTAGAATATCGGCAAACAGTTTATCGTCGTCGAAACTGTCTGCAATTCCCGGCACCAATTTAAAAGTTTCAAGCGAGATCGAACTCGACAAGACCAACTGCCGCGTACATATCTCAAAAACCGCCGACCGGGCCTTGTCAGGCACTTTCTTCAAGCCGCCAACGCCGTCCTCAAAAAACTTCGCACCGGTCTCGGCGTTCCCCATCGCGAGGCGCCGTCCGAGCTCGCCCCAATGCCGTAGATCGTCCGCCGACAGAATTTTTGATGCCTTTGGAACCGCCTCGACAAACTCACGGCTCACCCGCAGTGAAACGCCAGCCAAAGCCGCGCTTATTTCCAGAGCCGCCCGCTTTTTATCCGTCGGCAATTTCCCAAGCCGCACCGCCAGGCCAGTCAGGGTCGGTTTGTTATTAATTGTATTTTCAGCCACTGAGCAAGTTTAAAGCAAAATCCAGAAAGACTGAAACCACAAAAAGTCACGAAAAAACACCAGAGGAACTTGGTATCTTTAATACTTTTTTGTGTGAATTTCGTGGCTCATATCTAACCAACGGATCAATGATGGTGCTCGCCGGTGACTTCGTTTAGTTTGCTGAGATCCAGGAGTTTCGAAAATTCGTCGAAGTGGAACATCGTTTCGTCTTTGCAATGATCGCAGAAAAATGTGACGTCTTCGCCGAGATACATATCTTTTAGGTGATAGGCGATAAAGCAGCCGTAGCAACGCTGGATGCGTTTGCCAAAATCGTTCAGGACCTCTTTTTCGTCGTGTTCATGCATAAGCTGTTTGAGATTTTAACATATTGAGATTATCGAATTTGTGGATTGGCGAACAGTGTCTGCTGTTTAGCGATCTTTACATTCTCCGCGTTCAAAACTGTTTTTAATGCAGAGACAACGCACAGATCGCTGAAGTGCTGTACCCGTTTGCAAATTGGACGGGACTAGGGTTAAATAATACTGACGATGTATCAAAACTGTTCACACATCCACCATCTCCATCATCACCACGCGACACATTCGCGCGTTGACTGATACTCGTTTTTACCAAACTCGTAAATTAGTTTTAATCCAAACGCGGCGAAACTTCGAAAGCAAGTATCGTGGGCGTCTCTTTGTCATTTTTAAGTATGAAATTAAAGATTGCTTTACAAAAATCAGGAAGATTATCGGACGGCTCGACAGAGCTGCTGCGAAAATGTGGGATCGGTTTTTCGAACGGGCTTGGCAAACTGCGGGCTGCGGCGGCGGACTTTCCGCTTGAGATTTTTTTCTTGCGCGATGATGATATTCCGGATTACGTCGCCGATGGCGTTGCTGACGTAGGCATCGTCGGTGAGAACGTGATCGCTGAGAATCCGAAAGACGTCGAGACCATCGAGAGGCTTGGATTTGGCCGCTGCCGTCTGTCGCTCGCCGTGCCTAAAGCTTTTGAGTATGGCAAATTGTCAGATTTTGCTGGCCAGCGTATCGCGACCAGCTATCCGAATATTCTCCGCCAATTTTTAACGACACACGGCGTTACGGCTGACATCCATGAGATCAGCGGCTCGGTCGAGATCGCTCCTTCTATCGGTTTGGCCGATGCGGTGTGTGATCTGGTGAGTTCGGGCAGCACTTTGTTTTCCAATGGTCTTCGTGAGGTCGAGACGGTTATGTTGTCCGAGGCTGTGTTGATCGCCCGGCGTGACCTCAGCTTGGACACGGCGGATATTCTCAACAAACTCCTTTTCCGCATCCGAAGTGCTAATGCGGCATCGCAGAATAAATATATTTTACTCAATGCCCCAGTCGAAAAGATCGACGATATCAAACGCCTGTTGCCCGGAATGCGCAGCCCCTCGATGGTGCCACTGGCCGAGCCAGGCTGGGTCTCAATGCACTCGGTTGTCAGCGAAACGGATTTTTGGGAGGTCGTTGACGGCCTTAAACAGGCTGGGGCCGAGGGAATTCTTGTGCTTTCGATAGATCAAATGATTAGGTAGGATTTCTTTGTGATCTCTGTGGCCTTTGCTCAAGGTGTTTAGTCTGTTTTAAGAACCAAGAACTAAGCTAGGACACAAAAGGACACGGAGACTAGGTCAACACCACAAAATCAGGACACTACCAAAATTGAGTGGAATCAAAATGAAAATAGTTAAATATCCATTAAAAGAGACCTGGGACGAGCTGCTCAAACGGCCGACGATCGACACGGTGTTTCTCGAACGCACGGTCGCCAATATCCTGCAAGACGTTCGTGAACATGGCGACTCAGCATTGCGGCATTGCGCACGGCATTTTGATAAGGTCGAGCTGGACGATTTTCTCGTTAGCGAAGATGAATATCTCGAAGCGGAGGGCCTCGTCTCTCAGGAGATCAAAGACGCCATCGCTGTCGCTAAGATGAATATTGAGAAATTTCATGCGGTTGCCGATACGCCGCAGAAAGTGATCGAGACAATGACGGGAGTTTTCTGCTGGAAAAAAACCGTGCCTATCGAGAAGGTTGGCCTCTACGTACCGGCGGGTAGCGCACCACTTTTCTCAACCGTTTTGATGCTCGTGATTCCAGCAAAACTCGCCGGATGTAGTGAGATTATCGTCACGTCACCGCCTACCTCAAAAGGCAAAATCGATCCTGTAACGCTTTACGCTGCGCGACTTTGCGGTGCGTCCAAAGTTTTTAAGATCGGCGGAGCTCAAGCTATCGGAGCATTGGCCTACGGGACAGAAACCGTGCCGTCGGTCTATAAAGTATTTGGTCCGGGAAACCAGTTTGTGACCGAGGCGAAGCTGCAGGTTCTGCGTTCCGGCGTTGCGATAGATATGCCTGCGGGGCCGTCCGAGGTTGCAGTTTTGGCGGATGATACTTGCGTTCCGGCTTTTGCTGCCGCCGATCTTTTATCACAGGCCGAGCACGGGCCGGACAGCCAGGTTGTTCTGGTTTCGACTTCGGAATCCGTAATCAGCGAGACGCTGGCTGAAGTTGATAGACAGATCGAGACGCTCTCACGTAAATCGATGGCACACGCCGCCATCCTAAATTCAACCGCGATTCTGGTCGAAACTTTAGAAGACGGCGTCGAGTTGCTAAACGGATACGCACCCGAGCACCTCATCATCGCCACCGAAAACGCCGATGAAATCGCTGAGGCAATTATAAATGCCGGTTCCGTTTTTATCGGAAACTACTCGTGCGAGAGTGCCGGTGACTACGCATCGGGGACAAATCACACGCTACCGACGGGCGGAGCGGCCCGTGCGTACAGCGGCGTGTCGGTCGCGAGCTATACAAAGACAATCACCTTTCAAAAACTCACCGTCGAAGGAATTCAAAATCTCGGCCCGACCATTGAAACGATGGCCGCCGCCGAGGGCCTCGACGCGCACAAAAATGCTGTTTCGATACGACGCGAATATGCCGGAGGGCTAAATGATATTTGATCTGCAAAGCCTGGTGCGTAAAAACATACGGAATCTGAAACCGTATTCATCGGCACGTTCCGAGTTTGAAGGCGCGGCCGAGGTCTTTCTGGACGCCAACGAAAATGCGTTTGGTTCGCCCGCAGGTGATGGACTAAATCGTTATCCCGATCCGTTGCAAAGAGAGTTAAAGAAACGGATCGCGTCGATGAAAGGAGTTTTGCCATCACAGATATTCGTTGGCAACGGTAGCGATGAGGCGATTGATCTGCTGTTTCGCATCTTCTGCGAACCGGGGCGTGACGAAGTAATAATTTGCCCGCCGACGTACGGAATGTATCGCGTTTCGGCTGATATTAACGATGTCACCGTTCGTGAAATACCGCTGATGGACGAGTTTCAGCTCGATGTTCCTGCAGTTCTTTCCGGCATCACGGATACGACAAAAGTGATTTTCATCTGCTCGCCAAATAATCCGACAGGCAATCTGCTGTGGCGGCAAACGATCATCGAGGTCGCGAGAAATTTCAACTGTATAGTCGTCGTCGATGAAGCATATATCCATTTTGCCGACGAACCGTCTATGATCGGTGAACTCGATAATCTGCCAAACCTTGTCGTGTTGCAGACATTCTCTAAGGCCTGGGGAATGGCCGGGATTCGGGTCGGTCTGGCATTTGCAAACGTTGGGATCATCGATCTGATGAATCGTGTCAAGCCGCCGTACAATGTCAGCGGAATGGCGCAGCAAGCAGTTTTGGCGGCTCTTGACGAGGAATCAACCGTTAATCAATGGGTGAGAGGTATATGTGCCGAACGGACACGAATAGAGAGCGTTTTACGCGGTCTGGATGTCGTCACTCGAGTTTATCCCTCAGATTCTAATTTTCTACTCGTTCGGGTTGATGACCCGGTGGCGGCATACGATTATTTGATCGGAGAGAAGATTGTTGTACGCGATCGCAGTCGGGTCGAGTTATGCGAGGGCTGCTTGAGGATCACCGTTGGCACTCCTGATGAGAATGACCGCTTGATCTCGGCAATGAGGTCATTCTCCGAAATAGGTGATAAGTGATAACTATGAAAAAAGTACTATTTATTGATCGTGACGGCACGCTGATTCGCGAGCCGGACGACTTTCAGGTTGATCTATTGGAAAAGCTGCGGTTTCTGCCGGGTGTGATTACACATCTCTCAAAGATCGGGAGCGAAACAGATTATTTACTCGTCATGGTAACAAATCAGGACGGACTCGGAACTGAGAGCTTCCCCGAAACGGCCTTTCATCCGGCTCAGAATTTTGTCATTCAGACGCTGGCTGATGAGGGAATTGAGTTTGCAGATGTTTTTGTCGATAAAACTTTTCCGCATGAAAATGCTCCGACGCGGAAGCCCGGAACCGGAATGCTTAGCAAATATTTGACCGGTGAGTACGACCTCGTAAATTCGTATGTAATCGGCGACCGCCCAACGGATGTCGAACTCGCTAGAAATCTTGGCGCCAAGGCGATTTATATTAAAAATCCGTCGTTTCCGTTGGAAAATACAGAGGACGACCGAATTTTTTTCGCGGATAACTGGAGCGAGATATACGAATTGCTGCGCACCCCGGAACGCTGCGTATCTCACACCCGAAAAACGAAGGAGACCGAAATTACTGTCGAATTAAGCCTCGACGGCACAGGCCGTTCCGAGATTGCGACAGGCATTTCATTCTTCGACCACATGCTCGAACAGCTAGCCCGTCACGGCGGCCTCGATCTAACAATCCAAGCAAAAGGCGATCTACATATCGATGAGCACCATACGATCGAAGATGTCGCGATCACTCTGGGTGAGGCATTTTCGATAGCCTTAGCTGATAAGCGTGGGATGGAACGATACGGTTTTTGTTTGCCGATGGACGATTGTCTGGCCCAGGTTGCAATAGATTTTGGCGGGCGAAACTGGATCGTATGGGACGCCGAATTTAAACGAGAGATGATCGGCGAGATGCCGACCGAGTTGTTTTTTCATTTCTTTAAATCATTTTCGGACAAGGCACTATGCAATCTCAATATCAAGGCCGAGGGAACGATCGAACACCACAAGATCGAGGCGATATTCAAGGCGTTTGCAAAGGCGATTAAACTGGCGATTCGTCGCGAGGGCAGCGATCTGCCGACGACCAAAGGAGTTCTGTGAGAGTAGCGATATTGAAATACAACGCCGGAAACACGGCATCGGTCGCAAATGCTTTAATGCGATTGGGTATTGAGCCTACGGTTACCAACGATGCGGACACACTGAGCAGTGCCGACAAAGTAATTTTCCCCGGTGTTGGTGAGGCCTCGACGGCGATGAACTATCTCCGCGAGAGGCAGCTTGACACCGTTATCAGATCGCTCGTGCAGCCGGTGCTCGGCATCTGCCTAGGAATGCAGCTTTTATGCGAGTCGTCGGAGGAGAATGACACGAAATGCCTCGGCATTCTGCCCTATCGCGTACGCCGTTTTGAGTCTGAAACGCTCAAGATTCCACACATGGGCTGGAACAATTTGTCCAATCTTACATCGCCGCTGTTTGAGGGCGTTTCAGGGGGTTCGCGGGTCTATTTTGTTCACGGTTATTATGTTGAGACGGTTAGCGACACGACGGCCGTCACGAGCTATGGCGGCGATTTTAGCGCCGGAATAGAGCTCGATAATTTTTATGCAATACAGTTTCATCCTGAGAAATCCGGAATAGTTGGAGCACGGATTCTGGAAAATTTTCTAAATATATGATTGAAATAATTCCCGCTATGGATCTGATCGGCGGCAGGTGTGTGCGGCTGACACAGGGTGATTTTTCGCGAAAGACTGTGTATGACGATGAACCGCTCGAAACCGCAAAACGATTTGAGGCCGCCGGGCTGCGGCGTTTGCACATGGTCGATCTCGACGGAGCCCGCACGGGAGCACCGGCCAATCTTCACATATTAAAGCGAGTCGCAGGCGGGACATCGCTCAAGATCGATTTTAGCGGTGGAATTAAGACTGAATCAGACGTCGCCGCCGTCTTTAATGCGGGAGCAGAGATTGCCACCATCGGCAGTGTCGCTGCCAAACAACCCGACTTATTCCTGTTGTGGTTGGAGAAATTTGGAGCAGAAAAGGTGCTGCTCGGCGCTGATTCTAGAGATGGTAAAGTTGCGACCGACGGCTGGCAAACCGCAACGAGCATTCCGATTCTCGCTTATCTGCGAAACTTCGCCGAACGCGGCGTGACCAACGCGTTTGTCACCGATATAGCCAGCGACGGGGCGATGAAAGGTCCTTCGTTCAAACTTTACCGCCAGATCACGGCGGCGATACAGGAGATCGATCTGATCGCGAGCGGCGGCGTTACGTCAATTAATGATATTGAAGAACTCGAACGCATCGGCTGCTCTGGTGTCATCGTCGGTAAAGCGCTTTATGAGCAAAACATTAAACTAGAGGTTCTTGCGAAATATGTTAGCTAAACGCATTGTTCCCTGTCTCGATGTGATGGACGGACGGACGGTCAAAGGTACAAATTTTATCGGATTGCGCGATGCGGGCGATCCGGTCGAACTGGCCGCAAAATACTCGGAAGAGGGAGCTGACGAACTCGTGTTGCTTGACATTTCTGCGACAAACGAACGTCGCAGCACCTTTGCCGAGATCGTCCGGCGGGTTGCTGCTGAGATTAATATTCCGTTCACCGTCGGCGGCGGTATTTCAACGGCTGGTGACATCGGAGAATTACTTGATTCAGGCGCAGACAAGGTTTCAATCAATACTGCTGCCATCAAAAATCCGGTGTTACTTAGCGAAGCGGCGGCGAATTTTGGTTCGCAGTGTATCGTTCTCGCCATCGATGCGAAAGAAACGGGTGATGGCTGGAGGGTTTTTCTCAATGGCGGGCGAATAGCGACTGATCTCGACGCGGTGGAATGGGCCAAACGCGGCGTGCAACTCGGTGCTGGCGAGATATTGCTTACGTCAATGAATGCCGATGGGACAAAGGACGGCTTTGAGATCGGGTTGACCCGCGAGATTTCAAATGCGGTTCGCGTTCCGGTCATCGCTTCGGGCGGAGCTGGAACGATGGACGATTTTGCTGACGTTTTTGCAATTGGAAATGCTGACGCTGCTCTGGCGGCGAGTGTTTTTCACTATGGCAAGATCGCGATCCCGGAATTGAAAGCATTCCTCGAAATGCGAGGAATCGAGGTGCGAATATGAAATTGAACTACGAAAAATACATAGACGGACTTGTGCCGGCAATCGTGCAGAACGCTGACAACGGCGCAGTTCTGATGCTTGGATTTATGAATGAGGAAGCCGTAAATAGCACTCAGGAAACAGGCCGGGTAACTTTTTTTTCGCGTTCGCGGAAGACAATTTGGACGAAAGGCGAAACAAGCGGGAATTATCTTGACTTTATCTCGATTGAATCAGATTGTGACGACGATACGCTTCTAATACAAGCACGGCCTACGGGGCCGGTTTGCCATACGGGAGAAGAGACCTGCTTTCGTGAAAGCAAATCTTTTAGAGAGTCGCCGATGGACGTTTTGATTGCGCTCGAAAACGTTATCGACTCACGCCGGAGTCAAAAGACGGAAAATTCGTATGTCGCCAGCCTATTTGCAAAAGGAATCAATAAAATTGCCCAAAAAGTCGGCGAAGAGGCGGTTGAATTAGTGATCGAGGCAAAGGACGACGACCCCGAAAAATTTAAATCCGAGGCTTCTGATCTGTTGTTTCATTATCTTATCCTGCTGCGGGCGAAAGGTGTTTCGATCAATGATGTAGTTGAGTTGTTGAAGTCGCGGAGGAAAAGATAGTGTCACAGCTACTTTACCACCCCGCGCTTCGAGCTCTCGATAAAATCGATAAGCAAATCCACTTCGGCGCAACCGCTAATCTCATCGCGGATTTTTTCAACCGCCTGAGTAGTGTTGAGTTTGGCCGCGAGCAATAGGTGAAACGCGTGATTTAGCTGGGCGATAGTTTCTTTTGAATAGCCGCGGCGGCGCATTCCGACGCTATTGAGGCCGTAGCATTTGGCGTGGTTGCCCTGGATGGTGGCGTATGGCATCGCGTCTTTAACGACGACGGAGTAACCGCCGATAAAGGCTTCGAGACCGACGCGGCAGAATTGGTGAACGCCGGAATACGCTCCGACACTCGCCCGGTCGGCGATCTCGACATGGCCGGCGAGCGTCGCGGCATTGGCCATGATGATCTCGTTCCCGAGTTGGCAGTCGTGAGCGACGTGGGCCTGTGCCATCAATAGATTGTCGTCGCCGATCTTTGTCAGACCGCCGCCGCCAGCGGTTCCGCGATGGATGGTGACAAATTCACGGATCTGATTGCGTTTCCCGATCTCGGTCCCTGTCGGCTCGCCGGCATATTTGAGGTCCTGCGGGGCGAGGCCGATCGAGACAAAGGGGAATATTTGTGTTTCGTCACCAATCGTAGTCCGTCCATCAACCACGACGTGGGAATTGAGCCGGACGCCATTGCCCAGTTCTACCTCGGCACCGATTATGCAGAGCGGGCCGATGTAACACTCATTTCCGATCCGGGCATTCGGGCTGACGATTGCGGTTTCGTGAATAGATGATGCCATTCAGGGTTAGGAGTTTTCGGCGACCGGATTTGGTTTACGAAATATCAACCACGTAAAGACGGCGGCCACGGGAAGTGCCAAAATCAATGCAAATATTGAACCGCCAACTATCGAGGCGGCAAAGCCCATCAAACCAAGTTTTAATCTACCCTTAATAATGCCGGTGATGAGCGGGACCAGGCCGAGGATGAGGCCGACGGCGGCGCCAAACAAAACCCGCTGCAACATAGTCATATTTGTTGGATCCATAGTGAGCTACTCCTTTGTTTCGCCCCGGTTGGCGATGATCGATAATATCTCGGCCTCAGCGGTGATCTTGCCGTCGACTGTCGCAACGCCATGCATCTTTTGCACCTTGCTGCCGATCCGCAGAGCCGTGACTTCGAGCCTGAGAGTGTCTCCGGGCACAACCGGACGCCTAAATCTTGCTTTATCAATACCGGTAAAAAAAGGTATTTTGTTATCCCGGTCATCCATCTCGCGCAGGGCGAGTATCGCCCCGACCTGGGCCAAAGCCTCGATCTGCAAAACTCCCGGCATCACCGGAGTGCCTGGAAAATGGCCCTGAAAAAACTGCTCGTTGCCCGTTACCTGCTTGATCCCGACGATCCGCACCCGCGGCTCAAGCTCGATGATTCGATCGACCATCAGAAACGGGTAACGGTGCGGCAGGATTTGCTGTATTGCGATCGAATCGAGAATAGTCATAAAGACAGGCGGCCAAATCGTTGATATTTTACTGATTTTGCATCGTCAAACTGAGCCTCTACCAAAAGTATATAAGCCAAAAGCCGACAAAAAGCAATTTCGCCGGCTGTTGGCCACTTATGAAGTATTTACTGTTGACCAGTTATCTCGGTGTCG
>JBBSJK010000079.1:0-12934 GCA_038257355.1 Pyrinomonadales bacterium | reverse complement strand
TCGTATGCACAACGGCGATCGGAATTACAGTTCGCACCAATGCACGCGGCGACCGACAAAACCACAAATTGCGAGATGTTCCTGAATCTCATCTACTCGATCCAACTAGACTTGCGCAAAAGATTATTTTACACGCCACGGGGGATTTTTGCGATTGTCGCCGGCGTGAAACAGGCAGATCTTGTTGCCGTTCGGGTCTTTCAGATAGGCTTGGCGCCATAGCCAAGGACGGTCGGTTGGGTCTTCGTCGAAGTTTAGGCCGAGAGATTTTAGGCGTTCGACCTCGGCGTCGAGATCATCGCACTCGAAATAGAGCGTTATGTTCTCGTTAGGGACAATGTTTTCAGCGATGTTGACTGAGAGCGTTGATTCGCCGTCGGGACATTCGAGTCGGGCATATCGGGGCAGGGAATCGACGATTCGAATAAGTCCTAGTTTCTCAAAAAACTCCACCGTTTCAACGGGTGTTTCAGAAAAAATAGTGACTTGATTGAGATTCATTCGTCGCGAAGATTTAATTGCCTGCTTTTATTTGTGTCAATGTCTTTTCAGCCTCGTCGCGGTACTGGCTTTCGGGATATTTATCCACAATCATCGAGAGATAGGCGACAGCATTTTCTTTCAGCTTGGCTGGTGCGAATTTCTCTTTTTCTTTTTCTAAGTTTAGATCCACTTTTTGCTTGCCCTTATTGGCCGACAGATAATGGCTGCTCATCCCGGCAAGGTAGAGAAATTCGTCGATTTTGGAAAAATCCGGATAGGCCGCGTAGGTTTCTTCAAAACGCATTAAGACCCCCTTGTAAGCTTTCCTAAGTTTGTAAGATTGCCATGCGACATCTAGATTATGTTTTGCATCTGCCTCCATGATCTGGTCGCGGTCAATCGCGGGTGTAACATTTCGCTGAGCAGATATGGAGCCGCTAAATATCGAAACAGCTGCGATTGTGAAGATCAATACCAGAAATTTTTCTCTCATAACTATTTAAAGATGCGTTGAAACTGATAAAAGTTTTCCCGATTGCAGAGTATCTGTTAACTCACATACATGCTATTTGAAATTATTTTACGGCATATTTTCCGATTATTGCCTCTAGCTTTATTGCAGTTTCAACCGGCCAGTTTTCAGGGGCAGTAAAGACAGCGTTTTTTGTTGCGTTCGCGTATTGATTTGGCGTCGTTTTACCGGCCAACCGTTTTACAGCATCTTTCAAAACGAGTTGCGCGTTGCGAACATTCTTATTCAAATATTCGATAACCATATCGACCGTCACGTCGTCGTGGCCGTCGTACCAGCAGTCGTAATCGGTGACGAGTCCAAGGGTCGCGTAGGCGATCTCGGCCTCGCGGGCGAGCTTGGCCTCTTGCAGGTTGGTCATCCCGATGATGTCCATGCCCCACTGGCGATAGACGTTTGATTCGGCTTTGGTCGAGAAAGCCGGGCCTTCCATACAGAGATATGTGCCGCCGCGATGTGTTACGACGCCAGCCTGATTGCATGAGGCTTCTAAAATATCGCCCAGCTCGCTGCAAACCGGATGGGCAAATGTGATATGGCCAACGATGCCTTCACCAAAGAATGTCGACTCATCAGCTCGATCACGAGTGCGGTCAAAAAACTGGTCGGGGATGACGAAATCGGTCGGTGCATATTTTTCTTGAAGTGAACCGACAGCCGACACTGACAGAATGTATTCGATGCCGAGTAATTTCATCGCATAAATGTTGGCCCTAAAGGGAAGCTCGCTCGGAGTTAACCTATGCCCACGGCCGTGCCGCGGCAAAAACGCAACCTTGATGCCGTCTAGCTCACCAACAATAAACGCATCCGATGGTTTGCCGAATGGCGTGTCGACCTCGATCACATGCACATTTTCCAGCTCCTGCATTTTGTAAAGACCGCTGCCGCCGATAATTCCAATATTCACTTGCTCCATAAGTAACCAACGCAATAACTACTCTTGCCTCGGGCATTGCGACCCGCTTCTCTACATTCAATTATAAATAAATAAGGGACGATTTGGAAAATCGTCCCTTATTTCAGCTATCGTTGCCGGTTATTTTTTCGGCTCAGGCTTTGCCGGTTTGGCATCAGGACCTTCTTCTGTGTCGGGTGACATTTCCGGGGGCGGCATCTGCATTTGCTGCTGCTGTTTCTGCATCTGTTGCAGTTGCTCGTCGGAGACGGCCGGGACGGTGAAATCATCCGGCACCTGAATATTATTAGCTGCAACTATTTCATCAAGCAATTTCTTTTCCTTTTCGGTTTCAAGCTTGTTGCGCACATATTCTTTGACCGGAGCCTCGCGGGCTGTGGGGTTTTCAGGGTCCTTAAATCCGGTCGATATCAGAATGTGACGGACATCATAGGTCTCGCCAGCGCCAGTTCCGGGGGCATTTCCGGTGCTAGCCTCTTTGGCTGCTTTAGCTTCGAGTTTCCGCTCTAGTTTAATAATATGAAATCCAAAGTCGGTCTCAACCAGTTCCGGAGAGACCTGGCCCGGTTCCAGAGCAAGAGCGGCAGCCTCAAACGGGGCGACCATTTGGCCCTTTGGCACATCCTGATAAACACCGCCTTTAGCAACGCCGTCGGGGCCTTTATTTCCCGGATCCTGACTGAATTCATTGGCGAGCGTTGCAAAATCCTCTCCGGCTTTGGCACGATCTAAAATGCCCTGAGCGGTCACACGTTTTTGAGCCGGATCTAGTTCCGGATGCTCGCTGATGTATTTGGCGATTTCCTCATCAGTAACCTTCATCTTTTCGGTTAGTGTTTCGGAATAAACACGGGCGAGAAACTGGGCCTGCTGCAATTTGACCTGGAGATTTGCCTTATCGACAAATTCCTTAGACAATTCACCGGCCGCTGCTTTCTGCTCATACTCATTCTCATAAATTCGGATTTTTGCAAAGATATCGCGAGCCTGGGTCTTCTCTTCCTCGGTAATTTCGCGGTCCTTCATTTCAGGACTGCTTGCTTTGAGGGTTTCGATCTTGGCGTTTAAGAAATCGTTAAACTCCTGTTCGTGTGAACGGGTTTCGGTGTTTCCGCTTCCGAGGCCGACACTTTCCAAAAATCCCTTTGCGGGCGGCGGCTGATTGTCCTGCTCCCAATAGGCTTTGACCTGATCTTCGGTGATAAAACCAAAAGCAGGCATCGGCCCCTTGTCCTTATTTATCTCACGGTCGTAATTTACAGCAAGTATCTCGGCTTTAATACTGTCCAGTTCCTGTTTGCTGGTTGCGTCTGAGGCGAGGCCTTCACGCTGGGCCTGACTAGCAAACGCCAGCAGCTGTTTTAGATTGTCGAGCTGGTCCTTTTTCATTTTAGGGTCTTCGTTTAGACGCTTTAGTATCGCGGGGTTGCTTTTGGCAACGTCAGCGAGAAGCATCTCGATCTCAGTTTTGCTGATCGAGTTAAACGACGGGCCAGTTTGGCCGCCCACCTTATTTTTCCAAACGACAAGCCCGACGCCTATCGCTAAAATTGCAACGACTAAAATTAGTCCCTTTGTTAAATTACTCAATTCCCAATTCCTCTCTTACACAAAATCTCTTAACAGCAAACGGTTATAATACCAAACGATGCAAATTTCAGCTAGTGAAAAACGGTCATTTGGGTGTCTGAACGAGTTCAAACAGGACGCCGCCTGACGCCGCAGGGTGAACAAAGGCGACTAAGCATCCTTCGGCCCCGATGCGCGGGATCTCATCGATCAGCTTCATACCCTGAGATCTCAGTTTCGCCAAGGCTGTTTCAATATCGTCAACCTCGACTGCTATATGGTGAATACCGCCGCCGCGTTTTTCCAAAAACTTGCTTATTGGCGAATCGTCGCTCGTTGGTTCGAGCAGTTCTATACGGCTCTCGCCTATGGGCAACATTGCGACGCGAACCTTTTGATCCTCAACAACTTCGGTATGAACGTTTTCGAGTCCGAGAGCGTCGCTCCAGAATTTTAGAGCTTCGTCAATGCCTTTTGTAGCGATACCGAGATGATTGATTTTCATAATCTCTATGCGGAAGCCCGCACGTAATATGGCGTCGATTTTTGTTCGACCCGCTGATTCACAAAAACGATAGTACTTTCACTCCCAGTATATCAGGCGTTGCGATCGCCTTTACTTGTGCTGGCTTTTGCAAGGATTTCTTCGACCGCAGAATACGGATCATTTTTCTTTTCAGCAATCTCCATGGCGAGTTTGTCGAGGTTCTCGTTGGTTCCATTTATGCTGAGAAGATTATCTAAAAGCCTTTCCTGCAATAGTTCCAGGAGTCGCCATTTTGCTATCGCCTGTCGGCGAACAATACTACCATCGCCTTTAATTTGGTAGTCATAATACGACTCGATTGCGGAAGCCAGAGTTTGGATGCCTTTGTTTTCGGTCGCGGTTGTCTGAATGATTGGCGGCATCCACATGTCCGGGCGGTGGGCGAAAGAAAGTAAGGCCTCAAGCTCTTTCTGGGTCCTTAAAACTCCATCACGGTCGGCTTTGTTGATTACAAAAACGTCCCCGATCTCCATTATTCCAGCCTTTATGGCTTGAATATCATCGCCCATTCCGGGAACCAGCACCACGACGGAGACATCCGCCGTTTTAACAATCTCGACCTCGTCCTGGCCAACACCGACAGTTTCGACGATCACTTTGTCGAAGCCTCCGGCATCCAGTATCGCCACTGCATCGACGGTTGCACGCGAGAGGCCGCCCAAATTTCCTCGCGTCGCCATCGAGCGTATAAAAACACCCTCTTCCATCCCAAGCTTCGCCATTCTGATGCGGTCGCCAAGTATCGCACCGCCAGAAAACGGACTAGACGGATCGACACAGATGATGCCTACTTTATTGCCTTCGTTTTTGTAATGAAATGCGAGTTTATCGACCAACGAAGATTTTCCGGCACCCGGCGAGCCTGTGATACCGATGACCATCGCCCGCCCTGTCTGTGGGAAGACGGCCTTCATCAACTCAGCCGCACCGTCAGCTCCGCTCTCGACACGCGTGATCGCCCGCGCGATAAAACGGGGTTCGCCTTTGAATAGCTTTTCAATAAATTCTGAATCCTGCATTAGTTCGAACCGCAAATGACGATTTTCGCATCCTTTGAGACAAAAACAAAAATGGCGAGCCGCAGGACCCGCCATTTATTGATTTCATATCTAAAATTTCAAATTTCAAATTGCAAATTGACTGACGACTGAACACCGCCTACATCTGCCCCTCATCCGCCGAAGGGCCGTAAATGGACGGTACGGGAATGTCGTTGAGCCGCAGATAGACTGATAGCTGGCCGCGGTGGTGGATGATGTGGTTGAGAACGAAGGTTCGCATCACAGCGACCTTTGGCATCGTGAAATAGACCTGCTCACCGTTTTGCATGGTCCAGTCGGTGAACATGGCCTCATCCGACGTTTCTCCGAGGATCCCTTTCGCTTTTTCAACATGATCATCAAAAAAAGCAAGCAGCTCGTCGGTACTCTTAGGTTGAAAGGGCGTCATGTCGGCGGTCGCAAAATCTAAAACGTCCTGGGTTAAAGTCTCTTTTGTCCAGCCGAACATCTCCGCACAGTGGACGGCCAGACGGCCCATCGTCATCGATTTTTCGTGCGGTTTCCAATCCGATTTTTCGATTGGCACGCGCGCGAGGCATTCACGCGTGACCTTTGCTTCATTCTCCAGTTCTGCCAGAAAGGCCGACGCGAGGCGGCCGGGACCTATAGATTCACTTGTACTCATATTTTCTCCTTTTCTAAGCGTTCGAGAAATGATGCTAGCACAAAGTTGCATAAATGCAACAAGGGATCCATCATAAGTTCATTTTCTTAAGAATTCCACGGAATCGGGCGTCATCCCGCAAGCTGGCGAATCTTGGTTCCACTTTAACCCAGGACATGCGTTCCTCGCGCCTCTCGTAGCACCTCTGGATAGCTGTCATCGCCTCGTCAATGCGTCCAAGTTCCGCATAATTCATAGCGAGAGAATAAAGCGCCTTTGAGTCTGTCTGTGACAAAGTTTCCAGCCGGGCGAGAGCCTCGGCGGCCTTCTCCGGCTGGTTGCTATTATGATAGGCTGCCGCAAGCAGTGAAAGCCAGGCGAACGGGGTTCTCGAGCCTTGTTTCTCCAAAGAGTTCTCGGCCAGGTCAATCACTTTTTGATAATCGCGCGTGTGGTAAAGAAATGTCGCGTGAGCGCGGGCGGCCGGATTACTGTTCTTATTTTCGCGAAGGTACGATTCGGAATGACTGAGACCCTCTTCGTAATCACCGCGGGAATCTAGTATTGAAAAACGGGACATTATTATGTTCTCTGACACCGGGTCGAGTTCGTGAGCGATCATGCTTTCAGCGAGAGCCTCGTCCTGCCTGCCGACAACTGATAGGGTCTGAGACAGACGTTGATGAGCATCCGCATTCTTTGGGCTTAGTTCTATCGAACGCCGTAGATCGGCCTCGGCCCCTTCCCAATCCCAGTCAAAGTTACGCTTAATCCAACCTCGAATCATGTAGCCTTCGGCGAGGTTAGGTTCGAGTGTCAAGGCCTTGTCCGCGGCCGTCTTTGCCTTTGCGACGACTACCTTGCTTGCCGGATGTGAAAGCCTGACCGCCGATGACGCAAAGCCCTCAGCGAGTCCCGCGTAAGCGATAGCAAGTGTCGGATCGAGACCGACGGCGCGTTGAAATTCGTCGATCGCCTTTTCATCACGGTTCTCGACGGAACGATTTTGCAGAATCATTTTTCCGCGTAGGTAGGAGTGCATCGCCTCGGAGGCGGGAGCGGGTGCTCCCGCCGAAGGTGTCATCGGCTGTTCGGGTTCCAAAAAGTAAGCAACGCTTGTGGCGAACAAAGCTCCGACTAGGAGGATCGGGGCGAAGGCCCAGCCGCGTCGGCGGGGTCTCGTCTGTTTGTGGCTTTCGGGTTCGGCGAAGAGAATTGGGGCGGCGCGAAGTCCGGCCGGGCCCACCGACTGCTCGATCTCCGTCACGGGTGCGGTAAAGCGGTAACCGCGGCGGGTTACTGTTTTTATTAGATTTTTATTGTCGAAGATCTTTCGGAGTAAGGAAACTGTGTAATTGATATTTCCTTCTTCAACAAAGGTGTCTTTCCAAACAGTTTCAATAAGCTCCTCTCGAGAAACGATTTCCCCTTTCTTCTTAACCAGCAGATATAGAACCTCGACGGCTTTTGGCGGCATCGAGATATGCTCTCCGACACGCCAAAGGCTCGGGCCGTTGCCATCCAGCCGGAAATCTTCAAATTCGTACGAAACCCTTGTTTTTTCGGACATTTTCGAAACCAAATAAAAACCAAATAAATTCCAAAGGACGTGATTTTAACTCAAAGATATAACTAATTGTATTGCAATGCAAAGTTCTTAAACTGGCAGTCAAAAAAAATTGAGAGGAAAAAAAATGAGGAAGATTATTTCAGTATTGTTGTTAAGCCTGATGGTGTCGGCATGCGGAACGGGAACTTTGATTCCAACCGGAGTCGCCGGTTCTTCCGTTCCAAAGGTGGGCGATACGGTCGTGGCCAAGTGGTCCACTAACTCGTATTACGAAGGCAAGGTAGAAAAAATCGAAGGCGGCAAAATGACGATCGGATGGGATGACAAATCGCAATCAACAGCGGTGGATGCGGCTGACATTTACGCCATCCCGACCACAGGAGCAAAACCAGAGGTAAAGCAGGGCGATATGGTGCTGGCCAAAACGGCCTCGGGTAATTACTGGAACGGAGCAGAGGTCACTGGAATTGAAGAGGGCGTATACAAAGTTCGCGTTGTTACGGGATCGACCACTGTAAATGTTGCCGGTGAAAAGATTATTAAGGTGCCCGCGACTGCTGCCGCAGATTTCAAGCAGGCTGCTGGTTCGACGGATTTTCTGGCGGAGGCGAAAAAAGGAAAAGTGACGATCCCGGCTGACTACAAACCCAAAAAAGACGATCCCGTCTTGGCGGAATGGACGACGGGAAGTTGGTGGGCAGGTAAGATCGACAACATCTCGGGATCCAACATCTACGTCGCGTGGGAAGGCAACTTCAAGCCGTCAGCCGTAAACATCGGCAAGATCATACCGTTGCCCACTTCAAAAGACACGACGATGCCTACGGAAAAACAGTTTCTGCTCGTCAAACCCGACAGCGGTTCGGCCTGGCACTACGGGCAGGCCTCAGCCGTGAACGGCAGTCGCGTCGAGGTGAAGCTTGCAAATAATCAATCAAAAACAGTCACGACGGGCGAGTTTGTTTTGCTGAACTAAGGCAAGGGAACCTTGAAAAGGAGACGACCATGAAAAATAAAAATTTTACGGTGAAAAATTTTACGGCTGCCGCCCTTTTTGTGTTCGGGCTGACGATCTTCGGGGCGGCGCAGCCGCAGAGTTTTCGCGTCGGTGAGACAGTCGAAACCAACGACAGGCGCGTTTGCAAAATTCTGTCGATCACCGGACGCTCGGCGAAAGTCGCCTGCGGGGCGAACAGCTCGGACGTGCGGGTTTATAGTTTCGAGTCAATGACGACCGGAGCGGCGGCCCAAGCCAAGCGCGACCAGTTGGAAAAGCAAAGACAAGCTGCTGCCAACGCGCCAAAACAGCAAACAATAATTTTTAAGGTGGACGACAAAGTAATCGCGCCCGACGGGAGAATCGGCGTAATTGATTCGTTTAAAGACGAGGAAATGGTAAAGGTGCGATTCGGCGCGAACGAAACCAATTATTTTTTCCTGAAAGACCTGAAAAAGCCGGTGGATTCGTCAAAGCCGACCTTTCGTGTCGGCGACCGGGTTTTCAAGGACGGAAAATCGGGAGTGATTGAAGCGATTGAGGGAAATGGCTTCAAAGTTCGTACCGGTCCCGGCAAATACGATTTCGTCTTATCGCTGGCGGAACATTTGATGACTCCACAGCAGGCGGCAGAGCAGCAGGAAGGCGAGCGACAGGAGAAATCGCAAAAACCTTTGCGCGCCCAGTTTATGGACGAAGCGCAGGCATTTTCGACGACCGTTTTCAAACTCGCGCCCGTCTTTGACCCAAAATATTACGCAGGCGGAACGGGCATCACCCAGGCAAACAAAAGTTACGAAGCGTGGCGCAAAGATTTGGAAAATCTGGATGCGGTTTGCCGGAAATACTCGAATATGACGAATCCTTCGTTGGCTTCATATTACCAGAGCGATATCAAAATGTTCCCCGCCGACTGGTGCAAGATGGCGGAGCAGCGGACGGAATTGCTGCAAAAAACGAAGCGTACAGTGGGCGATATGCTCGCCAAAACTGGAATAGACAGTTTGATACGCCAAATTAATAAGGCTTTAGACGACGAAGAAGGCTATGTCGCCAACGAAACCCAAATTTTTCTTTACGATCGCGCCGCGTGGGAGCGGGCGATTCTGCCGGAGATGAGGAAAAGTTACCTCGACCCGAACGCGACAATCTCGCCGGAATTGTTGAAACCGCTCGAAGAAAAAGCCGCCGAACTTCGGGCGCAAATCGAGCAGGACGCGCCCAAACGCAGTTGGACTGAGCCGAAAACTAAGGATGCCGCGCTCGAAGCGGCGGCGCGGCGTAAATTTTCCGCTGACTTGCCTGGAGTGGAAATTTCGAAAACCGGAATGACCGATTCGTCTTGGGCGGTGATGGACAGCAAAACCGAAATCGGAGGCACCACCGGCGGCTGGCGATTTTACCGCGTCAATAAAGGCGCGTATCGCTACAGGAGCGGTCGAGCTCTCATCCAGTTGCCGAACCACCCGTTTTGCCAAATCCGAGAATTTGAAGTGACGCAGTATAAAGCGGGTGCGGGCTACGGCGCGGCAAACGGATGGATTGCCGACACGGGAAAATTTGTGAAATGTCAGTAACCGGAAAAGTGTTTGAAGAGAAGCTGAAATGTTTTGCGGTTGCTCTGACCTCTTATCAAAAAACTAAACACGCGGAATTAGTGCGCGAAGCGATTGAGGAAGTCAATCGTGGCATCGCGTGCGACCGGCGAACTGAATCGCGAGGTTCTGAAGTTGCCAAGGGAATTGCGTTCGACAGGAGGAACTGAAAATGAAAAAGACAAAAGTTGTGTTCTGCGTATTAGTGATGGCTGCGGCGGTTTTCGGCGCGTTGACCGAGTCAGTCGAAGCCCAGCCGAGTGCGGCCCAGCTCAAATCCTTGGAGCCGAAGTCAGGCGTCGTGTCATTTGTCTGGCACCATCCCGGCAAACGCGAGTGGAGTTCGACATACAAAAAGTACGTTTGGAGCATTTATTTCACTGCCAAACGCAAAACCGAACAGCCTGGCGTCTTTTTGACTGTGAAGGGCTATTCGTCGTTCGACATCGTAGGCGGCAAGTATATCTTTTGGCGGGATTTCATTGGCGGGAATAGTTATGAGGGTCTGAAACCGCCGAGTGTTGCCGAGATCAACAAGACGATGCAGAAGCAAGGGCTATCAGAGATTGCGCAGCATCTACAGGTAGGCGAGTACGAGAGTCTTCGCCTCGCGCCTAAACCCGACTGGGAATGGCACACGATGAACTCCGTTTCATTTACCGTGATCGGGGTTTATCGCATACATTACAACGGCAAGCCCTATGGCGACGAACCGTACTACACAGACCCGGCGGGGAAATCTACGATCGATCGCGTCGAGACGCACCTCAGGTTTCGGCTATATCGCGACGGGCCGACCGCTGCGTGGCGGGCCGTGGGAGTGTCGGACAGGATTCCGGCCGAAGATTCCAGAAACACTCTGCGGGAGGTTAGAAAACTTCTCGACCGCCAGCTAATTCCGTGGGCTCAAGGCGGGAGTCTCGCTGGTCCGACGCGGGTTCCGGTCTTGACGCAGTAGGTTTATTTAGGAGGAAACTATGAAAATAGCAAGTTTGATATTCACCGGAATTCTTATGCTTTTGTCCGGTCTGGGTTTTTTAATCTGCATGATCCTACCGGGCTTGAATAGCCACGTCAGTATCCAGGAAGCGATGCTGGTGGCGATTCCGCTGGCAATTTTATGTTTCATTTCGTTTATCGGGGTCGTAATATCGTCGATTTTGTTGCTTCGCGGCCGCAAAAGGTCGATGCCATCGTCAGGCTAAGTTGATAGTGGAAAGATATTTATGAAAGTATTTATGAAAAAGATCACAATAGTTAATTTCTTTCTCAACCACAATCAATACGACACGCAAATCGGACTCGACAAACCGCCGAAAGTCGTTCGCACGTAAGTACGAAGATTTTATCTCGCGGGCGGCGATTTGATTCGCTTGCTTGTCGGGAAAAAAGAACTGAAACCAGTTGGCGAAAACTAATCCCAATTGAAATACGAAATTATCAACATTTCGAGCAAATTGAAAAATTCTTATTGAGCGTCAAAAAAATAAAGGGAAGAGATGAAAATTTTACTAGCTTTTTTAATTTTAACTATTCCGAGTTTCGCTTTGGCACAAACGAAATCGAAATGTTTTCAAAACGAATCGCTGCAAGGCAGAAGCGTGGTTAATTTTACGACTGACAAAAACAACGCGCTTTCCGGGACCTATTCGGTGGAAATCACCGGTTTAGAAGAATCCGCAAGAACTTACGAATTCGTTGGAAACCGAAAGGGAAATGTTTTGACGGTGCTGTTCGATCGAGATGTGCTGCCAGATGTGGCACCGTCATACTTGAAGAGCGTGATTTGGACGTTGGCGAAAAAAGGCGATAAGGAAGTTTTGGGAATCACCTTTTACGGCAAAAACTACCAAACAAATAAATATGCTGACTACCTCGCCGAATTTGAGCCGTGCTCGCCGAATCCTCAGGTGCTCAGTATGACGGCGAAACCAGTCCGATTTGCCAAGGGGAATACGTCGGCGAGCGTGCCGATCTCGTTTAAAAATACGAATGAGCGAATAGTCTTCTCGATAAATATTCGCCGGGGACAGACGCTCGAGATTAACGCCGCCGGCTGCAAGATGTCGATATACCTGCCGAGCGGGAGACCCTACGAATTCGTCGAGTGGCAAAACGAAGCCGGGACGGAAAAGACATTCGCGACCTCGATGATCGACCGCGTGATGATCGACGCCGTACCCCAAACCGGCAACTATCTCGTCATCCTGCAGAAAATGGCCGAGGACGCACAGCCCGATTTAGTAATGTTTAAAATAAAAAATAGGACCAGATAGTGTGTGATCCTGCCGGGGTTGAACAGCGTGTGGCGATCCGCTGGCGATTTTACGTTTTGTTTCGTTTCTCGGCGTCGTAATTTCGTTGATTTTGCTGCTTCGCAGCCGCAGGAATTCGCAGCCTTCATAGGATAGGTTGATAGTATGGAGGTATTTGTGAAAAGATATCGGCAAAACTGCCGGCTCCAAAAAAATAGCCGAAAAGTTGTTGAGCGAAGGAGGAAAAGATGAGGTTTAATGCTCTCCTATTAGCGCTTTTAGCGAGCGTATCGTTTTCGGTTCACGGGCAGGAAGCGATACGGGTCGGCGATCAGGTTGAATTTACTTGTACCCGCATGTCCAGCGGGGTGTGCAGCGGACGGGTCGAGGCCATCAACGGCAGCTCGGTGAAGGTCAAATGGGGAAATATGCGTGACCAGTTTACGATGGTCGCCCGTGATCAGATACGTGTACCGCCAAAGCCGGATAGTGCTGAGACTTCGGCTTTTAAGGAGGCGTTCGCCGCCGAACTTGGAACACACGAGCGGAATGCGTTGCGGATGTTTGCCCACTATTACAAACCGGACGAATTTTACAACGTAGGCGGCAGTCCAACGACGCCCGCAGGCTGGCAGGAGCTGATGGGACGCATGGCGGCTATTGACGCGCTTTGCAAGGGTAAATACCGCGGAATGGCCAATCGGACGCCGAGCGTGATTTGGCCCGGACCGCGAAAAGGCGACCTCGACGCCCGCTTTGGCGAGTGGTGCAAGATCGCCGACCAGCGGCTGGCTTTCGAGCC
>JBBSJK010000078.1:0-13083 GCA_038257355.1 Pyrinomonadales bacterium | reverse complement strand
TTAGCTTTGTATAGGTGGTTGTTAGGGTTTCTGGTATGGTTCTGGTCTGTCCGATTGCGGTCATAAAGTTGGCGTCGCCGATCCAACGGGGAAGCACATGCTGATGAATATGTCCGTCAACACCGGCCCCTGCAGCTTTGCCTAGATTCATTCCCAAGTTGATGCCATCGGGAAAGTAAATCTCAGAGATCGCAGCTTGAGCGATTTTGGTTAAATCCATTAGTTCATCGGAAATTTGTTTGTCAGCCTGTTCGAGGGTCGCGAGGTGAGCATAGGGTACGATCATCAAATGGCCTGAAGTGTATGGGTAAATATTGAGTATGACAAAATTAAACTCGGCCCGTTTGAGGATGAATTTCTCCTCATCGCTGGCCGAGCTGTTTAGAATCTCGCAGAAAACACAACCTGTTTTTTCGGCTGGCCCGATGCGCGTTATGTAATCATACCGCCACGGACTCCAAAGTACATCCATCTTCCCGTCTCACTATTCGCCTTGATTGATCAGCTCCTTAAGTTCTTTGCCGGGTTTGAAATAAGCGACGCGTTTTGCGGGAATATCGACGGCCTCACCGGTCTTTGGATTACGGCCTTTACGGGAATTGCGTTCGCGGACACGAAAGCTGCCAAATCCGCGTAGCTCGATCTTTTCGCCCTTATTCAGAGTGCCCGTAATGCTTTCAAAGATGATCTCCACCAGATGTTCAGCATCTTTCTTGGTCATGTCGGCTTCTTTGGCGACTTTTTCAACTAGATCAGCTTTTGTCATTTCCTTCTTATCTCTCCCGAGACGAAATTCCGTACTACCCTTATAAAAACTAGTCTTGGCCTTTATGCAGATTTCTTTTCCGTTTCCTCGACAGGCGTTTCTTCTACAGATTTATCTTCTGCTGGTTTCTCTGTTGATTTTTTCTCTGTTTTGGCGACAGGTTCCGTTTGTTCGGATTTAGTGTCAGGGGTTTCTGCCTTATCCGGAGAATCTGTCTCAGCGGCCGGAGCTGTTTCATCGGCGGCTTGCGAAGTTTCCTCTTTCGCCGTTGACGGAGTTTCAGCAACCTCATCGGATGCGGGCAAAGTTTCGGTTGCTTCAGCCTCAGTTTCAGCGACTGGCTGTTCTTTTTCTTCTTCTTTGGCAACCGGCGGCGTGTCTTCCGATGCTTCGGCTGCCGGTTTTTCTTCGGAGGTAGAAGTCACCTCAGTATCTTCTGCTTGCGGGATTTCCTCTCCAGTCGTCTCTGATGCCGGGCTTTCTTCTGTTTCCGAAGCCGTATCTTCGCTGGCTGTTTCCGAAGCCGGTGCTTCTGCCGGTTCGGCCGCCGCGGCCTCTGCCTCTGCCGCTGCTTCTGCTTCTTTAGCAGCAAATTCCTCGGCCTTAACCTTTTTGGCGGCCTGCTTGGCCTTTTTCTTTTCTTCGGGATCTTCCTGAACCGGAGCCTCGGCCTCGGCATCGCCAAATCTCAGTTTAGCAAGCTCTCCGAGCGAAGCCATGCCGCCCTTTGCCTCGGTCGAATACATTTTTGTATCGACGACCGGCTCATCTGCCTTGCCAACCGCACGATGCGAAAGCCCGATCTTCTGATCGGCTGGTTCGATACGGAGAATTTTGAAATCCATCTCCTGACCGAGTGTTGCGATTGATTCGGCATTCTCAACCCGTTCATCCGAGAGTTCCGAGATGTGACAAAGTCCCTCGAGACCTTCGCCAAGCTCGACAAACACTCCAAAATTGGTGAATCGCGAAACCTTGCCCTTAACCACATCGCCCGGGCGGTGGGTCGCGACGAAGCCTTCCCATGCGCTCGGCGTGAGGTCCTTCATCGACAGCGAGAGACGCTGGCCGCGTTTGTCTATGCTGGTGACAATCGCCTCGACTTCCTGATCTTTTTTGAGAACATCCTTAGGATGTTTGATCTTTTTGGCCCAGGAGATGTCAGAGACATGAACCAATCCGTCAATACCTTCTTCAAGTTCAACGAATGCCCCAAAGTCAGTCAAATTGCGTACGCGGCCGATGATTTTGGCCCCGATCGGGTATTTGATATCGACGCTGTCCCAAGGGTTTTCCTGGAACTGTTTCATGCCGAGGCTGATGCGTTTTTCGACCGTATCGACACCGAGGACCTGAACTTCGACTTCCTGCCCCTTGTGAAATATACGTTTCGGGCTTTGCGAACGTCTCGACCACGAGATCTCGGAGACGTGTACGAGGCCTTCGACACCTGCTTCTAACTCGACAAAAACACCGTATTCCGTGACGGAGGACACTATGCCTTTGAGCTTTGTGTTGACCGGATAAACCTCGACAACGGTTGACCACGGATCCGGCAGCAGCTGTTTGTAGCCTAGTGAAATTTTCTCTTTTTCGCGGTCGAGTTTGAGAACCTTGACTTGGAGGTGATCGGCAACTTTGAATTGATCGCCTGGATGATGGATGCGTCCCCATGACATATCGGTCACGTGCAGCAAGCCGTCAATACCGCCGATATCGACAAAGGCACCATATTCGGTGAGGTTCTTGATCGTGCCGTCAACAATGTGGCCAACCTCGATCTTAGCGAGGGTTGCGGCTTTTTCCACGTTTACGACGAGGTCAGTTATGACCTTGCGCGACAGGACTATATTGTTGCGACGGCGGCTGAATTTGATGATCTGAGCTTCGATGTCCTGACCGATGTATGTGTCAAGGCCGCGGATCGGACGCGAATCGATCTGTGAGCCGGGCAAAAATGCCTCGATGCCATTGAGATCGATGCGGAGCCCGCCTTTTGTTTTATCGACGACTCGGCCAACGACCGGCTGTTCAGCATTAAACGCGGCTTCGATGTCGTCCCAGACCTTGCGGCCGACGGCATCCACTCTCGAAAGCTCTGGAGCGCTGTCCCCCGAGTGGATAGTGCGAATGATGACCTCGACCGTTTCGCCGACTGTTGCCATCATTTTGCCATCTGGGCCTGTAAATTCCTCGACTGGTACAAATCCCTCTGATTTGTAACCAAAATCAACCAGTACACCGCGATCGGTGATTCCAACGACTTTGCCCTCGACCAATTCGCCTTGGTGGAAAACAGTCTGTTCCTGTTCAAACTGCTCCAGGATCGCGCCAAAATCGATCTCAGCAGGAGCCTGAGTCTCATCGGCATCTTCAGCATCTGGTGCTGTCTCAGCCGCAGGTGCAGCTTCTGCTTTTGTCTCTTGATCTGCCGCAGCGGCTGGTTCTGCCTCAGCTTCCGCTGCTGCCGCAGCGGAAGGCTCTGCATCAGCTTCTGCTACTGCCGCTGTCGCAGGCTCTGCGTAAGCTTCTGCCGCAGGCTCTGGATCAGCTTCAGCGTCAGATGAAGCGGTCCCAACTGCTTCTGCTGCGGCTGTTTCAGCCGTTTCAGGTGCAGGTGTTTCCGTGGTAGTGGGAGCAACAGGCTCGGCTGTCGCGGTCGTTGAATCTGGTTGTTCTGTCGCTGTTTTCTCGATCGCTCGCGATTCTTCAGCGTCCTGGGTTAACTCGTTTGTCATTTACGGCTGTTTAACTTCCTTCTTAAGTACTTTTTTTTACTATTTACCGCCTTGAGCCGAAGCGCAGAAAACCAATTATCGAAGCTTCGTCCTGTCATCCCTAAAGCAGATGTAAGGCCAACACAACAATAATTGCTAGGGTTTCCTGTCCGTCCGCTCAATGAGGTAATAGTAAAATCTACACGTCCCGATGCTTTTCTGTCAAGACTTGAATGCTGAAAAACCTTGAAAAATAAACATTTGCAGGATTTAATGACTGGGAATATAGTGCGTCACGCCAGCTTGTGAAGAATCAATTTTGATTCGTCGCAAGCTGGCGTGGACGGCTGAGCTTTAGATAAAAGCTCTATCACCTTTGAATATAATCAGTTACGGTGCCGACGCCGCTGGATTTTTCCATCTCTTCGCGGGAAAGGGTGGTCGTATTTTGGATGCCTGCAAGACGCAGACGGAATTCGTCGGGGTTAGTCGAACCGCGTAAAGCTTCGTCGAGTTTTATCAAACCTGATTGATACAGATAAAACAGAGATTGGTCAAAGGTCTGCATGCCGTATTGTGATGTCCCGGCGGCGATCGCGTCTCTGACACTTTGTGTTTTGTCTTCATGAAGGATGTAATCGCGAATGAGCGGCGTGGACATCAGGACCTCGACGGCCGGGATGCGGCTACTGCCTTTCGCCGATTTCATCAATCGCTGTGACACCACTGCTTTTAACAATCCAGCCAATTGTATCCGTATCGATTTCTGCTGATATGGCGGAAATGCCGATATTATTCGTGTCAGCGTCTCTGGCGCGTCCAGCGTGTGGAGCGTCGAGAGCACGAGATGGCCGGTCTCGGCGGCGACGAGTGCGGTCTCGATTGTTTCAAGATCGCGCATTTCACCGACGAGGATGACGTCCGGGTCCTGACGTAGAGAACCGCGCAGGGCCTCAGCAAAATTGCGTGTATCGACATCGACCTCGCGCTGGGTGACAAAAGATTTTTTATCTTTATGAAGAAATTCGATCGGGTCCTCG
Organism: Pyrinomonadales bacterium; assembly: GCA_038257355.1. GTDB lineage: Bacteria > Acidobacteriota > Blastocatellia > Pyrinomonadales > Pyrinomonadaceae > OLB17. The sequence continues at coordinate 8,560 of JBBSJK010000078.1, read as the reverse complement.
ATCGTGACGATGTGGCAGTTTCGGGTTTGGTTAATATGATCGACAATGGCTGAAAGGGTAGTCGATTTACCCGAACCGGTCGTGCCTGTGACGAGAATGAGGCCGCGATTCTCCTCGGCGATTGTGTTGAGGATCGGCGGCAGGCCGAGGTCGGCAAAGGATTTGATCGTATCAGAGATGACGCGGGCAACTATGCCGATCGAGTTTCGCTGCTGAAAGATATTGACGCGAAAGCGGCCGAGCCCCGCGACGCCGTAGCCGATATCGACCTCGTAGGCCTCTTTGAAATGCTGTTTTTGGCGGTTCGACATCATCGAGAACGCCATTTCGAGCGTCTCGTCCTGGGTCATACGCGTCACGCCTGACAGCGGTTTTAGCTCGCCTGTCACACGGATTACGGGAAAAGAGCCGGCACGCAGGTGCAAGTCGGAGGCGCCAAAACTTATCGCCATTCGCAGAAGATCGTCAATTCTTGTAGCCATACACAAAGGGAGTCGAAACTAGCAGTATTTCTCAGAAGGCGTCCGGAGGATAGGCCGGACATTCATAGACTATCTAAAGTTTACCGCCTATGGTGAGCGAAGGTCAATCATTTTTTCAAACTGGAGCCTGGGCATCTTGCCCGCCTGTTCAATGTGAACTCAGCGTCCTGCTCAGCGAACTACGCGTTAAAAAAGTATTGATTAATACTCACCCTGATTTCACTCAGAGATCGCTGAGGCTGACGCTGAGTTTGCTGGAGGTGACTGAGCAAGGTTGCCCGAGCTTCAATTCGACACCTTCTGCCTAACCGTCGTAAAATCGATTTATAAATGGACAAACCTATCAAGATAATCGCGGTTGATCCGCCGTATGCGATTCCGGGCGGCGAGATTGCTGTACAATGCGAAGGTTTTAGGATGCAGCCGGGGACGGCCGACGGCGTGTATATCGAGGGAATGCAATGCCGGATCGTCGCGGCGTCGGTGAGCCGAATTCTGGCTATCGTGCCGCCCGAGACAGCTGGCAGCGAATCGTCAAAATTGACGCCGATCCATCTCGAGAGCTTTGGCGCGGTGAGCAATACGATCGAGATGACGGTTGGACGCAAACTCGTCGACCGGATGCATATCGTCGCAAATCCGGCGGTCGATCCGTCGGATGATGCTCTGATTTTGACGCGTTCGGGTTCGCGAGGACAGCATTTGCCAGCGACACTTTTCCGGCTCGAACCGGATGGTTATCTCGACGAAATGCCAGAACCGATCCTCAATCCTACGGGCATCGCATTTGACCGCGAAGGCCAGATGTTTGTCACCAACCGGGCGCAGGGCGAGGTTTACGCCGTCGGCCGTGACGGGACATCGACGGTTTATGCCACCGGATTAGGCATTGCGTCCGGTCTCGCGTTTGATGCGGAAGGGTTGATGTATGTCGGTGACCGTGCGGGGACAATTTTTCGCGTCCGTGATTTTTCCGAGGTCGAGACTTTTACCGTAATGGAAGCCTCGGTCGCGGCGTATCATTTGGCGTTTGGGCCCGATGGCCGTTTGTTTATGACCGCTCCGGGCCTCGCCAGCCACGATGCCGTCCACGTCATCGATAACGAGGGCTTTGACGAGAAATTCTTTCGCGGCCTCGGCCGGCCACAGGGCCTCGCTTTTGACAAAGCCGGCAATCTGTACGTCGCCGCCTGTTTCAAAGGCCGTCACGGCATCGTCAAGATAGCACCCGATGGCCTCACAGCCGAACATTTCGTCGCCGGCAACAGCGTAGTCGGCCTCTGCTTCACCAGAAATGGCGAAATGATCGTGGCCACCGGCGACAGTGTGTATTCCATACCATGCGGGATCGAGGGGACTTTGCTCCTTTAGTTTTTTACTGACAAAAAATTTGTCATTGATAGGCCTGGTCGCTGACGTTCCCGGTTCTCACCCGACATTTTCAAAACTTTAAATACATTTGCGGAAAGTTGTATCAAATCGGGAAAGTTGTTATATAAATCCGTCTGAAAGTTTGCTACGATGGGTGGCTGTGTTGGGAATGAAACGCCATTTTGACCGGTTACTATTATGAGAAAAGATTACCCAAAGGAGATGGTTGAGGACGCCCGGAAATTGTATTTACGCTATGGGGGGCGGAGGCATGAGCGGATCGAGCGGGAGATGTGCTCGAAAGGCTGGCGATTTTATCGCAAGCTGTTATATCTGACGAGGCATTCGCACGGGATTTCACCCGGTTGGCCCGAACGTTATGGCTGGCTGCCCGCACTTGAGCGGGAACGGCAAAAGATGATGCGAAATAGTAATGCGGAGCGAAACCGTTTTGAGGCGTGGCTAAAAAAAACGTTTCCCGAGTGGACGTGGACGTGGAAATATCAGCGGTATATATACACCCGGCTGGCCGCGATTACGGCGGGCAACAGCAAGCGGCTGATGATATTTTTGCCGCCGAGACACGGCAAAAGCGAGAGTGTGACCGTCCGATATACCGCCTGGCGTTTGCTGCAGAATCCGGGGCTGAATGTGATACTCGGCAGCTATAACCAAAAGCTGGCGGACCGATTTTCAAGGAAGATAAAGCGGATTGCCGGGCACGCAGGCGCCCTCGCCTGCAAGACGCAAAAGACTCTGAAGATGCAGGGGATTGTGAACGACGGCAAGGGGAAAGACGGTTGTGTTCAACACGCCGTAGGAACTGGCGTTTCAGGCGAGAGTGTCAGCGTTCCAGCATCCGGATTTACCGGCTATCGTCCTCTTAATACCGCAGCCGAATGGGAGACGCGGGGCGGCGGTGTCGTTCGGGCGGTTGGCGTCGGTGCGGGAATTGCTGGTTTTGGGGCGGGACTGATCATGATTGACGATCCAATCAAGAACCGCGCCGAGGCTGAGAGCGAGACCTATCGCGACCGCGTTTATGAGTGGTTTAACGACGATATTTATACGCGGATGGAGCCAGATGCATCGATAATTCTCATTCAAACCCGCTGGCACGAGGACGATCTGGCCGGGCGCTTGTTAAAAGAGATGGAGAACGGCGGGGAAAAGTGGGATGTTGTATGTTTGCCGGCACTTGCGGAAGATGTTGGGAACGCAGGGGAAGGCGCCTGCGTTGCCGGCGACCCGCTTGGCCGTAAAGTAGGCCAGGCTCTGTGCCCGACGCGTTACAGCGCCAAAGCTCTGCTTCGTTACAAGGCAAAGCTTGGGTCTTATTCATTTTCGGCGCTATATCAGCAGCGTCCGGTGCCGCTTGAGGGCGGCCGGTTTAAGCGGGCGTGGTTTAAGAATATTGTTGACGAGGTGCCTAACGGGCTTCGCTGGAAACGCGGTTACGATCTGGCCGTATCGACAAAAACATCGGCTGATTACACGGCTAGCTTTCGCTGTGCGTTTGATCGACAGGGAAATCTGTATATCGCTGACGGCTTTCGCAAACGCATCGAGTATCCCGAACAGCGGCGTTATATCGTCGAACGTATGAAGGCCGAGGCGAATACCGAACATGGGATCGAGGCGGCCATGCACGGTGCTGCGGTCGTGCAGGAGCTTCGCCGCGAACGTGGATTTCGACAGTTTGCTTTTCGGCAGGTGCGGGTCAGCGGAGACAAACTGACTCGGGCGCTAGCCTGGCTAAACCTCGCCGAGGAGGGCAAAGTTTATATTGTTCGCGGCCCATGGAACGACGATTTTGTTGACGAGGTCTGCCGGTTTCCAAACGGACGCCACGACGATCAGGTCGATGCCGTCTCCATCGCCGTCAATATGCACGGCGGCAGCGGCGGCGGCGATAAGCGGCTGCATGTTTTTGATTAAGCTAAGTAAACTTATTTAAGGCATCTCTAAATATCAATGATTTTAAACACAAACGTTGACACAGAGAACTCAAAGAAATCATTTAATTTCAACACTTTGTGGCCTTTGTGTCTTCTCTTTGTGTTCCTTGTGTGAATGGATTTAGCCATTTTTTGAGGTTCCCTTGATTTTAAGTGGCTGATCAGTCTTTTAATCCCTGGGCGACCCGGTCTGAATCGGCAGTAAAACAAGTTTTGCAACTTTATTCGCTCTTGTTGGTTTAACGTATTGCTACTCCCGAAAAATTGGACAGGAGAATTTTTGATGAATCAGATTAAAACTTTGTTGTTGGGTATTGTTGTGTCAGTGGTGCTGTGTTTAGTTCCGGCAGCAGGTTTTGGACAGGTGTCGGTCGAGCCTAGTTATGAGGTTTCGCTGCATTTGCTCGTCGGATCGAATGAAACCGGTTCAAAGGAGACTTTGCCGCCAAACCTTTTAGCCGTTTCTCAGAATTTGAAGACGAACTTTGCTTTTTCCAACTATCGTCTGGGCGCAACATTTCTCGGCCGCGTTTCAAACACGGGTGATTTCAACTACAAGAGCCTGTCGAATATATTTGGCAAGGAAACCGATTTCAAATCGCAGAGCTTTCTCGAATGGTCGGTAAGGACGCTGCAGAGCGCTCCCACGGCAAAAGGTGGACAGGGGTTTCACGCACGGACGTTTATTTTTGGTGCCCGAGTGCCAGTAACGACCATGATGGTAAAAGACAAGGAGGGCATGGAGCAGCCATTCGTTAATTACGAACCGATCGGCCTTACCTTGAATAAACTCGGTTTGCCCGAGAATGTTCCGACGCTCGTCGGCACGCTCAATTTGCCGGGAGCCAATGACACAATATTTCTCGTAATGACCGTTAAACCGGTCGATCTTTGATCTCTCACAGGCCGGGCGTCGAAATTTCGCAACAATTTTGGCGGTTGTGCGTGATCAATGTTGTGAGGCGACTTTGTATTTGAGCAAAGTTCTGTTGTAAATAGTATGAATGTATGGCTTACGACAATATCGAATCCTTGGGCGTGGAGGCTGCACAAACCTCTATGTCTGAAGAAAAATTGTCCGACCACGCGCTCATCGAGGCTACACAGGGCGGCGACGAAACAGCATTTGCCGAGATTATGGCCCGGTACCGTAATCCGTTAACGAATTATCTCTATCGATTTTTGAATGATTACGAAGAGGCGGTCGATCTCGCCCAGGAGACATTTGTCAGGGTTTATTTTGCTCTTGATAGATATCACACACAGTATGCGTTTTCGACCTATATCTATCGTATCGCCACAAACCTCGCCATCAGCGAGATCCGTCGGCGAAAGCGGCGAAAGGTGTTGTCGCTGACCGGGCTTTTTCAAGGGGAAGATGACAGCACTGTCGAGTTTCAGCCGCCCGATCAACGAATTTTGCCGGACGCCGAACTCGTCGAGGACGAACGGAGCGAGGTCATCGGACGGGCCATAGCCGCTCTGCCTGAGAAGTATCGCGTTCCAGTGATTTTACGGGATGTCGAGGGAAAAAGTTACGACGAGGTGGCCGAGATCATGGAACTTGGACTCGGTACAACAAAATCTCGGATCAGCCGGGGCCGTGCTCTATTAAGAGAAAAACTGCAGCATTATTTATAAATGATTAACGAAAACACAAAATTACAAGACCCTGAGAACGAACCGGTCAGCCAACTGCTTGGCAGTCTAAAACGTGTGAAAGCACCGGCTGATTTTGACTTTCGCGTCAAGGCGCGGATCGCTCAGGGCCGACCGGCTAAATCGACGACATCCTGGCTGCCGGCCTCGGTCCGATATGCGGTGCCGGTGATTTTGATGGTCGCGGTTGGCGGATATTTTGGCTTTAGCTCGTTTTATATGGCTGACCAGGCCGATGTTGCCGTGGTCTCGAGTTTTGCCCCTGCAGAACCCGCACCGGCTGCGGCTCCACCGCCGTCAACTGCCGCTGTTGTTCTGCCGTCCGATGAAGTCGCTAGCGAGCGTGTCGAGGTTAAAACGCCGGACGCTGTTAAAAAAATTACGGTTAACCAGATGGTAAAAACTGCTCCGCGTCGTAACCCCAGGGTTGAGCGACCCGGCGGCGGTTCTTATGACGTATCGGTCAAGCCGGCTATTAACCTGACGCCCGTTAATGCCAACCTGCCGCTCTCAGTCACACCAGACGAAAAGATTGAAATGTCGGCGAAGGATTTTCTTAACTCAGTCGGTGTAAATGCGACCTTTGCCGGATCGGGTGGTCGCATCCAGTCTGTCGGCAGTGCCGCCGCAAAGGCCGGTGTGATTGCCGGCGATGTGATCGAGTCGATCAATGTCGAGCGAGCCACGATGACTGTCCGCCGCGATGGCAAAAGCATTCAAATAACTCTGAAATAAGAAATAAGAGATTTAGCGCAAAGAGGCAAAGACGCAAATTTGCGTTAAAAATCTTTTTAACCTCTAGCCCTTCTAGGGATTAGGAAAAGGCCTATCAGATACAGTGCGAGCGTGAAAAACTGGATATAGCCTGTTCCGGCCGAGTAGTGCGGGAGATCGAGGAGGTATGTAAATGCTTCTTTTCCAGGGTTTTCGATTATTCGCTGCCACCAGCTCCCGGCCGGAGCGGCGGATAGATTAGCCAGAACGAGATATTTCACCACAAAGGCCAGACCGAACAGGGCGATCATGCTCCGCAGCAGCCGTTTGGCGTCGAACGCGGCAAAGAGGTTGTTCCAGATCGTCCAAAAGAAACAAAAACCGACAATCAGGAAGGGCAAGCCCTGCTCGGGCAAAAGGGCATTGTAAAGCTGAACTGTCGCCGTAAACAGCGTGAGCAAAACCGCGAAGTTTGCCGCGTTTTGCAAAACCGGCCGATCTTCACCGAGCCACCCGTCCATCGCGATCATCCCCGACCGGAAAAAAAGGACAAGCGACAAAGCCGCAAAAACGAGACACACGAGCGCGGGTTTTAGAAAGATAAATGCATTGTCCAACGCCCCGAGCCGGAGGCCGCCGAGCAGAGTGACCGCCAGAAATATCAACGGCAGGATGATGTGGGTCAGGTATGTCAACTTTGAATCAGAGGCTCGCTTTACGTCGATTCGCTCTGCTATCGCAGTCTCATCGCCGGTCAATATTTCGCCGGTAATGATCCTGGTATTTTCAATTTCACTGTCTGTTTTTTGCATAGAGCTGAATTGGCGGTTACTTTCTCTCACGCGTAAGTCTCAAAGGGTTAAAATCTGAGACTGTAATCTTCAAACCCTCTTCAAGCTCGTTTTTTAATTCTACCGGTGTTTTCATAACGAGCGACTGATCAGTCGTACGGAAATTTGGGTTTATCGCGATAACATGATTAGCGGCGGCGGCACCGGATACGAAAAGAGCGTCGTCATTCGAAAACCTTCCCCAGCCTTGCCGGTAAAAACTGTAGGCGAGATAAAATTGGGTCGCGGCGTCATGTTTCTCAGGGTCGGCTCGGTCAAATGCGGCACGAGCGGCGGGGAACTCATCCCTGCGAAAAGCAGCTAATCCCGAATCAAATTCGACTCTGTCTATCTCATAAGTGCCGAGAGCGACCTGCCCTTTTGTCGTTACCTCGGCCAGCGAACGCGGTTCGGAAATGTAGAGAAAGCCAACAAAAATAAAGCCGAAAACCGTCAGCACGATGCCTGAAATCTGGATATATATTTCTTTCATTGGTATAATATTTTAAACTCAAGAATACACTTTCCCGGATAGTTTTCACTATGAAAAATATAATCTCATTCGCCGCATTGATTTTGATGTCGACCATTTCGGTTTCGATGGTGTTTGCACAGTCGATGACCGCCGATCTGATCGTAACCAACGCCAACATCCGCACAATGGATGCCAAACGGACGATCGCCCGGTCTATCGCAGTGCTAAATGGGCGGATCGTTGCCATCGGTTCTGATGCCGATACAAAACCGCTGGTTGGTGCTAAAACACGGGTCATCGACGCAGGCGGCAAGACGATCATTCCAGGATTTAACGACGCACACGTACATTTTTCGGAGACTGGCGCTCAGCTCTCGTCGGTCGATCTGCGTGATGCAAAAACGCCGCAGGAATTTGTCGAGCGGATACGGGCGTTTGCTGCGAAGCTGCCAAAGGGCCGATGGATACTCGGCGGCCAATGGGATCACGAAAATTGGACGCCCAACAATTTACCGACTGCGGCAATGATCGATGCCGCGACGCCCGACCATCCCGTTTTTATTAACCGGCTCGATGGCCACATGTCGCTGGCAAATAGTCTCGCTATGCGGCTCGCCAGTATTGATAAGAACGTAAAGGACGTAGCGGGCGGTGAGATCGTGCGTGATGCCGCCGGCAATCCGACGGGGATCTTTAAGGACTCAGCGACCGTGTATGTCGATAGGGTCATTCCCGCACCTTCATTTGACCAGCAAATAGAGGCCGCCCAGGCGGCTACCGATCATGCCGCATCGCTGGGTGTAACCAGCGTCCAGGATATGTCCGCCGGAACTAATATTGGGGCGTATCAGGAACTGCTTCGCCGCGGGACACTCAAGACTCGCGTTTATGGATGTTCGCCGTTGAACGATTACAAGCGTTGGGAGGCCACCGGTGTACGTTTTGCCTTCGGCGATGCGATCCTCCGGGTTGGATGTCTCAAATCCTACGCCGACGGCAGTCTCGGCTCGACCACGGCGTGGTTCTTCGATCCGTATCTGGATGCTCCGACGTCGAGCGGCCTTGCGATGG
>JBBSJK010000077.1:0-13557 GCA_038257355.1 Pyrinomonadales bacterium | reverse complement strand
TGCCGCACTTATCATAGAATTGAAGAAAACGGATGGCAACATTATAACTACACGGGGCACGAAGAAGGAATATCATTGGTGCGAAAAATTTCGCATCAGCGGGTAATACTCACGGCGCTGCGACCGCAACACCCAATTCTGTTAGCGTTTACCCGTGGCACACCCCTTGCTCTATAAATTATGAACTGCAATAGTTCGGGTAATTATATGAAACTTCTTATCGCCTATGACGGCTCTGACAGCTCCGAGGCAGCACTTGACGATTTGAGCCGAGCTGGTTTACCTGCCGTTGGCGACGCTCTGGTCCTAACCGTAGCCGAAGTTTGGCTGCCGCCGCCTGGTCCGAGCGACAGGTCGATAGAGAGTGAATACATCGAGGCCATCGTCGCCAGGCATCGTAAAAAGGGAGAGCGGCTTCTCAACGAGGCCGAAATGATGGCCAAACACGCCGCTTCCCGTGTTCGAACCGCATTGCCGGGCTGGACGGTCAATCATCAGCCGACATACGGTTCGGCGGGCTGGGAAATATTGACTGCGGCCGATGAGTTCTGCCCAAGCCTGATCGTCGTCGGATCGCATGGCCATTCGGCGATCGGCCGCCTGATACTTGGCAGCATTTCGCAAAAAGTTTTGACAGAGGCTGTGTGCTCAGTTCGAATCGCACGAGGCCGGGTTGAGGTCGATCCCGCATCTGCTCGCATATTGATCGGGTTTGACGGCTCCGCCGGAGCAAACGCAGCGGTCGAAATGGTCGGGAAACGACATTGGCCGGAAGCGACTGAGGTAAGAGTGATCTCCGCGACCGATTCCGTTGTGCCTACGGCAATCGGACGGTTCATTCCGTCCGTCGCCGAATGGGCGGGCGATGTCTCAAAGGCGGAACACAAATGGATTGAACAGCTTGCCGAGCAGGCGGCTGTCATCCTTCGAGACTCTGGTCTCAGCGTCACGGCTGAGGTCCTGGAGGGAAATCCGAACGAGGTCCTCGTCCGCGAGGCCGAACACTGGCACGCTGACTGTATTTTTGTCGGTGCTAATGCGGTCGGAAGCCGTGTGGAACGGTTTCTCTTGGGAAGCACATCGGCGGCTGTCGCAGCCAGAGCACATTGTTCCGTCGAGGTTGTTCGCCGGACCAACGTGTGAGAGCTGGTTCACTGTTTTCCACCTATCGTCTGAATATCTTCCCTTAACTTGGTAATCGCCCTGTTTGTGGGTTCCAGGCTCTCTAGTTTTGCGAGCGTTGCACTCGCCTTCGCCTTATCGCCCTTTTTTGTATAGGCCGCCGTGAGATTTTGCCGCGTTCGGATGTGGTTGGCGTCGATCGCGAGCGAGCGGGTGAATTCCTGGTTCGCCCGGTCGAGATCTGTTCGCACACCGACATCGTCGGCTTTCCTAGTCAGCGCGGCGGTGTACCATTTCTCAGCTTCCGCAAACCGTGTTCCGCACTGACCGACCCCAATTATAAAGATTACCCTTGCAGACCATGCGAGTGCCGCCGTGATGCGGAATCCCCCCAAGCGGAAGATGGGCTTTGCAACTCGACGGTCCGCATCGCGGGGTCCACCTGGATTTTTGGCAATGGTATCCGCAGATTTCTGCTCGACGGATGGGCGACGGTGGCTGGAAGTACGCACATCATACCCACAAAAACCAAGCCAAACGCGATGAATCCAAAAACGACCGCCGCGAACATTGTGAAGAGATTGGCGAGCCAAATAATGCTGGCCGAGACGGTAAATGCTACGCATAAATAGCTATACACTTTAGGTGACATATCAAAACCTCCGATAGTTAAAATTTGTTAAGGCAATTCCACGAACTGCTCAAACAGGCATATCGCAATCCGCGTGCCGCCAACGGTGCCGCGTTTATTGGAATCCGTAAACTAAGGCTGCGAAAAAATCCGCAGCGGTGTTAATTTCTGCGTGATTTTTCGCGTGCGCATTTACTGACGAGGGTTGGCCGATTGTGAGCAGCGTCACATCAAGTTCCGACCGTTAACTGTAGTATCAACGAAGAACCCAGCGGGATGGCATTATGAAAAGGTTATAAATATTCGGAGTAACGGTGGTTTTCCTGTTTACCGGCATTGTCGGTTTGGCCGCCTATTTCCGCATGTCGCGATTGTCACGCCCGGGTTGGTATGGCTCCGAAACTCATACCGGCGATCCCCGGCATCAAGCACGAGTCCAGCACTGCCCTGATAACGCTTACAAACCAGCTGGCATTCCACCTCAACTGCGTCGGCTGCCACACCGAGGTCAAAAAGACGCAAAAAGACTTGAAAGCTCCAACGGCGATGCAATGTACGCAATGCCAAAAGAAAGCCTAGGAAAGTTTGCATCCCGCCTACTTAGCTCAGCCACGCTGGACAATCGGCGGGCCAAGCCCGAAAAGAATCGCATCCAAATAGAGGTCTTAGGATATCCCGACGAAGTTCAGTACCTGTTTTCCGGTAATGGCTACTAGCAAGCAGCCGAGGATCATGATGATGAGTCCAGGCCAAAACAGATCACCGAATCGGACACCTTCATGACCGAGGGCCATTGCATTCGGCGGCGTACTGATGACTAACGGCATACCAAACGACGCCGCGATGGCGACCAGGATCGCTGTCGAGGGCCCGGGGATGATCGCCTGGGCAAGTGGGATCAACATCACCACCGTTGCCGTGTTACTCATCACCGCCGAAAGGGCCGCACTGGCCAGGCAAACGAGCAATATAGCAACTCCAGGATGAAGCTCCCCGAATGGCACATTTGCCGCTACGGACTTTACGAGAGCCGATTACTCCAGAAGCCTGCCGAGCGTAATTCCGCCGGCTATTAAAATCAGCGTCGACCAGTCGATTCGCAAAAGATCTTTTGCCCCGAGGGTTCGCGAGCCAAATAGTACCGCAGCAGAACCGATCGCCACTACGGCCGAGGGAATTCCATGAAATGGCTCCGTCAGCCAGAGGGCGGCCGTCCCGGTCAGAATGAGGATAAAAACTACCCGATTGAGCGCGCCGCTTCCGAGGGTTTCCTTTCTTGGGACGAAAACGGGGGCGAGCCTCTTCGCCCATTCACCATCCCCTTTTCCGGTCCGCCAGATCAGAAGCAGGTAGCTGATGAGGAGCATCCCGACCGTGAGCGGAAATGCGAACGCCATCCAGCTAAGAAAGGATATCGGCTGGACCGGTGAGATCGCGGCAATCGCCATAGCGTTCGATCCGGTACCTATCGGCGTGGCGATGCCACCGATGTTGGCCCCCAGAGCAACCCCGATCAGAAGAGTGCGGCGAAGAAGGTGGTCCTCGTCAAATTTGCTGATTATCGGGGCAAGAAATCCGAAAACGAGGGCGGCGGCCGCGATGTTTGATATCCACATCGAAAAGAAAGCAGTGATCAGGATGATGATCAGCAAGAATTTTCGGTACGAAGTTCCCGAAGCTCGAATGGCGAGGTCCGCGAGGCGCGCATCCAACCCGCTCCGCCCGGCCGCAACTCCGAGCGCGAAGCCTCCGAAGAACAGGGCTAATACCGGATCGGCTGCCCAGGCCAATACATTAGGCAAGGCGAATCTGCCATCGATAGGAGCAAGAAAAAAAGGCACCAGGCACCAAAGGAGAAGAGTGGGAACAAACGGCGGTACGACCTCTGTGATCCACAGCAGAAGGCAAATGCCCGAAATCGAAACTACCCGGGCATAAAGCGGCGACTCCACAAAGACCTGCGGAAGAAGGACTACGAGGGTTGCGGCGATCAGAAATGATATCCAACGCTTCATTTGGCAGGGCTGACGTGCGCTTACTCTATCGGGCTGATCATCGTTTCTGCTTCCTGAATCTGTCGGTAATGATTAACAAAGTCATCAACGAATTCGTCGTAATCATAGCTATCGAGTGCAGCGTCGTCGCGATGTTGTAGGCCTGCATCGAGAACAAAGCGAGAATATGCCGAACGACGTTCATGCTAAACAGGATCGACGTTTCGGTCTTCGGCGCAACCCAGGTTTTGCGCAGCGTCGGAATGAATGCGATGACATCTATGCTAACGGCAATGACCACCGACACGGTCGGATCGTTGGTAAGTATCCAGGGAACGATCCCGCCGAGCGCAAGCAACAGGAAAAAAGTATCCGTTCTGGTGACCTGCTTGAATCCATACTTCAGCGAGAGCAGAAAAATCACGAGCGTAAAGATCTCTGCCGCCGCGGTCGGCAGCGCGCCGATGCCGGCTCCGCTTGCAATCTGCCCAAAAAAGACGATTCCGGATACGATCGTCCAGACAAACCATGTATAGGCGTGCGGGTGGACCCGGCCTTTTAGTATGTCGATGATATACGGTACATTACCGGCTATCGCGAGAATTGCCGCTAGAACCGCAAACGTTTCTTTCACTTAATCTATTATTCGACGCGGTGTTTTAGATTATCCACCATCAGGAACACGATTCCAACTGCAAGCCAGAATGCCGTCCTCAGCCAGTTCTGCGTTAGAAACGCCTCCAGGGTCGATAGGCCGAAGAAAAGCAAGAACACAGCAAAACTAGCGCCGACTTTATCTTTTCATAGCCACCTCCAAAAGTCATTCGCACATTTCGTGTCATACAGGTGTTTGGGTCCGACTGTTCTCAAACCGCAAAACGGTCATTCGGCCATCGCCGTCAAGAACATCGAGTCCGTCCTCATCGCCGGACGCGATAAGATGATAAGACAGCTTGACGGCGTTTTTGATCTCGTGTGTAAGCGAGCCAACCATTATTTGCACGGCGAGCACGTCAGCGTGCATATCCAGATCGACGCCGATAAGCGGCAGGCCGCACTCGATCCAATAGTCGGCGGCAACCCCGCCGCTCGGTTCAAAAACGCCGAGACGGGTCGGCCGGCCAGTGTTTTGCTCGCTAAAAAACTTCAATTGGTTCGCCCAATTGTGTTGGTTTTTTGTCGCATTCATTTTGATTACCTCTCACATTCGTCAGTTTTTCTTCAAGAAGCTTTGCCGAGACCGTTAGAAAATCGTAGGCGGTTATGAGACCAACGAGCCGTCCGTCCTTGATCACCGGCAAACAGCCAATATTGCGTTCCCGCATCAGATCGAGCGCCACGAGCGTCGGCGTGTCGGGAGCTACCGTTATGAGGTCGGTCTTCATAATGTCGCTCACTAAAGCGGACGCCGACGCTGCCAACTTTCCTGAGGCCATTAACTCAATAAGGTCGCGGTGCGAAACGATTCCGATCAGTCGGCCGCCATCGTCCTCGACTGGTACATGGCGCACATGTTTCCAGTGCATAAGGCTTGCCGCGAGGTCAAGAACGTCTTCCGGGCGCACCGTGAAGAGGTCGACGGCCATAAACTGTTCAACCGTTTTGTAGTTGTCTATCCAGTCGGATCTCGCCGGTATTTCAGCAAAAGGCCATTCATGTAGAGGCTCTCCACTCTCCTGATGAAATTTCATCGCCGCCGTTAAGGTCCGCAGCTTGACGTTCGGCTTCGCCCGCTTGTCCATTGCGCCTAATGAACCGATCATCCAGCTCGCCCCGGTCTTTTCCGCCTTTACGCGCGCATCGATAATGTCGAGAAGCCGACCAGAGTCCGTTTCGTCAATACCGGCCCGGGTGAGGCCGCGTCTGGCGCGGGGCAAAAGCTCTTCGAGGATCAGCTGCCCGACCCGTCGGCTCTTGCCGTCGAGGCCCCGCATTTGGCCGCCCAGCCCATAGCGAGCGGCGTTAAAGAAATTGTTCTTAGCGTCATCAAATGACATGTACTTGGTGATGTCACCGAACTCTTCCGGAAGCTCGGTCATGAGACCGAGAAAGAACGCGGCATTCGCCATTTCGTCGACCACGGACGGGCCGGCTGGCAAGTATCTGGCCTCGATACGCAGACCCGGTTTTTCGTCAACAATCCCATAACACGGTCGGTTCCAGCGCCAGATCGTCCCGTTGTGCAGACGCCACGCGGCGAGCTTTGGGATGCCGCCTTTGGCAAGCGTTTCAAGCGAATTCTCCTCTACCGCCTGCGTCAAGAGGATCCGGAACCGGATCGCGTCTTCACGCAGCACTTCGATTATTGAGTCCTCAACCCAGCGGTCACCGAAGTTCACCCTGGGTGTCTGATTTCGCTCTTTATGGGTATGTGACCGCGTATCGATCGCGTGCTGGAACAGAGCCAAGCGGGTTTCATGCCAGAGCCGATGGTTGAGAAGGATGGGCGAATTGACTGCCGACGCCAGCACCGCAGCCGAGATCGCCTGCGCCCAGTTGTAATGCCGCACAAAGTCTTTCGCCCCAACCTGAAGGTGTATCTGAAAACTGGTGTTGCAAAACTCGATAAACGTGTCCTGTAAAGTAATCTGCAGCTCGTCAAGGCCTTTTATCTGGATGAACCGGTTCTCGCCATGCAGCAGCGTAACAATACGGTCGATCTCGTGATAGCGCGGCAGAGGCGTAAGGTTCTCATGCGTCAGGTCGGAAAGCTGTATAGTAGGTAAAATCCCCGCCAAAACAACACTCGCGTCGAACTTTCCCGCGGCCCGGCGAACGACATCCAGAATCTCGTTGAGTTCGGCTTCCATCAATCTAAGGCAACTGCCCTCAAATCCGAGGGGCGTAAGGTTGGCCTCCAGATTGAACTTACCGATCTCGGTGGTTAACCTGCCGTCGCGAGCCTCTTCCATCACCTCGATGGCCAACGGCGCCGGCCGCATTGCAGAATCGACCAGAAAAAGCTCCTGTTCAGCGCCGATCCGCCGGACATTTTCCTCGAACATTCCTCCGTCCAGCATCTGCTCCAGCGCATGAAGATCGCCAAGAACGCCGAGTGTAAAGGAACGCATCTGGGCGTCGTCATATTCTCTTGTAACCTTCTTGTCGCCCATCTTCTATATGCCCTTCCATTTGAACGGACCGCTGGTGTCATGCTTTCGGCGGCTTACGACCAACTTGTTTTTTTCCCAGCGTCGCCGGCGGAATCCGAGAAGGTGAAAGACCTGAAGCGGAAACAGCCAGGCTATCCTGGTATTTATTATCAGCGTCGCCGGATCTTTAGAGTCGCGGCTCACACCGGGAAGCATATGAATAATGTTCTGAATACCAAGCCCACGCAGAACGCCCGACAGCCACAGCCAAAACGGCGAGACCTTGCGGCCCAGGAAAAATCCGTCGTCACCGAGTTTTTGGTAAAGCGGCATTAGCAGCATCCCTGATTCGATGGCCATTACCTCGCCATTCTTGTCGCGGCCCAACACATCACCTCGATTGACGGGATCGAAATTACTAAAACCGGGTTTCATCTGAAATCCTTCACCGGCCGAGATGGCATGACGATGACGCACCTCGAAGATCTCTGGGCCGACTTTCCCGGCCCCGAGGTGCTTTCTAGTATTTTCGAAATTTGGAAGATGTTCCTTATCGAGGATGCCCGCGGCCGTCAACGCGATCCGAACCATTGCCTTATGATTCTCAACGGTTTGCTCCGATGTATGCTGGCCGCCCTCAAACCCGAGTGTCACGGCACCGGCGTTATTCAGGTATTCGAGCATAGTGCCGTCGAGCTGCTCCTCGATGCCGAGGAGTATCGTGACCGGGAATTTCATGGCAAAGTCGCGATTTCGTAGCGTGTCCCCGACGGTCGCGAAAGGCATTCCATCAGCCGAGGTCGAGTGAAGATCCAGAACAAACACCTCATCCATCGCGGTTATCAGTATCGCGTCGAGAGCCTGGTCGAGCTCGGTTAGCTCTCTACCTTCCACAATCTCCAAGATCTCCGCCGATCCGACATTCGACAGGTTGTGCGGCGTCCAAAAACGATTCAGGTCGGCGTCGACAAAACGAACTTGCTCGCCAAGGGCCCGCGTGTTTCCCGCCAGGAAATAGGCACGGCCGTTCAGGGTCGGCTGCAATTCGGCGAGTTCGTCGGCCATCTGCGAAAGAGCGATCGCACCGCCGGGCTCATTTCCGTGGATACCGCCAATAACAATGAGAGTCGGCCCGCTCGGTTTTCCCACAAACTCGCCTATAAGATGTTCGCCCACAGAAAAATCGGGCATTCCCCGAAGGGGCGACTTGGGGGCGTCTTTCGGCGCCGATCTGCAAATGGCGGGAATTCCTCGCGCCGAAACGAATGAATTAGTTTCCATCATGGACTACTTAAGGCAATGGCTATACCAATGCAACAATCAGGTCCTATTCCCGATCTACCTCGTGTAAATGAAACACCCAATGAATGAGCGGAGCTTAACCGAGAGTTTCTACCAAGTACCGCGAAAAAATCCGCAGGCATGGTCGAGCGCGGTAAGGTATGGATGGCTTTCCTTAGCGATGCGAAAGAAGTTAGGAAAGTCATAAAGTTCGAAGAGGCAAGATTTCTGAGACAACTAGTTCTTCTTCCTTTATGTGTGGTTCGATTTCTGTTCAGAACTTCCTGCAAAGGGTCGCGCGTGTCCAATTACGTGTTGCGCTTTGTTTTTTCGGCAAATGCGAGAATGTGTCCGTCTGGGTCCGAAAAGTAGCAAACCTTATCGCCCCATTCTCTATCAGCTATCTGACTAATCAGTTTCGCCCCTCTGTTCAACGCATTGTCAAATTCAACCTGAACACTGTCAACATATAAGTATAGTTCACACCTTGGTATTCCGTTTCCGCTGTCAGGGTGCGGAGTCATGCCGGCCAAGATATTGGCAATCCCTTTGTTTGGAATAAGCCCGAGTTTGCAATTGTTTGCCAATGAAAATTCCGTCATACCGGGAACATCCAGATCCGGTGTTTGGCGAAATATGTTTTGATAAAATTCGCGGTCAGGTGCGAAATTTGTCGCAATTGTTTAATCCTTACTTTTTAGTTGAAGCCTAAAGAAAGGATTATTTCAGACTTCTTGAAAAGCGGTATATGAGTTTCAACTACAAACAAGTAATTAAAAAGTCGTCGGTTAAACGAAAAATGACTGAGAAGACTAAATCCGAAATAAATTCTTTTGCAAAATATGATTGAAATCATATTCCTACATTACCCCATCGTTATTTAGTTATCTCGTTATGTAGTTCAAAAATGTTTTGAGGAGAAAATGAATGAAAAAACTTATACCGATCGTTGTTATTGCCATTGTTTTGCTTGGTTTGGCTTGTGGTTCTGAAACTGGAACCGAAATTGAGAATAGTTCTAAGGATGTAAATTCCGTGCGACACGAAAATGAGAATAAATTGACTGACAAAGACGGAACAGCTAATGGAGCTGAAAAAATAACGAACATAAGAGAGAATCTGAAATTTTACGATGAAAAGCCCGCGATATTGTCCATTATCAATTCGGAAAAGCTGAATTTAAAAGCCGTCGGACTGAAAAAAGGGCAAATAATGTCGAAGCATAAAGCGGGTTTAAAATCCTTGCTAATTGTATTAGAAGGAAAGATTGAGTTCGACATAAATGACGAAAAATTTGTACTTAATGAATTGGACACCTTTGAGATTCCGGTGAATGTCGAGCATGAAATTCGGGGTATTGAAGAAAGTATTTTTTCACTAACACAGGAGAAATGAGATCAAGCGGAAATCGTTTAGCGGCAACCCGAAGGAGATAAAGTTATGCAAAAACAAACTACTGAAAGCAAATCCGACGCAAATTGTTGAAAGCAAGTGAGCCGATAATTTGTAAAACCAAAATTTTTATAAGAGGAGAAAGCACAAATGAAAACACAATTAGAATTTTGCCCGACAGAGGCGATTGGGAATCAAACAAATTTTTTAAGATATCCGGCAAACAAAGTATTAGCTATCTTAAATGAAGCGAGCGGTGTCAGATCGGCAATCAATTCGCTAAAAGCGGCAGACTTTACAGATGAGGAAATAGATGTTTTTTGCGGTCAGGATGGTGAAAAGCGGATAGATTTCAGCGGTGATGAACACGGGTTTTGGGGAAAATTTATTCGCTCGATACAGAATTTGAGTGCGGAGAGAATTTATCTTGAAAAATATCAGAAAGAACTGCAAGAAGGAAACTTTTTGTTAATGGTTCAAGCGGAAAATTCCGAAAAAAAAGAAAGAGCTGTCGAAATTTTAAAATCAAATAACGGGCATCGGCTATCTTATTTCGGCACTTGGCACATTGAAGGAATTCCCGAATCTCAAACTGAAAGATCTGATACACATTCTTACGGTTATCGCCGTGAATTAGAAACCCCGTTTGAAGAAACCGTAACGCGAATCCGCGAAACACTGCAAAAAGAGGGTTTTGGCGTATTGACCGAGATTGATATGAAGGAAAAGCTAAAGGAAAAACTCGATGTTGATTTCCGCAAATATGTGATCTTAGGGGCGTGCAATCCGCCGCTTGCTCACGCTGTTTTGAAGGAAGATTTGGACATCGGGCTACTTCTGCCGTGCAACGTCATCGTTTATGAATCGGGCAAAGGCTCGGTGGTCGCGGCGATTGATGCAAAGAAAATGCTTTCGGTCGCCGGTAATCCGCAGCTTGCAAGCACCTCCGAAACGGTTAATGGGAAATTGCGTTCGGCAATAGAAAATCTTTGAAGTTTATGGAGATAAAAGGAATGAATTATTGACCTCTATTAACCATTTATGTCTTGGCTTTCGACAATTTTTTTTACTTCGTTGCCAGGACGACAGGCAATTTTAATCAGAATGCGGCAATTACAAGGTATAAAAGTGGAAAAAGTAAAAGAAGGGGCAACAGAAACAGGCGAACAGGTCGAAACAATTGAACCATTGAATACTGAGTTTGAGGAGGAAAAAATTGAAGCAACCGAAAATGAATCGTTGATAAAACGTCAATCTCCCGTTTCAAAGAACTTGCAAAAATGGCTTGTTAGAATTGGTGTTTTAGTTGTTATTGGATTGATCGTTTTAACAGTTCTTTGGTTAATTCAGCGTCCGACGAAGGTTGATTTAATTCAGCCGAAACAAGCGACGATTACCGAAACGATCACGAGTAGTGGAAGAGTCGGAGGAACGACGGAAACAAATGTCGGATCACAATCGCAGGGGATTATTCAGAGGCTTTTTGTAAAAGAAGGCGATGAAGTTATCGGCGGTCAGCAACTCGCTTTGTTAAAAAACGATGTTGCCGAAGCACAGATCCTACAGGCACAGGCGGCAGTTAATACTGCTCGTTCGCAACTCATCCAAGTTTCACGCGGGGCGTTGTCATCAGATATTGATGCCGCAATGCAGCAAGTCAAACAGGCAAACGCACAGGTCGAACAGCAACGAGCAGCGATTATTCAGGCTCAAAAAAATGTCGCTCAATCCCGCTCGCAACTCGCACAATTTGAAGCCGAGCGTGATCTTGCTAAAAAGAATCTTGAACGGAATGAAAATTTAGTTAAAAGCGGAGATATTGCCAAAGCCGAATATGATCAGGCTCTGACGAATTTTCGAGTAGCGGATAAACGGGTTGAGGCTCAAAATCGAGCCATCGAATTAGCCCAATCAAGCGTAAATTCAGCTCAGGCAAGTTTGAGATCGGCACAGGCGAATGTCGGGACACAGCAGGCAAGACTACGAACAATTCAAACGGGAGCGAGACCTGAAGATATAGGAGTTGCACAACAACGTGTTGCCGAAACGGAAAGTGCTTTAAGCGTTGCTAAACAGCAAGCCGGAAATGCTTCGGTTTACGCTCCTTTTGCCGGAAAAGTTACGAAAGTCAATGCCGAAACCGGTCAAACGGTCGGCTCACAAGGAGTGCTTACATTGGTCAGCGTTGAGCCGGAAATCCGTCTGGATGTTGATGAAAGTAATCTTTCATCCTTACGAGTCGGACAAGAAGCGGTGATCTCTTCGGGAGCATTTTCCGATAGTAATTTTCAAGGGACGGTTTCAGAACTCGGTGCGGCGGTTGATCAGGCACGCGGGACGATTGAAATAAAGGTTGTTCCGAACAATACGCCGGAATGGTTACGTCCGGGGCAGACGGTTGATGTCAATATTATTACTGCAAAAAATGTAAACCGACTTTTAGTTCCTGAAAACGCCCTGATTCGCGTCGGAGATGAAACAGTTGTTTTTGTTATTGAAGATGGAAAGGTCGCTCAAAAACCAGTCGTAACCAGACCTCCGACAAAAGAAGGAGTTCCCGTAATTTCGGGACTTGAACCGCAAGATTCGATCATTGCCAATACAGCAAATATCAAAGTGGGCGACAAGGTTGAGGCAAACTAAAATTATGCAATCTTTATTCAACATATTTGTTTCAGCCCTCGTTCCGAAAAAGTTTCGGTTTGAGTTTCAGCTTGCCTTGCGTCATATGCTTTCGGGCGGTTGGCAAACTCTTTTAACAATAAGTGCAGTAGCGGCTGGCGTGATTATCGTAATTTTTATCACATCTTTGATCTTCGGTTTGCAGGAAATGATGTCCGACCTTTTGACGGAATCTATTCCGCATATTGTTGTGCAGGTTGAAGACCCAAAACCGAAAACGCTAAACAACACGGAAAATCCAACATCAAGTCGAATTGAGGAGCAAGCATCGCAACTAAAATTTATAGACAATTCGGAACAGGTGGTCAGGACAATCCGCGGTTTACCGAATGTTCGCGGCGTGTCGCCGGTTGTCAGCGGACAAGGTTTTGCATCAAAAGGAGCAAATCCGATTGGCGTTTCGGTCGTCGGAGCAGACCCGGAACTCCTCGATGTCATCACGCCAATTACCAAAGATTTGACGAGCGGAAAATACAGAGGATTGAGTAGCGATGAGATTGTCATTGATGCCGAACTTGCCAAGGATTTAAATGCCCAAGTCGGTGAACGCATTCGGCTGACATCAAGTTCAGGGCAATCCGATTCATTTACGATCAAGGGAATTTACAGTCGCGGTCAAGGTCGCGGAAGTGCTTACGTTACCTTACGCAACGGGCAAAGTCTGTTCGGATTCGGAACTTCGGTCAATGTTATTTACGTTAAGGTTTATGACATTTACGATGTCGAGAATTTGTCGAATACGATTATGGCTTTAACGCCTTATGAAGCAAAACCCTGGACAAAAGACTTTTCGCGTTTCCTTGTCAATATGCAGATGATGGGAGCTTCGGCATATTTGATCTCAATTTTTAGTTTGATCGCCTCTGCGTTTGCCATTGCCTCGGTGTTGGTCGTTTCGGTGCTTCAAAAATCATCTCAAATTGGAATCTTAAAAAGTATGGGAGCGAGGCAGAGGCAAATTCTGACGGTTTTTATTTTTGAGGGTTTGGGAGTGGCGATTATGGGAAGTTCACTCGGAGCAGTGGTTGGGATAATGATCGTCTATTTGATCGGATTATTAAAGCGACCCGATGCTACCGGTGTGGGTGCTTCTTCCGCAATGTTTCCTGTAAGAATTCTGCCGCTATATATCGGATTGGCAATTCTCGCGGCAATTATTACAACGGTGATTGCCGCCGTTCTTCCGGCAAGACAAGCCGCAAAACTCAATCCCGTGGACGTCATGCGTTAAAAAAAGTAGCAATGAAAAATATTATTGGCGAAACAGCAACGGTAGAAAAACTAAAAGTCGGAATGAGTTCCAATGGCAAACCGCCGCTTGTTGTCGAAACTCGTGGCTTGGAGAAAACATATTTTGGCAAAG
>JBBSJK010000076.1:0-15027 GCA_038257355.1 Pyrinomonadales bacterium | reverse complement strand
GGATCAGCAAGCCCTGCACGGGAAGCCTGAGCCACAACCCGACGACGGGAATATCCGGATAAAGCTGCGGGTTCATCACCATATGCACATGTGCCGGTAAGACCGCGATCAACAACGCGATCAACCCCCAGGCCGCCAACCTTCTGAAACGCGGCACGAGCAGAGCAATGCCCAATCCGATCTCCGCAACGCCACTGATCAAAACCAAAGCAGAATGCCACGGCAAATACGGCGGCATTATCTTCAGATAAAACTCGGGGCTCACAAAATGATTGATCCCCGCCACGACGAAGAATAACGCGAAGATAATGCGGAAGACCGTTTTTAGTATTTTCACGAATTTCTAATGGACTGGGCCTGTTGCGGAAAGATTATTTCCACACCAGTCGTAATCCCTCGGATTCAAACTTTTGGAAATCAGCATCGCCACTGACAAGAATCATGTCGCGCTGGATCGCCTGCCAGATCAGCATCCGGTCGAATGGGTCAAAGTTAGAGTTTTCTTTCAGGTTTCCCTGCGTGACAGCTTCGTCAGGTATGAGCTCGATCAGGGCAAACCCCATCCCAATTACAGACGGTATAAGGTCTTCAGTCGTTAAATCTACAAGGCTGAGCTTTCCGAGCCTCGACTTTATCGAGATCTCCCACAGACTAACTGAACTAACGAATACCTGTGTGGCCGAATCCTCTATCGCATTTCGCGCTTTCGGCGGCAATCGGTCTGGCGTTAATATCGACCAAAGAACCGTGTGGGTGTCGAGTAAGAGTTTCATTTCAGGTTGATGAACTCTTCTTCCGTCATTTTGAAATCATCAGCAAAAATCACGCTTCCCTTTCCCTCAAGAATACCAAGTTTACGCTTCTTCTTTTTCGCTCTCGTCATCGGCACCAGCTTAGCAACAGGCTTTTTATTCTTACCAAACAAAACCCCAACGCTCTCACCCTGCTGAACCAACTCCAACACTTCCGAAAACTGGGCTTTAAATTCTCCGACGGTTAGGCTTTTCATAGACTAATAATATGGTTTTCTTGACAAGTTGACAAGCTATATTCGCTTAGAATTGCTTGTTAAGCTGAATGCCTTCCCAGTAACGACCCCCCGAATTTATTTGCCGCAATCCGCGTTTCTTAAGTCTTTGACTCAGCCGACGATGCGATTCAGGATACGTGCGTTTCGATTTGCAAAAATTTGTGTACGCTCGATAGAGGTCTCCGTTACGGATTCGAAGTTCTCGTTCAAGCTGATCCTCGTCGTTCCAACCTTTCACAAATCTACAACATTCTTCCAAGAACTGAGCTACAGAGTCCTGCTCACCATTAGAATCGAGAACTAGTTTGGCATTCATCTTCGACCGGGTTCGAACAATATATCCATGCTCTTGATATAGCTTTGTTCCATCCTTCGCGACCGTTGTTGCATTGTTTGTCGAACAATGGGCCTTACGGTATCCTTCCTGGACTCCATGGAAGTGCTTGATACCGCAGAACGGACAGGGTTCCGTTAAACTCTCAGCGTCCTCACGCCAAAGCACTAAGTAGGCGTTGCCGTCATTTATCTCGTACTCGACAATGCGTAGCCTATCTAGGTACGCAAGCACATCATCTGACACGCCGAACCATTCCCCGTGTATTCGAAACGCGCTAAGTTCAAGGTGAATCTTCTTTTCAAATTCCCTATTCCCGTATACAACTTTTATCAAATGGAGCTTTTCAGAACTTCCGGTCTGCAATTGCCTCAGACGTTTATATGGGTCGGTCGCGTAGCCGATCTTCAACGGTCCCCCACTCCCTGCTTGTATCGCATAAATCATAAAATTGTACCACTCGCTAATACGAACAATCGGACGTCTAGCTTAAATATAATATAAGACAGACTAATGTTTCGGTCAAGCAAACATTACAATCAATTGACACGTGCTCTAGGATCTTTGTTACAACTCAATCCGCGAATGCCACACTCAATCCCTTCAAAGGCATTGATTTCTTTTGGTCCAGATCGTCAATTCCATCGCGGTCGATGAATTTCTAAAGGATTATCTCGCTGTTGCGGGACGAAGCCGGCTTCGCGGATCTGGTATTAGTTCGCGTTCGTTCGCGTGGTTGTCCGCTCCGGCGGCGGAGACTACGTTTTCTTCAATCATTACTGATCCCATGTCGGGCGATTCGTGAACTACTTAATAATTGATGCGTGCAGCCGAAGCCCCAATGCCTCGACCACCTTCATGATTGTTGAAAACTCAGGATTGCCCGAAGGCGAGAGGGCTTTGTATAAGCTCTCTCGACCAAGCCCTGTGTCTCGTGAGAGTTTAGTCATTCCGCGAGCACGCGCAATATCTCCTAGTGCGGCCGCAACCAGCGACGGCTCGCCCTCTTCGAGCGCCGCCTCGAGGTACGCTACGACATCTTCTTCAGACTTGAGAAAACGAACAGGATCCCATAGGCGGGTCTTGATCTTTTTAGTGTTTGATTCGGCCTTCATATTCTTGCTGCGATCTCCTTTGCGATTGCGATGTCGTCCCGCTGCGAAGACTTATCGCCGCCGTTAGTGAGCAGAATCACTTTTTCACCCCGACGGATGAAATAGATACGATATCCCGGTCCGTAGTTTATTCGTAGTTCCGATATTCCGCTCCCGACAGCTTTGACGTCACCAGGATTTCCGAGGGAAAGTCGTCGAATTCGAATCTCGATTCGAGCTTGTGCGTTGCGATCCTTTAGAGAATCGAACCATTTCGCGTATCGGTCAGTCTCGTGAATCTCGATCATTTTCACTGTAGCATATAGGATACAGTCAATCAATCCGCAAACGCCACGCTGAGGTGTTTCAGCTTCATCGAATCGCTCTGGTCGATCGTTTCGGCATTTTCCCGATCTATGTAGTTATAAAGGATGTCCCGTTGCTGCGGACGGTAGCCGGCTTCGCGGATTTGGTATCTTAGGTCACGTTCGTTAGCCTGGTTGTCGGCGCCGGCGGCGGAGACTACGTTTTCTTCGATCATGATGGAGCCCATATCGTCGGCGCCGAAGCGGAGGCTGGTTTGGCCGAGTTTCAGGCCTTGGGTGAGCCATGAGGCTTGGATATGTTGGATGTTGTCGAGAAACAGCCGTGAGACGGCGAGCATTTGAAGGTAATCGATGCCCGTCGGCTCTTCTGTTATTTTACGGCCGAGGGCGGTGTTTTCGCGTTGGAATGTCCAGGGGATGAAGGCGGTGAATTCGCCGCCGGTGCCGTTTTCGGCTTTTAGGGCGAGAGATTCGTCCTGGACGTCGCGGATTCGCTGCAGATGTCTGACGCGGTGTTCAATCTTATCTCCGATGCCGAACATCATTGTCGCCGTTGAGATGAGGCCGACCTTGTGGACGGCACGCATCACGTCCAGCCATTCCTGAGTGTTGCATTTGGTCGAGACTCTTGCGCGGACCTCGTCGTCTAGTATCTCGCCGCCGCCGCCGGGCATAGAGTTGAGGCCCGCATCTTTTAGCCGCTGCATTATCGTGACGTAATCGAGTTTTGAGATCAGCGAGATGTTGTGGATCTCAGGCGGCGAGAAGCAATGAAGCTGAAAGCGCGGATATTTTGCGTGCAGTGTCGAGAGTAGATTCTCGTACCACTCGATATTAAAATCCGGATGGAGACCGCCCTGCATTAGCACGCCGGTGCCGCCAAGTTCGATTGTTTCGTCGATTCGCTTTTCTATTTCCTCGATAGAATGGACGTATGTGTCTGGCTTGCCGGGCCGTCGGTAAAATGCACAGAATGTACAGACGACGTTGCAAACGTTGGTATAATTGATGTTGCGGTCGATGATGTATGTGACGACATCGCCAGGATTTTTGCGCTGGCGGATCTCGTCGGCTGCGAGGCCGATGCGGACAAAATCTCGCGATTCGAGCAGAGCGGTCGCGTCGTCGGATGTTAGTCTTTCACCATCGAGGGCTTTGTTGAGAATTGGTTGGATAGATGTTTCCATTACAGTAACTTCGGTATAATTTTATCAAAAGCGCGGCGGAAACGAGAATAGAAAGCGGATAGGACGAATCAGGCCGATTTTTGCAGAATGTATTTATGGCGCAAACTCAAAAGAAAGTAGAGTTTGAGACAACTTTGACAAAATCGACCTCCGATTCCGGCTGGCATTTTTTGCTGGTGAGCGGTGAGATCGCCGCAAAGTTTGGTTTCGAGGGCAAATTCAAACGTGTTGTCTGCACAATCAACGATGGTGAGAGTTTTCAGTGTGCCCTGATGCCGTGGGGCGATCAGTTTTATATCATCGTCAACAAAAAGAAGCGTGACGAAGCCGGAATCGTCGCCGGTGACACGGTAAACGTCCTGCTTGTCAAAGACGAGAGCAAATACGGCCTGCCGATGCCTGAGGAATTTGAAGAGGTCCTCAAACAGGATCCCGAAGGGGACCGCCTTTTTCACGCCCTGACAGCCGGCAAACAGCGGTCGCTGCTATATCTGCTGTCCAAGCCAAAGGACATCGACGTCCGCATCCACGCTGGTCTGATCATCATCGAACATATAAAAGAAAATGGCGGTAAGGTGGTAGATAATAAGCTGTATGAAGAGCTAAAGCGGCCGATGTTCTGACCGGACGAAATGCAGTTCCCTGGCTTTCTCAATCAGTCTGTTTTTGTAGGCCAGATCAAAATAAAGTTCCATACCACGCTTCATCGACTCGTCGATTGAATAAGAAATATTTTCCGACAAATATGTCCGCATCTCGCCGGGGCCGAGGCGGATGTCGGTTTCGTAGTTGGCGACGATCTCGTCGATGTGGGCGAGGCCTTCGTCACGGGCGGCGGCGAAATTGATATTGCATTTACTTTGGCGTGTCATCCACATTGCGAAAACAAAGCCGAGACCAGTGTGTTGGTGCCAGAGCTCGGCGAGGTCAAAAAATCGGAGTCGGGAGTCGACAGAGAGCCTAAGCGCAGGATCGCCGATCAGGAGAGCCGCGTCGGAATCGGAGAGCATCGCGTGGATGTCGGGTCTAGCATCCTTCCATTCAGGCTCAAAGCCTAGAAATTCGCGGAAAATGATCTTTGTCAGGATGACAGACGTGCGCGACGACATATCCAGCGACACAGTGCTGACATCGGTAAGATCACGGCCATCTGTGACAAGGCATACACTGCGAACGCGTTTGCGAGCACCGACGCAAACGTCGGGAATCAGCCGTACATCGTCGATCGTTTGATAAGCGATCACGGGCACAAGTGCGGCATCGACGCGGTCCTGAGAGAGCAGTTCAGCGGAGCGCGCCGGGGCCGTATCGAGAATTAACTCGACATTGCCGTGATTTTTCCCGTAGAGAAACGACCAGACGAGCGGTGCCGTATTAGAGTAGCTTGAGGCTGAGATTCGCGGCGGGTGCATATTTTCAGGATAGAATGTCCTGATACTCGGGGGTTTCGTCGATAATTTTTTTTGCGTATGAACAGGTCGGAATAATATGCAGCTCGTTTTCGCGTGCAAACTTTACGGCCTCTGCAACCAAATCCTCGCCGATGCCTTCTCCACGAAATTTTGGGCTGACCTCGGTGTGATAGATCGTCATCTTGCCTGGTCCGGAGGCGAAATATTGCAGCTCGGCCAGACGCCCTCCGTCCTCTTCAATGTAAAACGTCCCTTTCTTGCTCTGCTTTTGATGTTTTATCTCCATATTATTTTGAGTGGTTATCTCCTCGAGCTTTCGCTCTCTATAAGATTATGACATCGCTGACCTTTTTCAAATCTTGTCGAAGCCGCAGTTTTGATTTATTCTCCAGTATAACGAAACGAAATGTAAAAGGCGGTTGGGGGCCTGAGGTAAAACTATGCAAAAGATTTATGACATAACGGTTGCGATTAGTGCGGAAACGCCAGTTTACAAGGGCGATCCCGGCGTTGAGATTACGTCGTTCAAGTCAATCGCCAACGGTTCATCGGCAAACGTTTCGCAGATCTCGCTCGGAGTTCACACGGCTACACACGTCGATGCGCCAAATCATTTTATCGACGGTGCAAAACGCGTCCACGAACTCGACCCAAACAAACTCGTCGGTCCATGCCGTGTGATCGAGGTTCCCGATGATGTAATGGAAATCGAACCGGAACATGTCGGCGATATCGCATACGTCAGCCGCGTACTGTTCAAAACGCGAAACTCTTCATTTTGGGAAACGCCTGAGCTCGGCTTTCGCCCGGATTTTACTTATCTGACCCCAGCAACAGCAAAATTATTAGTCGATAATAACGTCGTGCTTGTGGGTATCGACTATCTTTCGATCGAGAAGAGCGGCGGGCCGGGCAAACCGGTGCACATCACTTTGCTCGAGAAAGAGGTGGTGATACTCGAAGGCGTCGATCTTCGTAAGATCGCACCCGGCGATTATGAATTGATCTGTGCTCCGTTAAAGTACGACGGCGCAACAGGCGACGGAGCACCGGCGAGAACGTTCCTACGGGAAATCAGCTAGTTTCTTTTTGCCACGAATTTAACGAATCACAAATCGATCTATTCGTGTCATTCGTGGCTAATCTCAGATTTTCAGATGAACGTCAACGATAAACTCTACCGCGAACGCGTCTATGCAATCGTCCGCCAGATTCCGCCCGGAAATGTGATGACCTACGGCCAACTCGCCATCATCCTCGGCGAAGGTTATACAGCCCGCACCGTCGGTTATGTCATGCACGGTGCCGGAGAAGATGTGCCGTGGCAGCGGGTTATTAATTCGCAGGGTAAGTGCTCGACAGGACGTCTGACGATACCGCTCAATCTGCAACAGGAACTGCTTGAGGCAGAGGGCGTTATTTTTAGCGAAAAAGGGAAATGCGACTTAAAAAAAATTGAATGGAACCCCGATGGTTTCGAGGCGGACTCGGACGATCAGATAAGTCTATTTCAAAGATCAGAACCATAACCCGCGATTGAGCAACAACCTTCGACAAATTAGCACCCCATATTAGCTCGATCAGCGTCCCCATTTCAACTTATCTCTCAAAACATCAAAATAGTTTCGATTCGCTGGCTGGACGAGGTTGAATGTTGTGTCGCTTTTGTTGATGACGATCCGATCGCCGGCCTGCATCGGGTAGCCGATCTGGCCGTCGAGGCTGAGGACGACACCTTCGTTTTCGTGTTGGAGCGTTAGTTCGATGGCGGCGCGGTCGGGGACGACTATCGGGCGGTTGGTCAGCGTAAATGGACAGATCGGTGTCAGGACGACGGCGTTCATCGACGGGTAAACGATCGGCCCGCCGGCTGAGAGGTTATAGGCGGTTGAGCCGGTCGGGGTTGAGACGATAAGGCCGTCGGCGCGAAATTTATTTACAAAAAGCTCGTTGAGTTTTACGTCAATGTCGATGATCCGTGCCAGTGCAGACTTGTTTATGACGACATCGTTAAGGACGCGGCCGGTCACAAGTTTTTCAGTTCCGCGCCAATGCTCGACATCGAGCATTACTCGGCGGTCAATCTCGTAATCTCCCGCGATAATCGACTCGAGGGCCGGAAGCATCTCCTCGATGCGAAAATCGGTCAAATACCCGAGACTGCCATAGTTGATGCCGAGCACGAGCACATCGGCGTCGCCGACCAGCCGGGCGGTCGAGATCATTGTCCCGTCACCGCCGAGTACGACGATCAAATCGGCGTTCATAATCGGGGAGTTGTCGGGCCGAATCTCGCCGGCGGAGATGATTTCACACGACTGATGAAGCGAGCGTGTCTTTAGCCACAACGAGAGTTCAACAGCCGTCTTTCTCGCCTCCTCATGATCCGGCTTTATGACGATGCCGACTGAGTTGATAGGATTGCTTGCCATTGGGTGCCAAATATATGATTTATCATCAATGAAATAACCCTAAACTGCAAGTATTTGCCGCTTGTCAGAGGTTCGAGCATTGGTTTTCACGGTTAATTTTGCTAGAATCGCAGTTTATCTCTGATGACTTTGGTCGTTCATATTTCAACAAAAAGGTATTTTAATAGATGTTAAAGTTTTTTACCCGTCTCGAGAAAACACGAAATTTTCTTCTTTTCCTGGTTGCTGCTGTGATGGTCGGCAGTCTCGTATTTTTTTACACGCCGTCAAGTAATGTTTCGCTCGCCAATTTGGCTCAGAGCAACGAAACGGTTGCGTCCGTCTCGGGCAATGACATTAGCATTGGTGAATTGGTGCGACAAAAGGAAAACTACGCCCAATTTAGCCGCGGCCAGGGCTTCCCGTCAAAGATGGTCCTCGATGGGCTGATCAGCAACCGGATCATTCGCGCCGAAGCCGAGCGTCTGGGCCTGACGGCGAGCGATGCCGAGGTTGCAGCCAGGATACGTGAGCAGAATAAATCCGCCGACGGCAAGCCGTTTGATCAGGCGATTTACGAGCAAAATGTAACTGAATCGTACGGAAATATTTCAACCTATGAACAGAGTGTCCGTGACGACATCAGCGCGCAAAAGCTTAACGCCTTTCTCACCTCGGGCGTAACCGTTTCAGAAGAAGAAGTTCTCAACGATTTTCAACGAAAGAATACTAAATTCGATGTCAACTATGTGGCGGTAAACAGCACCGAGCTTGCTAAAACAATTACAGCGACCGATGCGGAACAGCGTGAATATTTTGAAAAAAACAAGCAGAGCTATTACATCAACGTACCGCAAAAGAAGATCAAATACGTCTTTTTAAATACATCTAAGCTGGGCGAAAAGATGCAGATCGCCGAAGCCGATCTGAAAGCCGAGTACGATAACCTGGCACCCGATAAAAGAATCGCTGGCGTGCTCGGGCAAGAGATCGTATTGCGCGTGGCAAAGCCAGAATTTGACAGCCAGGTGCAAACAAAAGCGGCCGAGCTCGTACAGCAGTTGAAAAAAGACGGCCCCATCGTCTCGGAAGAAGCTTTTGCAAACATGGCCAAAGGCCAGTCAGAAAATCCGGCCTCGGCACAGAACGGCGGCAAGCTCAGCGGCCCTGTAAAGGAAAATCCGAATCAACCCGGCGATCCGTTCCAACGGCTCTTAACGATGAAGCCGGGCGAGGTTTCTGAGCCGATCAGCTATCAGAGCAGGTATTTTATCCTCAGACGCGGCGAGGATGTGCCTAAAACTTACGAAACCGCTAAGAAGGAGATCGAGGTCAGCATGCGCAACCGCCGTGCCTACGCCGCCGCCGCCGAGCTTGCTCAAAAGGTGGTCGATTCGCTCAAGGAAACAAAAGATCCGGTGAAAACGGCCCAGGCATTTGCATCGGAGGCCAATATGGCCGCTGCCGACATGGTAAAGGAAACGGCGTTTCTAAAGCCGGGCGACGACGTTCCAAACATCGGTGTCTCTCCACAGTTTGAAGAGGGAATTGCTCCGCTGCAAAACGTAGGCGATGTCGGCGAAAAAACGCCAATACAGAACGGTTTTGCGATCCCGTTGCTCGCCGAGAAAAAAGAACCGCGTGATGCCGAGTTTGATGAGGTCCAGGCCCAGATCGTGGATGTCGTAAAACTCGAAAAGGCCCGTGCTCAAGTCGAGGAAATTGCCAAACAGATCGCCTCTGGCGCAGCCTCACCAAGCGCTCTCAGTGCCGCAGCAACTGCGAAAGGCCTCGAAGCAAAAGATCAGGCAAATTTTATCCTCGGCTCGCCCCTCGGCGAAGGCCCGTCTGCCGGAACCAGCGAGGCTCTCGAAAACGCGATCTACTCAATGAAAGTCGGCGACATTACAAAGACACCTATTAAGGTCGGTGATAACTGGTATATTGTTGGCGTCAAGAACCGCGAAGATGCGAACACAGAGGATTTTGCCGCTCAGCGAAGCGGTTTGATCGAGCAGATGCTGTCCGCTAAACGCTCAGCAGTATTTACAGATTACCTCGCCGCCACCAAGCAAAAGCTCGAGGCCGACGGTGAAATCACGATCTACAAAGAGGCACTCGATAAGGTTGACGCGCCCGTCCCGGGCCTGACCCCGCTGACATCATAAAATCTAAACTTATCTAAAGTTCTTTATCAGAACGGCGTTGCGGCTCGAATATCCACGTGCGATATAGAGCCGCGCCCCGTCCGCAGTGAAGGCATAATTATAGATTTCGCCGCTCGTAAAATTGGTCAGCGCACGAGCTTCGCCCCCGTCGAACGGATGGATCCAGATATTGCCTACGTTTTTGTTGTGGACTATATACGTCAACGCCTTGCCGTCCGGCGTCCAGCGTGAACCTATATTCAGCACGGCTTTCCCATTGGGTTGAATAGAGTTGACCGTGTCTCCATTTTCCATAGACAAAATAAAAAGTTTTCGCCAGTCGGTTGAAACGCACGAAACAAAATTACCATCGGGTGAAAAGTGTGGTGTGTTGCAGTTCGTATCGGCCAATCTAAAAGGATCGCCACCGCTGGATGGAATGCGCCAAAGTGCCGATTTTCCATAAGAGCCGTTAAAGACAAATGAATTATAAACAATCCAATTTCCGTCGGGCGAAACGGTCGAATCAGTCTCCTGACTTTCGCCGAACGTTAGCTGCGTGAAATTACCGCCGTTAGCGTCAACACGTGTGAGGTGAGGCCAGCCATCTACTTTGGCGGAGAAAACAAAAAAACGGCCATCCTTATCTGAGCGAAGTTCCTCGATCTCTGGCGGGTCGGTTGTCATCTGTTTACGCTCCGATCCGTCGGCATTCATAATCCAGACGCCAAAACCGTCTCCGTTACGCGTTAGAAATGCGATGCGTCCGTCAGAGATTGGTGCTATTCCGCCTCTGCCGTCGGCAAAACCCCTCGTGATCTGAACCGCCGAACTCGAATCTCCACCGGCGTCCATTGCCCAAATTTGTGAGAAGCGGTTAAACGGAACGACGAGAATCTCGTCGGAGTCGGTAACGCCGAGGCTAGCAACCTGATGGCGATTATTGCCATCGCTGGTCAATCGACGCGATTCGCCGTCGGCAATCGAAATGTAATAGATCTGGTCCCGTCGGGTCGAATAGGCTTCTTTATACTTCGTGCCGGCGAAAACAAGGCCTAGGCCATCGCGGGTCCACGCCATACGAAAGCAGTTGTCCCACTTTTCGTGCGACAATGGTTTAATTTCCCCGCTTAGAGGCTCAATGCCTGCGATTGAGCAATGGCCCTGACGGACCGCAATTTTTATAGAACCGTAGGCAATTAGTTTGCCGTCGGGGGACCATGCTGCGTCGCCAATTGCATCATCTCCGGAGCTCTCTAATATAATTCTTTCCCCTGTTCCGTCGCTCGATGCGATCAACAGGGATGACCGGTCGGCTTTTTGATCCCAACGCCTGTAAACGATTTGTTGCCCGTCGGGTGAGAATGACACTGGAGCAGCGACATTCGCCAAAATTTTTGTATGAACGCCGCCTAGAGCCGGTACGCGGTAGAGAGAACTAGGAGCCTCGGCTTTTCTTGGGCCACGAAATAAATAAATTGCGAATCGGGAGTAAAAGTCGCCCCGTAAATAATTCCCGTAATCGGCGAAATGACATCGATACGGTTTGCCTGTCCGGTTTGCTGCAGCCATAAATGAGTCTTATCGATATCGCTCGAAGTATATACGAAGTAGTTTCCATCCGGTGAAATCGTCGCATGGTTCACGTCTTCGCCGCTCGTAAGATTTACTAAGGCTATATCGCCCTTTAGAGGCGTAGTGGGAGTATCGGATGTAAACCAAACCATCGAAAGCGTTGCCAGCACTAACATCGCAACGGCAACACCGACTGCATAGGCCCTTCGAGATTTCTCATTTGAGATGAAATCCAAAACATGGCGGGCACCGGTTAGCTCACCGCTTAGTGTTTTTGGAGCGTGTGTCTTTTCTCCCTCATTCCAATTGACAAGCGCCAGGACATTGCCATGCCGCTCAACATGACGAGAGCCAGCATTCGAATCATTAATCCTGAGCTTTTCAGCAGGAAGTCTGGTTTTAAATTCAGCTCCGCGTCTTGGCGAAGAAAATTCATCAGAAAGCTCTGACACCTTGCCATTAAACCGATAGCCGCGCCGCTTTAAGGTTTCGATAAATGGTTTTCCTTCGCTAGTGTTGCCGAGCGTTTTACGTAGAAGGTGAAGGTATTGAGACAAATTTGATTCCTCGACGATGGAATCGCTCCAGATAATCTCCATTAGTTCGTCTTTTGGAACAATTTCACCACTTCGTTCAACCAGCGCCAGCAAAGTTTCAACCGCTTTCGGCGGTAGCAAAACCTCTCGCCCATCTTGATAAAGCATTGACGACGACACATCGAGGCGAAACGCTTCAAATGCATAAATAAGTTGTGCGGGTCGTTTCACCATCCTTAACCTAAATTAAAGAAAAATTGAAGTTAAATCCAAAGACGCGCCAGCCGCCTTGGTCTATTTTCGTAACAAGAGAAGACAATTCTTACCGGTAAATCCGGTCTGCGAGCGGCGGGCTGACTTTTCGATTGAATAAGTTTAACACAATTCTACGGGGTGAAGTTATGAGATTTTTATTGCTACGCAGAGGTGCAATTGTTTTACTTTTAGGGTTATTTCTTGAGGCATCGTCAATAGTCTGCGCCGCTCCGGGCGACACCGATTTAATATTTGACGGCGGCGATAATGTTGAGATGAATCTCGCCGTTCGCTCAGGCTTTGGATGGAGCTGGCTGGCGCCGACCGCGACCTTTACCGTCAATTCAATAGCTGACGCACCTGATGCGAACTTGTTGGACGATATTTGCGATATCGATCTGGTCACGCCGGGCGAGCAATGCACTCTGCGGGCTGCGATCCAACAGGCAAACGCCACGGCGGGCGCCGACACGATCTCTTTCAACATCCCCGGCGCGGGCGTGCATACGATCACGCCGGCCTCCGCCCTGCCGACGATCACCGGGCAGGTCATCATCGAAGGCTATACGCAGCCGGGCGCAAGCGCTAACACTCTGGCGGTGGGCAACGACGCCGTCCTGCTGATTGAGATCAACGGCAACAATGTGATCGGTAACGGCCTGACGATCAGCTCCGGAATGAGCACGGTCCGCGGACTGGTTGTGAACCGGTTCACCAGCAACGGGATCATGTTGCAGACCGGCGGCGGAAACACGATCGAAGGCAACTGGCTGGGCGTGAGCCCGACCGGCACCACGGTGCTCAACAACGCTGGCCGCGACACCTTTATCCAGAATTCGCTGACTAACCAGATCGGCGGTACGTCGCCCGCGGCCAGGAATGTGCTGGCGGGGTCGGGCAGCAATGGCGCTCTGACCATCTTTACCGGCGGCGGCGCCACGGTTCAAGGCAATTACATCGGCACGAATGCCCAGGGCACGGCTGTCCTGGGGGCGGGAGGCGTCGAAGTCTGCACAAGTGGAAACCTGGTGGGCGGAACGGCAGCCGGAGCCGGGAACGTGATTAACGGCATTTTTCGCGGAGTGGAGAT
Source organism: Pyrinomonadales bacterium (assembly GCA_038257355.1). Lineage (GTDB taxonomy): Bacteria > Acidobacteriota > Blastocatellia > Pyrinomonadales > Pyrinomonadaceae > OLB17. Next base: position 1,630 of record JBBSJK010000076.1, on the reverse strand, counting down.
CGGGTGCTCGATCGCCCAGTCAAAAAACAATATCGTGCAGGGCAACTTTTTTGGTCTTAATGCAAGCGGCACGACCGCGCTAAGTGTTGCCACTGGCGTGAATATCAACAATAATGCCACGAACCAGGCGGACGGCAACCTGATCGGAGGAACCACCGCCGCGGCACGCAATGTTTTTGCCAGGTCGGGAAGCACAGGAGCAGGCGCGATCATTGTTTCAGGCTCGGGAGCGACCGGCGGGAATACGATTCAAGGCAATTACATCGGCACGAACCCGGCGGGAACGGCCACAGCGGCAGCCTTTAATGGATTTTCGGCGGGCATTTTAATAATTGGAGCACCGAATAACCTCATCGGCGGCACTTTGCCCGGCGCCGGTAATGTGATCGCCAACTACGCCAGGGGCGTGGAATTTGACCAGGCGGCCACCGGCAATCTCGTCCAGGGTAATTTTATCGGCACCAATGCGACCGGCACGGCGGCTATAGCCAATGGCAGCGGCATAGCCATCAGAATATCCTCCGCTGCAAGCAACAACACGATCGGCGGCTCAGCGACCGGCACCGGCAACGTCATCTCCGGCAACACGGGCCCCGGCATCTCGATCACCGCCGGCGGCGGCATCCTGATCCAGGGCAACCGCATCGGCCTCGCCGCCGATGGCACGACCGCGCTCGCGAGTGGCGGCGACGGTGTAGAGATCAACAGCGGTGACGGCGTGTTCACTCCGTTCGGTACGGGCAACGCCGTTCTGGGAAATTTCATCCAGTTCAACGCCGGTCTGGGAATCGATCTTGGAACCACCGGTATCACGCCAAACGACTTGGGCGATGGCGACACCGGCCCAAATAATCTGCAAAATTTTCCCGTACTGACATCCGCCACGTCAGGTGGAGGCGGAACGACTGTGGTCGGTTCGCTCAACTCGACGGCCACAACCGCGTTTCGCATCGAGTTCTTTTCAAACGCGTCCTGTGACACATTGGGCAACGGCGAGGGCCGAACTTTCCTCGGCTTTCAAAACGTCACCACCGATGTCTCGGGCAACGGTACTATCAACACTGTGGTTGCTGCAAGCACGCCGGGAGAGGTCGTCACATCTACGGCCACTGACCCCGCCGGCAACACATCGGAATTCTCATCCTGCTCCGTAGTAGTGGCTGGTGCTACGCCAACACCCACTCCGACAGCTACACCCGCAGCGACACCAACTCCAAGTCCTACTCCGAGTCTGACGCCGAGCCCCACTCCGTCTCCGTCTCCAACAGCGACACCAACTCCGAGTCCCAGCCCGTCTCCGAGCCCGAGCCCGAGTCCAAATCCAACACCTACTCCGACTCCGACTCCGACTCCGACTCCGACTCCGACTCCGACGCCAACACCAACAGTGACGCCGACGCCGACGCCGACGCCGACACCAACAGCAACTCCAACACCAACACCAACACCAACAGTGACGCCGACTCCAACTCCGACTCCGACAGCGTCGCCGACGCCTAGCCCGTCGCCGACGCCGTCGGTGAAGCGGTTGATATCGGTTAATTCGGTGACGGATAACGAGGGAAATGCTGGGACGACGGCGTATGTGTTTAGTGTGACGAGCTCGTCACTGCCGCCGATGGGCGGTTCG
>JBBSJK010000075.1:0-15041 GCA_038257355.1 Pyrinomonadales bacterium | reverse complement strand
GTATTTTGTTATCCCGGTCATCCATCTCGCGCAGGGCGAGTATCGCCCCGACCTGGGCCAAAGCCTCGATCTGCAAAACTCCCGGCATCACCGGAGTGCCTGGAAAATGGCCCTGAAAAAACTGCTCGTTGCCCGTCACCTGCTTGATCCCGACGATCCGCACCCGCGGCTCAAGCTCGATGATTCGATCGACCATCAGAAACGGGTAACGGTGCGGCAGGATTTGCTGTATTGCGATAGAATCGAGAATAGTCATAAAGACAGGCGGCCAAATCGTTGATATTTTACTGATTTCGCATCGTCAAACTGAGCCTCTACCAAAAGTATATAAGCCAAAAGCCGGCAAAAAGCAATTTCGCCGGCTGTTGGCCACTTATGAAGTATTTACTGTTGACCAGTTATCTCGTTGTCGCCGTCGCGGTCGTTGCGGGACGAGCGTTGTAAAATACTATAAATTCTTTGGTAAAGTTGGCGGCATCAGCAAGGAAAAGCAATGTCCCCGACTCAGCCATTTTTGAAACATCAAAAACCGCCCCATAACCATTCTTTCTGGAAAATTCATCGATCCCTTTACCGATATCCATATTTATCGGGCCAACCAGAATCTCGCGGCGCTTTGAGACTACACTCTCCAAATCGGATTTGTTGTAATTGAGCTGCCGCTGGAGAGTTTCGCCTTCTGACTGTTTGGCATTAAAGGAAGTTTGATTAAAAACATTGGGCGGAAGTTTACGCATGTTTTCTAATTCTTGCGCAATGGCCTGAAGCTTAGTACTGCCGTCCTGGAGACCTTTAATCTGTACCGCAAACTCGTCATTTAACTTTTTATTTGCAGCAACGAGTTTTGTTATACCGGTCTTTTCATCAAAAAAAGCCTCGGTATTGATCAACATTATTTTTGGCGCAATCTGAGTTTGACCAAATGTCGAAATTGAAAATAAGACTGTAAAAAAAACAGCCGAGATAATGGGACGAAGTTTATTCATGTTTAAAACACCTTTCTAAAATTTCTAAAAGGTTATAGCAGCCGCATTACTCTAAACTATACGTTTTTATTTAGGAGTTGTAGTCGCTGCCGTGGTTGCCGGACGTGTATTGTAATACGCAATAAATTCTTTGGTAATATTAGATGACGGATCAAGTGCGAGGATAGCGTTTGCGTTTGCAAGTGCCGCGATGTCGAGGACAACCGCATAGCCCTTCTGCTTTGCAAAATCCTGTATTGCCCTGCTGATGTCCGCCGAAACCGGACCGAGAACCTCGCTGCTTCGTTTCTCGACAGCCGCGTCATACTCTTTCTTTTTGAATTCGAATTCACGCTGTAGCCGCTGGCCCTCATCCTGTTTTGCCAAAACGGTTGCCTGGTTGATAGGAACGGCGGTATTGGCCTGCATTTTTTTCAAATCATCCGAGATAACCTGGAGCTTGCTCTGGATACCCGTGAGTTCGGTTATACGCGGCTTCATCTCATTATCGAGAGCACCAAGGGCCGCGTTATATTTAGTAACGCCTTCCTTCGGGTCGGCAAAAGCACCGGTGTCGAGCCATCCGATCTTGGTCATTGGCTGTGCTCCGGCCTGGGCAAATGCAGAAACCGCAAACACGGTCGCAAAGACAAAACTGAGGGTAAATGTGGTAAATCTTTTCATTATCTTGTGAAACTCCTTAATTTGACGTGAAAGACGTGTATCGCCCCTCTTTTCTTTATATATCTTTGAAACAAATTTTACGAAAACTGTTGCTTACGATTCTAAAAAAGAATAGCAATCTTAATTAAAAGCAAAATCAAAGTCAATTTCTTATGCGTCTAAGCGTTAGCTGGAACTCAGTGCAATCCTAAAATGTTCGTCCGACCGTAAATCTGAATCCATTGCGCTTGCCCGGTAAAAATATACCCGGCAGCTCCTCGGTAAAACCAAGTTTTGCGTTTGGATTATAAAAATAGATTAGTCGGAAAGGAACATTGACGATCGGCACCTGCACGCGAAGCTCGACTCCGATAGTGGCCTTAAAATCTTTGATCTTGTTAAACCTGGCAGCATCGACGTCGAGCACCGAATTCTGCTGGACCTCACCCCGTAGGAATAGTTGCTGAACTTGTGGCGACAGGCTCGTTGGACATCCAAACCGGTTGCCGCGGCAAAACTCGTTAATAAAATCCGTCTTTGTCATCACGCGGCCGCGATAATACAAAATGCTGCCAAAGCTGCTCTCTAGAACCGGGGTATTGATGAGGCCCAAGGCCGTCAGGCGTCCGGCACCGATAAAGCTTTCGTCCGGCAGGAACTCGCTGTTAATCGTTTGCGCACCTGACTTTCGCAGATTGAATACTGATCCGACATCGCCGAAGATGGCGAGCGTCGCCGGGCCAAAGATCGGCATACGGTACTCGACGTTGGCTAAAAGCTGAGTGTCGCCGCCGATAAAGCGGAAGTTACGCGAGAATAACGCAGGGTTCGCTCCGCCGACACCGGTCAGTTGCCCGAGCGTAATCAGTTCCTCAACATCCCGGGGAGGCAAACCCGTATCCATATTTGCCGTTCCTGATGCTGTCGTAGATAAAACGACATTGCGACTGGTTATATAAGTATCAAAGGGAGCGACCGGACCGATCGAGCGCGAATTGTAGCCGCGAATATCGTTCTCACTGCCGAGGTAATAGCGTTCGTACGCGGGGACGCCGCCCACGAATGCGATCGAATTGGCATTGCGGATCTTTTCCGAGACCGACCACGTACCGATCGTCCCTGCCTGAAGCCGGAATGCGAGAACATGCGGACTTTTGGACCTCCTGTTCCTGACAGGTATAAATTGGGAATATACAACATTCGGCTGATAGGTTCTGACATCGCCGCCAAGACCCGCAAATGCTACTGAAAACGATAGTGATTTGCCGTTTAATGTATCGATGCCGTTCGACGCCGGTTGGCGTGTGTCGTAGGCAAAAGTTCCCGTGACGCGGCTTGTGAGAATATTAGGCTGCCGGTATATAACCGGAATCCGGGCAGATGGATCGGCCGAGGTATTTACCTCAGGATCTGCAATACTCGTTGCTGATATCTGATAGGTCAAACCGACGCGCGAAAATTGTGTAAATCTTCGTTTCTTAAAGAAAAGTTCAGACAGCGGAGCGGTAAGGAATACGTTTGCCCCGTATGTGCTTTGCGTAAACAGATTGCTCTCGTCAGTCGTGACTGTGCCGAACGGGTTAAAGAGATCGTCCAGAACATCCTGGTTTTGTGTAAGAAATGTACCCTCGCCAAAAAATCTATACCGGCTGGCAAAAACTGAAAACCCGACCGATATCGGCCGGTCGCGAAAATACGGCTGTTGGTATGTAAACTGCAGGCTCTGCTGCCGGTTACCAGCCCCAAGATTGAAAGAAAGGATCTCACCGGTCCCGGCGAGGTTGTTGGTCGAGTATTCGAGTCCGAAAAACGAACCTCCGATTCCCGACAGCCCCCCGTTAAACGATATCTGCTGGCGGCCTTTTTCTTTGACTTTGACGATCAGATCAACATCGCCTTGTTCTTCGTCGGTACGGATCTCGATGTCCTGATCCTTATCAATCGGGTCGAAATATTGAGTCTGATTGAGACGTGCGACCGAGATGTCGAGGAAACCCTGATTATAAATATCGCCCTCGTTAATGAGGACTTCGCGGCGTAGCACCTTATCACGTGTGAATGTGTTGCCAGTAAATTCGAGACGCCGCAGGGTAAACTGCCGGCCTTCCTCGATAGTAATAGTAATATCGACGATACCCTCGTTGGGGTTTGCCGGATTATCCTTGAACTGCGGATCAAATTCCGCACTGTACTGGACAAAACCCTGTCTGCCGTACTCGGTCTTGAGGCTTTCGTAAATTGCTTCCTGCAGCCGTTTGCCATTGGCGATCTCACCCGTTTTCAATCCGACAAATGCGAGTATGAGCTGCTCTGAAAAGATCGAGTTGCCCTCCACCTTTAGCTCGCCGACGCGGAAAACCTTGCCCTCGGTGACTGGAATCCTGATTCTCAGCGTGTCATCCATCGAGGTAATGAGCGGGATCGGAAAGTTTCTTAAAATCGGAAATCCGGTTCGTTTATAGCCGAGGCCGACGACTTCCGGTTCGCCTATGCGGGCTTGAAAATAGCCCTTTGACCACATATACGCACGGACGTTTCGCTGAAGATCGGCCTCGAGTTTTCTAAGGTCGAGGATATCCATCCCTTTGACGCGTGAGACGATACCGGTTTCCTTAACATACTCAAGTGCACCGCGAAGCTCGCCATCGGAAAATTTCTCATTTCCTTCAAACTCTATTTCGACAATTCTCGAACGGTAACCTTGTTCAATAACAAACGTGACGGCGATCGAGGTTGCCGAAACCTCTTCTTCCTCGACGGTGACCTTAGCGTTTGGATAGCCTTTGGATGCCAACATCTCGCGTAATACGCGCGTGGCGCTGCGGGCCTTTACCGGATCGTAAATCGACTCTTTTGAGACGCCGACGCGTTGTTCGCGAAAAGCTTTCAAAATGTCGGCCTCGGTCAGCGCTTTTGCACCCTTAAATTGCAGATCGCGGATGATCGGCAGCTCAGCGACCTCGAAAATCACATTTACGCCACCACGAATGCCGTCCTCGGTCAAAACGCGTGTTCTGGTCTTATCAAAAAAGTTGAGCGAGAGCAGCTCCTGCAGATCACGTTCGAGAGCGACCGGATCATAAACGTCGCCGGCCCTTACCTTTGTAAAGTAAAGCAGATCCTCGTCACGCAGACGGCGATTGCCCTGAATATCAACACTCTCGACGATCTGCTGGACAGCAGACGCCGGGGCTAAGCGTTTATTCGCACTGCCGCTGGTTTCGGCTAAGGCCGGAAAGGCCAAAAATGCCGTCACCAATACTACTAATCCGAGTGCGCGAAGATTGTTCATAAATGCGAAACTTCCCTATTATTGCAAATTAAAAAGCCCCGAAAAGCTTCTGGCTCGCCTTGTATATTGCTGAAAATAAATAAGATAAATCAACAAATATGGCAATTCAAAATCGAATTTTACTAGCCCTTGTTGGATTCTATCAATCCGCCGCAGGTTGCCCCTCCAGCGCCTTATCAGCAAACTTACGAATTATACAGGGAAATGGGTGAAAACAAAAAAGAGAACGGCCCCGCAAAGTAATATTTGGTATCAAATGTTGCTTTGAGAAGTTATATTTTGCGGAGATTCGATTACGATAATTCTATCTTCGTACAGATTAACGTCATGCGGAACGCTTTGCTGCAAATGTTTTACTCCCTCGATTCTAGCCCGGGCTTCGCTCAAAACATCATCAATCGAAACACCTTTTTACTTGATTTTTTGTTTGAGAGAAATGTTTTACTCGATTTATCTCTAGGCAGGATATCGTTAAGCTTTCTGAGTGAGTTCCTTTTCCGTTTTTTTAGTTCGCACCTCGCGGAAGGCCAGCTTTTCGCCGGCGGCGTAAACCTCGACGGTGCTTTCCTCGGTGACTTCTCCCTGAATGAGGGCTTCTGAGAGTTCGTCCTCGACGTATTTTTGCAGCGCACGTTTTAGCGGGCGGGCACCGTATTTGCGGTCTGCGCAAGTCTTGTCGATGAGCCACGTCCGGGCATCATCGGTAAGCAGTATCTTTAGCTCGCGGCTTTCGACGATCTTGTTTAATTTAGCTACTTGCAGATCGACGATACGCGATAGGTCTTCGTTATTGAGTTCGTCAAAGAGGATGATCTCGTCGAGCCGGTTGATAAACTCCGGTGCAAATGTCTGTTTGACCTGTGACATCACTTCTTCCTCGACCCGTTCGCGTGACGAATCGGCATTTGCCTGAAAGCCCATTGACGACCGTTTTTGAATGATACGGGCGCCGAGATTTGAGGTCATTATAAAAATAGCGTGTTTACAATCGATGGTCTGGCCGAGCGAATCAGTCAGCACGCCGTCCTCAAAAACCTGTAGCAGAACGTTGAAAAGATCTGGATGTGCTTTTTCGACTTCATCAAAGAGCACGACCGCGTAGGGTGAGCGGCGAAGCTTTTCGGTCAATTGTCCGCCTTCCTCATGGCCGACATAGCCCGGAGGCGAGCCGATAAATTTTGAGACCGAGTGTTTCTCCATAAATTCGCTCATATCAAAGCGAATCAGGGCTCGTTCTGAACCAAAAAGGTATTCGGCGATCGAGCGTGCAACCTCGGTTTTGCCAACGCCCGTTGGGCCTAAAAACAAAAACGATCCAACCGGCCGGCCCGGATTTTTTAGTCCGGCACGCGAGCGGCGTATCGCTCGGGCAAGCGCCGAGATCGCCGGACGCTGTGAGACGATACGTTCATGCAGGGCCTTTTCAATCGTCAATAATTTCTCGGCTTCCTTTTGCTTGACCGACATGACAGGAACGCCGGTCCAGCGGGCGATCACCTCATCAACGTCATCCTTGGTGACCTCTACCGCAAAGAATGAGTCTTCGAGCGAACGCAGCTCGTACGAGATCAATTGATCTTCGTTGGCGGCGGCGCGTTTCCAGTTTTCGACGGTTTCCTTCCAGGACGGCTCGCCGCGATTTTCATGCTGATAACGCAACTTGGCCCGCGCTCCGGCTTCGTCGAGAACGTCAATGGCCTTGTCCGGCAAAAAGCGGTCAGGGATATAACGGTTCGATTGCGTGACAGCAGCGGCGAGAGCGTCTTTTGCGTATCGAAGCTGGTGAAATGCCTCATATCGCTCGACGACGCCCTCGATGATCTCAAGCGCCTCGGCCTCGGTTGGCGGCTCGATCTTAACGGACTGAAAGCGGCGTTCGAGAGCGCGGTCTTTCTCGACGGTCTTTCGATATTCATTGGGCGTCGTCGCACCTATACATTGGATGTCGCCGCGTGAAAGGGCGGGCTTTAAGATATTTGCAGCATCGAGCGTGCCCTCGGCCGAACCGGCCCCGACGAGCGTGTGGATCTCGTCTATAAAGACAATATTCTCCTCGCTCTCTCTGAGCTCTGCCATAATCTTTTTTAACCGCTCCTCAAACTGGCCGCGATATTTTGTACCGGCGACGATCAGCGAAAGATCGAGCGAGAGGATTCGTTTATTGTCCAAAAAGGTCGGGACATTTTTATCGACGATTCGCTGGGCGAGGCCCTCGATGATCGCGGTTTTCCCCACGCCGGATTCGCCGATCAGGACAGGGTTATTTTTTGTGCGGCGGCAGAGGATCTCGATAATCCGCTCCATCTCAGGTTCCCGGCCGACGAGCGGGTCCAGGCGGCCTTCGGCGGCATCGACAGTCAAATCGCGTGTAAATTCAGCAAGGTTTGGCGTTTTAGAGTTTTCCCTCTTGGCCGCTAATACACCGGGAACGCCGCTCTGACGAGTCATCTCATCGCGAACGTCATTTAACCTTAGTCCATAGCCGAACAGAATCTCGGCGGCCACGCTCTTTTCTTCCCGGACGATTCCCAGCAGGAGGTGTTCGGGGCCGATGTGACGATTTTTTAACTGACGGCTCTCGTCATTTGCGTAGAATAAAATCTGCTTGGTCGCGGCTGATAGGTGTAGCTCAGATGACTGAGGAATGCGTTCGCGGAGTACAATCCTTTCTTCAACGTCACGCCGGATCGAATCCACTGTCAGCACATGCCGAAACGGAAAGAAACGTGCGGACAATGTCTTGTCCTCACGCATCAGACCGAGCAGAATGTGTTCGGGAGCAATGACCTGCGACCCGTATTGGAGGGCTTCGTACCGGGCAAAAAAGATGACCCGTCGGGACCTCTCCGTGTAGCGTTCAAACATAGGATTCTGGTTCCGTCTTTCGCTAACAATACTTTTATTATAACGAAAATCCGGGGGCGGCGACAATTAATTTCAATTTCTGTGTTCTACGGGCTTTCGTAGAATATAGTTGCAAAGGGGGAGAAAATCCAAAGAAAAATCAATAATTTACAGTTGGGCAAAAAAAATCTGTGTCTGCTAGTTAGCCATTCGCGAACCGGAGTCGATCTCCGGATTTTCGTCACCGGCGATCTCCCTAACGAGGACCTGTTCCTTATTGGTAACACCCTGCAGGATATTACCTGCCTCAGCTAGCTCAACCCGTGCGGTCAGGATGCGGGATACACGTCGCGGTAAAATTTTGGGCGCTATATTTGCTATCGAATCTGAGAGGGCAATGATGTCGCCGCCTCCTGACCAATGCTCGCGAACGACCGTTTCATCAGTGCGGTTTACCAGCCTGAGCAGCACCAATGCGACCACATATAGATCGTCAACCTGCCCGATAAACGGGAAAACATCTGGGATAAAATCAAGCGGCGAGATGACATAGACAATCGCGGCGGCAAAGAGCGCCTTTTCCGCAAGCGGGACACGAGCATCTGTCAACAGTCGGCCGAGAAGCATCACCATATTTGGCAAAAACATTAAAAAGCTCCGCATACGGCCTTTTAACTCCGACTTTTCACGACGCTTTAGTTTTGTTTTTTGTTCATTCATCCGATGGTTCCTTCGCTTTATCAAAGTTTAAAGAATAGCGGCTGTTTGAGCAAGTTTCGTTGGGTTTAGTTGTATGGTAAATTCAGTTCACGCGTTAAGGTTGTCGATAACAACCCGCCGCCGATTAGTTTGATCGTCGGCCGTACCTAGGGGCTCACAACACCCTAGGCTTTAATGTCTGTCGCCGCTTGCGACTAAAGCCATGATACTGAATAAAATTCGCGAACGCGCCGCCGCCGATCTCCAACATATTATCCTGCCCGAGGGCGAGGATATTCGCACCCTTCGAGCCGCCGCGATCTGCGCCGCTGAACGGATTGCCAAAATCACGATCCTCGGAGATGATGAGAAAATTCGCTCGCTCGCCGGTGAATCAGGCACAAATTTAAACGGCGTCGAGATCATTGATCATCGCAAATCTAATGACTTCGTCAAATTTGCAACTCTTTACCATCAAATGCGCCGCGCAAAGGGCGTGACGCTGGAAGAGGCCGAGCAAACCGTTAAAAACCCGCTCTATTTTGGCAATCTAATGGTGCGCGAGGGCAAAGCCGACGGCTCGGTGGCCGGGGCGACGAATACGACGGCACATACCGTCGCCGCCGCCCTGCGCTGTATCGGCGTCAGGGCGGGCATGAAAACCGTATCGAGCTTTTTCTTAATGGTTGTGCCGGATAAGAAATTTGGAGCAAATGGTGCGATGATCTATGCCGATTGCGGCGTGGTGATCGATCCGGATGTGAGCGAACTAGCGGAGATAGCGATGGCGTCAGCCGACTCGTGCAGAGCTCTTTTGCAGGTCGAGCCGCGTGTCGCGATGCTCTCTTTTTCAACAAAAGGGAGTGCGAAACATCAGCTTATCGATAAAGTCATCGAAGCCACGAAAACCGTCCGGGCCCGCATGCCGGAGCTCGCCATCGATGGTGAGCTGCAGGCCGACGCCGCGCTCGTTGAGTCTATTGCCGCATCAAAAGCCCCCGGCTCAGAGGTCGCCGGCCGCGCCAACGTCCTCATCTTCCCCGATCTAAACGCCGGCAACATCGCCTACAAGCTAACCGAACGCCTCACCGGCGGCACCGCCATCGGCCCCATATTACAGGGCCTCGACCGCCCCTGCAACGACCTCTCCCGCGGCTGCACGGCCGAGGACATCGTCGATGCCGTTGCTGTCACTGCAGTACAATCGCAGGCAAGAAAAAATAGTCCGGAGTAAGAAACTTTAAATTACTTAGTCATCGCTTTGCCACTCATCCGCTTTCTCGTTTTCAGATCAAACCGCTCCCCTGGTTTTAGAAAATTAACGAGCATTGCGCCTTTGCGGTCTTTGCCATCGACAAACATCACGTGGGTCGTGCCGACGACGTCGAGTGTTCGATTGTCGGATATCAAAACCGCATTGTCTTCGTCGATTCCAATGCCGAGGAATGCTGGATTTTGCATTACAAAGCCAAACAAACGGTTGTGTCGCTGGCGGACGAGAAAATGCTGGTCAAACATTACGCGCGGAATAAGGCCGAGGCCGAGACGGACGCCGACCTTTGTGCCATCGAGTATTTTGAGGTCCGCTTCGCCCGTCATCATCGGGTCGGACATCACGGCGGCACCGGCGCTCGTGCCGCCGAATGGTGTTCCCGTATCATACTTCTCGCGGAGCATCGTCAGCAGTTCAGCGTCGCCGAGGACATCCATGATGCGGTTTTGATCGCCGCCGGAGAAGAAAATGGCGGTTGCGTTTTTTAGCTGCGCTACAAACAGCAGACGTTTTTCCGCATCGAGCGGACGTATCGGTGCATGCTCGACCGACACGGTATATTGCAATAAGAAATTCTTTTTCAGTGCTTCAAAACTCTCGTTCGGCACACCGCTCGCCCAGGTAATTACCAGAATTCGGGCCTTTGCTCCGCCCGACCACTCGACGAACTTTCGCATCGCTTCGGGTGGACGCGTCCCGCCGCCGACCACGAGCAGACGCTGCTGCCCGACGGCGATCTGCGCGAATACCGCCAAAAGCACAAGGACTATCGTTAGCCGCGAGGCATTTCTGAATTTTGCTCTCGATTTTTTAAAGAAAGTTTCTGCAGACATTCCGGACATAGACATTCCCCGTATTTTGCTTTCAGAAGTTCGGCGACCTCCGCCGGGACACTCACCTCGACGCACCAACAGCCATCGAGTTTTGCTCCGCAGCCAAATGTTTGGCCGCACGATTCGCAAGTTTTAATGTTCGGCTCAGAAAGCGTCATAGAGTTTCTAAAATTCTAAGAAATGATATTAACGCAAAGTCGCAAAGCCTCTAAGAGGCAAATAAGAGAAATATATAATTGGAGAGCGGACGGCTGCTACGCACGCGGACTTTGCCTCGGCGAGTCTAGCACAGACAGTGTGCTTACCGGCGGGACAAACGGCGATTCCTTCACATCTATCCGAGCCGCTTTGCGGCGTCTCTTTTCGGCGTACATTGCCTCGTCCGCCTCGGCTATGATGCTCTCGAAAGACCGGTTGCCGGCGAGCGGTACTGGCGCGAGGCCGATGCTGCACGCCAGCTTGTACGGCTTCTCGCCCTTTGCATTGTATTCGTCGAGCGCCCCGCTGATCCTGTCAGTCATTAGCCCGGTGTCCTCGTCCTGAGTACCGATCGTTAAGATTACAAATTCATCCCCGCCCCAACGAGCAATGAGGTCTGAGCTGCGCAGGACTGAGGAAAATATCTTAGAAAGCTCAATAATTGCCTCCGAGCCTATCTCGTGGCCGTGGATATCGTTGATCTTCTTGAGCCCATCCATATCGGCAAACATCAGCGAGAGGCCGCGGGCCGTGCCCTCGTGCCGTTCGAGGCGTATCTGCTGTTCCGCCAGAGTCAGGAAACCCCGGCGGTTGTAAAGCCCGGTCAACTCATCGGTGAGCGACAGGTTCTTGAGCTGTTTTTGGGCCTTGAGCAGGGCGGTCACATCCTGTGCGTGGCCAAGTACGTAAGGCTCGGCATCTGGTTCGGAAACTAAAATATTATGGTAACGCCAGATGACATTCTTTCCGTCGTTTGAGACGAGAGTGAGATAGCCGTCGGCGAGACCCTCGTTTTGGATCTTTCGCAAGTAAGCGGCGAATTGGGGCTGATTTTCAAGTGGTAGAAATTCGGCGAGGTTCTTACCGATCATCGACTCACTCTCGTAGCCCAGCGAGAGAAATGTGGCGGGATTGACTGATGTTATTTTCCCGTCCGTATCGTGTATGCAGATCATACCCTGACCGTAGTCGAAAAGGTCTCGATACAACCGCTCTTTTTCGGCCGTTTCGCTCTCAGCCATTTTCCGCCGTTGATCAGTCTTCTCAATCGCGAAGCAGAAAAAGAGAACAACCCCACAAATGGTCGTAACGCATGAGAAAATTATCAGCGACGCTCCAAATGCGGTATCGTAATATCCCTGGTTTTGTCCCCACAGCCGCACCCAGCCAAAAACAGTTGGTATCAGAATAACGGTTGGTAATAGTTTGTATGCCATTCTGCCCCCCAAACCGCCGCTGGTTAACAGCTTTACTGTGATGCTGTCAAAATTTGCCGCCAGGAGGCTCAATCCGCATACAAAGAAAAGGCCCATGGTATGGAGCGCCATCGTATTGTAATCTGAGCTGCGAATTAATAAATCGGTTTTATACAAGTGTCCGAGCAGAGATCCATAAGTCGTGGTCAACACCAGGAATGCCAAAAGTTCGCTTATCTTCCCGAAAAATTGCCTGCCGCCTATCATAACGATTGAGAGGCCAATCGCCGTGAAATTAAAGGCAGCGAGCGGAGACCGTCGCCCGCTTAACTCATTTTCCGGCACTATGCCGGATGAGGGAGCAAACAATGTTTCAATTCCGCTATGCGCACCGGTGATATATATTCCCAGCGTGATTGCTCCAAGCAAACAGATGAGGCCGCCGCAAATCGCAGATGCAGTTTTCCAATAACGGTTCCCCTGGCCCTTCGCCACGCACAGCAATCCCACGGCGGTTAGGACGAAACCGGCCGCTGTGTTCGGGTTCATTTCAGGGAAGTCCGGCAGCAGCGATTTAAGCGTTTTTATATCGAAATACCAACCGAACAAAACGGACAATGAAACCCCAACTACGACACAGGCAGCAATACAAATGAGGTTAATTCGATTTGTGATCGAATTGATTGGAGATGTCATTGCAAATATTCGCGATTGTGGAACCGCGTAAGGACTTGCCGCAATAGACTTTGTATTTGGAAGGTAAAGGGCAAGGGCGCGTAGAGCCTAAACAAAGTTTAACACAGGCTGCTGATCACGAAACAAATTATTTTGTGTTTTTAAATAAAGATCTTTAACCCAGAAAACGTATTATTTACGGTTTCACTTGTTAAAGAACAAATCTTTTGTCGTTCAACATTATCGTCATTACCACCTATTCCAGTCCCACAAATTCAAGATTGGTAATTGTTCCGTTGATTTTGATCATTTGCACGGCAAACCGGTATCGCCTTGACGATACGCCGATAATATATGTTCGCCCGGTCTCGATGTTATCAAACGAGAAGATCCCGAATGAACTCGTGGTCGCTCGAACCGGAAAACCCTGCGGATCGGTCATTGTCACAATCGCGTTTCTGAGGCCGAGGCCGCTCGGGGTAGTGACGCGTCCCGACACCGTGACACCCGGCGACACGGGCGCACCGATGCCCCAGAAACCGCTGCCCAGCTCAAATGCCCCGCCCGTCGAGGTTGTTCCCGCGACCGATTGACCAATCGTGCCGTCAAGCATAAACACGCCGCCATTTGATTGTCCACCGCCGCCCGCGATCACGCTCTTCTCGATCTGAAACGTCCCGCCCGATTGCGCGTTCAAAGCGGCGGCGAATACCGTCAATAAAATGAAACTACTCAATAGATTGATTTTTTTCATGATCATTTACCTCGAATAAATGTTGGCAGCTGTGTGCTCCTTCGCTCTGCCGCTTCCCGCATCGCATTGCCGCCTCATTGTACACCCCGCCGACCACGAGCGGAACTTTTCTTTAGCTTTTTCTCCACTGTCAATAGCCGCGAGGCTAGGCGGGCGTTTGCCTTTTGCAGAGTTTCGATCTGCGCCTGCTGCTCCTTAATCGCATTTATCAGGACGACGGGCAGCCGGTCATATCTCACCCCCTCGACCTTTCCATCCTGATAGAAAACAAGTTGCGGCGCGACCTTTTCGACATCTTCGGCTCCCAGTCCAAAATCACGCGCGCTGTCACTTCTCCAGTCAAAGGAAATTGGCCGCAGACGATTGATCAGACCAAGCCCGTAACGGAAGCTGTCAACGTTCGTCTTGTATCGAAGAGAGGAGGAATTGCATGAGGAGAGTTGATTCGAGCCGTTGAGACACAAGGAAGTGTTCGGAAAACTCGTGGCGCCTAGTCGATTCGTACCAAGAAAGCCGCTGGAAAAGACGCCAAAACCATTGCCGCCGTTGTTAAAGCCCTCAACGCCTGTCCCGCTGCCAGAAGCGATGCCATACACACCACGCCCGCCCTGCGTGTCGGTTATACCGCGCACACCGCTTAAAGTTCCCTGTCCCGACACTCCATTTCCAAAGCCGGGCCCCGTGACGCCAAAAATTGCGTCTTGAGAAAAGCTTTCCACCTTCAATCTAGCGCCCGTCAAGCTAGCCGTGCCGATGCCGACATTACCCGCCGTATCGACCACTACTCCGTTGAGCTCAGAGGGCGGCCCCGACCCAGCCGTTCTGGCCACGAGCTTAAGTTTGGAGCCATCGAACCTAAGGTCCGCCCGCGGGCCGTTTGGACTCGAGATCGAAAGGCCGGTTTCCCCGTTTGGCGATCCGAATGCAAGCTGATTGCCCTGGGCCCCGACGGCGAGCTGTACGCCGTTAGGGAGCTGCACTCCAACAGCCGATTGGGTGATGAGTGAATTGCCAAGAGCCGTCCCACCTGTCCATACCGGGATTGTATTCGTCACACCGGGAACGCTGCCGCTGATACCACTTGCTCCGCCTGTTGACGCAATCGTCAGCGTATTGCCCGTCGGAGTGATGGTGATATTCCCGCTCCCGGCGAGCGTAACATTATCCGTGAGAGTGGTGGCGCCAACGGTCAAGCTTTTTACAACCTGCCCGCCCGCGATCTTTGCTGATGTTACGGCGGAGTCGGCAATATTCGCCGTGGGAATCTGGCCTAGGCGGGCGTTGCTGAGCGTGCCGGTCGCAACGTTGCTCGCGTTGAGATTTGTTAGACCCGAGCCGTTACCGTTCGATTGGAGATATTGATTTGCAGCCACACCGCCTAGGCTCAGGGCATTCGTTGCGGTGGCGGCGGTCGTCGCGTTGGCCGCATTGGCGACGCTTCCGGTAACTTTGGCTCCACTTACGCTGCTGATCTTGGCGTCCGTCACGCTGTTATCCGCGAGCTGAGCTGTGCCGACGCCGCTGTTCGCGATACCTACGGTGACGTTTCCTGTCGAGCCGCCGCCGGTGAGGCCTGTTCCCGGCGTCACTCCGGTGATCGTCCCGCCGCCGCCTCCGGTGCCAGTGTTGTCCGTATCGGGCTGCCATTG
>JBBSJK010000074.1:0-15043 GCA_038257355.1 Pyrinomonadales bacterium | reverse complement strand
TTAGCAGCAGATCGAGTTTGAGATGCGCCATTGCATACGACGCCATGAGAAGTTCGAAACCATTGAGACGCGGGATGAGATGATTATCGACATAATCTCCCCAGATCCCTTGCTGGCCTTCGAACCGTTTGTAGATATGTTTTATTACCGACGCGAGAAAGGTTCCGGTTCCCGTCGCCGGGTCGAGTATCTGAACTTTATGAACTTCCTTTTCAACGGACTTTCCCTGAACGTCAATCTTTATCTTTGTCTTGCTCGTATCAGCTAAACCGTTTGGCAAATTAAACTCGGTCTTGAGAATGTCATCGACCGCACGAACAATAAAATCAACCACAGGTTCCGGCGTATAAAAAACACCGCGAGATTTACGAAGTTTCGGGTCGTATTCGGCGAGAAAGGTTTCGTAGAAGTGCATGATCGGATCGTGCGTCTGCGTTGATTTCCCGAAATTCTTCAGAATTGCGGCAATGTCCGTAGCACGGAACAGGTCGGCAAGTGCATCGACGATCCAATCAATGCGAGTGTCGAGATCGAAAGCCGCAATGAACTGAAAGAGTTTGCGAAGGAAAGGATTCGTTTTCGGAATCTTTTCGGCAGCTTCCTGACGCGAGAAAGTATCAAGGTCTTTGTCGTGAAGCCGGGCGGCAAACATTCCGTATGCAATTGTCTGCGCGTAAATGTCAGCAAACGCTTTTGGGTCGATATCGTGGATAAGAATGTCTTTGAATGCTTTTAACTGATTCGTTAGATCGCTCTCGACATTACTCGCAATGTCTTCCTCAAGCGCATTCTTAATAATGAACGCGAGGATCTTCGCTTTCTCCGCCATCATCTCCGCGAGGCGTTTCGAGCTTTTTATCGGTTGCGTGTTTTGAGAGGAAAATTCCTTTATTCGCGAGGCAAATTCTTCGAAGTGTTCGGGCAGAGCTACGATCTTGCCATCGCGGATCTCGGCTATATTTATTCTTGTCGTCCGCGCGCCATAAAGATAAAAGTGAAAATCGAGGTAATCGGTAAATACAAGATTGTCGAGAGCGTCGCGGTATCGGTCGAACTGCTCTTTTAATTCTTTGGCGTCGAGGTCCTTTCCAACATCTTTTGCCTCGATGTAGCCGACAGGAATATCTTTGCGAGTGATCACGTAATCGGGAGCACCGCAATCAATACGCTTTGGCTCATTTGTCGCGCGTATCTCAGGCACAAGAGATTCGAGCAACGATTCTAAATCGCCGCGATACGAAAGCTCAGTTGAAATGCCTGCCGCGTAACGCCGTGCAACTTTGTCGATGTATTCTTGAATTGTCATTTCCAAGAACGTAAGATGTCCAAATTGTCGCCGTAGTAGAGAGTGTTCATGGTTAATGAAATTTCGTGCCATATAATAGCATCAATCATCGCTCATCGGAATCCGGACATCATTCTTCTCTGTAAAATCCTTTTCAATATCATAACCCGCGTCGGCGTGGGGATGATGCCCATGCCGGGCGACTTTGAACTGCGAAGCGGAGGTAATGAAATTAGCTACACAGCGGCTTAATCAAATATGCCTGTAGCTAAGAAAAGAAAAAGAGCGGGAAATGTGGTGAAGCGCGGCGCCAATGTGACATAGAAAAGACAAAATTTGCGAATTGTATAAATGATGCACCGTAAAACCCTTGCCGTTATTACGTCTCAAATTATTTCACTTTTACGGTTTTACAAAACTCTTACAATTGCATCAAAACAAACCTGTTAAGGTAAAAGTGGGTGGAAAAAGTACCGGGAGTGATATTTAACAAGGGGTTTAAGAGTTTATGCAAAACGTAATCGAATTTGAGCCGTCACAGGCGGAAACATATAACTGGAACACGATCTTTTTTGTTGCGGCATTTCATATTGCCGCGATTCCGGCTTTGTTTACATTTAGCTGGCAAAATCTGGTTGCCACACTTATCGTGTGGGTGATCGCTGCGAGTTGGGGAATCGGTATCGGTTATCACCGGCTGCTTACGCATCGCGGATTTATGACATCAAAATGGATGATGCGATTTTTGGCGACCTGCGGCACGCTCGGGCTTCAGTCAGGGCCGATCACGTGGGTCACGACGCACCGTTTGCATCACGCCTTTACAGACACCGATAAAGATCCGCACAGCCCGCGAAACGGCATTTTTTGGTCGCACATTGGTTGGATATTTAAGGGAATCGCACAGAACCAGTCGGAGGCGACGAGACAGCGATATTCGCCCGACCTGTTGAAAGACGGCTATTTAAGATTTCTCGACAAACATTATTACGCAACCACGCTAATTTTGGCAGCGGTTTTGTTTGCGATCGGCGGTTGGACGATGGTCGTCTGGGCGATAGTAGCCCGGATCGTTGTCAGCTGGCATTTTACATGGCTCGTCAATTCGGCAACACATCTGTGGGGCAGCCGGCGGTTTGATACCCGTGACGATTCGCGAAATAATGGCCTCGTCGCCGCCGTCACATTTGGCGAAGGCTGGCACAACAACCACCACGCCTTTCCGCGTTCGGCCAAACACGGCCTCACCTGGAAAGAATTTGATATCAACTGGATACAGCTGCGTGCTCTCGAAAAATTAGGACTAATCAGCAACGTTTACGCCTACGATCTCGAAACTGAATCCGAGTCACCAAGAGAGATGTTGAAAGCCGCGTAGAAAGTAAAAAGGCAAAAGTAAAAAGTAAAAGTAAAAAGTAAAAAATAAAAAGTAAAAGTAAAAAGGCAAAAGTAAAAAGTAAAAGTAAAAAATAAAAAGTAAAAGTAAAAGTAAAAGTAAAAGTAAAAAGGCAAAGTATATCTATTACTTTTGCCTTTTTACTTTTTACTTTTTACTTTCTCCCCGTTACTTTTGACTTAGCAATGCGTCGTCGTAAAACAGCAATATTCTTTCTGATTTTCGGTATCAGCCTGTCGATATTGGCCATTACGCTCAATATTGGCTGGATTCTGCTTAACCTTCGCCAGGTTGCGTTGCTGGTATTCGGCGTTATATTTTTTGCGCTTATAATCATCGGGCTGATACTGAACACGATCTTTCTGGTCCGTGAGATTCGCCGAAACGAGCAGCATGACGCATTCCTTAACTCAGTCACGCACGAGCTAAAAACGCCCATCGCGTCGATCAAACTCTATCTCGACACACTTAAGTCACGCGACCTCGATAAGGCAAAACGAGATGAGTTTTACGACATCATGCTTGACGACAACGCACGTCTGCTCGGCACGGTCGAACAGGTGCTGCAGGCAAGCAGCACGCGTGAGAAACAGCGTCTGCTAAACCTGACCGAGATCGATCTGAGCGATCTGATCGGCGAGGTAGTCAAAATGGTCTTGATCCGTAACCATCTGGACGAATCGACGGTCCGTTTCTACCCCCCGGTTGAGAGCATACGCGTGCTCGGTGACCGTGCCGAGCTGCAAACGGCCATCTCAAACCTGCTCGACAACGCTATCAAATATTCAAATAACGAGCCAAAGATCTCTGTCAAGCTAAAATCGTCGCTCTCGGGAAAAGCTGAGATTTACATCCGTGACACCGGCATCGGCATTGCACGCAAGGACCTAAAACGTATCTTTAAGCGATTTTTCCGTGTCCCCGACAAATCGGCCGAGGCAACAAAAGGCACCGGACTAGGTCTTGCGATAGTCCGCTCCGTCATCGAAAAACACGGCGGCCGTGTCAAAGCCGAAAGTAAGGGCGAAGGGAAAGGGACAACGTTTGTTGTCCAACTGCCGAGGTCGTGAGTGATTAGTGAATATTGAATAGTGATGAATCGACATTATCCAAAATTAACAATTTAGTATTTAGCAATGATAATTGATAATTAAGAATCACCATGAAAATCCTCATTGTCGAAGACGAGCAGCATCTGGCGGACGGTTTGCGGTTTAACTTAGAGGCCGAGGGCTACGAGGCCGAGATCGCCGGCGATGGCAGCGTTGCCCTGGAGAGACTTGGCGAAAATGCCTTTGATGCGGTTGTGCTCGACGTGATGTTACCGAAAATTGACGGTTTTGAGGTCGCCCGGACGATGCGTGAGCGCGATGATTACACACCGATATTGATGCTGACTGCACGCGGGCGGCCTGAGGATGTTTTGCACGGGTTTGAGGCGGGTACGGACGATTATCTCGCAAAGCCTTTTGACCTGAATATTTTTTTGGCCCGTCTCAACGGCCTTCTCAGGCGGCGCAGCTGGACCCAAACGGAAACTAAATCGCCCGCCGTAAAAGTGATCGAGGTCAATGGCCGGACTATCGACTTCGAAAATCTCGAGATCAAAAACGGCGACGAACTCATCCATCTAACTCTGATGGAGACTAAACTGCTCCAATATCTGATAGATAACGAAGGCCGTCCCGTCGCTCGAAAAGAGATACTCGAAGAGGTCTGGCAGCTACAGGAAGACACCGACACTCGCGCGATCGACAATTTTATCGTCCGCCTCCGCAAACATCTCGAAGACGAACCAAATAATCCCAAGATCGTCCAGACCGTCCGGGGTGTCGGCTACCGGTATGTTAATCCGATCTAATCCGATGCCAAAATCCGCCGGCCTGCGAGTTTTTCACAAAAGGTACTGGTAACAGTTTTTTTGCTTTTTACACCTTTCACCAAACTGCCAAAACAACTGTACCAAACTGCCAAAACAACTGTACCAAACCACCCCAAATCGGGGACCAAACGCCACATTTACCTGTACCAATCCAGGCCCTGAATTTCCCGAAAAGCTCACCTCGCAAATCCCAAAACCCTGTATTTACGGCTTTTTTCTACTTCAAATGTTTAAATTGTGGCACGTGCCACAATTTAAAACCCTGTTTTTTTTTCACAAATATGAGTAATTTCAAAATTTAAAAAAATTACACTAACTATTTTAAAATGACACTAAAAATTAGCAGTTATTTTTGTACGGATTGTTTCTCAAAACAATGCTTTGAAATCAAGACGGGCCAGGACTTTTACATTCGCACGCCAATTCTCATGCAGCTCAAACCGCCACAGCTCGATGTCTGGCGATATCGTCCTTGCAAAAAACTCAAAGTCTCGATGAAAGCTCCACGCCGGGGCCGCCAAATATATGATCGCCGGTTTATCGACTATCTCGCGACCGTCAAACAGATCAGCCACTGCGAGCATGCCGCGACGACGCTGGAGCTCGATTTTTCGCCAATAATCAACTGCCTGGAAAATCATTTCACGGTCGGGCTGCGTTTTTAGCTCAATTATCACAAGCCGCCCGTCGCGGCGAAGTGCTAGCAGGTCGATCTTGTCGTTTGACGAGCGAAATTGGTTGTAGATCGGCGACAAGATCAGGTTTGCGTCGAGCAGATTGATATTACGGCGAAGAATGGATTCGAGCCACGCCTCGGGTGCGGTGCGGTAATATTCATGGCGTTTATTCTGCGAGTCGGCCGCTCTATAGTTAACAATAAGCTGGACCAATTCGGTCAGTTCGTCCCAGTTCTCATTCGAGAGTATTCGCCTCTCGCGGCCAATCCCAAACCAAACTTTTTCAACTCCCATCATTGTTCGTACCCGAGCGAATGGCAGCCCCATATAACGCAGCGTCCCGCCCTGTCGCGAGTAAATAATGTCTATATGACCGGGGGCAAGAGAGATGATCCGTTGAGCAGTCTCGCCCGCCATAGCCGTCCCGGGCAATGTTAGCTTTTTGGCCCTTTCACGCCAAAGCTCACTAATCTTTCGTTTTGGCAGTTCGACGAGTCGCGGCGGGTCGTCACGGCGATCTATCTCGATTATGCTAATCTTGGATTTCCAACGCTCGATCAATAAAGCGTGCAGCTTTTGAGCGTTTCTCGCCTGCCGCTTTTCGCAGATAATCCAAATGTCGTTTACTGGTTTGTTCTTTCTGAGGCCGAGTTTTTCAAGCCAAAGCATGGTCGCCGTAAAAATCGCCTCAACAGTCAGCGATCCGGTAACATCTGAGATCGCGGCCATTTGCATTTTGTCGGCGGAGTCAAAATTGATCTGCGCGACGCGGCCATTTGGCTCATTGAGCGCGACGCGGCCGAGTTTTGAACCCGGGAAATTTAAAGAGATAAACCCGGCGATCTCATTAGCTTTTTTTAGTCGCGCCAACTCAATTTCGGCAGTAAGTTGGGAGGCCAGCGCCCTTGGAACTAGCCGTATTATTTCACGATTTTTGGCAAACGAACCTGCAACATCAATCGCGATTGTCTCATCATTACGCACAAAGCTATTAAGCCTCCAGGAGTGAAATCCCTTGTCGTCAAGAAAGCCAAAATGCGTCTTTTCGCCGTCCTCGACGATCTCGATCTCATGCTTTACAAGCGGAAAGGTCGGACCGGTCTCACGCACGAGCAGCCATTCATGACGGCTGGCAACAATCTCGCGTAATTCGTCTATATTCACCATTTATGGTTGGCTGCAAAATACTGCATCATCGCCGCTGCCCAATCGGCGTATCCCTGTTCTGAGGGATGCAGCCCGTCGGCAAAAAATCCTTCGAGCCTAACATCGGCCGGTTGCGGGTAATAGAAAATTCGATCCATATCACTTGTAAATTCCTTGATATTCTCGTTGTGCATCTGTGATAGAGACCAGAGAATGGACCTGATCGGCTGCGGCATGATCGGTGAATAGATAATCATCGGACAGTTCGACAGGAAAATGACCGCATCGGGATTTTTTGCCCTTAAAATACCGAGAAGCTCGGTCATATCCCGCCGCCATTTGACCGGACTCGATAGCTTCAACACGTCGTTGCCACCGAGACCGACAAGGATGTATTCAAACTGCTCATTCGGTATTTGAGGCAGTAATTCGTCAATGGTGCGTCTCGCCGTCACGCCATTTTTACCAACCACACTCCATTCGACTGGTTTGGTGATCTGCTCGCTCAACTGCTTGGCAAATTGCCCGGCAAAAGCAAATTCGTGTGTCCGGGCACCAAGACCCGCGACGGTGGATTCGCCAATTACTAACAGCTTTACAGCATTTTCGCCGTCGCCGTATTTCCCGTGCTTGTCACCCGCCGCATCGGGCAAAACACCGACCTTCCAACGAATGATCTGGCCCTGCAGCAATAGAAACGGCGCTACGGGAGAGATCGCCGCCGCACCGAGAATGAAACGCCTCTGCCATTTGGCTAAGTTGTTGCCGTTGTTGTCCATCAGATTCGTTATGTTAGAATTTAAAACTCCAATGCTTTTGTCAAACCCTCGTAGATTTTTCCTGCTTTCCTGTGTAATTGCACTGATTTTGCAAGCATGCGGATCGTCGCCGGGCAATGAAAACAAACCGGTCTCACTTGTCGTGGAAATGCAGAGTGATTTTCCTTTTTCAACTAAGGAGCCGCAAGTCTATCAAGGTGATTTTGTTGTCAGTGATAGCTCGAATGAGTATCGACGGTTTGTTGCCCGTAATGCAGCTAAGAGTCGATTCGATATATTTCAGGACGGCGACCTCTATCTGAGCCAAATTAAAACCGACCGGATTTATTCACTAAATCATAAAAATAAGATTTATTCGGCGTCCACACACGAGGTAAATTCTTCGTTATTTGACGGTGGTTTTGGCAGTATCGGCGATTTTTTCAGGGGGAAAGAGTATCGTGAATTTGAGGATTTAGGAATTGAGGGGACGTTGAGAAAATACAGGGTTCGACAGGACGAGTCCACTAAGGACATAGTTTTGATTTATGTTGACGAGCAAGTCGGGATGATCATCAAACAGGAATTTGTGAAATCGGGCGAAAACCAGACGGTCAAATTTGTATACGAGATCAGAAATTTGAAGTTAGAGGCTGATGACACTTTGTTTACGATCCCCGAAGATTATCGAGAAGTGACTTTGAGCGAATATCGAACACAGCTAAAGCACAAAATAAAATGAACGACATTAAGCCGGAAATTGTAATCACAGACAAGCATCGGGCGATTGCCGCCGCGACGCTGCATAATTTACCGTTTGCAAAATTGATCGGCATGAAGCTGGTCGATATGCAGCTCGATATGGCAATAATAAAAATTGAAATGCGCGACGATTTGCGGCATCCGGGCGGTATTTTACACGGTGGTGTGACAGCGACACTGATCGATACGGCAATGGCATATGCTGTGCGGACGCGGTGCGGACCGACCGATGCGACCGCGACGATCGACCTGACCGTCCACTATTTGAGGCCGCATATTTCTGGGACGTTTATCTGTACGGCCAAGGTAGTCAGGGCCGGAAAACGCATTTTTACTGTGTCTGCCGATGTCCAAAACGAAGACGGGAACCTGATAGCCACGGCAATCTCAACGTATACGAAAATCTAATGGGAGCTCGGACATCCTGCCATTCCGCAGTGATCCATCGCTCTGATATCTAAATGTGTTTGGCCTATTGTGGGCAGGGTGCCCGCCGTCCGTCATGGAACAACTTAAAAAATTCGCACGCTATTTCAAGCCGTACAAATGGCAGATCCTTGCCGGGATCTTTTTCATATTGTGTTCGATGGCGTTCGGGCTTTTTATCCCGTACATTGTCGGCCAGGCGATTGACGACCTGAATAGCGAGATTACTCGCGACAAGGTCATTTATTATCCGCTCGTGATACTGGGCGTGAGCCTGATGAGCGGGATATTTTTGTTTTTTCAGAGGAGACTCTTGATAAATGCCTCGCGCCATATTGAGTTTGATATGCGTGAGAAATTTTACGCTTCCCTCGTCGATCAGCCGCTCGAGTATTTTCAGTCGAACCGTGTCGGCGACCTGATGGCTCGGGCGACAAACGATCTAGGAGCGATCCGTCAGATGGTCGGGCCGATGATCTTATATACTTTCCAGGCGATTTTTGCTCTTGCGATCTCGCTACCTATAATGCTCAATATTTCGGTCAAGCTCACGTTGCTGTTAATGATTCCGATGCCGCTTGTGACGTTGACCGTGAAGTTTTTAGGCGCCCGTATACATAAGCGATTTGAGAAAATACAGGAATATTTTTCGGACATTACGGCCCGTGCTCAGGAGAATCTGACGGGCGTCCGCGTTGTCCGTGCTTACGCGCAGGAAGATGCCGAGATCGAACAGTTTCAGGTTTTAAACCGCGAATACGCCGCACAGAATCTGCGGCTTGTAAAATACGCCGCCGCCATGCGGCCATTACTGTTCTTTTTTATCGGTCTCGGATTTGTAATTATCGTCGCTGTGGGTGTCCCGATGGCCGTTCGCGGCGAGATTACGGCGGGCGATTTTACCGCTTTTATGCTCTATCTGCAACGAATGATCTGGTATCTGATCGCCCTTGGATATGTCGTCAATCTATATCAACGCGGCACCGCTTCGCTCAAACGTTTTAACGTCATTCTTGAAGCCGAACCATCGATCAAAGACGCGGACGGCACTCAAGAGCAGCCTCCCGTCAAAGGCAGGATCGAGTTTCGCGATCTAAACTTCGCATACAACGGTAAGCCTGTTTTGCAAAATATCAATCTTATAATCGAACAAGGCCAAACAGTCGCCCTTGTCGGCAAGACCGGCAGCGGAAAATCCACGCTCGTGAGCCTCGTTCCGCGTCTGCTTGACACCCCGGCAGAAAGTATATTTATTGACAACCTGCCGGTGCGTAAATATCCTATTGCTCAACTCCGTAAATCGATTGGGTTTGTGCCGCAAGAGACCTTCTTGTTTAGTGACACACTCGCCGCGAATATTGCATTTGGCATCGAGATTAACCCATCAGAACCGCCAGCGTTAGCAAGCGGCACGAACTTGGCCACTACCACCCAGCCCACTTTAGACAGTACTGAGAGGAACCGCGTCGAACGATCAGCCGAAATTGCCGGGCTGGCAGATGATATCTCTGGTTTTCCCGGGGGGTATGACCAGCTTGTCGGCGAACGCGGCATAACGCTTTCAGGCGGTCAAAAACAACGGACGGCCATCGCCCGGGCTGTCATGCGCGACCCACGAATCCTGATTCTCGATGATTCACTGTCGGCGGTCGATACATACACCGAAGAAAAAATCCTCCACAATCTCCGCGATGTCCGCGAAAACCGAACTACCCTCATCGTCTCGCACCGCGTCTCGACTATCCGCGACGCCGATCTCATCTGCGTGATGCAGGACGGTCGAATAATCGAACGCGGCACTCACCAGGAACTCTTAAAGCTTGATGGCGAATACGGGGATCTCTACGAACGCCAGTTGCTCGAAGAGGAGCTGGACGCGACGGAGTGAGCCGATTAATTTATAATCGTTTGTAATGAAGGATGTAATAAATGTAATCGGCGGCGGTCTCGCCGGGGTTGAAGCGGCGTGGCAAGCCGCTGAAAGGGATGTGCGGGTGCGGTTGTATGAGATGCGTCCAATCCAGCAGACACCGGCACACCGGACGGATCAGCTGGCGGAAATAGTATGCTCAAATTCATTGAAAACAGACGAGCCGGGATCGGCTCCTTATCTATTAAAAGAGGAACTCCGGCGTGGCGGCTCGATGGTTCTGGATGTGGCGCATGAAACGCGCGTTCCTGCCGGGGCGGCGTTATCGGTGGATCGCGCGAAGTTTGCCGGGATGATAACCGAGCGGGTTGAGGCGCATCCTAATATTGAGGTAGTTCGGGTAGAGGTAAAGGAGCTTGCTACGATCGGGCCGGATGCACGCGCTCCGACTATTATTGCGACCGGGCCGCTCACATCGGATGCGTTGACGAAGGAAATAATGAGGCTGACCGGTGACGACCAGCTATATTTTTACGACGCGATCGCACCGATTATTGCCGCTGACTCAATAGATATGTCTATTGCGTTTAAGGCGGCACGCTATGGAAAGGGCGGGGATGACTATATAAACTGCCCGATGTCGCCGGAGCAGTATGAGGTTTTTTATAACGAACTGATCGCCGCTAAATCGGTGCCCCTCAAGCGTTTTGAGGACACAAAATGGTTTGAGAGCTGTCTGCCGATCGAGGAGGCAGCCCGCCGCGGCGTCGATACTTTGCGTTACGGCCCGATGAAGCCGCGAGGTTTATCGGACCCCAAAACCGGTCGCGAACCGTGGGCATGTGTCCAGCTAAGACAGGAGAATTTAATGGCCGACGCCTATGGGATGGTCGGCTTTCAAAATCATCTGCGTTACGGTGAACAGGATCGAGTGTTAAAACTTATTCCCGGCCTCCAGAACGCTGAGTTTCTACAGTTTGGTCAGATACACCGCAACACTTTTATCAATTCGCCAAAGATCATTAATGAATCCCTTGAAACCAAAACGAACCCACGACTCTTCTTTGCAGGGCAGATCACCGGTGTCGAGGGCTACGTCGAATCCGTCGCGACCGGCTGGCTCGCGGGGATCAATGCCGTACGCGTTTTACGCGGTCAGTCGATGATAACCGCACCGCAAACATCCGCTATCGGTGCACTTTGCCGTTATGTCTCAAACGTCGAGACCAAGAACTTTCAGCCGGTTAATATTACATTTGGACTCTTACAGGAGCTGCCCGTCGAGTTGCGTAAGAAATACCGCAACAAACGTGAGCGGCATTCGATCCAAGTCGAACGAGCGCTCGTTGACTGGAATGAATTTATGATTACCTTGATGTCAAAGCCGGCGAATACTGCGACTGGGACTAAATTTAAGCCTGATAGGTGACAGGTGTGGCAGATAGGTCCAAGGTGTTTTTGACTAACAAAACTGTTACCAGTATCCAGATCTCCGTCGTGACACACAGGTAAGTAAACTGCAAAATTTACGAACTATTCGACCCTATATGTCGTAGAATCATTATAATGTCGACAAAATACGATACAAATCCACTAGATCCGGATTTTCCGGAAAGGGTAAAAGCCGAGGCGGAAGCCGAGACGGCGACGCGGGCTTTGCCTTACGCTGGCGGCAAGACGCGGAAGTTTGCCGGTTCAACGCCGACCGAGGAACAGACCCTGAGGTTTGCGTCACCCGACCTCAATCAGTATTCATCGCCGTATGACGGACAGTTTACGCCGACAAATTATCAGCCTGTCAGTTTTGGTAATGTCGATCAGTCGATTTCCCGCCGCGTCAGCAAAGTCGGCTTGCCGGAAAATATAATGACCGCGGTGCCATACATTCCATTTTATCTGGGAATGGTCGCGGGTATACTGATACTATTGTTTTTGCCAAAGAGCGAGGCGAAAGTTCGCTTTCACGCGGCCCAGGGTTTGGCCGCACATGTGGCCATTCTCGTCGTATCTACGTTGCTCGGTATTTTGAGCCAAGTAACTGATTTTGCTGATTTTGGCAGTGGTATTTTTAGTATCGTGGCAATGGTGATGCTTATATTTTCCGCATTTAAGGCATGGAAGGGCCGTCCCGTACATATCGAAACCGTTGAAGAACTGACCAACTGGCTTGAGGAAAAAATCGGTCCAGTAAAAACTTAGAGGATGCTCCACACCAACTAACTCCTCAAACAACCGCCCAACTCGAAGAATATCGCGAGCCCGTAATGAGCGTCACCGATCACACTACAAAGACGCTCGATCAGATTCCTATAAAACGCTCCTAGAGGTCTATCGGTGCTAATAGCATTCTATAACGTAGCCGTCTTGATGACTAGTATTGGCCGAAAACTGCGGCAAAGCCGCCATGAGCGTAGAGCAGCCCCAGCTAAGCATAGCTTCGCCGCAAATAGATGGGCAAAGCCCGAAAAAATCGGAAAAATTCAAAAACTTTCGCCCTCGATCATCCCTCACTTATTACGAATATAATCAGTACGATTTTTAGAATTGAAAATTATTATCTCGCGTGCGAATCTTGAGCAAGAACATTATGCACAAAGAAAAATCACTCCAAGAAAGGTTTTCGCCGGAAAGTATCTGCTTTGGCTGCGGGCCGGCGAATGATAAGGGTTTACATATAAACAGCTTTCCGGACCGTGACGAGGTCGTGGCGGAGTGGCGGGCTGAGGAGCATCATCAGGCGTTTCCGGGCATGCTGAATGGCGGGATCGTCGGTGCGTTGCTCGATTGCCATTCGAACTGGACGGCAGCGTATTTTCTGATGAAACGCGATGGCAAAGACTCGCCCGACTGCACCGTCACGGCGGACTTTCACGTCCGACTGCTGCGTCCTACGCCAAGTGACGCCGTAATCCATCTGCGTGCAAAGGTCGTTGAATCAAAAGAAGATAGAGCAACTGTCGAGGCGGAACTGATCGCCGACGAAAAGGTCTGCGCAACCTGTCGCGGGACATTTGTGGCGGTCAAAGAAGGCCATCCGGCGTATCATCGGTGGTAAGAGTTTTGACCGGGAAACACGCGAAACTATGTGGGTAAAACCTTATTAAGTTGCAGGTCAAATTCGTCTTTTAAGCCAAGTTTTTCGATCCATGCAAGTTGCTCCGCCATCAGACGCGGCAGATGCACTACATCGGACAGGGCATACTCGACCAGCTCATCCGTCCAGATGCCGTCCCATCTTCGATTAAATTTCGATCGCGGTGATTTGTCGAGATCGATGGCGTAATAGCGATAGAGCGTCTCGGCGAGCGATGCTGACTGATTTGCGCCGCGTGTCAGGACCTTTTCGGCGATCATTGTATCGTAGATATTTGCGACCTGAAAACCGTTTTCACCGAGAAAATCGAGGTCAAATCTGGCGTTGTGAAATATCTTGGTGATCAATGGATTTGTGAGAATGCCCGCAAGAATGCCAAGCGAAACGCCCTCGCTGACCGGAATGAGGACATTAAACTCGCCATCCGAAAACTGGACGGAAAAGAGCCGTCCCGTGCGCGCACCGAGGCCTGATGTCTCGGTATCGCAGCCGAGTACCGAGGCATTCGAGAGCTGGTCAAAGGCCGTCTGTATCTCTTCCACAGTTCGTGCTACTAGAATATCCACGCCTTTAATTGTAAATTACTATAGGGAAGCTATAAAAATGGCTAAATCCATTAGCACTAGTGTTCTCTGTGATTAAAGATCTAGTTTTAGTGATGCCCTATGTGTAAACGCGAAAATGCGTTAGGAATATAGCCTGAAATGCCTGAAATACTAAATGAAACCGAAGCCCGCGTCCTCGGCTCGCTTGTCGAAAAGCAACTGACGACCCCGGAATATTATCCACTCACCCTCAACGCCCTGGTCAACGCCTGCAATCAGAAGAGCAACCGCGACCCAATGGTTTCCTATGACGAAACGACCGTCACGCAATGCCTCGAAATCCTTCGCGACCGCAATCTGGTCTATGTTTTCTACGGCAGCACGAGCCGCGTACCCAAATACAAACATATGCTGCCAAGCGTCTATGAGCTCGAGCCGTCAGAGACGGCGGTGATGGACGTGATGTTGCTCCGGGGCCCGCAAACCCTCGGCGAACTGCGAACGCGGACCGAGCGCCTATATAACTTTTCAGGCCTCGGCGAAATTCAGGAAACGCTCGACGGCCTTATTCGCCGCGACGACCCGCTGGTCGCCAAACTCCCCGTCCAGCCCGGTCAAAAAGAAGCCCGCTTTGCACACCTACTATCCGGCGACATCGATATCGAAGCCCTCGCCGTCGCCCACGCATCCCGCCAAACACGCAGCGGCGCAGACGCCGAACGCGTTGAAAAACTAGAAGCAGAAGTCGCAAATCTCCGCTCCGAAGTCGATACGCTAAAAGTGACCTTTGAGGAATTTCGAAAGCAGTTTGAGTAAGGGAAGTCATCAGAAAAAAAAAATGGCGTTGCCGGTCATCGGCAACGCCAACTACCGCAGACTGTCCACGGATTATTAGACTATCACCACCAATAAATACATTTTTTGGTGGTGACTTTTTTTTGTATTTTAAATTTGTACAGTCTGCGCACTAATTTTGGGGGGTTTTAAATGTGGCACGTGCCACAATTTAAAGATTTGAAGCAGTTCAAAGCCGTAAATACAGGGTTTTGGTGATTTGCGATGTGATTTTTTTGGGAAATTCAGGGCCTTGATTGGTACAGTTAAAAGGGGGTTAGGTCGCCGATTTTACCCTGTTTGGTACAGTTGTTTTGCCAGTTTGGTACAGTTGTTTTTGGCAAATGTGACACTATCAATTTTGTTTT
>JBBSJK010000073.1:0-15080 GCA_038257355.1 Pyrinomonadales bacterium | reverse complement strand
TCGGCTTTAACCGATCTTCGCTCCAAAGATCGCTTGCATCTTATCGACCGCTTTGTGCAAATTCTCCATGGATGTCGCATATGAGAGGCGTAAAAAACCTTCAGATCCAAATCCTTCGCCATCTGTAACTACAATGTGTGCGTCGTTGAGTAGCACATCGGCGACATCTGACGATGTAGTAATTCTTTCGCCAAAAATCCCGCGCACATCGACGAAAGCATAAAAAGCACCTTCGGGCATCGCGCATTTGAAGCCTTTGATCTCATTCAACGCAGGAATCAGCCAATCACGGCGGCGCTGGTATTCGCGGGTCATCTCCTCGATGGCGGCGAATGTCGCTTCCGGATTTCGCAAAGCCATCGCACATGCATACTGTACGAACGATGTCGGGTGAGTCGCTGAATGGCTTTGGAGTTTGACCATAGCACGGGTCCATTCCTCGTTGGCAATCGTGTAACCCGCACGCCAGCCGGTCATGGCATACGTCTTTGAGAAACTGCCGGCGACGCAGACGAATTCCCGAAGTTCATCCGGCAAAGAGGCCAGCGAAAACGGTTTGGCTGGCGGATAGGCCAAGAACAGATAGCATTCGTCGGTCATCACGTAAACGCCGCGTTCCGCACATACCTCGACGATAAGCCGCATTTCATCGGACGGAATAACGCGGCCCGACGGATTATTAGGGGAATTAATTATAATTAATTTTGTTTTTTCCGTGATTGCGGCCGAGACCTGTTCGGCGGTGAGGACAAAATCGGTTTCCTCTGTCTCGATAAAAATGCTATTTGCACCGCAAAATGTAACGATCTCTGGGAATGTGACCCAATATGGCTTTGGGATCAATACGTCATCCCCCTGATTAAGCAGTGTACACGCCGCATTAAACAGTGCCTGCTTCCCGCCGCATGAGGCCGCAACTTCATTAAATTTTATCTTTGAGTCAAACTGACATGCATAAAATTCGATTATCGCATTACGAAAATCAGCTGTTCCTGCGGTTGCAGTGTATTTTGTCAGTCCTTTTTGCAGACCTTCCAATGCGTAATGTTTGATAAAATCTGGTGTGTCAAAATCCGGTTCACCTACCGACAAGTCGATCACGTCTATTCCACTGGCTCTAAGCTCAGCCGCCGCTTGAGCAGCAATCAGCGTTGACGATCCCTTCATTTTCGCTACGTGTTCGGAGACGGGGAATTTCATACAAGATTTTAACGCAGAGAACTCAAAGGGCGAAAGAAAAAAGCTATGACCCAAATTTTAACCATCTCTGGGCACAATGCGATCTCAGACCTGAAAAAGTCATTTACCTAGTTTGGAACGCATCCTGGCTTCGACGAGTTCCGGTATCAATCCCTCGACGCGGCCACCGAGCTGGAAAACCTCTTTCATCAGCGTTGATGAAACATATGAAAACTCTTCGCCAGCCATTAGGAAAACAGTCTCGATCTGCGGTTCGAGACGGCGGTTCATCAGGGCCATTCTAAGCTCGTATTCGTAATCGCTTACTGCCCTGATACCTCGGACTATTGCAATCGCTTTTCTGTCGCGGGCGAAATCCGCCGTGAGGCCAGAGAAACTATCGACAACGAGTTTGCACTGGCCGGTCTCAACATTTGGCAGAGACTCGCGAATCATCGAACACCGTTCCTCAACCGTGAACATCGGATCTTTGTCGGCATTATTAAGAACCGCGACGATGATCTCATCAAAAAGCGGCGACGAGCGCTTGATAATGTCTAGATGGCCGTTTGTTAAGGGGTCGAAGGAACCTGGAAAAATAGCTCGTAGCATTTATACGTGAATTATATCCTAGGTTTAGTTTTTTTTCGTGTTATTTCGTGGTTTCCTCCTAGAACTTTGTGGCTAACAATTTTGTGGCTTTTTCCACCGCCTCTCTGCCCTCGATTACGTAGTCGGGATTCGGTTTCATGCTAAGAACTTTCTCTAGTTGCTTTCGAGCCTCGCCCTCTTTCTTGACGGCGAGATACGCCTCCGCAAGATGGAGGTGAATATTCATGTTATCTCTTTCGGTTTCGAGTGCTTTCTCAAAAAACTCTACCGCCTTTTCGGCTTTGCCGCCGTAAAGACGAGTTTCCAACTCGATTCGTCCGAGAACGTCGTATGCGCTGGTGTTCTGGTAGCCAGGCTCCAATTCGACGACCTTTTCCATCGCACTGCGCACTTCTGGCAGAGATTTAATCCCAACGGTAAGCATATTTTTACGGGAAAGCTCGCCGAGGTTGGCCCCGTACCAAAAATAGCCCTCTGCTTTCTGCGGTTCGAGACCGGATGCGATCTTGCCGGCATCGCGGCCCTCTTCAAAAGCTGTGTTTGCCTCTTTCTCGACAGTAGACTGTTTTCCGAGAAAGTAATTGTATTTCGCAAACTTCCATTCGACTTCGAAGTTGCGTTGTTTGTAATCGCGCGCCTTTCTCAGTGTCTCAACGGCCTCTCGGACCTTGGCAACATCTTCTCTTTGGTTGAAAAGTGATTCAGACTGCGTGAGCGATGCCATAATTACGTCTGGACTGACGCGAGGACTCTCAGTCTCTGTGGTGCCAGAGGTTGCGCAGGCAAATTGTAGGCACAATGTAATTACAATTGAAATTAAAATTGCTAATTTCGAGTTCTTCATAGCTAAATTCCACCCTAACGTGATAAAATTCCTGAACAATCCGCAATTAGATTAGGTAAGTTTTGAATAAGATATCACAAAGCCGGAATGAATAAAAACGGACAGCCAGCCGCATTCTACGATCTCGAGGGGACACTTGTCAGCACCAACCTCGTACACACGCTAGCTTTTTACGCCAAGCGTCAACAGGGCCTATGGCAAACTGCAAAAAAATCGGTCGGCACACTCGCCAAACTACCTTTTTTCGGCATCACCGATCTATATTCGCGAAATGTTTTCAACGAGGTCTTTTTCCGAAGCTATGAGGGGTTGTCTCAAGACCGACTACGATACTTCTCAGAAGAACTCTTTGAGAAAGTTCTGAAGCCGGCAATTTTTCCAGGCACTCTTGAGTTGATTGCCCAAGGCAAGAAAATCGGCCAGCGACAGATTGTTTTGACGGGAGCTTTGGATTTTACAGTCGCCAAAATGATGAACCACCTAGGAATCGAGGACTACGTTGCCAACCGCCTCGAGTTCGTCAACGGCTTCGCGACTGGTCGCGTGCTGCCACCTGTCATGGCGTCGGCAACCAAGGCCAAATGGATTCGCGAATACGCCGAACGCGAGAATATCAATCTATCAGATTCGTACGCATATTCCGACAGCATCTCAGACCTGCCGATGCTCTCTATAGTCGGCCATCCGGTTGCGGTTTGCCCGGACTTTCGATTAAAACAAACTGCGTTGCAGCATGACTGGGCGATTTTAGATTTAAAATAAGCGGAGCGTCGGCGAGACGGCGGACATCAAATAGTAATGAACAAAACTCGATCTGTAATTTTCACTTTTATTTTGGCCTTACTGGTGACTGCCTCGTTATCCGACTCGATTGGGCAGGTATCAAGCGGCAACCGTGCCAGATCGATCCGTGTTGAGTCAAAGATGTTTGACGCGACAAAACTGCTGAGTGATGTCAAATACCTTTCGTCCGACGAGTTAGAGGGCCGCTCGGCGGACCTGCCTTCGATGCAAAAGGCACGGGACTATGTTGAGAAGAGGTTTAAGGAGACCGGTTTGCAGCCAATGAGAGGGACGTATCGTCACGAATTTGAAATAACCCAACGCGGAAAAACTGAAAAACTTAACGGTGTTAATTTTGTCGGAAAGATCGACGGTTCGAAATCCGCCTCTAAATACATCGTCATCACGGCACATTATGACCATGTCGGTATTCAGAAGGGCAAAGTTTACAACGGCGCGGACGACAATGCGTCCGGCACCGCTGCTTTATTAGCCATCGGGTCGTATTTTAAGAAGAACCGGCCGGAACATACTCTTATATTCGCGGCGTTTGATGCAGAGGAAAAGGGGTTGCAGGGAGCTCGACATTTTGTCGCAAACCTACCGGTGGCGAAGGAATCGATCCTGCTGAATATTAATATGGACATGCTCTCGCGAAATGATAAAGGCGAGCTTTACGCGGCAGGTGCTTTTCATTATCCGCAATTTAAGTCCATGCTCGTGGCGGCCCAGAAAAAGGCAAAGATTAAACTAATGCTCGGCCATGATGACCCAAAACTCGGCCGCGACGACTGGACAAACCAATCCGACCACGCCGCCTTTCACCGCGAAAAGATCCCGTTCATCTACTTCGGCGTCGAGGATCACAAAGACTATCACCGCCCGACGGACGATTTCGCAAACATCCAGCCGGAGTTTTATGTGAAGGCTGTCGAAACGATAATCGAGGCGATTGGCGAGTTGGATAAGGCTAGGTGACGATGGTTGACCTAGAACGAGTTTGTCCGTTTTGTGAAGGAAAGATGAAAAGCGGTTTTCTTTGGAAGCATCACGGAGGTCAACTAATGTTGAACGATGGAGGTTTCAAATGGTTCGATGGGGAAATTCGCAAATCGAATTATTTGGATTCTAACATCCCGATAGGCGAATGGGTTTTATGTCGGCGAGTGTTTCTGGAGTCCTTTGTGAGAATTGCCGCAAGGTAATTCTAGATTACTAAGGGCTCGTCCAAACTTAATATGGCATTGCAATTACGTAGAAAAACGCACGAGTCGATCGTGTACATTGATAAGGATTCGGCGCCGCGGATAATGCCGTTTGGTGAGGATTTTATTATTGAGGACATCCCCGTTGGGACGCGGGTTATTTATCCGAATCCGCCGATAAAGGGGTTGCCTAATCGCGAGGCTGCGATCCGGTATGCGGTGAATCACCCGATCGAGATGGAGCCGCTTTATGCTCTGCTCGAGCCGGGAATGCGGGTGACGATCGCGATGGACGATATTTCGCTGCCGCTACCGCCGATGCAGACGCCTGATCTACGGCAGACGATGCTTGAGGTCGTGCTGGATATGTGCGGGGCGAACGGCGTCGATGACGTGCATCTGATCATCGCAAATTCGCTGCACCGCAAGATGACAGCGTGGGAAATGAAGCGGATGGTCGGCAACGACATCTACAACGAATACTACCCCGACCGCTATTACAACCACGATGCCGAAGACGACGACAATCTCGTCACGCTCGGTGTCACCCGGCACAACGAACCGCTGCGGGTCAACAAACGCGCGATCGAGAGCGACCTGCTCATTTATCTAAACATCAATCTCGTCCCGATGGACGGCGGGCATAAATCTGTGGCAGTCGGATTGTGCGACTACGAATCTCTGCGGGCGCATCATGATCCACAGACGATTCGCGATTCTGATTCGTATATGGATCCGCCGAAATCGGTGCTGAATCACAAGGTTATCCGCCTCGGCAAACTTGTCGATGAGCAATGCAAGGTCTTTCACATCGAGACGGCGCTCAACAACAAAATGTTTTCAGACGGCTATGACATCTTGACGCGAAACGAAGATGAGTTCTCCTTTGCGGATAGGATGAAATGGGAGGTAATGAAGCGGACCTTCTCAAAAATGCCGCGTGCGGCTCGCCGGAAAATGCTTCACGCGATCCCTGCACAGTATGAGCTGATTGCCTGTTACGCGGGTAAAACCGAGCCGGTACACGACAAGATACTTGAGAAGAATTATCAACAATACGAAATTCCGGTGAAGGGGCAGTGCGACATCCTGATTTCTGGAATCCCTGATATTTCGCCTTACAACGTCTATTCGGCGCTCAATCCGCTGCTGGTGCAGGTGATGGCCCTGGGTTATCACTTTAATATGTACCGCAACAAACCTTTGCTGCGCGACGGCGGGGTGATGATCATTACGCATCCGTGTTTTGACGAGTTTGACCATAAGTTTCACGCTCCGTACATCGAGTTTTTTCATCGGCTGCTGCCGGAGTCACGTGATGCTTTCTATTTGCGTGAAAAGTATGAACGCGAGTTCGCTTCTAACCCTGCCTATATAGAAATGTACCGCCGCGGCAACGCCTATCACGGAGCGCACCCGTTTTTCATGTGGTACTGGGGCGAAAACGGCCGCCAGCACATCGGCCACGTCATCGTCGCCGGTGCCGAAAATGCCCACGTCCCCGAAATGCTCGGCTGGGAACGCGCCGACAACCTAACCGAAGCCATCGCCATGGGCCGCAGCTACATGGGCCGCAACGCCGAGATCACGATGCTCCATCAGCCGATAATTGGGTTGTGTAATGTGAGCGACTAATAACTGGTCGTATGACTGGTCAACCGGATAATTTTGGGAATAAGGATCAGTGCGGGAATTGATCGATTGCAATTATACGTGTACTACACGTATAATGAAATTATTATGCAGAAGAAGCTAACTATAACAATCGACGAACACGTTTACGCGGGGCTTCATTCGGTCATCGGCCCGCGCAAAATAAGCGGATTTATTGAGGGGCTCGTGCGGCCCCATGTTTTGCACAGCGAACTCGATTTGGAGCAGTCCTATCGGGAAATGGCCGCTGACGAAGCCGGTGAGGCTGAAGCTCTTGCGTGGTCTGAAGCTTTTATAGGAGACGTAGGCGATGAACCGTGGTGAAGTTTGGTGGGTTGATTTTCCAAACCCGGTGGGCGGCGAAATTCAAAAACGCCGCCCTTGCGTGATCATTAGCAACGATCTTTCAAATCGGTTCTTGAATCGTGTGCAAATCATTCCACTTACGAGCAGCATGGGAAAGCTACAAGCAGGCGAGGCTTATGTAAATGTGGCCGGGAAAGAGGGAAAAGCACTGGCAACGCAAATCCAAACCGCGAGCAAAGAAAGAGTGTTAAATCGAATAGGAAGGCTTTCTGAATTTGAACTCAAGCAGGTCGAGAAAGCGATTAGAGTCCAATTGGGCATGAGCGACAAATGACAGAATTACCGTTGGGCAAATACGAGTCTTATCCATATCCGAAGGAGGTTCTGGAACCGCCGCCCACTCTCGAAGAATTGGTTGAATTGTTGAGAACGGCTAAAGCTCAGGGCGAGAAGGACGTTAAAACGCCCTCGCGGTCAATTGGCGATCGCTGACCACGCCGTAAACGACGTGGCTAAGGGCCGCGAAACGCGGGATGTCTGGTGAACGTGGTGAAAAGGGAGGATCTATGAAGACAAAGATCATATTTCTAGCGCTATTGGTATTTTCGATCTACACGAGTCACGGTCACGCGCAGAAGTCGCGTCCTGTTCCAAAGCCGTCAACTTTGACTGCACGTGAAATCGCCGAAAAAGTGATGCCGTCGGTTGTGATGATCACCACGCAGGATGAAAATGGCAAACCTATTAGCCAGGGTAGTGGTTTTGTCTATAAGCCCGGGGTAGTTGTTTCCAATCTTCATGTTTTTGAACGGGCGACGAATGCAGTAGTTAAAAACGTGAAGACAGGTCAAGTTTCAAACGTCACTGAAGTGCTTGGAATTGACCAGAAAAATGATATTTGCGTTTTCAGGATTTCAAACAGTGGGTTTCCCGCGCTAACACGTGGCGACTCAAATACGGTTGCGATAGGTGATGATATCTATGTCGCAGGCAACCCAAGGGGATTAGAAGGCTCCTTTACGAAAGGAATTATCAGTAACCTTCGAAGCGAGGAAGGGCTGCTTCAGATAGATGCAGCCATCTCACCAGGATCGAGCGGCGGCGTCCTAGTCAATTCGAAGGCAGAGGCTATTGGGATCATTAAGTCGAGTATACTTGGCGGTCAAAACCTCAACTTTGCAATTCCAATACAGAAGCTCGAACTGCTAAGTTTGAGATTTAAGCATCCGGTACTTTTGGCCGGAGCGTGTGCCTTCAATGACCGACTTAAGTCAAAGCTTAAGGGGCCGGTTAAATCTGTTGTAGAAGACGCGGTCGACACTTCGCAAGGCAAGCGTAAAGTTCTGTTTGAACGAGCATGGCAGTACGACAAGTTTGGTAATAATGTACGATTCGTTTCGTGGGACGCTAGTAGCAAGTCCGGTGAATTGAAGACAATCTTACGTAAATTTGACGATAGTGGTCTCATTTTTTTGAGGCAAACATACTCAGAAATCGAGGGAGCGTTTGTTTCTGTACCTTTTGAAGAGAGCATAAAGTTCAAAATTGAGCTCAGACATTTTAGCGGCAGTTTTCGCGGCGCCTCCTATGTTAGAGAGGGATTTGATAGCGATACGTGGATTATCTCTAAGGACGATCTGGAGGTTTCCTTTGATGAGAATGGAAACCTA
The DNA here is from genome assembly GCA_038257355.1 of Pyrinomonadales bacterium. Taxonomy (GTDB): domain Bacteria; phylum Acidobacteriota; class Blastocatellia; order Pyrinomonadales; family Pyrinomonadaceae; genus OLB17. The sequence goes on along the minus strand of JBBSJK010000073.1, from coordinate 6,828 downwards.
GTTCGGAATCGTAGAGAAACCCTCAGCGGCTAACTAGTCACTTTCAGTAATCTTTATAATCAAGACAGGCTTCTGTTACAGAAGAACTCTGACGGCGTCCCTTCATATCGATACCTATATAAGATGGATAAGTATGGCAACTGGATCGAACGGAAAGTAGAACGATATCTTCCTGATATTGGTTGGGAGGGGTGTTGTCGGTCAATTGAGCGTGAATTTAAGTACTTTTGAATGAAACTATCACCAACCGAAATATTTAAGGGTAAGAAGATCTTCTTTATCGGCGGGCTCGAATGAATTTTATTAGACAGAAATAATACAGGCCACCGTCGATGTGGCAACCAGCCACCACAATTATGATATGATAAGTTAAGTGTGAGATTAATCTTTATGCCTTTAACAGAAACACAGACAATCGCAAGACTTAATTTTCGTCTTCCGTCCGAAACGAAGCAAAAAGTAGAACGTGCCGCCGTCGCATCAGGTTTGACCGTAACCGATTTTGCCATTCACGCGCTGATTAATAGCGCCGATGAGGTTTTAGAACGCCAGGAGCGGCGTAAGCTGTCAAACCGCGACCGGGATGTTTTTTTGGCGTTGCTCGACGCAGATGATGAACCAAACGAGGCATTGAAAAATGCATTTCAGGCTCATAACGATCTGATCGCTAAATGACGCAGACGTTTATAATTACGCCGCTTACGGCAAGCCATGACCGCTCGGAGTTTGATTGCGGCGAGGAGAGCCTTAACGATTTTCTGAAACGATTTGCCAGGCAGAATAACGAAAAGGGATTAGGACGCACCTACGTCGCTGTAAAGCACGGCGAAATAAGTATTTGCGGCTATTACACAATTGCCAGCGGCGCTCTAAATTTTGACACCGTACCCGAAAACTTGCCCCGCTATCCGATTCCAGTTGTGCATTTGGGAAGATTAGCGGTTGATGAGTCCATGAAAGGTCAAAATCTGGGCAAAGCCTTGTTGGCAGACGCACTCAAACGGGCAGTGAGCATCGCAGTTCAGATGGGCGTGTACGCGGTCGAAGTTTATGCCCTGACCGAAACCGCACGGAATTTTTACTTAAAATTTGGCTTCTCCGAGTTGCTGGATGACCGGCTGCATCTCTATATGACGATCAAGAAAATACGAAAACTTACTGGCTAAAAGACTGAATAAAAAACTTGCAGCCAAACAACAACCTTGCATTGCCACAATGATGACAGTATCGGAATTTAATGAAACTATCACCAACAGAAATATTTAAGGGTAAGAAGATCTTTTTTATCGGCGGAACGGGCTTTGTGGGGAAGGTTACGTTGTCGATGTTGCTGCATAATTTTCCTGATATCGGAAAGGTTTATGCGACGGTGCGGGCGCGGGATGCGGCGGAATCGAAGATACGGTTTTGGACGTCGATCGTGACGTCGCCAACGTTTGATCCGCTGCGTGAGAAGTATGGCGACGGGTTTGAGGATTTTATTCGGTCTAAGGTCGTGCCGGTCAATGGCGATGTCGGTAACGAGTATCTCGGGCTCGACGAGAAAGACGCTAAAAAGATAATGCGTGATACCGACATCATTATAAATGGTGCCGGAAACGTTACTTTCAACCCGCCGCTCGAAACAGCGCTACGAACGAACGTAGTCGGTTCGAATAACATCATCAAAATGGCGCGGATGATGAAAAAGCCGCGGCTGGTGCATGTTTCGACGTGTTTTGTGGCGGGCAAGCGTTCGGGGCCGATCTGGGAGAATGAGCCGGTTGTCGGGTATTTTCCGAGAAAAGAGGAGCTGCCCGGGACGGTATTCGATGTTAACCGCGAGGTCGAGGACTGTGCTCGGTTGAGCGAACAGGCGCGGCAAGAGGCAGACGATGCGGTGCAGGCGGCCAAGTTTCGTGAACTCGCCCGCTGCCGATTTATCGAGGAAGGACGTAATCCAGATGACGAATCTGAATTGAAATCTGCCATCTTTCGCGAACGCAAAATGTGGGTCCGCGAACGCACGACCGAGCTTGGAGCTGAACGTGCCGAGTATTGGGGCTGGACGAATATTTACACGTATTCAAAATCGCTCGCCGAACAGATCATTGCTTCCCAAGACGACATAGTGAAGGTTCTAGTACGGCCTTCGATTGTGGAATCGTCCAATCAGTATCCGTTCCCGGGATGGAACGAAGGTTTCACGACAACGGCTCCGCTCATCCTAATCGCACTTCGCGGTCAGCCCATAATTCCGGTTAATGAAAATCTCGTGCTCGATATTATTCCAGTCGATATGGTCGCGGGAGCGATCCTCGCGGCTACGATGAATGCTCTGGTCGATCCTAACCCGCCGCTCGTTTTCCAAGCGTCGTCGGGCGATTCAAATCCGAACGATATGAAACGCATCGTCGGCCTGGTCGGTTTGTACAAACGCCAGCATTTTGACGAAAAGGAAACTGGCAATAAATTGGTCAACAGGCTAGCCGGTATGGTTGAGGCGATCCCGGTCAATCATCGAACGTACGAGCTGGCGTCCGCGCCGATGCTGAATAGGCTCGCCAAACGCGCGGACAGCGTGCTCGATAAAGCGAATCCGAGGTGGGGCGGCGGGCGGATCGGGAACATTATTTCCGATCTTAAAAAATCTGTCGAATCATTTGAACAAACCACAAAGGAGACGATGGACGCGTTTGCGATGTTCAAACCGTTCATGATCGATAATGAATATCTGTACCGCTCAGACAATGTGCGGGCGTTGCACTCGTTAATTCGTGAGAAAGAGAAGGCTTTGCTTCCATGGTATCCCGAACGGCTCGATTGGTACGACTATTGGCTCAATGTTCATTTTCCCGGAATGCGAAAATGGGTGCTGCCGCAGCTTGAGGAAGAGCTAAAGGCGGTCGAAAAGCGGTCTTATACCTACAAAGACCTACTCGATCTGTTCGATACGTCTGTCAAACGCTTTCCGACGCGTGTCGCGATGCGGATCGAGCGCGACGGTCGAAAGGAGCAGTATACCTACGAAGATGTTCACGAACTGACTTTGCGCTCCGCCGGATTTTTTGCAAAAAATGGAATTGAAAACGGCAGCCGCGTCATTTTGTTTTCGAACAATATGCCGGAATGGGGGATGGCGTATTTTGGCATTTTGAAGGCGGGGGCGACTGCGATTCCGATCGATCCGGCTTCGACGGTGGAAGAGATCATTGCGTTTGCTAAGGCTGGTGAGGCGTCGGCGGTGGTTATTTCGCCAAAGTTGGCGGTTGAGAATCCTGAGTTGAAGGAGAGGCTTGAAGCGGCCTTTGTTTCAGACGTTAGTGCCGGAGGAGTCGGAATTGCGGGCGAGGGAGCCCGCGCTCCCGGCAAAGGCACTTCGGTCGAAGGCACGGGCGGGCATAATGCACGCGCTCCAATTGTATGGACTTTTGATGAGGTTTTTGAGATTCAGTCGGAGACGGAGGAGGCTAAGCGAAATGCGTTGCTTCCTGCAAAAATACATTCTAATGCGATTGCTTCGCTGATCTTTACTTCGGGAACGACCGGAACGCCGAAGGCGGTTATGTTGTCGCATAAGAATTTTGTCAGCATGATCTCGATGCTTTCATCGGTACTCGATATGGACATTACGGACGGCGTTTTGTCCGTGCTCCCGATGCACCACACTTTTGAGTTTTCGGCCGGGTTTTTAACCCCCTTTTCTAATGGAACGCAAATCACATACTTAAACGAACTGACTGCCGAAGACTTGGCTAGGACGATCGAAAATAGCCATGTCACAGGCCTCGTCGGTGTTCCGGCATTATGGGAGATGCTTCATAGACGAATAAAGACGCGGCTTCGCGAAAAGGGAGATTGGATCGCCGATCTGGCGGATAATGTTATCGAATTCAACGCGTGGATCCGCGATAATACCCCTTTCAACCTCGGACCGATTGTCTTTTTCCCGATCCATCATGGGATGGGCGGGCAAATGCGCTATCTGATTTCCGGCGGCTCGGCGTTGAGTGAGAAAGTGCAAAAGGATTTGCACGGGCTTGGGTTTACCGTGCTTGAGGGTTATGGATTGACCGAATCTTCGCCGGTGCTGACCGTTGCTCGTCCGGGCAATAAGCTGCTGAGAGGCAGCGTCGGTAAACCTCTCCCGGGCGTCGAGGTGCGGATCGAGTCGCCGGACGAAAAGGGTGTCGGCGAGGTCTATGCCCGCGGCCAAAATGTAATGGTCGGCTACTACAATAACGACAAGGCGACCGAGGCCGTGCTGAATGACCGCTGGCTAAAAACAGGCGATCTAGGGCGGCTCGATGAGGACGGGAATCTGTTTATCGTCGGCCGGTCCAAAGATGTAATTATCGATTCGAACGGCAAGAACATATACCCCGATGAGATCGAAGATCATTACAGCAAATCTGCTTTTATTAAAGAAATGAGCGTTGTCGGACTGCCCGATGATGATGGTGGTGAAAAGATCGCGGCACTGGTCGTGCCTGATTACGAGCATGACATAGCTCTCTCGCGGTCCGAAGTGAATAAGAGGATCGAGGTACAGTTTCGTGAGGTTTCAGCCGAACTTGCCTTTTTCAAGCGGGTTAAGGTTTTGCATATTACTCCATTCGAACTGCCCAGAACCGCCACGCGAAAAGTGAAACGTCCGGAAGTCGTTAAGATGCTCCAAACGCTTGAGGAGAGGGCGAAATCTAAGACCACAAAGGTAGCTGAATCTAAAGGCGACGACAACCTGCTCTGGATCAGAAAGGTTGTGGCGAGCGTCTCTAATCGGCCTCTAACTGACATCGCGGTCGAGGATAAACTGACCGATCTAGGCTTTGATTCGTTGATGTTTGTCGAGTTGCAGGCGGCGGTCGAGGATGCGGGCGGACGCATTCTTTCCCCGGATACTCTGAACGAGGTCCAATCGGTTCGTGAACTTCTGACGGCGGTGCAGCGGGTCGATAAATCAAAGAAACTTGCCGACGAACCTAAGGTCGAAGACAGAAAGGAAGCGGAAGAGATTTTTATCCCGTCCATTGTTCGACGCATCGGAAACTCAGTTGTCGATTTTGCAACGGATACTTTGTACGAAGGTGTGCTCGATACACGGATCGAGGGCGAGGCAAACGTGCCCCAGCATGTCAATTTTATCGTCGCGCCAAATCACACTTCACATATCGACACCGGCCTCGTTAAAAAGGCGCTTGGCAAAGACGTTGCCGGGCAAACAGTTGCCGTCGCGGCGGCGGACTACTGGTTCGACACGAAATATAAACGGGCGTATATGAATAATTTTACGACGCTCGTCCCAATCGAGCGGACCGGTTCCTTAAGGCAATCGCTGCGGCATGTCACACAGATTTTGAACGACGGTTACAACGCCCTTATTTTTCCCGAGGGTGGAAGGCAGGAATCAGGCCAGATCGCCGAGTTTAAGCCGATCATCGGCTATCTCGCGCTGAATCAAAAAATAGGAATTTTACCTATCTACATTTGGGGCACGTATGAGGCATTTCCAAAAGGAACCATCCTGCCAAAGGGCAGCAGCATCGGAGCTAAGGTCGGCGCGAAAGTCGGGCATTTTCTTGAATACGACGATCTTAAAAAAATGACTGAAGGCGTCCCGAACACCGAGGCCTACCGTCTCGTCACCGCCCGCGTCCAGCACGAGATCGAAAATATGCGGGATGGAACACGAAACGAATTTAATGTCGATGCCGTTCGTAAGGTGTGGAAGGCCGAGCGGCGAAAATCGCGTAAACTGGAGCCGGTTATTGAGGACTAAAATGTATATATAGTAAAATCGGGCTATGAAACCACTTGAAAATGGCTATCACAAAAGAATTCGAAACGGCGGATTTTGAAAATCTATGAGCCGAATCCGTAAAGAAGACCCATATTCGATAGTTGACAAAATATTTATGAAATTTTCAAAAGTTTATCTACTTCTTTTCTGTTTGTTGTTCTCGGTTTCTTCCGCCACTGGTCAGGCTCTTAAGATCGATTACGAAAAATTCACGCTGCCCAATGGGCTTGAGGTGATATTTCACGTTGATCGCAGCGACCCGGTCGTGGCGGTTTCCCTTACGGCGCACGTTGGTTCCGCGAGGGAAAAGGCAGGGCGGACAGGATTTGCTCATTTATTTGAGCATCTTTTGTTTCTCGAATCTGAGAATCTCGGCAAAGGCGGGCTTGATAAGATGACGGCGAGGATCGGCGGTTCGGGGGCGAACGGTTCGACGAGCCGCGACCGGACGAATTATTTGCAGACCGTGCCGAAGGACGCTCTAGAGAAAATGCTGTGGGCCGAGGCCGACAAGCTTGGCTGGTTTATCAATACGGTGACCGATCCGGTTTTGGCGAAGGAAAAGCAGGTCGTTAAGAATGAAAAACGGGAGGGTGTCGATAACAATCCCTACGGCCACACATCTTACGTGATCGACAAGGCTCTTTATCCGGAAGATCATCCCTATAATTGGCAGGTCATCGGTTCGCTCGATGATCTGCAAAACGCGAAGCTCGATGATGTAAAGGAATTTTTCCGCCGCTGGTATGTGCCGAATAATGTGACGCTGGTCGTCGCCGGCGATTTTGATACGGTGCAGGCGAAGAAATGGGTCGAGAAGTATTTCAGTGAGATCAAACGCGGCGACGATATCAAAGCACTTCCGAAACGTCCGGGTCTCGTTCGCGAGACGACGAAGCTATTTCATGAAGATAATTTTGCACGCGTTGCCCAATTGACGATGGCGTGGCCGACGGTCGAACAATACCATCCGGATTCGTATCCGCTCGCGGTTCTGAGCCAACATTTGACGCAGGGTAAAAAGGCTCCGTTCTACCAGGTTCTCGTCG
>JBBSJK010000072.1:0-16148 GCA_038257355.1 Pyrinomonadales bacterium | reverse complement strand
CCAGGACTTAAAATCCTGTGTCCTTAGGGACGTACGGGTTCGATTCCCGTCCCCAGTACCACCAACCTTGTATTTAGCTTGCAAATTGACAGAACCAGCGGGCGGCTCTTAAAATCACAATATCCCCTGTGAAGAAAGAAAAAATTCCGATAACGATAGACAACATAATCCAGGCGCATCGTGAGAGGCGGGCGGAGATCCGTGGGCGGCTGGCGGAGTTTGCCGCAATCGGCCGGCATGGAAGCGACACTATCCTGTTAGAAGAGATGGTCTTTTGCTTTTTTACCGGCGGATGCTCGGCCCGAATGGGGATGAGATCGCTCGAGGCGGTCAGGGCAATACTCTTGACCGGCAATCAGGCTGAGATCGCAAAAGCTCTTATCGGTTCGCATCGATATCCGAATGCACGTGCCCGCTATGTCGTCGCCTCGCGGGACTTTCTTAGAGAACATTTTGACCTCAAGCTGCGTAAAAAGCTGAAAGGTTTTGATTGTATGTATGAGCGGCGTGATTGGCTGGTACAAGAAAAGGGCATTAAGGGCCTCGGTTATAAAGAGGCAAGCCACTATCTAAGAAACATCGGGTTTAAGGGATATGCGATTCTCGACAAGCATGTTTTAAACTGCCTGGTCGAGCTAAAAATAATTAATGACCCAAAGCCACCAAACACGCGGCTCAAGTATCTAAAAGTTGAAGAAAAGCTGAAACAACTTACAGCGATGACCCGAATCGACTTTGACGAACTCGATTTAGTTCTCTGGTCGATGAAAACCGGTGTTATACTGAAATAGTTGCGGCCGCTGCGTTCAGGAGTTTGCGGTATGAGGTATAGAGGTTTTTTTGCGATTTTCCGAAATCTGCTAAACGGTGCAAACTGTGCTGCTGTTACCGCCCTTTTACTGATCTTGATCGCATCGCCAGCCGAATTTGCTTCGATTCCTCAGCCAGAACCAACCGTCGAACCTAAAAAACTTATAAAAGAAGCCTTAAAGCTAACGCGTTCGGGTTTGCTGCCCGATGCCGAAGCTCTGTTGCGGCTTGCGGTTGCTGCTGACACACGATCCGACTCTAAGATCGAGCTTGCCTTCGTTCTAAACAAACAGCGTCGTCTGGGTGAGGCGTATGATCTAGTCTATTCGGTCGCCGAAAAAGAGCCCAAAAACCCGCGAGCACTCTCGGTTCTCGGTGCGACGATGCTGACCGGTGGACGGTTTCGCGAAGCACGGATATTTTTCTACAATGCCATAAAACTTAACCGTCGAGAACATCTCGCCTGGGCTGGTTACGGCTTGATCGATTTTTACGAAAACCGAATCAGCGACAGCGTCCAGAATCTGCGCGAGGCTGTTTATCACGCACCCGATGAGCCGGACTATCTCTTTGCTCTCGCACAAGTGACATCACGAGCGGAGCGGTATTCTGAAGCGGCAGACGCCTATCGCGATTTTCTGAATGTCTCAAACGGCGCCGACGCCGACCGGCGAGCTCGAATAAAAGGTCTGATCAATTTTCTACGTTATCTCGGCCAGGCGGGCTCGCTTTACAAGCCTGGGGGTAAGGAGGAAACGAGTGTCCCGTTTGAACTGGTTGGAAACCGGCCTGTAATCAAACTGCGGATCAATGATAAAGCAGAGCCGCTCAAGTTTGTACTCGATACCGGTTCGGGAATCTCGGTTGTTTCTGAGAAAACCGCTAAACGTTTAAAGATCAAATCAATTACAAAGGGTGGTTTTGCCCGCGGTATCGGCGGGGATGGTAAATTTGAGATAATTTACGGCCTGCTCCGCGAGGTCAGTGTCGGCGACGTCACTTTGCGGCAGGTGCCCGTCTATATTAGAAAGTTTCACAACGACTTACACGAGGTTGATGGCTACATCGGCCTCGCTCTGATCTCAAAATTCCTGACCACAATTGATTACGGCAATCTAACATTTTCACTTACACGTCGGGGTGATGACGCGAGAGAGTTTCGCGAGAATATCGCGCTTTCGCTGCCGCTAAGGCTCACATCGAGCGGATTTCTGAGCGGCGAGGTCCTCTTGCAGGGCGTCGAATCGCCACTAAATTTTATTGTTGATACCGGGGCCAGCGTATCTGTCATTTCTGATCAGGTCGCCAAGGAGGACGGCATCTCGCCATTTTTAGGTAGTGAACGTCTGCGAGTTATTGGCTCGGCGGGCATTACTAATAACGTGCAGGCATTTATGCTGCCTATGGTGACATTTGGTCAGCATTCTCGAAAAGATATATTGGCCGTTGCCCTCGATCTCGACATAATCAATGAGGCTTCTGGTTTTGAGCAGTCCGGTATTCTGGGCGGTAACTTCCTCAAGAATTATCGGCTGACCTTTGATTTCAAAAACTCGAAAGTGACTTTTGTATCAGTCAATCCCGAAAACTAATAATGAAGATCAGTCTTTACCTCGAAACCTCCGTTGTGGGTGCCTACCTAGATAACGGCGAACCCTTTCGACGCGATCTGACGATCCGCTGGTGGGAACACGAACTATCCGAATACCGGGCCTTCAGCTCGATTCTCGTTCAACGTGAGATCGAGCGAATGGAGGAACCGCATCGCAGCGGCTACTTAAATCTAGTCAAACCGTTAGAGAAGCTCGAGCTTACTGAGGAGGTCGCCATACTGGCCGAGGGCTATGTAGATCGCGGTATATTTCATCGTAAGTACATCGCTGATGCCATACATGTCGCCCTCGCGTCGTTTCATAAAATCGATTACATCGTCACATGGAATTTTGGCCATCTCGCCAACGTCCGCAAACAGGCTCGTCTCCGGCTGTTTAATACCGCCGCCGGCTTTTTCTCACCCGTTATAATCACACCCGAATTCCTCGTTCATACAATCTGACCTTGCTCTGTATTAGACAAGAGGGTTCGGAATTCCATCTTACCTGGCCCATCATCTGCAAGAGGCAAGCACGCCGGACTACGAACTTAATTCGTAATCCGTTTTGTTCATTCCAACCCGACGAAGTTCACATCTAACATATTCCCATTCACAACCATGGTTCGGGCCGTGAACCGATAGCGTTTCGAGCTAACGCCCAAAATATAAGTCTGTCCGGTGGGAATATTTGCGAATGAGAAAATTCCAAATGAACTAGTAGTGGCGGTGATTCTAACGCCCTGCGAATCGGTCAACGCTACGATCGCGTTGCGCAGTCCCAATCCGCCTGGTGTAGTTACACGTCCGTTTAGCGACGCGAAAGCCTGGGCAGATGACGAGGTCAGCATCACATCGTCGATCAGGAAATTATCGCTGTCGGCCGTTCCGGCCGGTCTATTGTAATTAAAGCTAAGCATCCTCGGTGAGCCATTCGCAAACGCCGAGAGGTCAACGGTTCGTTGTGTATAACCTGCCTCGGAAGCTGATGGCTCTGTAATCGTCTGAACTACCGTGCCATCGATGGAGACAGTAAGTGTCGAACTGGCAGGAGCAGATACGCCGGCGATCCTCAGATAATAGGTCAATGTTGCTGTACTTCCCGGTTGGATCGTAACCATCTGTTGTGCCGTACCGCTTTCGGCGTTAACACCGGTACCGGTGCCGTCAAACCATACAAACCCGCTGCCAGTACGGGCAACCAATGCCGTGCCGCATGCGGCATTGCAAAGCGAAGTGCCAAATCGGGTCGATGTAGATGCCCACTCAGTATTGGTTCCCGTATTTGTAGTCGCCTCAAAACCACCGTCCCGCACGATATTCGGGGTTGCCGTTGGTGTTGGTGATGGACTCGGTGCAGGTGTGGGTGTTGGCGTCATAGCCGGCGTGGGACTTGGTGTCGGTGCTGGCGTCGGCGTCGCGATCGGCGTTGGTGTTGGCGTCGGTGCTGGTGTTGGCGTCGGTGTGGGAACCGGAGTCGGCGGGGGTGTCGGTGCTCCGCATGAGGCAAAGACAAGCGAGAAGGCCCGCACCGAGCCGACGTCCCCGGTTCCATTATCGCTTACATTGAGCGTCCATGTGCCGCTTGCGTTTTGTCCGTCAAAGGCCGCCAGGGGATTGCTTGGAGCGAACGTTCCCGATGGAAAGGCCGCGTCATCGCCCGCACCGCATTGGGTCTCGATCGAGGGAAATCCTCCGTCGTCATCGAGCGTCAATGCGGCCAGGTTATTGCTGTTGCAGCCAAAATTCGATGCTGGCACGCCCGGGCGATCAAAGAAGGTGACGTTCGTTCCGCCAGGTGAGACAAGAGTAAACTTCAGATCACCGACCCACGAGTGATTAACTCCAACGGACGTTGATAGAGGATCAGGACTGGCCGTTCCGTCGAAACGGAAATTGAGGTCTGTAACGGCACAAGCAGTACTTACTACTAACGGAATATTGACACCCGCTGGTGTATTATCGGGGATAGTTACCGCCGGTCCTGTGTAGCTCACAGTCGTCGACCCGCCGGGAGTCGGGGTTGGATTCGGCGTTGGAGTTATAACCGGCGTCGGTGTCGGAGCCACTGTAGGCGTTGGTGACGGTGCAGATGTCGGGGTCGGCGAAGGTGACGGAACGTCCGATTGCTGCGTGACCGTGTGCGAGGAGAGGCCGTTCGGGCCGCCAAAATCTATTGTCGCGGTTCGCGGAACACCAGTCGTGTTCGCGGCGACTGAATAATTAACCGTGCCATTGCCGCTTCCAGACGAACCCGATGTGATCGTGAGCCAACTCGCCGAGGGGCTCGCCGTCCAGTCGCATCCGTTGCCGGCAATAACATTGAAATTGCTCGTCGCCGCGGCCTGTGTGAACGTTCGATCCGTTGGGCTGGCTGCATATGAGCAGCCTGGCGTAAATCCGTTATACAAGCGGACGATGTAGTCCGCTCCGATACCATTAATTTGATTGAAATCACCGCCGAGGAGTATTCGTTTATCCTGCTGGAGCCAGACACGATGAACCGCTCCCCCGTTGGGAGGCGTTACCGTAGCGTTGAAGGTGCTGTCGCGAGAGCCATCTATATTCAAGCGGCCGATATTCTGTTGAGTGACGCCATTTATGGATGGAAACGACCCAACGATGACAACCTTTCCATCCGGCTGCACCGCGGCGTCGAAAAGAGCTCCGAAAGTAATGTTGATCGGCGCAAATGAACTGTCAAGCGTACCATTAGCATTCAACCGCGCGATGCCCTTTCGGGCAGCACCCGCGACGTGAGTGAAACTGCCGACGATTATAAATTTGCTGTCGGGCGTTCGGTAGGAACGGTTTACGTCCCTGGCATCTGTGACCGTCCACGATGTGTCAACGGTGCCATTGGCATTGTATCTAACCAATCCATTACTGTTATTAAAGGCGCCGCAAGCCAATATCTTGTCATCGGAAAGGATGTCGATCGAATGAGGTTGGCAAAACTGCGTCCCGCGATCAAAGCTCGGATCGAGCGAGCCGTCGGCGTTCAGCCTCGCGAGCCTTATCCGCTGCTGCGTGCCGAACTGGCTGAAGTTGCCGCCAATCATGATCTTCCCATCTCCCTGAACAGCAATCGCGGTTACGGCCCCGTCAAGGACGGGGTTGAAAGAACTGTCGAGAGCTCCATTGGAATGAAACCGCGCCAGCCAGCGCCGTTGAGCGCCACCTACGAGCTGAAACCATCCGCCGACCAATATCTTTTGATCCTCGGTCTGCACCGCAAGCGAGGTAACTAGATCGAACGTAACGCCCGCACTCTGTGCAATCGCGGGGTCTTGGAAGGATGAATCTATTGTGCCATTCACATTGATGCGGGCAACTCCCCGATAGGTTCGACCTCCGACTGATGTTGCAATTCCGCCGACCAGTATCTTTCCATCGGAGGGCTGCGTGATGACGGCTCGTACCGCGCCCTCCGTGGTGGCGACTATGGGCACCGAGCCAAGGGATATATCCTCTGGAAAAAGATCGATTGTCGCATCCGGGTTTAACCGAACGAGGCTCTTGCGGCTCTGCCCGCCAATATTGGTAAGGTTTCCCCCGATGACGGCTTTTCCGTCTGCTTGCATGGCAATGCCATATATATACGCCCCGCCGGTAATCTGCGGATTGTAAGAGGCGTCGATAGCTCCATCTTCGTCAATGCGCGCAACCGTGGAATCGCTGCCGAGAATGATCTTGCCATCCGACTGGACGCCGAAATCGTAAATTTGACTTGAAGAGAGTTCAGTAACATTACGAAATCCCAAATCGGGTGAACCGTTTGGAAGGAGGCGGGCGATGTCCGTACGAGTGATACCCTGGCTGAACGGAGCTCCGATTGTATTGAAGTTACCCGCAATCATGACGCGACCGTCGCCCAGGGTCTGAGAGTGGCGGACACTGCCGCCAACATACGCTGCAAAGTTTGTGTCTAGCGAACCGTTTTCATTGAGCCTGCCAAAATAGCTGCTGTTGGTACCGAGCCTGATATCGCCGCCGACCAGCATCTTTCCGCCGGTCTGCAGAATGATGCTGTGGTATTCGGCTGTCGATGATTGGCTCGGGCCGTTAAAAGACGTGTCGCGTCCACCGGTCGGTGTAAGCCTCGCGATCGCCGGTGCCGCCACTCCGCCTACTGCGTCAAAGGTGCCACCGACAATCACTTTCCCGTCATCCTGCACGGCAATGGCAAAAGCCTCATCATTCACAGCAGGGTTGGCGAAGTCCGTGTCAAGCGTTCCATCGGCATTGAGCCGTGCGACACGCTGTCGGGTTTGGCCGTTTACCTGCGTGAAGTTTCCAGCAATCACAATCTTGCCATCGCCCAGTACGACGACCTTGTTAACGTTGTTATTTACACGAGGAAAGAATGAATAATCCGGTGAGCCATCCGCGTTTAATCTGGCGATTCCGCGTTGAGCGCGGCTTGCGAATGACAGAAATGCGCCGACCGCCACGATTTTGCCGTCGGGTTGAATGGCAACGTCGTTGACCTCATGTCCAGTGAACCCCGATCCATTACCGAACAGCCTGCTTACAAAGTCGGGATCGAGATCACCGTCAGCCGGCGTCGGCGTCGGTGACGGCGGAATGGTTGGGGTGGGTGACGGCGTCGGCGTTGCCCCGGTAGTCGAGATCGTAAAATTTGTGTTGGATATATCGAAGAAGATATTGCCAACCGCTTCGATTTTAATTCGGGCCGATGCAGTAAGTGTGTTTGGAATTGTCACACTCTCGCTGCCGTCGTTAGCGGTGCTCGCGGCGAGGACGGTTGGGAACGTGTTGCCGCCGTCGGTTGACAGCGAAATTTTTACGTTTGCTGCATTGATCGGAGCGCTCGCACTCCCCGCGACGTCCCATGTTATGTTTTGGGCCGAATTGACGGCATAGTTTACGTTGGTATTCGGCGAGGTGACGATAAACGGGCCGGTAGCTGCGACAACCACGGTTGCGGTGGCCGAGTTAATTCCGCCGCCGTTCGCCCGATTGTCTCGGGCAACCACCTGAAAATTCATTGTCCGAGCCATTGACGGCAAAATCTCGCCGGTGAGAAATCCATTTGTATTTGTTGGCGGGACGTTTGCACTGTTCAGAACGTGTGTGAGGGCTGGAAAGGTGCGCGAGCTGCTTGCCGTAGGCAGGAATGTTCGAAACAGGGGCCTAGCCTGGCCATCAGCGTCGGTATCAGGCGGTGACGAAGGCCCGAGATCGTATTCCATCCACGAGTACGTGAGTATATCACCATTTAAATCACTTCCGTTCGCCGTCAAAGTAAAGGGCGTTTGCTTCGGAATATTAAAGCTCACGCCACCTACAACCGAAACGGTCGGCGGCGTATTGCCTGTCGCGGTCTGAGCGCCGCACGATCCGGGGCCGTCGCGGAAGGAAACTATACCCTCGAGGCTTTTGACGTGAAAAACGTCTATACTCGCACTTGCCAAATTTTGGGCGGCACAAATATTGGCATAGGCCATGATCGTGGTGCCGCTTCCCGGCTCGTAAGCGCTCGTAGCGGAGCGGGTAGCACAATTCGCCTGGGTTCCGTTGAAGCTGTGCTTGGCACTAAACTGGTGCCCGAATTCGTGCGCGACAAAATCGATGGCAAATGGATCTCCGACCGGATTCGGAAGGCCCGTAACACCCATCGCCTTGTATGTTGGGTCGCAAACACTCGGCGTTAAAGCCAAACCGCCGCCTCCCGTAGAGAATATATGCCCGACATCGTAATTTGCCGCACCTATCCGCTCGTCAGTAACAGTCTGATTTTGGTCGAGAATGGCTTCGGCATCGCTGTTCGAAAAAGGATCATTCGCCGCCGTGCAAGCCCCGCCATTACAATTGTTGCTGTCGGGCGTGAAAATGAGCAGATTGTTATTTGCGACGATAGTAAGCTGAATCGCAACGTCCCGGTTATAGACGCCATTAACTCGATTCATTATTGCCACCTGAGCAGCTAGACAGCCAGCGACGGTGTTGTTTGACGCGGCAGCACAATATTCATAATTGCCGGTCAAGGCCAGCCGATACGTCCGCATCTGTGCTCCCGAACTCACGTCCGGACGCATCGGTCCGAGCAGTATCGAAGCCGCGTCGGGTCTATTCGGATCGAATATAAAGTCGAGATTCGTTTGAGCATCGGTTACCTCACACCTGAATTCGCCCCGGTCTTGTTTTTCATGCTTGTGATAGCTAATGTAATTTTTGGAGTCGTTCTTTTCATAAGGGTCCAAGATGATTGTGCCGTCGGACGAAATGATCATCGAACGAAAAGTGCCGTTAACAAAATCAAAGCGCACAGTTGCGGTCGGATCGTCCAGGCCCTGCCCGCGATATGTCGCTCCGAGCTCAGGAAACTGTGCGAGCAATCCGGCTTCGACGACCAGCGAATGTTCTATCGCGAAGCGCCCAAACGATCCGTCGGGCATCGGAAGTTCTAGAATTACCGTCTCGCCACCCGTAAACTCCTCCGGTGCGCGGTCGAGTATCGATTGCAACACCTCTTTGTTGAGGCGAAAGGTTTCGTAGGAATTAGGCAAGCTGCGGTTTTCGATGCCCGGCTGTGTCAATTGCGATCTGTCGATCTGCTCCCAAACGTTGTCCTGAGACTTCGGCCCTGCTTTGACGACGCAGACTGACAAGATTAATACAACAATCAGCAAGACAATTAGATGGCAACACTTCGTATACATTTAAAAAACTCCTTTTCGAGACGTCTGCCGAATTTTTTGCTAAAAAAGGCATCGCAGCAACAATTAAAGACAATAGTGACAAGTAAAACTTGATGTTTAACTATTATTTGTGACAATTTGTGAATATAAAATATTTCCTTTCATAAATCTAATGCGACAAAAACACAAAAGACGGCTCAAAAAAATCGCATACAACTCAAAACTGCTTTAAAATAACCAAAGTTCTTGTTTTTGGGGCGGTATAATGAGCGAAAAGCCGATAACAAAAGTATTGCGAGAATTGCGAGACGGCGGAGACGAGTCGCTCAACGAGCTTCTTCCGCTCGTTTACGGTGAATTGCGCCGTCTGGCTAACAACTATTTGAGCCGTGAGCGTGCTAATCATACGCTACAGCCGACCGCACTTGTTCACGAAGCTTATCTGCGGCTCTTCGGACAAAGCGAGATCGAATGGCAAAACCGGGCACATTTTTTCGGCATATCGGCCCGTGTTATGAGAGAAATACTCATCGAGTACGCCCGTGCCAAAAATCGCCACAAGCGCGGCGGCGAAAATATGACTCAGATCGCGTTTGATGATTCCATAGGTTTTACCGATTCGAAGGGACTCGATGTCATCGCTGTTGATGAGGCCCTATCAAAATTGGAAAAACTGGATGAAAGACAGGCCCGGATCGTCGAGATGAAATTTTTCGGCGGGTTGACGGTTGAGGAAATTGGCGAAGTTTTGAGCATTTCTCCCGCCACCGTCAAGCGCGAATGGTCAACCGCAAAACTGCTTCTGCACAGAATGTTGGATTAAATTAGTCGATATATCACCGAGCTACTAAAAAAATGACCCCTGATCGCTGGCAAAAGCTCAAACCGGTCTTGGAAGAAGCACTTGAAATGCAAATGGACGCGCGCGCCGATTTTCTGAGAAAGGTGTGCAATGATGAGTTGCTACTGGAGGCTCAGTCCCTGCTCAATTTTGAAGACAAAGAATCCGATCCGTTTGACCAGCCTGCTTATGATATCGTCACAGGGAATGGAAACCCGGCAGCCGCAAAATCTGTTATCGGTTTGCAAATCGGGAGATATAAAGTGATTTCGGAGCTGGGTTCGGGTGGTATGGGCACCGTTTTCCTAGCCGAAAGGGCCGACGGTGAGTTTGAACAAAAGGTCGCGTTAAAACTTATAAAAAACGGTCTCGGTTCGGATACGATTCTTCGCCGATTTGTCAGCGAACGTCAGATCCTCGCCTCGCTCAACCATCCTAACATTGCCCATCTGATAGACGGCGGTACAACTGACGACAATTTGTCATATTTCGTGATGGAATATGTCAAAGGCGAAACCATTATCGAGTTTGCCCGAAGCCGCAATCTCGGTATCGAGGAACGACTCGATCTATTTCACAAGGTCTGCTCAGCAGTTATATACGCTCATCAAAATCTGGTAATTCATCGCGATCTCAAACCCACAAATATTTTGGTAAACTCCGAGGGTTCGCCAAAACTGCTCGATTTTGGAATTGCAAAATTACTCAAGGCTGAAAATAACGGCGACACCGCGACTCAGCATTTTGTTTTTACACCCGAATACGCCTCGCCCGAACAGATTCGGGGTGAAAATCTGACAACAGCGACCGATATTTACTCTCTTGGCGTAATCCTGTATGAACTTCTGACCGGCGTCCGCCCGTTTACGTTTGAGGGAAAAAACTTTGGCCAAATCATCCAAACTGCTACAAAAACCAATCCAGTTAAACCTTCGTCAGTGTCGAAGTTTGAAAGCGGAGACTCGGAAACTCAGGAACACGATCAAAAATCAAAGATCAAAATTCAAAAATTGTTAAAGGGTGATCTCGACAATATCATCTTAAAGGCCTTAAAAAAGGAGCCTGAGAGGCGCTATTTGTCAGTCGAGCAATTCTCTGAGGACCTTCGCCGGTATCTCAAAGGCTTGCCAGTGTTTGCTCGTCAGGACACGTGGAGCTACCGTGCCGAAAAATTTACACGTCGCAACAAGCTCGTGGTGGGAGCGATGACTGTGGCTATCATAGCCCTGATAGGTGGAATCTTAGCGACGGGAATGCAGGCGAGGCGGGCCAATGTCGAACGCGACAAAGCCGAAAGGCGATTTAACGACGTCCGCACTCTGGCAAATTCATTTATATTTGAAGTTAATGAAAAAATAGGTGAGAGCCCGATAAAAGCACGTGAACTGCTTGTGAATCGAGCGGTTGAATATCTCGACAAACTCGCGGCCGAGGCCGGGAATGACCTAAGTTTGCAGTCTGAGCTTGCCGCCGCGTTTGAAAAGATAGGCGACATCCAGGCGGAATATTTTGGTTCTGGTCTTGGCGACACTGTGGGAGCACTGGAGAGTCATAAAAAGTCTCTCCTCATTCGTAAGAAATTATCTTCGTATGCCCCAGATGAAGTTCATCACACTTTGGCCCTGGCGAGCAGTCACATGAAGATAGCTGATCTTTCTGTAACTTCAGGTAAAATGCAGGCCGCACTGGAAAACTATGATAGCGCTGTTGCCGCAATCGAGGCGGAACATCAAAAAAACCCGAATGATCAAAATGTAAAACGCGAACTCGCCCGTGCTTACGCAAAACTCGGCCAGGGTATATTGCGCACCGGTTCGATTTCAAAATCTTTGGAAAACTATGAGAGGGCCGCAGATATTTTGAAAGAGGTCGCAGTTGCGGATCCTACTAACTACAAACTCCACCATAACGTAGGTGTTTACGAGTCGTACATAGGTTACGCCAAATTGGAGATGGGCGAACCGAATGAGGCTCTGAATCATTTTTTGACAGCATTCATAATTGATGAGCAGATATGGCAAACAGACCCGACAAACCTCGAAAATCGCCGCTCTCTCTCCATTTCTCACATGTGGGCAGGCGTGGCTATGCGGCATTTGCAGCGATTTGACGAGAGTGTAAACCACATTCAAAAGGCGCTCGACATTCAGCAAGAGCTTTACAATCTTGATAAGGCCAATGTCGGCGAGGTGAATTCGCTCGCCGATTGCAATCTCGAATTAGGCTGGACAATCTCCGAAAGCGGAAAACCCAAAGAGGCCGTTAAATACTTTGAGAAGGCCATCTCACTCTACGAAAATATTGTCAAAACAGATAGCAACAATCTGTCGGCATTACGGCAAATCTCGTTTACCCGCAGGCATTTGGGCGATACCGTCGCAAAGGCAGGAAATGTCAGTTTAGCCGCTCAACTTTACGAAACAGCGCTACACGAGACCGATACAATAATTCAAAACGATGAGAAAAATAGCGAATTTCGCCACGACAAGGCCATTTGTCTCTTGCAGTTGGCCAAGCTCGGATTTAACACGTCCGGGAATTTAAACCATGCAATACAGATATTGGAAAAATTGACCGCCGAATCCCCCGAGCACAGGCAGAGGCAGACCGATCTGGTAAAGGCCAAAACGCTTTTAGCAAAACTGGGATAGCGAAGTCTGTTTAGGCATTTACTTTTAAAACGTCTCCCCATTCATGCGTCGCCTCCATTATTTAACTTTCAAAATTAATTAATGCTACATTCCATTTAGATTTTGAAGGCCTCCTGAATGCAGAAGCCAGCATGTGGTAAGGGCGTCCGCGTTAATTTGGTCATTGCCATGGATCTGTTCTCTGCCGCAAAATTTGTGAAACGGCAACGCGAACGCCCTTATTTCATGCTGGCTTCTGCATTTAGACTTGCTACGGAATTTGCAATTCCTGCCCGACTGCGACGTTGGAGGGGCCGGACAAAATGTCACGGTTTGCATTGTAGATGTCCATATATCGGCTGGACGTACCATAAAACCGGATACTGATCTTGCCGAGGGTGTCTCCCGGCCGGACAATATATGTTTGACCGCCAGTGGTTCTCGGGTTCTCATTACGAATTGGAGCGTCGGCAAACGTTGCTTCGGCAAATCTCGGTAGCGAGACTGCCTGATTGAGATAGACCCCAAATTCTGTGCCTGATTTGACCTCTGCCTCGGATCCCTTCAATAGCCGGTCACCGAGAAAACCACCGCCAGCCCCTAGCAGGCCACCGATCAACGCTCCTTTGCCGCCGCCGATTGCCGCACCTAAAATCGCACCGCCCGCACCGCCGCCGCCGATAAAGATGATCTTACGATTTTTCATTTTACCGCCCGATGTACTGCCTTCGTTGTCGCTCGAAGCATTATTTGCATCGAGATCGGTCAACGAGCCGTTGATCGCCCGAACTCGCCCATTTGGAAGTCGAACCTGGACAAATCTTGCGTCTATCTGACCGGGCTTTCCACCTTTCTGTGCCGCAGTGACTAAATCGACACGCCCTGACAGTTTACTGCCATTTGGTATGACCACAATACCGTTGGTCGAATAGACAGGATCGACTGTCGTTACCGTGAATCTGTCGCCAACCCTGGCCGACTTAGAAGTAATGGTCTTGTCCATTCGAACGCGGATGACGTTGCCTGCGTCGACTCGATAAACAGTTGGGTTTACTCTACGTTGACCAAAAGAGTCAAAAGAACCTGCCACAAAAACCACCGCCAATAGAGTTAATAAACATTTCAACCGATAGATATTTTTCATATTTTTCACCTTCCGATACGATCTCTCAAATTTGATTCTTTCAGGCGATTCAACTCCGCCGCTCTTATGACTTTAATCAAGCTCAGTACGTTGTCCGTTATTGTGAGACTTAGTTGAAACATTTTTGCAGCGGTGACATTGGGATCGAAAATATTTTCTGAAATTTGTACCGATTAGACATATGTTCCCAACGTAAATTAAAGTTCGCTCATCTCCATCCTGATTAACCCCCGGTCTCAACACCGGGGGTTAAGTCATTTAAGAGAGAGGTTAAACAAGTTTTTGCAGCAGAGGCTACCTACTATGCATTTATTCGCACCTACTTTTCTTCTTTTTGCACTGAATTTAATCGATGCACTGTTGACAATAGTATGGGTGAGAAGCGGAGTTGCAACGGAGGGAAATCAGTTGATGGCGAGCCTGCTGGATGTTGGAGACGGCCCATTTCTCGGCGTCAAGATAGCTATAGGCGCCGTTGCGGCATTCGTTTTGTTTAAATGGGGGAGCCGCCCGCTGGCCAAGTACGGTCTCGCTGTTGCACTGGCGATATATATCGGCCTGATGGGCATTCATCTTTTTACCGGGCTGGCGGCCTTTGGATATGTTTCAAATTCGACAATTCGCCTGATTGTCGAACTTCCCGGCCAATTTTTCGCTTTTCTTTTTTAATATCTCGTAAAATTTCAACGAGCGTCCCGATGTTTCAGACGAAACATCGGGATTCTTTTTTTCAACTAAAAACACAACGCGTTTCGGCTTAATTCGCATCTTAAAATTTGGCATTTTATTATATTATTTAAGGCAAGGTATCATTATGAACATAAATTCGGTTTACCAAATATCGGCGAGACAGATACTTTTGCTCGCTTTCGCTTCTGCCCTGATAGCTGTCGGGGCGACGGCGCTACTCTACAGCATCAGTCCTTTTTGGCAGGCCAAAGGTGTGTCGGCCATAGCGTTTTCAGAGCAAGCGCCCGAGGGTATTTCTGATCCGTCGGCCACGTCAGACGAGCAAAACAGCATTGATGTCTACAAAACCATCTCGCCCGGCGTTGCGTTTATCAATACGACGTCATATCGTCAGAATTACTGGGGTGACGTACAGGAAGGAAAGGGTAATGGCTCCGGTTCGGTGATCGACACCAATGGAAACATCCTGACAAATTATCACGTAATCGAGAATGCTCAAAAGGTGACAGTCAGCTTTGGAGGGGAAAAGACCTACTCCGCGACTGTCGTTGGTGGCGATGCGGACACTGATCTCGCCATTATCAGGCTTGACTCTCCGCCCCCAGGTTTGCCAGTCGTTCCTCTTGGCGATTCTGATCGGTTAATTGTCGGTCAAAAGGTCCTTGCTATCGGTAATCCGTTCGGACTTGACCGAACTCTAACAACTGGGGTAATTTCTGGGCTCCAGCGTCCGATACGAGCTCGAAACGATCGTCCGATAGACGCCGCAATCCAAACGGACGCCTCGATCAACCCCGGTAATTCAGGCGGCCCGCTGCTAGACAAGTTTGGCCGGATGATCGGCATCAATTCTCAGATATTATCGCCTGCTGGCGGTTCGGTCGGTGTTGGATTTGCTGTTCCGGCTAATACAGCGAAACGGGTGATTCCGCAGATTCTACAATACGGCGAGGTTCGTCGGCCCAAGTTGGGGGCATCGTTACCGACCATTGCAGATCTTAAAAAGCGCGGTTTACGCGTCCCGGTCGAAGCGGGATTGCTCGTTTATCAAACACAACCGGGCGGTTCAGCGGCACTGGCCGGCCTACGCGGATTAACTAGTGAAGGTGGCATCGGCGACATTATTCTCTCAGCCGAGGGACAAAAGTTAGAGGATCTCGATGATCTTTACCGGTTGCTCGACAAGAAGCAAATCGGTGAAACGGTAAACTTCGAAATCTTTCGCGACGGTAGAGCGGTGACCGTACCGATCAGGCTGCTCGGGACCGCACCGGCAACCCGGACGACTCGTCGTACACTCCAATAATTTGCCGGCAGTGTGATATTTTAGCGGCGGGCATTCTGCTCGCCGCTTTTTGTGTAAATATGGACGAACTAAACGATTTTTACAACACCGGTTTTGGCTGGATCTGCCGCCAATGCGAACGCGATCTGGCGTCTGTCAAAGCAACTGAACAGACGCACTCGCGAGTCTTCCAGGAGGGTGAGGCCGAGAGCAAAAATCCCGAGCTTGCAAACTTCGCCCTTGCAAAATGGACCGATAAAACCCGCCGCTATATCACATGTCCACGATGCGGGATTACAGAGCCAGTCGAAAAATCCTGAATTTATAATTCACTCCCTGGCGTGTTAGATTGTATCTAATGCTGGAGCACGAGTTAGAAACTGCGATCAGGCTTGCACGTCTTGCCGGAATAACAATTCTCAGACACTACGCCGACGGATTTATTACCGAGCATAAGATCGGTGCCGACAATTTTAGCGAACCGGTCACAAT
>JBBSJK010000071.1:0-16176 GCA_038257355.1 Pyrinomonadales bacterium | reverse complement strand
GACGGCGGCGACGGGAATGTGGCGGCGTTTGGAACGTATTCCGGCAAATTTTTGAAGACTGGGAAGAGTGTTTCGGTTCCGTTTGCTCATGAGTGGGAATTGCGTGACGGAAAGGTTGTGAAATTTAGACAGCATACCGATACGCTGGTTATTGCGAGAGACCTCGGACTGTAACGCCCGCAGTCCGCACGTTAAGGGTAACGCTCGAATCGATTACGCCCGGCGTCTTTAAACGCGGACATCGCCCTTACTTACGTGCGGGCTACTGACACAGGATCTATGGAAATCAAGGCAATTGGCTGCGAGCCATTACAACTAAAGCGGATGCACATCAAAGATGGGCACACGCTAAAGGTGTATCGCGATACCGGCGGCTACAAATCGCTTGAGAAGGCGCTCAAGATGGCTCCGGCGGACATCATTGAGGAAGTCAAGAAGAGCGCATTGCGCGGACGCGGCGGTGCGGGGTTTCCGACCGGGATGAAATGGTCGTTCGTGCCGAAGGATTCGCCGAAGACCAAGTTCGTCGTTTGTAACGCCGACGAATCGGAACCGGGAAGTTTTAAAGACCGATATCTGCTCGAACTCGATCCGCACTCCGTGATCGAGGGCATGATCATCGCCGCCTACGCGCTCGGTTCGTCGACTGGATACGTTTATTTTCGCGGCGAATACAATTATCTGATCCATATAATGGATGCCGCGCTGACCGAGGCCCGCGAAGCCGGACTGCTCGGTAAAAATATTCTGGGATCTGGTTTTGATCACGATATCCACACGCACACAGGAGCCGGTGCATATATTTGCGGTGAGGAGACTGCACTTCTATCAAGTCTCGAAGGGTTTCGCGGTCATCCTCGCATGAAGCCGCCTTTTCCGGCCGTCGAGGGCCTTTATTCGGCGCCGACGATTGTCAATAATGTCGAAACATTTACCTCCGTTCCGCAGATCATTGAGATGGGCGGCATCGCGTGGCGTGATCTCGGCACAGAGAAATCGGGCGGCACAAAGCTCTGGTCGATCAGCGGTCACGTCAAACGACCCGGGGTTTATGAGCTTCCTATGGGCTACCCCGATATGGAAAAGTTCATAATGGAAGACTGCGGCGGCATGCTTCGCGACGATAAGAAGCTCAAAGCGGTCATTCCCGGCGGCTCGAGTGTTTACATAATGCGGGCCGATCAGATCATCGGGAAAAATGTCACTCTCGATTACGAAGGTTTGGTCGAGGCCGGATCTCTGCTCGGAACCGGCGGGATGATGGTCATGGACGAGACCGTCGATATAATGGAGACAACCAAAAACCTGACCGAGTTTTACAAACACGAGTCATGCGGCTGGTGCACACCCTGCCGCGAGGGGACGGACTGGCTCGTCAAGATATTTGACCGCATCTCGGCTGGCGGCGGGCGGCCCGAGGATGCTCAACTGCTACTCGATATCTGCGACAACATCGAAGGCAAATCCTTCTGTGCTCTCGGCGATGCTGCTGCGTGGCCGATCCAATCGGCTATCAAGCAGTTTCCTGAGGATTTTAAGAAGTGGCTTGTCGATAAAACCGGCCTGACCAGTGTCGAACCAAACGTGTCGCATTGACGGAATTGTTTACGCGATTAGACGTATGAGAGGCTTTGTTGGATTGCGAGTGTTAAACTTGTGCGGACAAGATTTTTTGAGAAGATTGAAGAATTACAAGGAGTTTTAAACATGGGAAAAGGCGATAAGAGATCACGACGTGGAAAAATATTTGCGGGCAGTTTTGGCAAAACCAGGCCTAAGAGAAAGAAAACATCGGTAAAACCGGTTCAAGCGAAACCAACTGAAAAGAAAGCCAAATAGTTTTGCGTTCATGCCATGACGTTTGACGAGTCAATAGAAGCAGGACCACATCAAATGCTATGCGCGCTTGTCGGCGACTGGGAAGGCAGAACGACGACGTGGTTCGAGCCTGATGTTGTTGCGGACGAATCGCCGATAACCGGAAAGATGACGGCTATTCTCGGCGGGCGATTCATTTTGCACGAATATCAGGGTGAATTAACCGACAAACCGTTCGAGGGCGTAGCGATATACGGCTTTGACCTTGCCACCGAAAAATTTCAGGCGGCGTGGGTCGATAGCTTTCATATGTCAACGGCGATAATGCTGTCTGAGGGAACGTCGGGTGAAAAATTCTCAGCGTTAGGCACATATTTTACCGGCCCGGACACGCCGCGTTGGGGCTGGCGGACCGAGATCGATCTTATCGATAAAGATAATATCGTCTTGACCGCTTACAACGTCACGCCCGATGGCCAAGAGGCTAAGGCAACAGAAACTCGGTATTCGAGAACGAATTAATGTCAGAACAGATAAAAGTAACCATAAACGAGCAGGAATATGACGTCGACAAAGGTGCTCGGCTGATAGATGTTTGCCGCGATAACGGCCACGGGATTCCGTCGTTTTGCTATTATCAGGACCTCGAATTGCAGGCTTCGTGCCGGATGTGCCTGGTTCGCATTGAGAAAATGCCAAAGCTGCAGACCTCGTGCACTATCATCTGCACTGATGGGATGAACGTCACCACACAGAGCGAGGAGGTCGAAAAGGCACAGCGGGCGATGGGCGAATTTTTACTGGCAAATCATCCGCTCGATTGTCCGGTTTGCGACCGCGGCGGCGAATGTGAATTGCAGGAAGTTATTTTTGACTGGGGCGATGTCGAGGAGAGATTTTCCGAGAAAAAGAACGCCCAGCCCGAAAAATATCTTTCGCCGATCGTCGCCAACGACCCGCAACGCTGCATTCTGTGCAAGCGCTGCACACGCGTCTGCGACGAATGGATGGGCGAGGACGCGATAGAGGCCGGCAATCGCGGCGTCAACACCGTCATCGGCACCTACGGCGGTTGGCTCAATTGTTCTCAATGCGGCAATTGCATCGAGGTCTGTCCGACGGGCACGCTGCTCGACGGCGTTTACCGCCACGAAACACGGCCATGGGAACTCGATCAAACGGTAACAACCGACGTTTACAGTTCGGACGGAATGCAGCTTTCGATCGGCTCTCGCAGCGGTTTGGTCCATCGCATCGTCGCCCGTGACCGCTATGTCAACGGTCTGAATGGTGAATTTCTCGATGTGAAGGCGCGGTTTGCACACGAATTTATCAACCACGCCGACCGTATCAAGACGCCGATGATCAGGTACTCTAAGGGTGGCAAGCTGATACCGGCAACCTGGGACGCGGCCGTCAAATTTGCAGCGGACAAGCTCAGGGAACACGGTAAATCGGTCGGCGTGATCGCCAGCCCGCGTCTGACGAACGAAGCTGTTTTTACTCTGAAACGCTTCGCGTCAGAAGCGGCCGGAACTGACAATCTTGCGGTCTCCGACGTGCAGGACCTCGCACCGGTCTTTGATAATCTTAGCGTTCCGCTCTGTACACACAAGGAGATTCGTTTTGCCAAAACCATCGTTCTCATCGGCGGTGAGCCGGAAGAGGAACAGACTTACACTGCAAAACAGATACGCCAGGCGGTGCGCAACGGCGGAGCAAGCTTTATTTGTGTTAACGAGCGGCCGATCAATCTTTCGCGGGCCGCAACGCAATTTATTCATGTTAAAACGGGAACGATTGATGGTTTTGCCCTGACCGCTGTCGATCCGTCTCAAGACGCTACGGCGGCGGCCAAAATGGGAATTTCGGCGGATGAGATTGACGTATTGCGAAAGACGATCTCCGATACGCAAGGCGATGTCATCATCATGATCGGCGGTGAACTGTCGCTGGATGCTCAGGCGATCCTGGCGGCAAACGCATCGAGCCTGGCCGCAGAGGGCCGCCGCGTCACGCTGCATCCGCTTCCAAAATACAACAATTCGGTTGGCGCACACGATATGACGCCGGGGCGGAAGACGGTTGATGAGGTAGTAAAGAATTCTAAGGCTTTATTGATCGGGGGCAGTTTGCAAGATGCGAGCATTCTCGATGGCAAGGAATTTGTTGTTGTGCAGGAACTTTTCCAGACGGAAACAACTGCCTTTGCTGATGTCGTGTTCCCAGCCTCGAGCTTTGCCGAGGTTGACGGGACATTTACAAATAACGCCGGCAACGTCCAGCGTGTCCGCAAGGCAATCGAGCCGCTTCATCAGTCGAAACCCGACTGGATGATAGCGACCCTGATCGCACGCGAGATGGGGACGGAATTTGGCTATGATTTCTCGGCCTCGATGGTTTTTAAGGCCATTGTGGACAGCGTTCCGGCTTACGAGGGCCTGCGCTATCCGATGTTAAAAGACGAATCAAATCCGGTTCAGGCAAAATATGCTGTTTCCAGCGAGAATGATGTCTCGGCCCACATTGATGCATTAACAACAAAATTCGAGGTGATGAACGATTCTGCGGAAAGGGATTTCGATGTGCCAAAGGTCGGTCATAAGCTTCACCGGCTGACGACAATGACGAGCAAGACCGCTCAGTTTCACCTGCTCGCCCACGGCAATCCTAAGCCTGACAATCTGCTCGTTTCGCCGCTTGTTCAGTTTAATCTGGACGGTACGCCGCAAAACAGCGAAAGGGCTGAGGCAGTAGGGGTTGGCGATAGAATTAATGTAAAAGGGGTCTAATCGATGAGGTATCGGGCGGATGTCATATTATTTTGAAAAAGACATCATCACCTTTTCGACGGATTGTAACCCCGGATCACAAGTAGATGCTAAAGGCACCCTAAGATCACTCTTGAGGGAGACAGGACTTACGATAGACGAATTTAAGAAACTGTTGTAAACAGATGGAACAGGCCCTAAAAACTGCATTTCCTTTTATCGTGATAAGCGTCGCGATATTACTCGCCTTTCAGGGCGTGTTGATGATCGTTGCCTATACGGTGCTTGCAGAGCGTAAGATCCTTGGCTGGATTCAGGGCCGCATCGGGCCAAACCGCGTCGGGCCGTGGGGAATTTTGCAACCGTTTGCAGATTTGTTCAAATTTATCTTTAAGGAAGATATTGTACCGGATAAATCGACGAAATTTGTTTATTTCTTGGCCCCGATGGTTGCTTTGACATGTGCTTTGCTGCCGATTGTCGTATATCCGTTTGGCCCCAGAATCGCAGATCCGTTTGCGACTATCGGGCCGTATTTGATAATGGCGGTCGAGTGGATGCCCGTCGTTGGAGCGTCGCTCGTCGATGCGATCAACTGGATCGGGCCGCAGGCCGTCAATATGCCAATGACAATCGCCCGGATCGATGTCGGCGTACTTTTCGTGCTCGGAATCACGTCGGTCGGCGTTTACGGCATCGCGCTGGCGGGCTGGTCGTCGAACAGCAAATATTCGCTTATGGGCGGTCTGCGTTCCTCGGCACAGATGATCTCATACGAACTAGCGATGGGAGCCTCGGTGATCGGTGCCGTGATGCTCGCGGGGACGCTCGATCTCGAAGGTATCATCCTGGCACAGACTCAGTCGCCATTTCGGTGGTTTATTATCCCGCAGTTTATCGGATTTTTTGTATTTTTGATCGCTGCATTCGCCGAGACAAACCGCATTCCTTTTGATCTGCCCGAGGCCGAGACGGAGCTTGTTGCGGGTTTTCATACCGAATATTCGGCTTTGAAATTTGCCCTGTTCTTTATGGCTGAGTATGTGAATATGTTCACAGTCTCGGTGTTGTGTACGGTTTTGTTCCTGGGCGGTTGGTATGTGCCGGGGCTCAGTTATATCTTTGAACCTGGGTCGATTCTTTATGCTCTGGCCAGCCATGTCGCTTTTATCGGCAAGATATGTGCATTTTTATTCCTGTTTATTTGGGTACGCGGGACGCTGCCGCGGTTTCGGTTTGATCAGCTGATGAATTTTGGTTGGAAGTTTTTATTGCCCCTCGCACTGGCAAATGTGATTGTGACGATAATTATTGTGTTCTTTTTGAATAGATAGATTTTAAATGCAGAGATAGGTGAGAATGCAGAGAAAACTGCATACCTCCTCATTCTTAACTGTTTTCTCTGCATTCTCAGCGGCCTCTGCGTTGAAGGGTATTATGGTCGGAAGTGTATTATTCTTTTTGTTTGCGGGACTCGCGATCGCGTGTGCGGTCTCGATGGTATATCACAAAAATCCGATCTACAGCGCGATCTCATTGGTCGGCGTGTTTATATCACTGTCGTGTATTTATGTGACGCTCGCGGCACCGTTTATCGCCGCTGTGCAGATATTGATCTATGCGGGTGCGATCATGGTTTTGGTGGTTTTTGTCATCATGCTCCTGAATTTGGACGACGACAAGCCGCTCAATCGCTTAAAATACCTTTACGCTCTTGGCGGCGGCCTTGGCGTACTCCTGCTCGTTCAGACATTTTTCATTTTTTACGCCGTAATGCGGGCACCGAATATTCCCGCTGACCAGTCCCTGAGCGCGGGCGAAACGATGAGCATCGGCCGGGCAATGTACACAGAGTATTTGCTGCCGGTCGAGATCGTCGGCATTTTGCTGCTGATGGCTATCATCGGATCGGTAATACTCGCAAGACGATTCACCCAGCCGCAGCTTGAGCTCGTCGTCGATAACGAACTGGAACAACGAAACGAAGAAGATGCGAAGGACGGGTTAGGCATTGCCCTTTAATAGTATGGAACCGAGCTTAGCGAGTTATCTCGCTTTATCAGGCATTTTGTTTACAATCGGCTGCGTCGGCGTTATTTTTAAGCGCAACGCGATCGGGATGTTTATGTGCATCGAGCTCATGCTAAATGCAGTAAATCTGACGTTTATCGCCTTTTCGCGTTATTACGGCGACGTGACCGGCCAGCTTTTTGTCTTTATGGTGATGAGCGTCGCCGCCGCCGAAGCCGCCGTAGGCCTCGGCATTATCATCGCATTTTTCCGCAACAGCCAATCTGTAGATGTCGATGATGCGAGTATTTTGAGGAATTGATGCTCAACTCTGAAGTACTAACATTCCAGGAGTTTGCTATGCACGAACCTTTGCCTTTATCAAAGATTCAGGGTGCGGTGCTCGAGTTTTTGCAGGGGCGCGAGGACGCAGTTCTATTCGGGGCACAGGCGGTAAATGCGTATGTCAGTGAACCGCGAGCGACGCAGGATGTCGATATTATTTCGACACGAGCAAGAGAGTTTTCCGAGGAATTGCGAGAGCATCTTAGCCAGTTGTTTCACATTGCAGTTCGGGTGAGAGAGATAAAAGATAAAGGGCTGCGGATATATCAGGTCAGAAAGGAAGGAAACCGGCATTTGGTGGATGTTCGTATAGAAAGCTCGTTTCCCGCGACTGAAATAGTCGAACAGATCCGGGTAATGGCTCCTGTTGAGTTGATCGCCAGCAAAGTGACATCCTATCGATCTCGCTTTGGACAAGCAAAATCATGGTCCGATAGACGGGATCTAACAGTCCTTTTGCAGCGTTTTCCGGAATTGAAAAATCGCGACGGGGACGTTGAGAACCTTCTCAAATCTCGCGGAGCAGAACCTGACGCAATTGATTTTTGGTATGAATTGATCGATCAGGATTTTTTTATCGAGGACGAAGATAACGATCTGAGTTTTTAGAATGACTGAAAACAATCTTTTAAGTCTAATAATTTTTGCCCCGCTTGCGGGGGCTGTGATCAACTGGCTGATCGGCGGGCGGCTGCGGAGCGAGGCGTTTAGCTCGCTGGTGGCGTGTGGGAGTGTGGCGGTTTCGACGATTATCGCGTTTATGATCGCATTTGGCATCGGCACTTCGCATACGGGAGCTTTGTTTATTCCCGAAGGGAAGCCGGTACTCGATCATCTTTGGACGTGGATCGAAGTTGGCGGGTTTAGGGCGGATTTTGGGCTTGGGATGGATCGTTTGAGCGGGATTTATGCCTGTTTTATAACGTTTGTCGGCTTGCTGATCCATATCTTTGCGACAGGTTATATGAAGGGCGATACGGGTTTTTATCGCTTTTTCGCCTATCTGAACCTGTTTATGTTCTCGATGCTGACGCTCATTTTGGCTGATAATTTTCTGCTGATGTTTGTCGGTTGGGAGGGCGTGGGGCTTTGCTCATACTTACTCATCGGATTCTACACAAAGAAAAACGAGGCTCGCGAGGCAGCAAAGAAAGCGTTTGTCATGAATCGCATTGGCGATTGGGGCGTACTGATGGGGATCTTTTTGATCTTTATGCTCACGGGGACTATCTCGTTTTTTGACAAGGTGGTTGACGGAGTTCCGGTCCAGAGTGTCTTTACGTTTGTAACTGAGAATATGTTGGTCGATCCGTTTACGTGGGGAGCGATCTTTGCTGGCGGGCTGACGTCTGTTGCGGTGCTGTTATTTATCGGTGCGACGGGGAAATCGGCGCAGATTCCGCTGCTCACGTGGCTGCCGGACGCGATGGCCGGCCCGACGCCTGTTTCGGCCCTGATTCACGCGGCGACGATGGTCACGGCGGGTGTGTATCTCGTCGTCCGGTCGAATGCGATATATCAATTCTCGCCGACAGCGATGTGGATCGTTGCGGTGATCGGTGCGGCAACGGCGATATTTGCGGCGACTATTGCAATCGCCCAGAACGATATTAAGAAAGTCCTCGCCTATTCCACTGTTTCGCAGCTTGGGTTTATGTTCCTCGCCGCCGGCGTTGGGGCTTTTACAGTCGCCATCTTTCATGTGATGACGCATGCGTTTTTTAAGGCGCTGCTATTTCTCGGTTCGGGCTCGGTCATTCACGGGATGCACCACGAGCAGGACATGCGAAAGATGGGCGGGTTGAAGAAGCACATGCCGATCACGTTCATCACGATGGCGATGGGCTGGCTAGCAATCTGCGGCATTCCGATCTGGGCCGGATTTTTCTCTAAAGATGAGATTCTCTACAAAACGTTTGCAGCCGACAGATACTTTCCGGCGGGGACGTTTCCTGGGGAAGAGATTCTTTGGGGCGTTGCCGTTGTTACTGCGGTCCTGACGGCGATATATATGACCAGGATGATGGTCATGACATTTTGGGGCGAAGAGCGGTTTCATCATGAGATCGACGGAGATCATCATGCATCGGCGGACAGTGCGCGCGTCGAGGTGCCGGGACATGGGACACATGACGATCACAGTGCGCTCGTCGAGGTAGCGGGACATGGGACAACAGACTACCACGCCGCTGATGACGAAGAGGAAGAGCATCATCACATCCCGCACGACTTCAAACCGCACGAATCGCCGTGGGTAATGACTGTGCCGCTAATAATTCTTGCGTTTCTGTCGACCGTCGGCGGTCTGGTCGGCGTTCCGTATGCAATAAGCTCGCTGGTCGGCGTCTCAGATGCGAACACTTTTAACAACGTCCTAGAACCGGTGATCGCTCAAACAAATATGGAGACGGCTGTCGTTGCCCGCGAAGCTGCCAAGTCACACGCCCCTGAAATTGTTCAAAAAGAGAGGCTTTTAGCATTGCTGTCGGTCATAATGGCGCTAGGCGGCATGGCAATCGGATGGTTTGCGTTTCGCCGCCGCCCGTTACGCAAAATGCCAGAGATTCTTGAGCAAAAATGGCGGATCGATGAGATTTATAATGGCTATATTGTCGATCCGATAACGCGAATTTCACGCGAAGGTCTGTGGAAAGGCTTTGACCTCGGATTTATCGACGGTATCGTCAACGGCATCGGCCATTTTGTAATTGAATTTGGCGGCGTAGTGCGGCGGTTGCAGGTCGGATTTGTTAGAAGCTATGCTGCGATCATTTTAATTGGTGCTTTGGCTGTGGTCGGGTATTTTATTTATTACGGGTTGAAGTTAGTTGGATAAAAACAGTTTTCGGCTTTTGGTCTTTGGTTTTTGCAATAACCCAAGTCCCAAAACCAAAGACCAGCATGTAAAATGGACTTTTTGAACGAAAATCTTCTCGCAATATTAATCCTGCTTCCCGTGGTTGGAGCGGTTCTAACGCTAGCTCACCAAATGTTTTGGAAGCAGGAGGGGCAGCTCAAATGGTTGACGCTCGGGTTTACCGTACTCAACTTTTTGGTTTCACTTGCTCTTTTCTCAAAATCAGCGATTGCGGGGGCGGGCGGATTTTTCTTTGAGATGAACGTGCCGTGGATACGGGCGATCAATACAAATTTTCACGTCGGTGTTGATGGATTAAGCTTTTGGCTGGTTATTCTGACGACGTTTATCATGCCGATCGCTGTTTTATCGACATGGAACGCTGTTGAAAAGCGGCCGACCGCATTCTACGTCTTCTTGCTGCTGCTTGAGTCTGCGATGATCGGCGTTTTTGTCTCGCTAGATCTGCTGGTGTTCTATCTGTTTTTTGAGGCGTCGCTGATACCGATGTTTTTCCTCATAGGCATCTGGGGCGGCGAGAATCGCATTTACGCGGCGGTCAAATTCTTTATCTTTACCGCACTCGGCAGTTTGCTGATGCTGGTCGCGATCATCGGTCTTTATTACATATACGCCGATCAGACGGGTCTTGGCGGGTCCTTTGATTTTGTCGCTATTCTGAACGCGATGCAGACGGGTAACCTCGTTTTGGCGCCGCAGATGGGAATGTTGTTGTTCGGAGCTTTTGCCATCGCCTTTGCGATCAAGGTGCCGCTGTTCCCGTTTCATACATGGCTACCCGACGCACATACCGAGGCGCCGACCGCTGGGTCTGTCATCCTTGCAGCCGTTTTGCTGAAAATGGGAACGTACGGCCTAATGAGGTTCAATTTTACTTTGTTTCCCGATCAGGCACGCGAAACAGCGTGGCTGTTTATTACGCTCGCGATCATCGGCATTATTTACGGAGCGCTGGTCGCAATGGTTCAGCCGGACGTCAAACGACTCGTCGCTTATTCGTCGGTCGCCCACATGGGCTTTGTGATTCTCGGAATGTTCTCATTTACCGAGGCGGGAATGCAGGGAGCCCTGTTTACAATGCTCGCCCACGGCGTGACCACCGGAGCGTTATTCCTGCTCGTCGGATTTATCTATGAGAGGCGGCACACACGCGAGATCAAGCAGTTTGGCGGGCTATCGAGCCCAATGCCGATCTACGCGACGATCTTTGTCATCACGACAATGGCGTCAATCGGTCTGCCATTCTTGAACGGCTTTGTCGGCGAATTTCTGATTATGATCGGAATGTTCCAGTCGACTGCACTGAGCATTACAGCGGACATAAATTGGAATTACATCGCCACAATGCTCGCCGGAACGGGAGTTATCTTCGCGGCCGTTTATCTGCTCTGGATGGTGCAAAGAGTTTTCTTTGGCAAGGTCACAAACGAAAAGAACAAAATTCTCGCCGACCTCAGCTGGCGCGAAATCGGGCTGATGCTGCCGCTGCTGTTTCTGATGGTCTATATGGGCGTGTTTCCAAAGCCAATTCTCGAACGCTCGCAGGAATCGGTGAAGAAAATACAGGAACGCGTGATGCATCAGGCGGGTGGTAGTGTCGCTGAGGCCAAACAGCCTGGCCCTTAGCGTTTTGAAATCAATTACCTCTAGCTTTTAGCTGGAGGTTGGCGAAGGAGAATTAACGGCTTTAGCCAAACAGCGGCTAATTTGTAGCTAAGAGTTAATCGGGCTAAAGCCCGTACAGATATAATGCTTCTAACCTCCAGCTAAAGCTGGAGGCAATTGAAAAGCGGCCGAAAAAGAATCGATGAATACGTTTTTCCTTGTAGACTTAATAACGCCCGGCGTAAACATACCGATCATTCTGCCGGAGCTGATCGTTGCTCTCACGGGCGTTGTCGTAATGCTGTACGACAGTTTTTTTCCAAAACAGCGTTCCGTTACAGGTGCGATATCGTTGTTTGGATTAGCGATTTCCGGTGTCATTCTAGCCACGATGTGGGGCGGCGACCAACCGGCGTCGGCGTGGAACGGAATGATCGCGCATGACAATCTGCGCCTTAGTTTCTCTTTTGTTTTTCTGTTTGTCTCCGCGATGACCGTGCTGATCTCTACCGTCTGGGTCGAGCGGGAAAATGTCCCGGTTGGCGAGTATCACGCTCTGTTAATGTTTGCGACATTTGGGATGATGATGATGTCGGCGGGCAATGATCTCGTCGTTATTTTTCTTGGTCTCGAAACGCTTTCGATCGCAACCTACGTAATGGCCGGGCTGAGGAAAGGCGATCTCAAATCTAACGAGTCGGCAATGAAATATTTCATTCTTGGCTCGTTCGCGTCGGCATTCTTGCTTTATGGAATGGCTCTCGTTTATGGAGCGACGGGTGCGACAAACTTGACGCTTATAGCCGAAAAGGTCGCTAATCCAAACTTCCCGGCACTTTTGCTCGTCGGGGCTGCGATGATGATTATTGGTTTTGGATTTAAGATCGCGATGGCGCCGTTTCACGTCTGGACGCCGGACGTTTACGAAGGCGCTCCGACGCCGGTCACCGGTTTTATGGCTGCCGGGCCTAAGGCGGCTGCGTTTGCATCATTCCTGAGGATCTTTGTACTTGGCCTGCCGCTCGTTGCGGGCGTTCAGGCGTCAGTCTATTTGCATCAATCGTGGATCACGGCCCTGACCGTGATGGCGATGATAACGATCATCGTCGGCAATGTCGCGGCGATAATGCAAAACAACGTCAAACGAATGCTCGCCTATTCGTCGATCGCCCACGCCGGATATGCGCTGGTCGGATTTATTGGAGCGGGAATGGCAAGGACCGTACAGGCTCGTGACGAAGCTATTGCGGCGGTCGCTTTCTATATGCTGACATACGCAGTCACCAATCTGGGAGCGTTTGCAATCGTTACTCTGCTAGCGCAAAAGAACGACCGGCGGACTGAATTTGAAGATTACAACGGCATCGGCTTTAAATCGCCTGTTCTCGCTTTTTTTCTTTCGCTCTTTATGCTCTCGCTATTGGGCTTGCCGCTGACGGCCGGGTTTATGGGCAAGGTACTCGTGTTTCGTCCGGCACTCGAGGCCGGAAATACGCTGCTTACGATCCTAGTTGTGGTCGCTGTTGTTAACACTGCGATCTCAGCATATTATTATCTGCGTCTGATCGTCGTTATGTTTTTCCGCGAACGAACTACCCAATGGCTCGAACCAAAAATGCCGGCTAGTCTGGCCGCCGCCCTCTTTGTCACTGTGCTTGGCGTGTTTTATTTAGGTATATTCAGCGACAGTTTGATCGAGAAATTTACTCAATCACCATCGAGTGCGGTGATCGCGGCCGATAAATAAGATAAACGAGTCCGATGGATATCGCCGCCGAAATCAGCGCCGCCTTGGCCGACGACTGGCTACCAACGATCTATAAGGAAAAGATCCGCTCTCAGCGGACACGTTCCCTCGAGATCGACGTTTCGGCACGCGAAAATCAAGCTGAAATTCAATACACGTTGCTCGGGATCGAGTTAAAAGTAGGCAAACGGCGCTTTGCCTGCCCCGACCTCGCGACAGCCAGATATATGCGTGTTTTTGCACGAATCGGGTGCGGAGCCTTTGCGATCCCCTACGACATCACAAAAATTTCACCAGCAGCCGATGAACTGGAAACGTCGTATCAGCTCAGCATTTTGCTTCTCACCCAAAAGACGCAGGGAAAACCATCGAGAAGTATTTCGCTCTCACGTTCCAAATTGCTCAAGTCCATGCGGATCGCTATCTCCGAGATTGGTGCCGGGGAAGCAATGCCGGAGTTTAATCGCGAAACGAAACAGCGGACTCTTTAAATTGAGTGATTCTGCTAACCCAATTTGTTCAAAATGAACTTTTACCGATGACTCAGACAATTTTACGTTGGATTGATTGATGATATAATCGTGAAATGCGCTATTAAGAGCGCGGTAACTGGGAATTAATACAGCTATGTTTGATGCAGTGGTGAAGGTAAGCGAATCAGAAACACTCCCATTCCCGTACAATAAGAGTACTTTTTGTATGTATGAGCCGATCGAGAAAAAGATCGAGCACGCTAAAGTTCTGATCGTTAATAATCTGTTGCGATACGAGTCCGATCTGTCGAAACTAGCCCACAAGGATTGGAATGGGAGCACGGAAGCAAAACTCGCATTCGAACGCAAAGTTTCCGCAATGGCCTGCAACAACATTGCAAATAATGTTCTGCGTCTCGTCAAAAGACCCAGGACGATGACCGTTCATCTATCTGAACTCGCGGATGCTGCTGAAAAGTTTCGGCCTGATGCGATCGTAATGAGCGGGACATTTGCTGACTTTGATTACTATAATCCCGCACATATCGAAAGTTTTACAAAATTTATACAAGTAACCAAGATTCCCGTTCTAGCGATTTGCGGCGCCCATCAATTGGTCGCTCTGGCCTTCGGCTCAAAGTTACAAACCCTCGACGATCTTGAACTGTTCGAAAAACGAACGGATCGCATTGTCGAATATCAATATCGATTTGTAAAGATCGTCGATAATTCAGACCCGATATTCGAGGGCAATGACGATCAAAAATCTGGTGTTTGGCAAGAGTACACAACACACGACGACATCCTGCGTGTTTGGCAAAATCATGGCGTACAGGTTGTAGGTGTTCCTAACGGCTTTAAACTCCTCGCTAGCTCTTACCTCTGCAAAAACCAGATGATGGTCAAACAATCGGGCGGCCAGCTAATCTACACCGTCCAGTTTCATCTCGAAAAGTCATTTGAAGACTGGTCAAAAAACCCGACCCGTTGGGAACACCCCAACGAGAGCCGTGATGGGCGAATTTTGTTTGAAAATTTTCTCCAGCTTGCCCTAAAGCACGTAGCTTAAACATTTTTTATTGAAGTGCTTTACCAGCCTCTAAAATCTGTTCAGGACGGGCGCGTACCCAGTAATTTCTGTGGGTAGAACTTGGTGACGATGGTATCGGGGCCACAAGCTATTCTGACAAAGAAACCTGCGAACCAGTCGAATGTACAACGTGAAATCATTTGCCAGTTAAACTAGCGAATCTTCATAAGGTCTTGATTTCCTGCAAAACTTTTTGCGTTAGTTTAGCTAGCTTTGCAGTTTTACGTACGCGAGATGACGTTCTTAACGTAACTCTCTTATCGCTTTCAATACCATCTAAAATTTGACTTTCAACATTTCGTGTAATATCACTTTCTTTGTAGGTTTACTTCGGTTTCAGGAGATCATTATTCATTATGAAGCGTTTTTATTTTTCCGGGATTCTTTTGATTCTAATTATGTTCGCGGCATCATACGGCTCTCTAGCACAGACTGATGAGGTTAGTTCGGCGACGGGGATGCCGATCCCAATCGGAGCTCCCGTTATCTACGGACAGGTCGAGATACAGGGAATGCCCAAAGGTGAACGAAAGCCGAATATTTTTGTTTCCCTTTTGTTAAGCGGAACTCAAGTGGAAAGGCGGCAGACAGACGACCGAGGGTACTTTTTCTTTCTTCAAACCCCTCGGCACGGACACGCCCTTTTGTTTGAAGTTGAC
This sequence comes from Pyrinomonadales bacterium, assembly GCA_038257355.1. Classification (GTDB taxonomy): domain Bacteria; phylum Acidobacteriota; class Blastocatellia; order Pyrinomonadales; family Pyrinomonadaceae; genus OLB17. The sequence goes on along the minus strand of JBBSJK010000071.1, from coordinate 780 downwards.
AGCGGAGAGGTCGGCCGCTCGTACCTGACAGTCGGAACCGGCAACCGCATACGCCAGGACGTCTCTTTAGATTGGAGAGCGTTGAAAGGTTCCGCTATTTCTAAAACGGGTGTAGTGACGGTTCCAGGATATATACGCACCGCCGATGCTGAGAAGGCCTTCGAGAAAGCTATGGCTGCTCTTCGGGAAAACAAAAACGGAGATGCGGCATCCATATTTAAACAGATCGTTGAAAAGGATGCAAAAGATTATCTTGTCTGGACAATGCTTGGGACGATCTATTACTCCGAAAAAAAATATAACGATGCCGCTCCGGCCTTTTCCAGGGCGTTAGAACTGAAACCGGATTTTACGCTTGCTCGAGTCAATCTTGGCAAGATGGAATTGAGTCAAAAGAATGTAGATAAGGCGATAGAGATCCTTGCCCGTGCAGTGGAGCTTGAACCGGAATCGGCGGATGCTAATCATTTTCTCGGGGAAGCTTACCTACAGGCAAAGAAAGGCTCACTGGCTGTTGGGTTTCTAAACAAAGCCATCGAGCTCGCCCCCATCCCAAAAGCTGATATTCATCTGCGGCTTGCCGCTCTTTATAACGGTGCTAATCTCAAAGATCGTGCTGCTGCCGAGTATAAAAGTTTTCTTCAAAAGGTGCCAAATCATCCCGACAAGAAAAAACTGGAGCAATACGTTAAGGATAACGCCCCCAAGTAAACCTGAAATTAGCAATCGAGATTGCCGCGAGCAAAATCTTTTCACAACCGGCGAGATCGACAGTTCGAG
>JBBSJK010000070.1:0-16464 GCA_038257355.1 Pyrinomonadales bacterium | reverse complement strand
ATTTTATGAAATATGAAACCTGAAATTTCTAAACCTACGATTGTAACTGCCAGCATCAGAACAGCAGATTCGCAAGTTGTCAGCGAAGTTGACGGACACGCCGTTTACGCACATCGTTTTCCCGTTGGAACACAAACTTTTGGCGAAGCCGTTATCGAGCATTTTCATCAGAATCTAAATATGCTGATTGGCGAGCGAACCGCCGGAGCTATCGTAATTGCTGTTGGCAGCGCGTTTCCCGAAGACGATCAGCTTTCGATGGAACTGCGAGGACGCGACATTGAGGCAGGTGTTCCGCGAACCGTGACGGTAACGGAAGTCGAGATTAGTGCGGCAATTTCAAAAGAAGTTGACGTTATCTTGAACGAAATAAAGAAGGCAATCCAGCAAATCCCCGCAGAAGCACAGGCGGCATTAGCAGATTGGGGAATTACATTGCAAGGTGAAGGCGCATATTTGCGTGGGCTTGACAAGCGCATCTTGATAGAAACAAACTTGCCTGTTGTCGTGGCAGAAGCGGCGCGGGAAAATAAAGACGAGCCGAACAAATCATTGGTCGTGAGGGCGAAACAGCTTCTCTTTAAAATCTTGCGCGGTTAAATTTTAGCTTGCGTGTGGCTGGTTTCGCCCCACGTCAACTCAATCGTTCGGCTGCTTCTCGTGTCAGTGTGAGCGAAAAAAACATTTAGTTGAAAATTTTGAGCCGCTTTTTTAAGTTTTGTCGCATTAGTAACTGAAAACAATTTAACGAGAGACTAAAGATGAAAAAATCTAAAACAAATTGGCGACGCATTTGGTTCGCCGCAATCGCTTCTTTCGCGTTCTTTTCCGTGTTGCACTTGACCGTTGCGGCGCAAAGCGACATTCAATTCAACAAACTTTACAACTGTCCCGACAGCAGTATGTATAACTTCAAAGTTCTCGAATGCGACGGCAAAGACTGCAAAGTTCTGTTCGTCAATACCTACACGCCGTCGGCAAGTTTTGAATCGAAAGTTTTAAAGTCGAAAATCACCGACGCTTTCAAAACAGGCGGCTGCACGATTGACGGCAAAAAGCTGGAAGCCGTCAAAGACGAGCCGCAGGAAGAAGAAAATCCAAAAACAACGCCGAACAAAACCGATAAAACTTCAAAAGAAGAACCGACCAAAACAGAAGAAACCAAGCAGAGGACCGGCGGTTGTCCTTTAGACGAACCGGCAGGCACGGTTTCAGCCAATTCAAAACCTTCCGCCGAAACATTCAAGCGCGTAATTTTTGAATTCTATAAAGGCAATGCCAACGGGCGCAAAGTCGGCATCAATTATCAAACCTTCACGCTCGGCAAATCTTATGTCAATCGCCTGACTAACAACGGCTTGCTCTACGACGGCGCACCGCAGGGAGCAATGATTTATCCGGTCAAAACCAAATTTAGCTATTGCGACCAACATACCGACAGCACAATACTCTGGAAATACGACGCGCAGTATAGTTGTTTCAAAGACAAATTCGGCGATTGGGTTTGCCCGTCCGATGCGGCAAAAATCTCAGAGCCGACTTACTTGCCGAATAAATGAGTTTTCGTCAATGATTAAATTTGAAGCCGCGTTTTCACAACGCGCTTTATAATAACGGACAGCCGAACAAATCAATGGACGTGAGGCAAAAACAGCTACTCTTTAAAACGGTTCTTCTAAACCCGCAGCTTGCGTGCAGCGGGTTTTTGCCCACGTCATCTCAGCCGTAAAGCCCATGACAGACACTGAAAGGACTCCTGCAAAAGGTTCATTGGCTCATCGGCTGATAACGGCTGCGTTTGGAGCTGTTTTCACCATAAGCGCGATCGCGCTATTCCTTCTGTCTGAGCGCACCATAGTTCCTCTCCTTGCTGCCGCCGGGCTCGGGCTCTTGGGGGCCGATGCAATTGTCAGCGCTTATCGCGGTACGCGTTCGCTGCTCTCCCGCATCGGGCCGCTGCCGTAACAATCTTTGATTTGCTGCCTAACAATTCATTCACGCCGAATCTAATCAAAATGAAAAATATAAACCCAAAATTGGCAAGGCTTTGTTCTCACGTCGTCAGTTAAACTTTACCTTGTTTACTAGCGGGTTTCGCCCCGCGTCAATTCAATCGTTCGATACTTTCTAGTGGCAATTTAAATATCAGCGGGCGCCTCGACCTGGCAGGACAACGGCTTCGGCACCGCAAATAGGTTTGTCGTCACCGTCACGCCCACCACCCTCGAACGCATCTTCGTCCGGGCCTGTTCATGAAAAAGAACGAAATCGTCGGCATCCCATCCGACCCAACTTACGTGACGATCAATCCGTAAACATCCATGGTGAGGTTTCGCACCCCATGGTCTCAACCGTTAACAGAGGCTATTGCAATCTAACCTGCAAACGCCGGTCGCGGCCGTCGCCGACGGATTCGGTAAAGAGGTCTTCTTCCTTTTGCAGAGTCATGTGGATGATGCGGCGTTCGGTAGAATTTAGGACGCCGAATGTAAACGGCCGGGCGTTTTTGCGTACCTGATCTGCGGCGAAGCGGGCCATTGCGTGGAGTTCTGCTTTTCTTGTCTGTCTAAAACCTTCAGCATCAACGACAAAACGGTGCTCGCGGTCGAGTTCGCGGCCAAACGCCTGGAAAAGCAAGGTTTCGAATGCATCCAGCAGCTCGCCGTTCTCAGCTAAGGCGTAATGCGAATCCTCACCGCTGAGATTTATCCAACATCCCTCGTCGGTCCATTCAGCCGAAACGGTCAGATCAAAACTCAGATCAGTGACTAGACCCGAAAGGAACTCTTTTGCGTTTTCACAGGTTTGGTTCATAAGTCGTAAAGGCGAACTCCTGTTCAATAAATCAGTAAACCGGACGAGCCAACGGGGCTCCAGTTATGTTCTCGACAGCTTTGGCTTTACCTTTTTTGCATTGGCTGGTACTGAGTCGACTATCTGCGTTCCAGCCGGTATATCCGTGCGGTTCAGACGGTTGATGACCATCTGCTGGCCAAAGCTGACGATGTTGCCAAAGAACCAGTATAACAGAAGCCCCGACGGAGCCGCCCACATCACCCACAGCATCATGACCGGCATCAGATACATCATCATCTTTTGCTGCATCTGCTGTTCGGGTGTGACGACGGCGGCCTGCGGCGTAAATTTCATCGCCAGTATCATCGAGAGGGCAAATGCAAACTCTAAAATATGCCATGGATCGGCGGCCGAGAGATCGGGAAGCCATAGAAACGACGCCTGCCGAACTTCAACGGAAACAGTAATCGCTGTATAAAATGCGATCAAAAGCGGAAACTGAAGCAGCATCGGCAGACAACCGCCGATCGGCAGAGCGTCCTTTGTCATTCGCAACTGCTGCATTTGCAGCTCGCGCATACGCGGATCGTCGTTCGGGACGCCTTTCTTTTGCAGGTCCTTGATTTTGTCCTGCATCTCCTTCATCTTCGGCGCGTTACCGGCCGCCTTTTTGAAGGATTTCGATTGATACCATCTGAGCGGGAAAAGCAGTGAATAAAAAAGAAATGTAAAAACAATGATCGCCAGGCCGTAATTCTGCGTGATGCCGTTAAAGAAGTTTAGTGAGTAAAGGATCGGTATCGAGAGGAACGTCGTTATCGGCCTGATGATGCTGTAATTGCTAAAATTTATGAGGTGAACAATGTTGATCTCTCGTCCGGCCGCGGCTGAGATCGACTTGTTATATTCCTTTAGGACAAAATAGTCCTTTGTTCCTGTATAAATTTGCGTCACCGCGCCGTCACTCGGGATTGGCATCGCAACGGTTACCAGATGTCTGGTCTCGCTCGTTTTCGCGCTCCGCAGTATCCAGTTAAATATACTGTCGTAAAACGGCTGAGTCGGGACATTGTACTTTGAGGCTGTATATTGTAGGCCTTGCTGAGGTGTTGCTGGTATTGCGGCCATCGCAAAATATGCGTCGCCCACGCCCGCCCAATCGACCGTTCCCTGATCCGCTAGCCGCGCCTGATTATTGGCGTCATACTCGAACGAATAATATCCCTGATGCCTGTAAATATCGTCACTGATAGCGGCAACCGTTTCAGATTCGATTTGGTAAAACGTGTGGTGATTAAGATCGTGATCGCCGATGCTGGCCCCGATCAGAAGTTTTGTATTCGGGATCGGCTGGCCCGCTCGCCGCAGACTAACGCCGAGATCGGCTACATAGCTGTCGGCCCGGAAGAGAAAGGTCTTTTTGACCTCGACACCATTTGAATCGGTAAGTGAAAACTCGATCTGCCTTTCCTGGCCTTCGCCAAGCGTAATGGTCTCGTCAGCTTCTGAAATCTGATAATTACGGTCGTTAAGGAATGTCGTCAGAATGGGATCTTCGGTTGAGAGGCGAAATGGTATCTCACGCGGGCTTCGACTCAAGGCTTCAGCAGAAATAAGCTGCAGCGGCTTTTGCTGAGTATCGGTCGAACCATCGCCAAAAACAGCATATTCGGCCTTTTCGGACCTGTTCTTGAGAATGATCCAGCTCGTTGCCAGCGCCCCGCGAGAATCAAGCTTAACCTCATACAAGGGCGATTTAATGGTTATAGTGCGGTTTGGTGTCGTGTCGGGTGTAATCTCAGATGCCGTTTCGGGTTGCGGTGCCGGTGCAGCCGGAGCCGTTTGGGCAGTCGCGGCCGGAGCGGTATTTGCATTTACAGCAGTATTTGCGTTGTTTGCGGGCGGCGGCGGTGTAAAAAAGTACGACCATCCAAAAAGCACAGCCATCGATATCGCGGCCGCGATCAGAAAACGGGATTGATTACTATTATTACCTTGATTTTCCATAAAAATCAGTTGCCGGTTAGCAGTTATCGGTTCGTCAGCAAAAGTTCTCTGACAACTGACAACCGGCCACTGACAACTTATCGAACCGGATCATGCCCGCCTTTGCAAAACGGCTGACACCTTAAGATACGCGTGAAACCCATCCATGTTCCGCGCAACGCACCGTATTTCTCGACCGCCAAACTTGCGTATTCCGAACAGGTCGGCTCAAACCGGCATGATGGCGGCAAAAAGGGCGACAAAAACCGCTTATACAAGCCCAATATATCGAGAACCAAAAACTTCATCGCTTAAAACGATTTTGCCACAGAGATCACAGAGATCACAGAGAGAAAATCGAAAACGGCGGGCAGCCATTTATTCCTCTGTTTTGCTCTGTGTACTCTGTGGCAACTTATCTTCGCCCTTTTGCAAGCGGGCTACGATCGCCCGTAACTCGGCCATTGGCTTTTCGAGTTTTACATGCAAGATGCTGCGGCGGGCGTTCAAAACCCAATCAAATTTCTCGTTTATCGCATCTAGCTCGGCCCGGCTTAATCTAAAACTCTCCCGCAAGAGCCGCTTGGCCCGGTTGCGGTCGTGCGCCTTGCCGATAGCTTTCTTGGTAGCCGTGATGCCGACGCGATGCCTGTCTAGTTTCGCGGGCAAAATGAAAACCGTCATAAAACGGCCTTCAAAACGCTGTCCATGCTCGTAAACCCGCAGGAAATCGGCGCGTTTTAGCAAACGCGCGTCCTTTGGCAAGCCAAAGCCTAATAATGGTGAACCGTTAATCTCTTGCGTCCTTTCGCTCGACGGCGTTTGATCACGGCGCGACCGTTCTTGGTCGCCATCCGTGCCCTGAAACCGTGCTTTTTCGCGCGGCGGCGGTTGTTTGGTTGATATGTTCTCTTCGGCATAGCTCGTCTCCACAATGATTCACTAGTGAAAGTGAAAACCTAGAGTTTACGCGCGCAAAGTCGCTCATGTCAAAGCAAACTGAGCATATGTGTTAGAACTAGGTGAAAATGTCCGCATAAAAACTCTTGAGAAATGTCCTCAAAAGAAAATCAACAGCGCTCTTGCGAACTACTCGACGGCCAGGGTGACTTGGAGTTGCCGCTGCTGACATCGAAGTGTAAATCTGTGGCGAAAACCTGCGGCTTCGCAGTTCTGCTATTTTTGCCAAAAACCGTATAATTGTATTTTCGACTAATAGACAGGGAGCTAATTTTTGCATCACGAAACCATAATAATCCTCGATTTTGGCTCGCAATACACTCAGCTTATCGCCCGGCGGGTGCGCGAGCAGGGCGTTTATTGTGAGATACATCCGTTTCATTTGGCGGCGGATACGATCGCGGCGAGACGGCCGATGGGTGTCATCCTGTCGGGCGGGCCATCGAGCGTGACTGATGTAGATGCCCCGCGTGTCGCACCGGATTTTTATCAAAAGATCGACGTGCCTATACTGGGTATTTGTTACGGAATGCAGCTCGTCGCGGTCGATCTCGGCGGTTCCAGCGAACCCGCGGCGCGGCGTGAGTATGGCCACGCAAAGCTCAAAGTGTTAAGCGGCAAAACCGCATTGTTTGAGGAGCTTCCGTTTGAGATCAATGTCTGGATGAGCCACGGCGATCATGTGACACGTTTGCCCGAGGGTTTTGAGACGACCGCGACGACCGGTAAAGTCGTGACGGCAATCGAAAATGAGGCACGACGAATTTACGGCGTCCAGTTTCACCCCGAGGTGTCGCACACACCGCTCGGCAAGGAAATCCTTCGCAATTTCTTATTTAAAATTTGCCTATGCCGGGGCGACTGGACGCCGACACAATTTATAAAAGAAGAGATCGAGAAAATCCGTGACATCGTCGGGCCGACCGGCAATGTCGTCTGTGGTTTGTCGGGCGGCGTAGATTCCACGGTCGCGGCGATGCTGGTCCACGAGGCAATAGGTAACCGGCAGACTTGTATTTTTGTCAATAACGGGCTGCTCCGCTATCGCGAATTCGAGGACACGCTCGAATTATATAAAAACAATCTCCACCTCAACGTCCGGGGCGTTGACGCCTCAGACGATTTTTACGCTGTCCTAAAAGATGTCACAGACCCCGAACTAAAACGCAAAGCCATCGGCGGTAAATTTATCGACGTTTTTCAAGCCGAGGCTGATCAGATCGGCGATGTAAAATGGCTCGTCCAGGGCACGCTTTACCCGGACGTCATTGAGTCGGTTAGCCTTCGCGGCTCGTCTGTCACGATTAAATCTCATCATAACGTCGGCGGCCTGCCCGAAAAGATGAATCTAAAATTGATCGAGCCTTTACGGGAATTATTTAAGGACGAAGTTCGCCTGATCGGTAAAGACTTGCAAATTCCCGATGAGATTCTCCAGCGTCACCCGTTTCCCGGTCCCGGCCTCGCCGTCCGCATCCTCGGCGACATCACACCCGACAAAGTCGAGCTGCTCCAGCGAGCCGATCTTATTTTTATCGAAGAACTTAAAAACTTTGGCCTCTATAAAGATGTCTGGCAGGCATTCGCCGTTTTGCTGCCGATCCAATCGGTCGGCGTAATGGGCGATTACCGCACTTACGAAAAAACGGTCGCCCTACGCGCCGTCACATCGACCGACGGCATGACCGCCGACTGGACACGTCTGCCGCACGACTTCCTCGCAGCCGTCTCGTCCCGGATCACCAGCGAGGTTCGCGGCGTCAACCGCGTCGTTTTTGACATTTCATCCAAACCGCCAAGCACAATCGAGTGGGAATAAACTTCCTAGATTGTGATAAAATATAACAACAATGTCGTCTAAAACCTCCAAAACTATTACCCGGGATGGCCGCATCATGACGACCCGGCTGACAACGATCGAGGAGCAGGGTGACAGGTCTTTTGACCTCGAATTCTGGCAACAGCAAACCTCGGACCAACGAGCCTCGGCCATCTGGGAACTCACTGTAAACGCATGGCTAATGAAGGGCAAAAATCCTGATGAACTCCGACTTCAAAGATCTGTTGAAACTCTTCGCCGGGGCCGGAGTTAGATATTTAGTGGTGGGCGGCTACGCTGTCTCCGAGCATACCGAACCCCGCTATACAAAAGACCTCGATCTCTGGGTAGATAACTCCGCTGCAAATGCCGAAAAGGTGTTTGCTGCTCTGCTCTCTTTTGGCGCCCCGCTTATCGATGCGACCATTCACGATTTTACGGTCCCGACAACCGTTTACCAGATCGGCCTCCCGCCTTCGAGAATCGATATTTTGATGGGACTCGAGGGTCTGGAATTTGGCGATTGCTGGCAGCGTCGTAAAACCTCAATGATCGCTGATATAGCACTTCACTATATTTCGATTGCCGATTTGATCGTTAATAAAGAGCGGGCCGGACGGCCGCAAGACCTGATCGATGCCAAAAATTTACGCCGAATCACATGCCCCGTTTAAGACGCCAGCCGCACTTCTTTTATCGCTCTAGCCTTTAAACAACTTGGAAGAATCCCGGGAAGAAGCAGGCACATTAGTCTGCTTTTCTTGTTGCTTTGCCTTAGCGCGTTTTTTTCTTCCAGTTTTTCTTGTAATTAGCTTTAAGGCACGGCGAGTAAGCCTTCCATTGTCTTGTAGAATTTTTCAAATTCTTTTGAGCGTTTTGTAGATGATTAGTTATGCATATTATTGCCCTCCACCCCCCGTATCATCTATGAAATATTGCTTGACAAATGCAATTTTCTGTGCTACATTTGTTGTAATTTATATTATGAATGTTGACAGACAAGCAAATCTCAAACGAATTTCAGATTGTCGTGACCTGTATTTGAAGTACGGCGGGCAGCAGCATGAGCTGGTCGAGCAGGAAATGCGCGATCTGGGTTACACTGACTTTCACCGGCGGATATTGTACAGACGTTTCGAACGCGGACGCTGCACCTCAGGCTGGATCGAGCGTTATGGCTTTGATGCTATTATCCGCCAGCAGAGGCAGGACGCGAAATTGTCCAGAGCCGTCGCCGCGTCGCACACAGACGGCCCCGCCGCATCTGACTCAGATGGCGCCGACGCAATGATGAGCGAAAATGCTCCCCATTTCCCTCAGCCGGAAAATTATATTGAGGCCCCGTATCCCCTCAACGACTTCGACGATTTTAAAAACTGGCTAAAACAAGTCTCGCCCACAATGAACTGGGAATGGAAGCATCAGGTTTACATCTACAAACACCTAAAAAGGGTGTACGACGGCCATTGCAAACGGCTGATGATTTTTCTCCCGCCGCGTCACGGCAAATCAGAACTGGTGACGGTGCGATATGCGGCATGGCTCCTTAAACTGGATCCTAGCCAGAATGTGATCATCGGCAGCTACAACCAGCGTCTGGCGAATAGATTTTCGCGAAAAATAAGACGGGTTTTATCGGATGACGCAGCGATTGCTTCCGAGTTACAAATTCCGAGTTCCGAGTCAGGAACAGGTTCAGAGTCACCGCCCGTAGCTCGAAATCAGAACCTCCGAAAGTCAAACCCGGAACCCGAAACCAGGAACCCGGAATTAAATTGCCAAAGCTCGATGTTCCCGTTCACCCGCTCGCGCCAGGCCAATTCCGAGGCCGAGTGGGAGACAAGGGCGGGCGGCGGTTTGCGGGCCGTCGGTGTCGGCTCAGGCGTCACGGGTTTTGGGGCCAATATGATCATTGTCGATGACCCGATAAAGAGCCGTGCCGAGGCCGAGTCTGAGACGATCCGGGAGAATATCTGGGATTGGTTTAACGACGACCTCTACACCCGCCTCGAACCTAATGGCGCCATCATCCTCATCCAAACCCGCTGGCACGAGGACGATCTGGCGGGAAGATTATTGCGCGAATCGCGAGAGGTTGGCGGCGAGAAGTGGGAGGTCGTAAATCTGCCGGCACTTGCTCAGGAAGGTGAGAGGGAGAGAAATGTAGAAGGGGAGCTAATTGATTCTGCTGATGAATCTCCCTTTCTCACCGACTCTTCTTCCCCCCTTCACGGCCATCCCGATCCGATCAATCGCCAACCCGGCGAGGCCCTGTGCCCTGATCGTTACGACAAAGCCGCTCTCGAACGCCTCAAACGCAAGCTCGGCAGCTATTCATTTGCCGCACTTTATCAGCAGCGACCGGTGCCGGCCGAGGGCGGTTTGTTTAAGCGGGCCTGGTTTAAGAATATCGTCGCCGCACCGCCGCAAGGCCTTAGGTGGAAACGTGGTTATGACCCGGGCGTTTCGGGTCAGGCGAGCGCAGATTATACCGCGAGCCTCCGCATCGCCTATGACCGCGAGGGCAATATCTACATCGACGGCGGATTTCGCAAACAAATTGAATATCCCGAACTCCGCCGATACATCCTGGGACGCATCCTCGCCGAGCGTGACACCGAGCACGGCATCGAACTCTCAGCCAACGGCCACGCCGTCATCCAGGACCTGCGCAGAGAGAGACAGATTCAGGGACGCGCCCTGCGCGGTGTCAAGGTATCAGACACAAAGGTCGCCCGCGCCCTACCCTGGATCGCCCTCGCCGAGGCCGGCAAGGTCTATCTCGTCCGCGGCCCCTGGAATACCGAGTTTATCGAGGAAGCCGCATCATTCCCCTCCGGCACCCACGACGATCAGATCGACGCCGTATCGATCGCCGTCAGAATGGCACGGGAACAGAACCGTCGGTTTCATGTGTTTTTGTAAGCCCATTCGGTCAAGAACTTCGATTTCTTCCTCTCGTTTCAATTTTCACTTTTTTGATTTTTGGTTGAGAGTCGGCAAATAGATATGCAGAGCTTTTTCAAACACTTCTAACCGGTTTTGAAAATTTATTCGGGACTCAGGTCTTTGTTTCGGGTGAGGCGTTCTAGGGCTTTGCGGCTGAGGATGGAGATGATGACGACGGAGGCGATGGTGGCGGCGATGCCGATCGCCAATAAATATATCTCGCGCGTGTCGGCGAGATTCAGTTCCGAGAGGCCTGAGCCGACAAACACAGTTGCAGCACATCGAGGCAGCATACCAGCCGCAGTACCGATAATATAAGGTACGAGCGGCACACGGGCCGCCGCCATCAGAAAATTGGTGAGTGCAAAAGGCATTATGACGGACATTCGCAGAAGCGTGATGATGAGCGTTGTTTTCTTAAAGTCATCTTGCAGGAGCGCTTCGTAAATCGCGGTTGAGCGTGGATATTTCCTGATCGCATTCGGCAGATGATCGCCGCTGATCCGCGAGTTAATGAGAAACGAGATGATCGCCGCCCCGAGAACGCCGGACAGCAGAATCAGCAGCCCGAGCTCGAAGCCGAATGCCCATCCGCTGACGATACCAATGACGTTGGTCGGCAACAGTGCGAGGCCGCAAAAGAATAACGTACCGGCGATAAAAACAAAGATACCGAGTTCCCAATTATCGCGGAGCCAGTTGCCGATCGGCAGCAAAAAAATGAGCAGCACCGAGCTGCCGAAGATCGGGAGAAAAGCGGCAACAAGGGCTATCGGTGTCAGATGGCCCAGCTCGCGAATTTGTTCTCTAATTTTATCGAACACGTTAGACTTGATAATACCACGCACTAAAATCCCATCGCTTCAGGGGTCACGCCACTTTGATATTGAGCGGCCCGACTGCTCTTCAGATTAAGGTAGGTCGCAAGCGTGTTGAGGCATTAAACTTCTTGGAATTCGAGAACATTTGGTACACAATGTTGTTATGACAAACGAGGACTGAGGTGAAACGGATTTGGTAAATGATCTTCCAATTGTCGAGTTTCGCTTGGTCAACTACGCCATCGATGGCGCCAGGATCCTTGTTGATCTAAATCTCAAGATCGAAAAAGGCGAGGTTCTGGTTCTATTAGGCGAGTCCGGCTGTGGCAAAACGACGACGCTCAAGCTGATAAATTGTCTGATAGCACCGACCAGCGGCGAGGTTTTAGTCGATGGCAAAACGACGCTCGAGTGGAATGCGATCAGTCTGCGCCGGCATATCGGATATGTGATGCAGGACGGCGGTCTGTTTCCGCATTTTACGGCGGCTGAGAATGTCGGCGTCGTGCCGGCTCTGTTGAATTGGGACGAGTCGAAACGCAAAACCAGAACCGCCGAAATGCTCGGCCTCGTCGGTCTCGACCCTGCCAAATTTGCCGACCGTTACCCACACGAGTTATCCGGTGGCCAGCGCCAGCGCGTCGGCGTCGCTAGGGCACTCGCCTCCGATCCTGACCTGCTGCTGCTCGACGAACCATTCGGCGCGCTCGACGCGATCACGCGGACAAATCTGCAAAAGGAATTCGCCGGATTGGTACGCGAATTGGGCAAAACAGCGGTCTTTGTCACTCATGACCTGCGCGAAGCAATGCTGCTCGCCACGCGTATCGCACTTATGGAGAAAGGAAGCATCGTGCTGCTCGATACGCCCGAGAATTTTGCACAAACTAATTTGCCCCTCGCCCGTGCATATCTTGAGACAATTCGATGATAATATTGCATTACGATGAAAACCGGTCTCGCAATTTTTGAGGAATTTAAGATTAGGCGTGTCTATGACGATGTGACCGAGTGGTGGTATTTTTCTGTGGTCGATATCGTTCGGGCCGAGGCTTTAGCCGAATTATGGATACAAATAAATCAAACAGACGACAATTTCTAAAAACCGGAGCCGCTGGTTTGGCGACGTTCGCATTGTTTCGTAACGCTAAGGGTGAAATTGTAGCTGGGCCTACGTCCAACGAGCCGTTTCCCGAGCTTATCGAGGTGACGATCAGCGAACTTCAGGCACAAATGAAGTCGGGCAAGCTAACGGCGAGACGTTTGACCGAGATGTATCTTGAAAGGATTAAACAAGTCGATATTAAGACCCGTTCGGTGGTCGAGATCAATTCCGACGCGCTAGCAATTGCCGATCAGATGGACAAAGAGCGCAAAAAGGGCAAAATGCGCTCGATGATGCATGGCATTCCCGTGCTTATAAAAGACAACATCGACACCGCCGACAAGATGCTGACGACGGCCGGTTCGCTGGCCCTAATTGACGCGCCCAAGCCGAAACAGGACGCATTTGTCGTGCAACAATTGCGCATGGCGGGCGCCGTGATTATCGGCAAAACGAACCTCAGCGAATGGGCAAATTTTCGCGGCGAACGTTCGATCAGCGGCTGGTCCGGGCGCGGCGGGCAGACGAATAATCCGTATTTTCTCGATCAGAATCCGTGCGGCTCGAGTTCCGGCTCGGGCGTATCGGTCTCTGCCAATCTCGCTGCCGTCGCCGTCGGCACCGAAACAAACGGCTCGATTATATGCCCCGCGTTAACAAACGGCGTCGTCGGCATCAAACCGACCCTCGGCCTCATTTCGCGAAGCGGCATCATCCCCATCGCCCACACCCAGGACACCGCCGGCCCGATGGCCCGAACAGTCGCCGACGCCGCCATTCTACTTGGAGCAATGATCGGCCGCGACAAACAGGACGCAATCACCTCCGCAGCGGACAAAAATGCCGCCAAAGACTACACTAAATTCCTTGACCCAAACAGCCTCAAAGGCGCCCGGCTCGGTGTCGTGATGTTTCCGCCGCGACAAAACGCCCAACAGTTCAAGGCATATTATCAGCCATTTCTCGACAAGATCCGCGATGCAGGAGCTACGCTGGTCGATGTTGATTTTCCGGCCAATCAGCTAAATACAGAGCGGCTCGATGTGCTGCTCTACGAATTTAAGGCTAATTTGAACAAATATCTCTCGGCTAGAGGTTCGAAATACAAAACGCTCGAAGACCTCATCAAGTTTAATGACGAGAACAAAGAAAAAGAGCTAAAACTATTTGGCCAGGAGCTTTTTACCTCGGCTCAGGCCAAAGGCGATCTCACTGACAAGACATATCTCGACGCCCTCGCAAAAGTAGGAAAGGCCACGCGCCAGGACGGCATCGACGCCATGCTTGCAAAATACAACGTCGATGCCCTCGTCGGCCCGACCACCGGTGCGGCCTGGTCGATCGCCGCCGTCGCCGGCTACCCTTTCATAACAGTGCCATTAGGCCTCCGCGAAAGCCCAAACGCCACCGGCACGATGACCGCAAACGCCACCGGCATGGCATTCTTTGGAAAAGCTTTTTCTGAACCGATGCTCATCAAATATGCATACGCATTCGAACAAAAAACTAAAGGCCGGGTCACGCCGCAGTTTTTGCCGACGTTTCAAAAGAAGCCGTGACATATTGTCTGACGGGTGAGTGAGTTTTCGGGTTATGCCCGACCGAGCAATAAGTGCGAGACTTTTTTCAATTTATTAGCACCAACTGGTCTGAGCTGCTCACGCTGATCCGCGAGCATATTTTCCTGGTCTTCATCTCGACCGGCTTCGCCGTTCTCGTCGGTGTACCGCTTGGGATTTTGCTCACTCGCGTCAGATCCCTGCGAACACCGGTGCTGGGCTTTGCAAACATTATGCAGACGGTCCCGAGCCTCGCTTTGTTTGGACTGTTGATTCCGATCCCGTTTATCGGCGGGATCGGCGCACGGACGGCGATCATCGCGCTTGCTCTCTACGCATTACTGCCCGTGATTAGGAATACGGTCACCGGAATTCTCGGCATTGATCCAAAGGTAAAAGAGGCCGCGGTCGCCATTGGGATGACCGGCTGGCAGCGTTTGAAATTGGTCGAGCTGCCGCTGGCGATGCCGGTGATATTGACGGGAATTCGTGTTGCGGTCGTCATCTCGGTCGGCGTAGCGACTGTTGCGGCGGCGGTCGGAGCAGGCGGATTGGGAACATACATCTTTCGCGGCCTGCGGCAAAACGATAACAATTTGCTCATCGCCGGTGCTCTCGCCTCGGCGATTCTTGCTATACTTTGCGATTTTGCACTCGGACAATTTGAAAAGAGCTATGAGATCGGCGAACGCAAAAGCGCCGGGCGCAGACGGTTCATTGCGGTTGGTGTTGCTGGTGTTCTAGCCCTTGTCGTTGGTCTTGGATTTGTTTCAAATTTCAGATCTGAACTCTCAAATAGTATTGTCGAAGGCGGTATAGAAAGCGAGTCATCACAGAAGATCGTCGTCGGCTCAAAAGATTTCACCGAATCGATAATCCTCGCCGAGATACTCGCGCAGATGCTTGAAAAGCAGGGCGTGGTGGTCACACGCCAGTTCGAGCTTGGCGGCAACCTCGCGCACGAAAGCCTTTTGTCACAACAGATCGACGTGTATCCCGAATACACCGGCACCGCCTACACCGCGATCCTCAAAAAACCGCCGATCACCGATCCGCAGGCCGTGTACGAGCAAACAAAGGTTGAATACGCCGATAAATTCCAGCTTAGTGTCAGCCCGCCGCTTGGATTTTCAAACGATTTTGCGATCCTTGTTCGCGGTGATGTCGCACGAAAAAACAACCTTAAAACAATCTCCGATGCGGTGCCGCTCGGCCGAAACTGGCAAGCAGGATTCGGTCAGGATTTCATGTCACGGGCCGATGGTTATCCCGGATTCTTAAAGGCGTACGGTTTCGCATTCACCAAACAACCTCGCGAAATGGACCTCTCTCTAACATACCGCGCCCTCAAGTCCGGCGAACTTGACATCATCGCCGGCAACTCCACCGACGGCCTCATCGCCGCTCTCGACCTATTCCAGTTAGAGGACGATAAACGATACTTCCCGCCATATCAGGCTGTATTCATCGCCCGTCAGGAAGTCAGCGAGACATTAAATGCAGTCCTCGATAAACTAAAAAATGCCATCTCCACTGACGACATGCGGAAGCTGAATTATGAGGTTGATGGCAAGAAGTTAACCCCTAAAGAAGTTGCGGCGGCTTGGGTTTCAAAGCTAAAGTAAATTTGGTTTGCGGTATCCCATGTGATACCGTTTGGTTAGAGAATGGCGAGGTGCGTGAAACTTTTAGAAAAGGCTAGAAACTCGCCAAATAATTTTCGGTTTGATGATCTGTGCAGGTTGGCCGAGTGTTATGGATGGATCGCTTCTCGCCACCATCGGTCGTCACATCGAATTTATTTCAATCCCGGGTTCCGTGATCCAGACGGTGCGACTATGAATTTTCAGGACCGGAATGGAATGGCGAAACCGAGTCAGGTACGACAACTTCTCGACGCCATAGATCGTCTAAGTGATTAGTTTATGTCTAAGTACCCGATAAACATCGTGTGGAGCGACGAAGACGGCGAGTACATGGCAACGTGCACTTCGTTCGCGGGCCTCTCAGCTTTCGGCGAAACGGAAGAAGAAGCGTTGCGTGAAGCCAAGATAGCTCTTGAACTGTTTATAGAATCGTACAAAGAGCGTGGTTTAGCTTTACCGAAACCGCCGCGAAACCAAACTTTCAGTGGGCAGCTTCGTTTGCGTTTGTCCCGATCTTTGCATGAACGGGCTGCAAGATTGGCCTCGAAAGACGGCGTTAGCCTAAATCAATATATCAATAACGCTCTCAACAGAGAAGTAGCAACCGAGGAGGCCTCGTCGTCGAGATAGCGTGTTTATCTTTTTTTGTTCAAACCAGCACATTCTCCGAGAGTTCTAACACCGACGAAATAATTAGCTTGCTATTTATATCTAAATGTTGTAATCTCACAATTTGATAATCCGTATCTCATTCATCGACGGTAAAATCGCCTTTATGTTAAGGCGTAATAGATAGTTCGAGAAACGGTTCGTTTATAACTGT
>JBBSJK010000069.1:0-17407 GCA_038257355.1 Pyrinomonadales bacterium | reverse complement strand
GACCATGAACCTCCACATTCCGTGGGTTGCAACCCACGGCTAAATTTATTTGACCTCTACGCGGGCGTTATGCCACGACAGCCGGAGAATTCGTGTCGCCAATGGTGACGGACATTAAAGCCTAGGGAGTAGCGACCAGCGGGAGCGGATCCCTAGGTAGATTTGAACAAAATCTTCCGTCCCTGTAGGGGACGAACATCTGGCGGCACTGTTCGACGCGTGCTGGCACAAAAAACGTGCCAGTGTTGCGGTAGGCCCGCACCCGCAGCGTCGGGAACGGTTTGGATACCCTACCTAGGGTTCCGCAAAGCCTGCACCCTAGGCTTTATTATTTGTCGCCGTTGGCGACAGGATCAAAGCCCACTGACTCCGGCGATCTTATTCAATTGCTGCTGACATGGCAAGGCCAATTTTTGCCTCGTTCATTGTACACATCGGACGGCGACGGCGCAGCCTTTTGGTTTTTATTGCGAAGCGACGACTAATGTTCGCGGTTTGATTCAATTTCCGGCGGCGGCGGCCTTTAAGAACTGGCGATGAAAAGCCAAAAAAGCAGGATCATTGTCAGGCCGCCGAGACAATCAAGGGCGACATCGGAGAGAGAACCCTCGCGTTCGGGATAGAAGCTCTGCCGAAATTCGTCCGCCGAAGCGACGATCAGAACGATCGCAAAGGAACAGAAGTGCCAGAATCTTGCCGCCGACGGCAGCGACGAGTTATAAAAAACAACCGCAGCCAGCACGGCGAGAATCCCATAACCGAGGAAATGCCCCAGTTTACGAATGATAAAGTGGTACTGCCGTAGCGTCGCCGCGTCCGAGCGGGAAAATAAAAACCGGTTCAGAGTGATGAAATAAGGCAAAGTATTAGACAGCGAACCTTTGTTCGAGGAAAGATAAAAGATCCCCGCGATCCACGCGACGAGCGGCAAATAGAGCCAAAAAGTTTCGTCCCTTAAAAAGGCCATAGAACATTCTACAAGGAACACAAACTTTTTGTTCCTTCTTATAGTGTCTCTGTCAGTGAAAATCTCAAGCCACGCCTGACAAACCGCTAAGATCAATGCTCCAAGGGAAACTATATTCACATTCCGTGGGTTTACCACGGCTACAATCATTTGACCGCTACGCGGTCGTCGATCAACAAGTCTGCGGAGCGGACGGAATAGCTTTAGCCCCATGTGGAGCGTTTCGCGAAACGTGGGGACGTGTGAATGATGAATTCAGAATGCAGAATATCGAATATGGAGTGTATGAAACACACGGCATATGCCGCATGCATCGCACGCTCGTTTTATTTAGCGCTCTTTACCACACCTTCCGCTAAACGCTGCTCGCC
This sequence comes from Pyrinomonadales bacterium, assembly GCA_038257355.1. GTDB lineage: Bacteria > Acidobacteriota > Blastocatellia > Pyrinomonadales > Pyrinomonadaceae > OLB17. Next base: position 16,069 of record JBBSJK010000069.1, on the reverse strand, counting down.
TATGGCCCGGCTCGGGGGTTGAAATCGGGTTCGGGGCAGGGTTTGGGGTGGGTGCGGGTCCAGCGGTCGTAGAAGTGGAGCTGTTCTTCGGTCCAGTTTTCTGAGCCGGGTTTCCAGCAGGCATTTTGGTGGCCATAGCGGCGGGCTCCGGGATAGGTAGGTTTTGGGGACGGTTTACCGTTCAGCAGCCAGTCGCGGAGGGCCTTATAGTGGTCGGCGGACCTCTGCTTTAGGACAGGATCGGCAGATGTGTCGTAGGCTGCGTATTTTCGAGGGCCACACATATCGCAGTCGTCGGGGCAATCGTCATGCCCATTGATGATCGTGCCTGAAACGTCGCGAAGATCGCGGGCGGCACGGCCAAGACATTTTACGCAACCGAGGCATTCATCGACGATGCATTTTTCACGCGAATAGAATTGCCGCACCTTTTCCTCAACAAAAGCCGAAGCCGAAGGCAGCGGCGGAGCGTCGCCGGCCATGCTGAGCAGCCTGTGAACGGTCGTTTTCGACATTCCCAGTTCTTCGGCGATCGCCCGGATCGTCTTGCCCTCATCCGCAAGCCGCTTGATATCGCGGATACGCTGCCATTCCCAATGGTCGTTGTCCCCGGCACGCATCGTCATCTCGCTCGCATAGCCGATATGGTTAAACGACGGAAAATTGCCGCCGCGCGGCACTATCGCGAAATAGGGCAAGTGCGCCGAGCCGTAAGCAATATTATCGCTGCTGTGCTTGATATGTTTGAGATAACGCACCGACGAACGCGAACCCGAACGCCCGATCGCAAAGACGCTGTCCGCAAAACTCGTCACGACTGACGAGCATGGAATGTCCGCCGCCGCTATGCCGCGCCGCTGCACCACCCGCGACGTATTCATCAACACGAGTATTGACAAGCCGTAACGCCTCTGCAGCCGTCGCAGTTCCCGCATTACAACCACCGTCTCGCGAGGCACCGAATATCGCTGCAAATGTGCGAGGCTGTCGATGATCAGCACCTTGGCACCCGTTTGCTCGATCAGCGGTGCGAGTTTGGCAGGATCTATCTGGGCCGAGCGTTTAAGCGACAGGCGGATCAGATTTGGCGAGAATTCGTACGGTTTTACCGGTTCTTCGGGTTCTTCAGATTCCGGTTCGGGCATATATCTTCGCGCAAATTGCTCACGCGTACGGGCCGGATCGAGCAGCAAAACTGTTTGCGGCTCGGACGTCATTTCAAACGGCTTGACGGCTCTACCGCGGGCGATCGATTCCCCGATCTGCACCGCCAACAGGCTTTTCCCCGACGAAGTATCGCCGTAAACGACCGCCAGATCGCCCTCGAGCCAAAATTCGCCAAACAGCATTTTCACCGGCAGGATCTCGGCACGACTCAGGCATTCACCAGCCGCCATCATCTCAAATTCGCCTTCTGTTTCGATCGTTTCTGTTGCCTCTCGTTCCATATCTCGACATTCCGGTAGCGTGTCATTTTTAGCTACCGAGATTCCAATTTTACTTGACTTCGATAGTCAATTGATGTATTGTAGCAACATTGTGTCACAAATGCAACAGTGATCTTTGAAAATCTTACACCAGCCAAATGTGCGCGCGTCGAGATAGCGGGACATGGGACAAAGGTTGTACGGAAGATCAAGTACCCGATTTAATGGCGTAATTTGCGATGGCTTGCTCTCTAGTGGCTCCGAAGGCGTAGCAGTCGCTTTCTTCTACGCTGATGAATTCCGGGCCGACGACGCAGTATTGATCCCCGTCGATGAAAATCAGCGTGCCGCCTGGTCCGCGTTCCGCCTCGAGGTCAGGATCGTTTTTTAGCATTTCAAATTCGGGTGTCATAAAAGAACAATTGTAGCGCGATTGCCTATTAGTATATTTTCGATTTAGCTTGCTCTAATCTGCGGTTGTTGCACATGGGGTAAATCGGTGTTATATCTCAATTGAATTAACGCAAAATACCTTGAGAGGACAGTGTGGGAATATTCGACGAGATAGACGAAAAGGAGCCGGTGATAGATGACGATAAAAATCGACTATTTCAAACGCACAGGAAATCGTCTGACAGTACGCGAAGGTATCTTAAACTGCTCGGCATTTTTGGTGTAATTGTACTCGGAGCAGGTGCGGCGATCTCTTATTTTACGCTACCGCGAATGGGTGATGCCGTTCGTGCTCCGGCGGGGCTCGAGGCCGCGATCCGCGACCATGTTTTGGTGAACGAAAAGCGAACTGCAACCGACATTATCTTCTATTACTGTGAATCCTTTTACTGGGCTCACGTCGATGTGGAAAAGAGACCCGATATCAAAACCAATCCGATATATTTGATTGGGAGTTATAGAGCACAAGCCACCGCCCAGGAAAATGGAAGTTGGACGATAGCATCCGCCCCGATTACTTCGCCGGAAATGGATATTCCGTGCAAATAGTCGCGCGCTGTGGCTTATGTTTGACAAGATAGCCGCCAGTATCTTTAATGCCAAAATTGCTTAGCCTGCTTTACGTCCAGCATTCACGGCAATTTTTGGCCGCTCGCATAGACGTGCTATTATTCAACTATTCATATCTGGAGGTTTTATTTATGAAAAAAATAGTATTTAGCGCAGCACCTGTGCTATTTGCTGCTCTCGCCTTGTCCACGGCAGCACAAACACCACCCCAAACCACGCCACCGGTAGTCGCCCCGGTAGAGGCCCAACCGGTTTCGCCGTGTCCGGAGATCAGATTACAGACAGCCACACAACCGGTTCGCGAGGGTACGCCCGTTCGGTTTGCGGCGGTTCTTACAGGCGGTGATACAAAAATATCGCCCATCTTTAACTGGTCGATCTCGGCGGGGGTGATGTCGGCTGGTCAAGGTACGCGAAATATCTCAGTCGATTCGACCGGTGCCGGAGCTCATCGACAGATCATAGCCGACCTGTTGATCGGCGGCTTCCCGCCCGAATGCTCAAATCAGGCTACGGCGACGGTCAACGTGGCCGGGCCGGCGGTAATGGTCCACGAATTTGGCGATCTTCCCGTGAAAGACGAAGCCGAACGTCTCGACATTCTGGTTTCCGGACTCTCTCAGTCTCCGGATCGGACTTACATTTTCGGCTATGCGGGTCGGACTAATCCACGCGGTTATTCCGCCGCATCTTTAAGGCGAATGAGGGAATATATCGTCAAAGCGGGCATACCGCCCAATCGTGTGATGGTGATTGACGGCGGTTTTAGAGAAGAGCCGGTTTTCGAACTGTGGGTAGTTCCCTTCGGCTCCGAGATCCCGCGTCCAACCCCTACTGTCGACCGAAGGGAAATCGTTTTCCCAAGAACGACACCGATAAGGAGAAAACCGTAGTTTATGCTGCCGTTGTCTCTCCCCCTAACAGCGTCAGCACCTCGCCGGTGATGTAGCTCGAATCGGCGTTTGAGGCAAAAAAGACGAATGCCGGAGCGATCTCCTCAGGCTGACCCGGTCGTTTCATCGGCGTATCGGCCCCATGATTAGCTACGTCCTCAGCGTCTTTGTCGGCAACATTCAGTGGTGTCCAGACTGGGCCGGGCGAGACACAGTTTACACGAATCCCTTTCTCGACCAGATTCTGGGCAAGTGATTTAGTAAATGCGTGGATTGCACCTTTTGTAGCCGAATAATCAAGTAGTTCGGCTGCGCCTTCGAGACCGGTGATCGATCCGCAATTAACGATCACGCCACCTTTGCCCAGATATTTTACAGCCGAGCGGGCCATATAAAAGTACCCGAAAATATTGGTCCTAAACGTCTTTTCTAACTGCTCGTCAGTAATATCCTCGATCGATTCCTGATGATGTTGGTAGGCTGCGTTATTGACGAGAATATCCAATTGGCCAAACTCGGCGACAGTCTTTTCGACAGCTTTATCGCAAAATTCGGAGCTTTTGACATCGCCGGCTATCAGCAGACATTTACGCCCCTCGTCCTGAACATACTTTGATGTTTCGACGGCATCTGATTTCTCTGCGGGGAGAAAAACGATAGCAACATCGGCACCTTCGCGAGCATAAAGCACCGCAACCGATCGCCCGATACCAGAATCTCCGCCCGTGATAAGAGCTACTTTATCTTTTAATTTTTCCGAGCCTTTATAGGCCGGTGCCAAAAACTGCGGACGAGGATCGATCTGGCTTTCAATGCCCGGCCGCTCCTGCTCCTGTTCGGGAAGAGGATTTTTAGGCTTGTCTCCCTTTTGGTCGCTTTTCATTTTCGCTTTCATATTATTTATCCTTTTTTCAACGAGTTTTTACGTCCGGAACCGCTCTTCTTTCCCCCGCCATCCTGTTTATAGACTGTGGCCCAAGCCCGCTTTTCAGCTTCATCTTTTGACACACCGTCCTCAATATAACCTTCCTCTATATGCTCGGCCTGACGTTTTTGTTTGTCTGTATATGCGTCTTTATCTCCGCGGGGCATAATCTCTCACCTCCTAATATTTGCAGTCTATTCGAGGATACGCGAGAGTATGGAGTATTTTGTGTTCCCGAGAATACAAACGGATTATTTGTCTGAACTTTTATCTCGAAAATGAAAGTAAAGATAGATACCGACGATATTATTGAGCGTAAGCAGGCCGTTTGTAACCGCAAAGACCCAGCTACCCGTATAAATACTATAAATTGTAAATCCGATTGATGCGGCCAGCTGTCCAATAAAGAGCAATTTTGAAATACCTTCGCTTGTGCCCTCTTTCCACTGTTTGTAGACCTGTTTTATGAGGGTGAGGAGCAGAATGATAGAGCTTGTCCAGCCGAGTGCCTCAATCATTTTGACGAATCCCCATCGGCTTTACCGCCATCCAATTCATTTTCGGCGAGAGCGTTTTCGTGTTTAATTCCAACCCGCAAACGTCGGTAAAGGCTCATCCATTGATTGGCTAGCCACGGCAAAACAAAAAACGCAATCAAATACCCGCGCCAATCCATAAACACCAGACGAAATCCGGTGAGAACTATAATCAACAGCCCCGCCCAATGACTAAAACAATATTCACACGTAAAAATATAAAAAAATTTACGCGAAAATATATTGTTAGCACTTTGGCTTTGGCGATAGCAATAATCACGAGCCTCCGAGAATATCTCTTCTTGAGTAATGGTCCACGCAATAGATGCGACCACCATCGATAGGATTAAAAGCGTATAAATGGATTCAAGCATCCTGAATTGGATTAAGGTCGGCGACAACTCGGACATTCACCGACCGAAAAAATTCGAACATCGAGATACTGTTGCCGAACCTCTTCGACGTGTTTATCACAGAGATTTCTGTGTAGAACAGTGTAGTTTTGGTCTGTCGCGGGCATGATCTCGTGGACACCAAAAGTACGGTTGCCAAATCGAACGTGTTTATTCGCCGGCGACTCGCACTGGCTCCAACTGCAGCGTATTGCATGATGTTCGTGCATGAGAGGAGAGGTCTTTGAAAAAGGTAACATTGTAAGCTGGGCTTAGCAAGAAAAAAGCGGTGTCACCGTACCGTGCAAACTGTGATGCAATTAGTTTTGAACCGCAGAATAAACCGGATTCCCGCACATCCTTTATATAAACTTTCGTGTCTGCAGTGACATTATTCAATGCTCCTCGATCCTTTCTTTTTATCGGTATTCGCAACGGGTTTAGATACCGATTTTTGAGCCTTCTCAGCGTCTTTAACTTTAGTTTCTTTTGTTGTGCGTCCTTTATCGGCGACTTTAGAGGATTCTTCCTGGTCGCCTTCTACTGTTTTTTTTAACCTATTTTTGTTCATATTTACAGCATTCCACAGTTGTACTGAATCAAGGGTAACGGTTTTTATAGGATACCTGAATTCATTTGTACTCAAAACTGTTAAGTAGACGTTTGCTAATATCAGGATTTTAATAAAAAAGGACTGCCGACTCGGCAGCCCAATTCAAAAATGGTGGCCAGAGACGGGGTCGAACCGCCGACACGCGGATTTTCAGTCCGCTGCTCTACCAACTGAGCTATCTGGCCGTAACACATCTATCTTTTTCAAAAAGATGCGAATCCACAAGTGTAAATAAGCCGTTTAGCTATGTCAAATCCCGTTACGAGCCTGTTAAATTAAGTTATGCGCCTACGGCTTCTGTCTTGTTTGGAAAACCTAACTCGGTTTTTACATCCGCTTCAATACGTTCGAGCAGTTCGGTATTTTCCTTTAACAGATTCTTGACGTTATCCCGTCCCTGACCGAGCCGCTCGCCTTTGTATGAAAACCACGAACCACTCTTTTCGACGATATTATGATTGACGGCGAGATCCAAAAGGTCGCCTTCGCGCGAGATGCCTTCGCCGTACATGATGTCGAATTCGGATTCGCGAAACGGCGGTGCGCATTTATTTTTTACCACTTTTACACGGGTGCGGTTGCCGACCACTTTGTCACCGTCCTTGATCGCACCGATGCGGCGGATATCGAGGCGGAGACTGGCGTAAAATTTGAGGGCCTTGCCACCGGTCGTCGTTTCGGGCGAGCCAAAAAAGACACCGATCTTTTCGCGAAGCTGATTGATAAAGATAAAACAGGTGTTTGAGCTCGAGACGATCGCCGTGATCTTTCTGAGGGCCTGAGACATTAGACGAGCCTGAAGACCTGGCAGAGAATCGCCCATTTCGCCGTCAAGTTCAGCCCTTGGCACAAGCGCCGCGACCGAATCGATCACGATAACATCAACGCTGTTCGACCTGATTAAAGTCTCGGCAATCTCCAGGGCCTGTTCACCAGAATCGGGCTGCGATATCAGCATATCGTCGATATTGACGCCGAGTTTGGTGGCATACTCAGGGTCCATCGCGTGTTCGGCATCGATATAGGCACAGATGCCGCCCGTTTTTTGGGCCGATGCGACAACCGTAAGGGCCAGCGTCGTTTTGCCTGAGCTTTCCGGCCCGTAAACCTCGATTATACGGCCGCGAGGAAACCCGCCGACGCCGATCGCCGCATCCAGACTAAGGCACGTGGTCGAGATCGCACCGATGTCCTCATGCGGGCGCTCGCCTAGACGCATTATCGAACCCTTGCCAAATTTTTTCTCGATCTGCAGCAAAGCAGACTCGATTGCCTTTCCTTTATCCAAGCTCATAATTTATGATCTCCCATCCGTTTTTCTGCATTCCATGACCGGACTTTCTCCGATATAAGGAAGTCTAACATATGTGACACTGCGTTGCACACATAAAACATAAGTATTCCCCAAAAAAAAGAAATGCAACCGGCAGTGATACTAAAATTTGAGTAAGTGTAGGATAGTTAGAACTAAATTTCAAGGTAAAATCTACAAGCACGCCGATGTTTAGTTCAAAGATTTTGGTGTGATTTTTTTTGTATTTTAAAATTTGCCGGAAATTTGTATTTCGGGAACCCGTTTTAAATTGTGGCACGTGCCACAATTTAAATTCAATCTGCTCGGAATAGCTGTATTTACTGGATTACTAAAACGCTCCGCAACTAAATTAACGCCAAATTAGTTCAGATTTTTTGTTGTCAAACGGCTTTCACTCTATTGATTTATGGCCTGTTTGGTACAGGAGTTTGTGAGATTGGTCAAAGGTGTGAGCGGCGAAAAAAAAACCATTTTACCAAAAACCAGCGCACTTTTATGCCGACAAAACTCAAGCTTACGACCGGAGACATCTGTTCAGCCTAAAACGAAAAGCTCGTATTAAAACTCAGCCGTCTCGGTAAGCCTGGACGAAATTCGCCGTCGAAATTGGAACTGGAAACGGTTTGCAGGAAGTTTGGTGACGACATGTTACCGATTGGATTGCCTTTATTGTTGATATTAAAGGCGTTATTTATGCTTACACCAAAGTTGAAGCGTTGCCGTGGTGTATCTTTGTTGGCTTTGTCCTTATTAAAGCCAAAGGTTTTTGAGAGGTAAAAATTGAATTCGACCCCGCCGGGGCCGCGGCCGAGGTTGCGTGGGATCAATTGATCGCCGGGGGCGGGATTTGGATCGAGCAGGCCATACGGAGTTTGGATGAGGCCGGGTTTGTTTACGTCTGAGGCAAAGGCCGGGCGTTCCGTGTAGATGCCGTCGCGGTTTGTGTCGCGGCCGGTTATGATGTTAAATCGCGAACCCGTACGCATGTTAAAATCGCCGCGAAGATAGAACATTTTTGGCAGGGTCAAATTGAGATAACCGTTTAGCTGATGAACGCCGTCGCTGGGGGCTGGTGCCCATTCGCGGCTGTAATCATAGGGGTCGAGTGGCGAACTGCTGCCTGCGACGATGTCGTTGCGGACCTTTGCGTAGCTGTACCAGAGGTTCATATATACGGGCTTGCCGAGAAATTTTAACTGCGGCGGCGCGATGGAAACAAACAGGCGTTCGATCCGGCTACGGCCCTCGGAACGCGTCTCGTAGGTGTTGCGCGAGTTGCCAAAAGGATAGATTGGCGGAGCGATCGAACCCGGTGCGGCGGCGAGCGGTGCGTTGATATTTCGCGTCAGAATTGACCGCGAATCGTGTGTTCGTGTGTAACCGGCGTTGAGCGACATTCCTCGCCATAGAGATTTTGTTAGATTCAGGCTAAAGATATTTTGAACCGGCGTTTGTATGTCGTCGTCGATCAGCCTCAGGCTGCGAAGTGACGCTGATTGCTGTAGTTCGGAAACGGATGGTGCAACGGGAAAACGGTCGAGCGTCGCGGCGTCCGTGATGAAATAGAATGCCCGGTCAGTTGCGTTTGCCTGCAGTTCGCTGAGCCCATAGTTGATGCCGAAGCGGTTGTAAAAAATGCCGTAACCGATGGTGATTCGCGGCAGCGTCGTCTCGGGCCGCTGCTTTTCCTTGGCTTTCGGGGCCCATGTAAAACCAAATCTCGGAGCAAAATTTGTGTGGTTCTCAATGTTCGACTGATTCTCATATCTCAGGCCGAAACTCACACCCATCGTCTCGTTGAGACTAAAGTTATTCTGCTGATAGATCGAATAATCGAATTGATTAATGTTCAGTTCCGGTTGGCCGCCCGAGATCGTAAACTGGTCGGCACCGCCGCCGAGCGTTCTGATCTGAGTTGCAGTAAATCCGAGACTTCGTAAAAGGATAGTCCGGCGATAGCTCTCGATACTTGTAATCTGTGTTGTGACGATATTGCCGTTGCCGTCGGTGACGGGCTGATTATTCGCGTCGAGCACCGGTGCCGTGCGTCCGCTGAATGTGTATGTCCCGCCAAAATTTGAGCGGGAAATTTCGTCGATGCGATAGCCGCGAATCATAACGCCGAAACCGGCATTTAGACGCCCAATTTTCTTTGTCGTGTCGTTATATATCTCAAAAGCATAGTTCGTCCGGGACTGATCGGTCTGCGACCCGCCGCCGAGGAAAGCTTCGGTGACATTGATCGCGGTCTCGCTGCTGCTGGCTCTGGTCTCATTTGTATCTATTCGACCGGAAAAGCGTGTCGCGTTGACGAAATCTGGGTTGATGATATAGGTTTCGGTAAAGGCGAGCGAGATGTTTTTGTAATTATTTTTGTTTGCCCGGCTTTCGAGTGCAAAGCCGCTGTGGTCGCTATCGGATTTGCCATAAAAGAATGTAAGCTGTCCGACGAACTTGTGTTTTTTATTCGGGTCCCAGTTCAGGATTGCATAATTATAGCTCGAGAATCGGGGCGTTTCATACGACTTGCGAAAATCGACCGGATTAAAATTTTGATCTAAAACCACGGCGTTTACGACCGAGCTCGTTTCGCTGTCGCTGTAGCTTGAATTGAACAACACGGAAGCTTTCTGCCCCAGCGGGACCGAAAATCCGTAATTAATGCCGCGCGATTGATAAGGAACGCGGCGACCGATGAAAGGGTTTGTGGCATTTAGCCGGGCGTCTGAAAAGTTGGCACCGATCCAGCCGGTGATCTTTTTTACGTTACTATTTGTAAATATCTGGATGCCGCCGCCGTAGGAATATTCGTACTCAGCTGAAAAAACGTTGCGATTGATACGCACGAGCTTTATATTTTCTTTCGTCGGGAGAGCCGCGCCGGGTATGCCGTTTACGGTGATAGGCATATTTTCGCCTGTCAGAGTCGGGCCGGCGAGCGATTGCAAAACGCGTATTAATTCTTCAGGATCGTCTGGCAGCGTTTCGATCTGTTCCTGTTCGAGATTTCTGACGCCTGAGTTACTCATCTCGAGGCTGTCGTTTTGATCCACATCAACTGTGCTCTCGACAATGGCGAGTTCCAGCACAACTTCGAGGCGTCTGATCTCGCCGGGCTTTAGCGTAATTGTATCGCTCCGATATTCTTTAAAGCCATCGACTGTAATCGAAATCAGGTATTTTTCATTGCCGAGGCCGCGAAATTCCGCCGTGCCGTTGTTATTGGTTTTTGTGATCTTTTTTACCTTGTCATCAATGATTAGATTGACATCGGCCGCCGTGATAATATTGCCAATCTGGTCACTGACGCTGACAACGAGAGACGAAGGTGTCTGAGCTGCCATTGAGATGTGTGCCGACAGAACAAAAATTGCGATGGCGATTGTTCTAAACAGGTTCGTCATAGTGATATTGCAAGATCTATGTTTATGCGAATCGAGTGTTTACATTTACTAGGTAATTTTGACACTTCGGTTTTAGGTGCTTTAGCAGTTTTCCTTGTTTTTTCCGTAACTAGCCACGCTCTTTGGGGCGTGGTGTGAATACTATATGGACAAGACAGGACGTTTTAACGTTCTTCCCATACTTCTGGCTTAAGCCATTGATTTTTATCCCGTTAAAACGGGCTGGCGAGCCTTGGGTGCGACCGGAACCACGCCATAAATAATGTGGCTACCCCTCGTGAACTAAGTCAAATCAAATGTAAATACAACCTAGGCACACGTCGAAAGAAACGGCGAAGCTATATATCTTCCTCAGTTGTAATAAGTTAAGGCTGTCGGGATTATGCAGGACGATCAGCCGTTTAATATCTTGATGCACCTGACCGGCTTTATGATGCTTTGCGCCGGTTTTGATATTTAATCCACGTAGATCGTCAGGATTTGTTGCGAAAAATTGTTGTCTTGAGCGTGCCCTTCCGAAGGATATGACACCGGCGGGCAGGATGTCCGCGCTCAAATTTAATACATTTCATAAAACTAAACATAGATAGCAGTCGTAATTACTTGCAAATAATGCGGTAGAACCGTTAGAGTTTGCAATATCATTTATATGGATGTTTTGGACTTTGTAGGCCAGACTTTAGATGGCAAATACCAGATCGAACGCGAGCTCGGACGCGGCGGGATGGGGACGGTGTATCTGGCGAACCACCTCGGCACCGAACGCCCGGTGGCGATCAAGATCATCTCGCCACAGTATATGCAACGGGCGGAGTTTGTCGAGCGGTTTCGACGCGAGGCCCGTGCGGCCGGACGTTTGCGGCATCCGAATGTGGTCAATGTGACGGATTTTGGGTTTGCCGACACCCAGGAAGGCCAAGTCGCGTATCTCGTGATGGAGTATCTCGATGGTTGTACGCTCGGCGAGATACTCGATGAGGAAAAAAATCTGCCCGTCGGTTGGACGCTCGATATTCTAGACCAGGTCTGCTCAGCCGTTCAGGAAGCTCACCACCAAGGAATTATCCACCGCGATCTCAAACCCGATAACATCTGGCTCGAACCAAATCAACGCGGCGGCTACACGGTAAAAGTGCTCGATTTTGGTATCGCCAAACTCGAGGAGAATGATGTCATTACTAGCGATGATTTTCCGGAAATGTTTAAGGTTTCAACGCCGACGTACATCTCGGATGCAAAAACCACACACATCGGCAATGACCGCGACGAGGGCTTAAACACGAAAGTGCCGCAATCAGCGACAATTGCCCGGCCGGTCAAGCATGGCACCATATTATCAGAGTCGGGAACGGTTCACCTCGATCCGGTAATGTCCGAAAGCAAAACAGCAATATTTGACGATGGCGATATATCGGCGGAAGTTCAGGACGCGATCGGAACGCGTGTGTTTGATGACAGTGCCGAACCGGGAAATTCCGGTTCGCATCAGCGAACGACGCTGCGATCTCTATACGAATCAGACAGTTCGGCGGAACTAACACGCGTTGGGGCCGTGCTAGGAACGCCGCTCTATATGTCGCCCGAGCAGTGCCGCGGCGAACATCTCGATTCGCGCTCCGATATATACAGCCTTGGCGTCATCGCCTATCAAATGCTGTCGGGAGCACCGCCATTCGAGGGCGATTATAAAGATGTGATGGAGGCCCACAAATCACAGAAACCAGCCCCGCTAAAGGCAAAGAAAGTGCGCAAAAAGCTGAAACGAGTGATTCATCAGGCACTTTCAAAGACGGCTGACGAGCGGCCGCTGTCGGCCGAGGCGTTTGCCAGCGAGCTGAGATCGCGTTCCGAGGGTATCTTTGGCCTGGTCCGCCGTGCCCTCGTCATATATGGCGAGCATCTGCCAAAGTTTTTGTCGCTGACCGCCTTTCTTTTTATTCCGCCGATAGCCTTTACGTTCGCACTCCTCATCATTTCATTCCTTAAGGTGAGCGATTCCCTGTCTGAACCGGTGATCAACATCTCGATTGGAGTGCTCGGCATCGGCCTGACATTCGCCAACGCTTTCTGCGGCAGCCTGATAATGGGAACGACAGCCTGGATCGTCACGCAATATCTGGCCGTTCCGTTACGGCCGCTGCGGCTGCGGCCGGTGCTGCGTGCGGCACAAAAAAAATGGAAACGCTTTGCCGGTGCGGGTGCGATCCATGCCCTTTTGCCCTTTGTCTGTGCTGCCCTCGGGGCTGCCGCCGGATTCATTATTTTTGCCGCGATTCTTGGCATCATGTATCCGCTAACCGGCTCGGTCAGGGCAATTTTTATCGCAGGCGGCATAGGTGCGGTAATTTTTGGCGTCGCCGGATTCTTTGGAGCGTACATAACCTGGATACTTGTTGCCCCGGTCGTGATGATGGAGAATGTGAAGATTCTCGAGGCATTTAGACGATCGAGGGCCCTGGTTAAACGGTCGTTTGCGACGTCGGCCGCCGCAGCGGTGCTCATGTTCCTGATTCCGTTGGTCACAGTGGGTGCGATCTCCTACATCGTCAACATCTCGGCACGTGCCTTTGACCCTAAACCAGCGGCGACCGAACCGGTCAAAACCGAGGAAACAAAACCTGTCACTGCGACCGCCGGCGGCGAACCCTCCGCCGAGGTTCCGTCGGAAAAAAAAGTCGACTGGAATTGGAATTTGGGGCGGCGTAAAATGTCGGCCGTACGCGAGATGGACATGCAGACACGTGTTAAGGAGACTTTACTCGAATCACTCATTCAGATTCTCTGGCTGCCGATGCAGATCCTTGTATTTTCGTTTTCGGGCATAATTGTGGCCTTGCTCTATTTGAAGACGCGGCTCGCCGGCGGTGAATCGATGAACGATTTGATCGAACGTTTTGAGGATGACGGGCGTCCAAGAAAGAAGTGGCAGGAACGCGTCCGGGCACGGCTGATCCAGTCGGGGCGAATATCGAGCAATCCCAGTAAATGAGTTTTTCGATAACAAAGATCGTTTATACAATAGGTCTGGTCTTAGCGCTGTGGCACGTCGCCGTGTCGCAGGACTTAAAGCGCGATGTAAATACAAGTGAAGGCGGGAGCGTCGATATCGTCAATAAATACGGGCGGGTCGGTGTCCGGGCGTTGGCGACGGGATTTGATTTGACCGCTTCATCCGCCCAGGGAGTTTCCGATTCTGAAATAAAGATCAGCACCAGCAACGGCCGCACCGTTATATCCGTCGCGGCCGCCGACCGGCAAAAACGCATCGACCTAGTCGTCAACCTGCCCGAACGCACAAATCTTAAGATCGAAACTGTGACCGGTGCCATCGAGATCGCCGGTAATTTTACCTCAGTCGCCGCAAAATCCGACACTGGTACGATCGCCCTGGATGTGCCGGACGACGACATTCGATATCAATTACAATGGACCGAATCACGGCCTCGCTACCTGGCCGATTTTGACCTCGCCGATGTTAAAGAAAAATCGGCCGGGCGGTTTGAGATTAAGGGTCGCCGAATCGGCGAAGTTCCAAGTTCAAAGTCAAAAGCTCAAAGTTTAATACCGCCAGATGCCGATACAGAATCAAAGGCACAAGACCAAAAACCAAAGACCATTTCCCTCAATCTATCGACGGCTCGCGGGATAATTTTACTTAATGTGCCGCCGAATGAGGTGATGAGCGATCTGCGCGAACGGCCGTTGACGAATGCGGCTAAGGCGATCATTCGCAGCGGCGATTCTCTGCTTACCGAGGCGATCCGCCGCGCGGCGCCAAAGTATTTTGGTGATTACACACGCACGCTGCCGCCGCTTTCGCTTGAGCCGTCGTTTGCTGTAAAAACGGCTCAACCCACAATGCCAAACGCACAACTCAAGACCGCTCTCGTCCGCGTTACAGATCTGAGCAACCGCTCAATCCCAGGCCTCAACGTGAGCGATTTTGAGGTGCTGGAGAACGGTACGGCTCGTGAGATAGTCAAGGTCGAGCATTCGGATGCACCGTTTAATCTTGTGCTGCTGCTCGACGTCTCGGGCAGCATCGAGAATTATGTAAATTTTATCCGCAAAGCCGCCCGCAGCTTTGTCGATACGGTTGGCTCGAATGACCGCGTCTCGCTCGTGATCTTTAACGATGATGTTAAGATGCTCTCGACATTTACCACCGACAAAGGCAAGCTTTCGACGAGCCTCGACACATTTGACGCGGGCGGCGGCACCGCGTATTACGACGCACTCGCTTATACCGTCGCCGATACTTTGCGCCCGCTCAAGGGCGAACGCACCGCGATAGTGATACTGACAGACGGCGACGACAACCGTTCATTCCTCGCCTTTGATTCGCTGATCGGCTCGATTCAGGAAAGTGGGGCGCTCATCTATCCGCTCTATGTGCCGTCCGGTCTGATCGCACTCGCCGCGCAGAATATAAATGCGGACATCGACCCGCTCCGAAAAAAATATATGTCACTCACCGCCAAAAGCGAGGGCGAGGGCGATAAACTAGCAAAAATCTCAGGCGGTGTCTATTACCCGATCACGCAGATTGGCCAAATCCAGAAAGCGTACGAGGATATAGTGATCCAGATGCGCTCGGCCTATAACGTGACCTTTCGCTCTGATCTCGCAACGCCCGGTAACGGCGCCTCACCGCGTGTCAAAATCAGGGCTAAACGCGAGAATACATTTACCAGAGTGACGTCAGTAGTTGAGGCCCGGAAATAACACGGCGATGTTTTATCCGCTCCTGAATAGTTTAATCCCAGATTGACTCTCTTAGTTGGTTTTTATCGGCGATCTCAGCGTCCTCCTCTGCGAACTCTGCGTGAAAATCAGATTGAATAGTAGTCAAGAAGGGTTTACCACAGAGGCCGGTTAGCAGAACGCAGAGTTCGCCGCGGTTCTATTTTCTTACAACCGAGGTCTATTTTCTTACAAATGACTGTTATGCGTAATCCTGATTCCCAGATGATATCAAACAAAAGAATGAGGCTGACTGAAAATCCGTTTTCAGACAGCCTCTCTCAATTTCTACCTCATTTCAAAATTACAAAATAGTTTTGCGATCTTCGATGTTTACTATGCGAAATCCCCCTTGATTATCGAAAGACCGATATAAGTGTTACGGGCGCAATCGCCTTTCCCGCCACGGCCGGTCTGATCCGGTGGATCATTTTCTGTCTTCGGCATAATATTCAATCCTCCGTAAAAAGTTTTGTAATCCCGTGATCACAAGACCATTACAACATAAATATTTGGGCGTGAATGTTCGTTTGCGTACAGAAAGTGAGGAATTTAAAGTCCTAAGGGTAGGCTAAATAACCCCATCTGAGTTATGCGATGCAGGAAAATTTCCTAATTCAAATTCACGAACATGGACGTAATTGCTGCGGACGTGTGCGATATGCTTGCCGCAAAGATCAAAATTTTCGGGCGTGTAGGCTATTTCGGAGATTTGTCGGCTGCCGGCCGCATCGTGGACGCGCAGGCCAAATTTGACATGCTTTGACGCCGCAACAATACATTTATGCCACTGGCATT
>JBBSJK010000068.1:0-18062 GCA_038257355.1 Pyrinomonadales bacterium | reverse complement strand
CTAATTATTTTCACACAATACGTTGCCACGTTCCGCTGTTCGCTAAAAAAGTTTCCAATTTTGTTTTGAAGTTCGAACTGTGCCGTCTGGCCATTTTTTGACCGACTTATTTTGATGAAAAATAACTTTTTTGGGTGCCAAATGCAAGAATCTAGTTTGATGTTATGGGTTCTGAAAGTTTTAGTCTAACTGGCGAGCTATTATTCCTAACTTAACATTGGAGATTCATCTTGAAAGATATATGCGAGTGATTTGTAGACTAATTTAGAGCAGAGGAACGCCGGCGAATCATAGTTTTCGAAGTATGAATACTCCACCAGATCCATGCCAACAACTCGTTTCTTTTCAGCAAGTTTTCGTATAAGAGTTAATGTTTCGTACCAACCTAAACCGCCCGGTTCGGGGGTGCCGGTTGTTGGGACGATGCTGGGGTCGAGGCCGTCGATATCGATGGTCAGATAGACGTTCTCGGTGAGCGATTCGACTGCCTCATCGATCCAGTCTGTTTTACCGACAATATCGCGGGCCCAAAAAATCTTTGTCGGCAAGCCTGCTTTTAGAGACCGGGCCTCATCGCCAGAGATCGAGCGAATGCCGACCTGCACGGACGGGATACGCAAATCTTTAACAACCCGGGCCATGATCGAGGCGTGAGAATGAGGTGTACCGTCGTATTCGTTACGCAGATCGGCGTGAGCGTCGATCTGGAGGACACTTAAATTTTCGTACTTTTCGTGGTGAGCTTTAATAATAGGGGCTGAAATGGAGTGTTCACCGCCGAGCATGCAGATGAATTTATCGAGTTCCAGTAGTTTTTTTGAATAGCCATAGAGGTCAGCCATCATCGCTTCGGGCGTCTCGCGGGGCGTGAATTCAGGCAATGTATGGATGCCGAGCTTATAAACCTCAGAATCGGTCTCTTCCTCATACAACTCCATATTTCGCGACGCATTAACGATAGCCATCGCACCCGCAGCAGTACCTGTGCCGTAGGAAACGGTTCCCTCGTACGACACCGGTAAAATAAGAATGCGGGCGGCATCGAGCGAACAGTATTGTTCTTCGTCGATACCGCCGAAATTCATTGGAAGTTGTTCTGATTCAGACATTGATCAGTTGTCAGTTGTCAGTTGCCAGTTGCCAGTTGCCAGTTGCCGAAAAACGTACTTCTGAAAACCGACTACTGACAACCGACAACTGTTTACGGTACGTCAATATTCATTTCGCGGCCGGAGAAACTGAAGGTTGGCCGTTTGCGGCCTTTCATAAACTTTGCGGCGGTTTGCGACAGTGCCGTGATTATCATCGGCAGGGCTATCGACGGGTCGCACGGAACGTAAGCCGTGGTTGCTCCGCGTAGCAATTTGCCAAATACGGATGTGTGATTGCCGCCGTATGAAGGAGTACGGATGTCGAGCGGTGCCGAGTCGGTTGCTATCGAAATCGCGTACTTGTGGCCGCGCGGTGTCGTTCGGGTAATATACGACGAAAGTTCGGCGACATTCACAATATTCTGACATCCCATACTGCCAAGCGAGATGATACCGGAATGACGTGTGCGGTGAGCGATTGTCATTAACTCCATCGTATCCTGAGTGGTATCGAACATTATCTGAATCTTTTTCTCGAATTTCGCTCGGGCGATGCCCACAGCGATCTCCGAACCGGGCAGATCGGGGCAAAATACCGGGATTCGAGCCTTAAATGCCGAAGTTAGAATGCCGTCTTCGTGAGCGATCTCTGAGAGTTCGCGCCCGAGTAGGTGCAGAAATTCGCGGATAGAGTATGGGCGGCTAAGTTCGAGTTGGTTGATAACGCTGCCGATCCATTCGTCAGCCTCCTGATATTCCTCGCGATTAGCCATGACATCGCCAAGTCTCAAGATATCTGAACCTTCAAGTTCTTCGTCACTCATGCTCGGATGTGCCTGATAGTGATTGCGGCCTAAAATTTCGTGAATATCGTGATAAAGCACCGTTCCGGACATGACAATGACATCGACAAAGCGATTTTTAATCACGTAAGCGAGTAATCGACGCATCCCCGATGTGATCAGATTGCCTGAACCGCATAGGTATATCGTCGAATTATCGTCGAGCATATCGAGCCAAATGCGATGTGCCTCGGCGAGTTGTTTTGCGCCGAAACCGGCCCCTTCCATTTTTTCCAAAAGGCCTGCGACCGAGCGGTCTCTGTCGATCGGCACCGGACGTGTCGGAACCGTTAAAAATTTTGAGGCCTTTGTTTTCTTTTGAGCTACCATCGTTATTTTATTCTCCAAATCCTAACTAAAAATACTACTATCTGCGGGATCACCCGCATAAAATTCGAGTCTTCCTCAACCCATGCAGCGGAGGGCCGAGACGTAAAAAATTTCCTTCCCCGAGGTCTTTAAGCCGCTCCAGAAAGACGGTTCCGGCTTTCCTTCGACTCAAAGCTGTTGCGATCTCTGTTAGTATGGCCATGATCTAGAACAAAACCATTGATCATTAATAACGAACAGAGCGCTATTTATCGGTTCACTCATTCTATTTCCCATTTGGCGTCAGGTAGGTGTAACTCTCTACTTGATTCTCGTAAAACTCTATAACTTTGCTACCTTCCGTATTGGAAAGCTTACCTTCCTTAATTCGCTGCAGCACGGACTTTCTGAACGTGTCATGCAACTGTCCCGGATCGAACCTGACCGAGCCGACGGCGTCGCCGAGGGTCGCTCCGTAGATAACTTTTTTTATGATGTAACCGTCTTCGCCAATAAAAACGTGGGCTTCGTGCGGCATGCCAAACAGGTTATGGTTGTTGCCCATCACTTCCTGATACGCTCCAACCAACATCATCGCTAAATAATACGGCTCATTTTTGACGAGCTTATGCAATTCCAATACGGATTTTACGTCGTGCAGATCCACGAACTTATCTACAATCCCATCGGAATCACAGGTTATATCACAAAGCGTAGCATATTCTGTGGGCTTTTTGTTGAGTTTATGTATTGGGATGATCGGAAAAAGCTGTTCAAGTGCCCAATTGTCCGGCATCGAGCGAAAAACAGAGAAATTTGCCAGGTATTTTGCACACATCAAACGACGGAGATCATCAAATTCTTCAGCCACATATTTTTTTTGCTGAGCAAACTTATCTGCCTCTTCACAAATGTCCCAAAACAGGACCTCGCCCTTGCCTTTCGCCTCAAGCGAGATGAGTCCGAGGTTAAACATAGTGAAAAGCTCTTCCCGATTCTCGAGCGCGTCGTGATAATACTCGCGGTAATTTTTGCCATTTATCGTTTCTCGCAGATCGTGGAGTTCGCGAACGGTTTGCGGATCGTCCACGCTGACCGTCAACTCGGCGATGCTATCGACAACCGTTTCGATCTCGTCCTGAATGTTTGTCACTAAAATTGCGTGATAAGCTGAGAGATATCGTCCAGATTCCTGAATGATGGTCGGATGCGGCACGTTTTCGTCGTCGCAAACCGTTTTTATGACATAGATCACGTCATTGGCGAACTCGCGGGCGTTGTAATTCGCCGACGATTCAAACGAGGTGCGCGAACCGTCATAATCGACCGCCATACCGCCGCCCACGTCGAGATACTCGATCGGAATCTTCATCTGGACAATCTTGGCGTAGGTGCGGGCGGCTTCTTTCATCGCATTTTTTATACGCTTGATGTCGGTTAATTGCGAACCAATGTGAAAGTGAAGCAATTTGAGCATGTCAATGCGACCTGCTTCCTGCAATCGTCTGATTACCTCTAAAATCTCAGTCGTGGTCAAACCGAACTTCGCTGCTTCGCCGCCGGATTTTTCCCATTTACCTGAGCCTTTAGAATAAAGCTTTACGCGAACGCCGATCATCGGCAGCTCGGCGTCGGGATTCTCGCCCGACATTTTTTCGGCGATATCGAGCGTGTGGTCGAGTTCGCTCAGCTTTTCGATAACGATCACGACATTTTTGCCCGCCGAGGCACCGGCAAAGGCGAGTTGGATAAAATCGCGGTCTTTAAATCCATTTAAAACGAGCAGGCTGTCCTTTGCCTGTTCGAGGCCGAGTGCGGCATATAGCTCCGCTTTTGAGCCGGCCTCGAGGCCAAAGTTGTATCGAGTGCCTTCGCGCAGATATTCCTCGATGACGGCTCGGTTAGAATTGACCTTCATCGGAAAAACGCATAGATGGCCGCCCTCGTATTCAAATTCTTTTATAGATTTACGGAACGCGGTTTGAAGTTTGCGGATCTGTCCAAAGAGCAATTGCGGGAAACGCAGTAAAATTGGCGTGTTGACACCGCGTTTGCGCAGGTCATCGACGATCTCTTTGACGTCTGCCGTCAAATTCTCATTCTCCGGGGCTCGGACGATAAGATTGCCTTTACGGTTTACGCCAAAATAATCGGCTCCCCAATTGTCTATACCGTACGTTTCAATGCTCTGTTCAATTACTGTGCTCAAATATAAATCCGCTCCACCTGATAAGTTCGGAATTAAACATTATGCAACATAATTTCGTGTATTTATTAAAAAAACTTTAAAAAAAAATTTCTATTGTTGCCGCGAGCTCGACTTTTTCCACAAGAGGCCTCTGTAAATTGTCTCTTAGACACCTCCAACTCCAACACTTATACCTTGGCATAGGTTTTGCATAAATACACTCGGTAGGAAAGCGGGCTTAGAGCCATAACCCCGCAAACATTATGAGTTACCTTAACGATTTGAGAAATGAGCGACAGTTGGTTGCCGCAACTTGTCAAATTATAGGTGACAAAAAATGTCACTTTATGGTTGTGATAGGGATAATGAGGTGTAATGATGAGGAATAAAGGCGAAAGTGGATTTTCTATTATCGAGCTGCTGCTCGTGGTATTGGTCATTGGGGTCATTGCATCGATTGCTGTGCCGCATCTGCAAAAAGCTGTCAGGGTCGCTGAAAACGGCAATATGTACGCCACTCTTAGGGCAATATCCACGACGCAGGCCAGTTTTCTTGCCCAGAACAGTCGATACGCACGCCTGAACGAAATCAACACCCTTATGTCCGGTGCCGCGGGTAATCAGTCTGGAAACGACCTCGTACGAGGGAAGTTTACAATATCGATGTCGCCAGAAATTCCTACTGACGAAGAACTGCGAACTGCTTTTACCATTACAGCATCCCGCAATATTGCTGGTGAACTCCCGGTCGTTTATACGCTCTCACAATCTGACCTGACATCAGTTTTTCCGTAGATTTAGCCCGCCAACCCGCTTACTATCCCGCCCCTTTAGGTACAAATCATGAATGTCTTCGAAGACCTGATCGTAGAATTAAAACAAGAGAACCTGCTCGAACGGACCGAGAACGACCACGAGCGGTTCGATGCAGCAGATAACAACCATATAAATGTCACGGAAATGCCTATTGACCTCAAAGACATGGTGGAAACATGGCCAGAGAATGCCGAGGTCGAAAAGGTTAAGATCGTCGGCTATGACTCACATCTTCACGACACTGATGAGCCGGTTATAAGGGAAGCGGCACCACCGCCACCAAAAAAGCCTAGAAACGGACAGGAATTTTATCGCAAACGTGCTGTCGGCGAGGTATCGAACCTCCAGATGGTCGAGCATGTTTTGACGGGCGTCGAGCGAGAGTACATGCACATCGTGCCCAATGTATTTGAAGATTTTAATGCAAAAAAGGCACTCAACGCTTTTTTACAGATTACTGAAAATGAAAATTCGGCCGAGCATCAGGAGGCTGAATTCACCCTGATGACCGAGACAGAAGCGTGGTGCTCGGCGCTTGGCGAACGGGATAGCAAGGTCTTAGTGTCGAATCTGCGTCAATATTGTGAAACGTCGCGTCCGCCGCTTTCATCTCAAGCGCTGGTCGCCCTCGCACGTTTTTACCGCAATTTGCCGCATTCGGGAACAGTGCGGTCTAAGTTCGATTTTGTGATCACAAGGTTATTCTCGCGTCCAACTGAGAACGAAAACCGAGTTTGCCTATTTACCAGCGATGAGACGCTGGCGCATGTCAACACACTCTATCGTGAGTGGTCGAGCATTGCACTGTACGGAGCAGCAGAAGACGAATCTGATGTAATGCTGGCAGCCCTTAGTTTTGAGGACCTTGCCATTGAGGCCGAAAATGCGGGCAGCTTTGACCAATTGATCGGGAGTGATTTCTTTGGACGGCTGCGTTTATTTAAGGAGAGTATCAACGAGACATTTTATGCTCCGAGCGTTCTTGTTGCAGCAATAGACGCCAACGTACGAGTGGGAAATGCGTTTGTCAGGCTCATCGGCCGTGAACGACAGCGGACGGATGTCGAAAGTATTCAGTCGAAATACGGGGCGAAACACGACGAATCGGTCTCTGAGGGCGCGGCCCGGACGCTCGAACTCGTCGATCTGCTCCGGTCGCCGCTTAACAATATTACCCCCGTCGAACAGCCAGCAGATGAACCCCCAGCGACAGAATCGATAGTCCCTGAATCCGCACCCGTGGCCGTCGCCGAACCTGTGAAAACGGAGGTTGCTCGTCCGCCTTTTATCGACAAAATCATTGCGAATGCCTTATCAGTCAATCCATGGTTGCTGGGTGTTTCACTACTACTTATCGCGGCATCATTCGGAGTCTATTTATATTCAAATTATTATCTTGTAGAGCCAGTAGCCAATGCGAACGTGGTCTCAGTGGATATTGATGAGCCAGCGTATAAACAATTTGTGAGTACAGGCCGGATCAACGGCGGTATGCTATATGGTATTTTGATGCCGTCATGGGATACGCTCTCGGAGGAAAAACGCCAGGAAGTTCTGCTAAAGATATATCAGGCAGGGAAGTTTAATGGTTATACGCAGGTGACTCTGATGACGAAAGAGGGAAAAATCGCCGGATTTGCCTCCCCGACCAATCTCGATGTAAATATGGATTGATTTTTCGCAACCACTAAAGCAAGGCCGTCCGAAATTGAATGTTCGGACGGCCTTTTTTGTCTCGCAACGGCTGATCCGATGCGAAATGTAGTGAACTGTTAGCTTGTGTAAAGAATTGTAAAACTGCGGCGCAGCGGGCGAATATGACGTAAAATGCAGTTGGTATGGATAAGATACTGATAATCGATGACGACGAAGAGTTATGCGAGCTGGTCTCAGAGTATCTCACGGTTGAGGGCTTTGACATCGAGTGCGTCAATGACGGCGCGACCGGACTCGAACGGGCACTCTCAGGTGATTACGATATGGCTATCCTCGATGTGATGCTGCCAAAGATGAATGGCTTTGACGTTCTGCGTAATTTGCGTGAGAAGTCAAAGCTACCCGTGATTATGCTGACTGCACGCGGTGACGACATGGAGCGGATCGTCGGGCTTGAAATCGGCGCTGACGACTATCTGCCAAAACCATTTAACCCGCGTGAACTGGCCGCTCGTTTGCGGGCGATAATGCGGCGATCGGTCGTTGATGACGGTGCCGAATCGGGCGATAAGCTCGACATTGACGGCATACAGATCTCGCCTGCATCGAGGATCGCGATCTGTGACGGCCGGGAACTGAACCTGACATCTGTCGAATTTGAGCTTTTGCTTGAATTGTTAAAAGAAGCTGGAAAGATCGTCAAAAAAGAGGATTTAAGTGAAAATGTGCTCGAACGCAAGCTGTCTCCGTACGACAGGAGCCTCGATATGCATATCAGCAATCTTCGTAAAAAACTCGGTGATCGGGCCGATGGTACCGAACGGATCAAGACGATACGCTCGGTCGGCTATATATATACGTTAGTATGAAATTATTCGTAAAGATTTTTTTGTGGTTTCTCGCTGCGATTGCGTTGATGGTCGGTGTGATTATCTTTGTCACGCGCACATTTCAGACCCAGCCGATGGTCAGCCGCTTCGAACGCTCGACACGAAACCAATTGACCGTCAACAGCGGCACTGCCACCCAGATCGTGAATGCCGAAGGGGAAGCGGGACTTAGAACATTTCTCTCACGTCTTCGTGACCAGGAACCTCCGAGGCCGGTGAGTCTCGTCGCGGCGGACGGAGTGGTTTGGTTCGGCGATCCAGTGGACGCTCCGGGGACGGCTGAACTTATCAAACGCACACTGACAAGCAGTGCGGTCGAGACGGATTTTTCGTCGGAGGAACGCTCGCTCGGTGCCGCACCGGTCAACTTCCCGGACGGAAGGCGTTACATTTTGATGTTTCAGTGGGAGAGGCAGCCGCCTCAGGCTCTTTTCTGGGGATCGACGCCTAGTTACGTTCGTCTTGCCGGCCTTTTGATAACAGCCGTCGTACTCTGTTATTGGCTAGCACTCTATCTGACATCGCCGATTAGAAAATTGCGCGAGGCTACAAATAAACTTGCCGACGGCGATCTTAAAACGCGTGTCGCAACGCGTGTTGGACGTCGACGGGATGAGATCGCCGATCTAGCCCGCGACTTCGACGTGATGGCCGAGCGGATAGAGTCGCTTATTACCTCGCAGCAAAGGCTGAATCGCGATATTTCACACGAACTACGTTCGCCATTGGCCCGTCTCAACGTTGCTCTAGAGATCGCAAAACGTAAATCAAACCCGGAAACACTGCCTATATTCGAACGAATCGAGATGGAATCGACGCGGTTAAACGAAATGATCTCGCGGTTGTTGACCCTTGCAAAACTTGAAAGCGGAGCTGAAGATGTCGAGCGGGTTCGACTGGATTTTGCTGAGATAGTCCGTGATGTGGCGGCCGATGCCGATTTTGAAGCCCAGGCAAATGGTAAGTTTGTTGAGGTTTCGTCGGCAGACAGTTGCCCCATAATGGGAAGTGAAAATCTGCTACGGAGTGCAGTCGAAAATGTATTGAGAAATGCAGTTCGCTACACCGCCGAACGCACGGTTGTCGATGTCTCACTTAAATCTAATAACGGACACGCTATCCTCCGAATTTCCGATCACGGCGGCGGTGTGCCCGAAGATGAATTGCCCAACCTATTCCGCCCATTTTACCGCGTCGGCGAGGCCCGCGAACGCAAAACTGGCGGCATCGGTCTCGGATTGGCAATCGCCGAGCGCGCCGTCAAAGCACATAAGGGAACGATCATCGCCAAAAACCACAACGGCGGGCTACTGATCGAGATTGGCCTCGATACAGCGAGAAAAGGCGAGGCATAATCGCTCGGCCGATTTTGAACCATAATCTGGCGGTTTACTTCGACAGGCCCTGCCTAAATCTAAGAATTTCGCCGTGCGGCGGCAAATGATCGGATAGCCAGGATAACAAAGACCAAACAAACTAACGCCATCGCAATTTGGGACAAAACCGCCGGTGTTAATGTGAGTTCATTTAACTTCATCAGGAGGCGTCCGCCAGTGGCGATAAATCCGAGAAGGGCGACCATGACGGCGGCGTGCATTAGATGTTTTCGAAGATTTTCCTTAGCAATTGCGATCGCACCCATGACTTCCAGCACACTGCCAAATGCCAAAGGTATCAATGCGGTCAGGCTGACAGTTCCATTCATCGTTGCATAAGCGTAGCCGATTACCCCGATCAGGGATAACAATATTCCACAAACAATAGCTGTAATTGGCATTTTTCGTTCCTTAATAATTTGTAGGTAAAATGATCACGCGGGTTTCTATGGCCGCCGATTTAGAAGCGATTATCTCTTTTGAACGCTACGATAGTTTTAATACTGCAACTATGAAAACCAGCGGCTGAATAAACCACTTATGTATAATCTCTGGATTTTAGAATCAATTTATTCTCGCTTAAATCGTCAAAAAACAAAAGCATTCGTGAGCCCGGGTGAAAAAAATTCCTCACCGATGACGCGATCGTCCGCCACGGCGTCATTGCTGAAAAATCAAATTTTTTATTCAGAAGCCGTTTAGCTATGAATCGCTGGCCAGAACTGTGAGAAATGTACTCGATAGCCGTGGGGCTGTTTAGTATGTAACGTCGATCTGTAATTACTTACGCATCTCGTCGATCATATCCGAGATAATTTGTTTGAGGTGAACGGTGAGTACTTCGTACTTCGCGTCGTTAGCAGACGTGTCACCCGCTAACGCAGGCGATCCTGACTCACTGACCACTGATAACTGACTATTGAAAAAATCACCTGGGTATATCGGTTTGCCGATAGATATTTTTACTTTGCCGGGCCGAATTTTCGACGAACCCCGGGCCCAAACGTATTGCAGTCCGTCTAGGGCGACGGGGACGATCGGTATATCGAGTTCGGTGGCAAGGATCGCGGCTCCCTTTTTGAAGGCGTGGAGATCGCCGTCGAATGCCCGTTCGCCTTCGGGATAAATATTCAGGACCTTGCCCTGTTTAAGGCCTATGGCGCTGACCTTCATCGCACGCATCAATTCTGTGTCGGGGTTGACCGGGACCACGTTCAGCATTTTTGCGATAAAACGCGTGATGGGGTTTGAAAAGAATTCGCTTGCGCCGACGTGAAATACCTTCCTAAATAGGCTGTACCGATAGGTTGAACAAAGGACAAAAGGGTCGAGAAAACTCTGATGATTTGGACAAACTAGAAAGGGTTTGTTGGTTCTCGTTAGACCGTCGAGCTCATTTAACCCTCGAACTTCCAGCCTCAGGAAAACGCGAAAGATCACGTTAAAAAATTTATAAAACGTAAATGCGAATCGTGAAAAGACGGGTCGCTCCGAGAGAACGGAGCGGATCTCGGGGAAGTCACCATCGGCATTCCGGATGATATTGCCCCAGTTGAGATCGATGGCGACCGATTCGGCGTCATTGCCAACGTGTTTTTGGACGAGTTCGATGACATTGGCGACGGTTAGGGCTTGAGCAGCTTCCTTGCCCTTGAATTCAGTCGAAAAAGCCTGTTCCAGCGCCGCAAACGTCTCGGCACGGGCGAGGCTGTCGAGACCCAGGTCGATCTCGAGATTCATACCAGGGTGAATGCTGGATGCGTCGCGTGAGTTTTGTTTAATAGCTTCGACGACAGCTTTCCCGGCGTTTGTGTCGAGCATCACCGTTTCGTCCGCGGTAAACTCGAGCGTTTTTACTTCCTTGGCATCCGTGCCGATAATTCCCGACTCGAGCTCTTTTTTTAGCTGAAATCGCTTTATTTTATTGGTGGCGGTGCGTGGCAGAGGTTCGACGCGGATCAGGTAGTCGCGAACACGTTGATACTCCGGCAGATCGCGGCCAAGCGTATCAAGATTGTGCCTGACGGCCTCTTTTGAGTTGGCGATGCCGTTGGCCTTGAGATAGGCGAAATCGGGAACGACCACTGCAGCCAGCTTTTCAGAACCCGCAAATGCTTCGTTTTCGTCGGCGACACCGAGAATGGCGAGTTCCTCGACCATCGGCGATTTTAAGTAATGGACCTCAAGGTCCTCGGGGTGCACATTCTTGCCCGACGGCAGAACGATCACGTCCTTCCCGCGTCCGACAATATATAAAAACCCGTCCGAATCGACCTTGCCCAGATCGCCCGAGCGGAACCAGCCGTCGTCGGTAAATGCCTCAGCCGTAGCGGTCGGATTTTGATAATAGCCGCTAAAAACCATCGTCCCGCGTATCAAAACCTCGCCGACGCCATCCTTGTCAGGATCGAGTATCTTTATCTCGCCGCCTTTCATTGGTTTGCCGACTGAGCCGACACGATTGTCGTCCTCAGGGGTTGCGGTCGCTGCCCCGCTTGTCTCCGTCAGGCCGTAACCCTGGATGATCGTAAAGCCGAGTCGGTGAAAATCGCGGGCCACTGATTCGTCAAAACGCGAGCCGGCCGAGATAGCCACACGCAGATTGCCGCCGAATGACTCGTGAACCTGACCAAAAAGTTTGACACCGAGATTGATCTTAAATGTGTCACGCATCAGACCATTCGTCGCCAGCATCGCTCGAAAAAGCATCTGCACTGGTTTTGGTTTGGCCGCGACGGCATCAAATATCTTTTTGTGAAAGAGATACCAAAGGCGCGGCACGGTCGAGAGAATCGTCGGTTTGAATGATTTTAGCGATTCGCTCAGTTCGCTTGGCGTCAATTCCTTCAAATATCCGGCCTGACAGCCAAAGGTTGTGGCGACCCACAGATTGATAACCTGCAAATATGCATGAAAAAGAGGCAAAAGGCTCAGAATTGAGTCTTTGTCCGAAATCTGCAGGACGTCGTTTACGCCGGATAGTTCGCCTACAATATTGGCGTGCGTTAGCGGAACGCCCTTTGGCGTACCCGTCGTGCCGCTTGTGTACATAAGCAGAGCGATGTCGTCGCCGGCGGCCTGGGGAATTTCATTTGCAAAGCTATCGGGAAACTCGGTCGATGACCAATCGGCAAAAGAATGGAAGCCATTAATTGAACCGCTGAGACGCGTAGGAGCAGAGTCATTGGAGATTTTCTCAGCAGAATCTGTCTCTCCCTCTGCGTCTCCGGCACTTTGCGATGAATCGATCTCCCATACAACTGCGGGAATTTTCCGCCCGAGCTTTTCCTCGATCTGTGCAAATCGTTCTGTTTGATCGGGCGAGAGAAAGGCAATCTTTGCCTCCGAGTTGTCGATAAAATTTGTGATAGTTCCGATCTCGCCGTGCGGGTCGAGCGGTACGCAGACGGCGCCGTGATACAGCGTACCTAGATATGCGATCGCCCAGGACGGGTGATTTTCGCCGATCAGAGCGACGCGGTCGCCAAATCCGACGTTTTCCTGGCCGAGGCGATATGCGACAGAGCGTATCTCTTGCAGCATTTCACCAAATGTATAAACTTCGTCGTCACTGCCGACCAGACTCATCCCCATTTTATCGGGTCGCTTCTCAAACGATTCGATCAGCATTTTGCAAAATGAATCTGTCATAATGTTATGAGCGCTATTGTGGTCTAATCGGTCAGCAGTTTCAAGGCGGGATTGTCGGCGATCGTGAGTGATTCTGCAATTGCCGGCGATTTCCAAAGGTTCTTGGCTAGAAAGTGCCGGGAATGAAACCAACAATGGTAACGGCCTAAAGTGCCAACAACACCAGCAGCCTCTTCCAATTCGCATCACTTTCAGATATTCTGAGGCACTATGTCGCCGATTGCTATCACACTTATATTGCTGCTCCTGGCGATCTTTCTTTTCTCTCTGGAAAAGATTCCTGTCGACGTGGTCGGGCTGCTCCTTGTGATGGCCCTTGTCATTACGCAAGTCCTGACGGTACAGGAAGCAGTCGCCGGTTTTGGCAACGATATTATCATTACGATTGCCGGATTGTTCGTCCTGGTCGGAGGATTGGTGAAAACCGGCGTAGTCGATATCGTCGGGCGTAGAATGCATCGGCTTGCGGGCGACAATACTTTCATTTTGACAGCCCTCATTATGGTTTCAGCCGCGATCGCCGCTTCGATGCTAAAAAATACGACGACCACCGCGATGTTCCTGCCCATCGTTATCGGCCTTGCTGCCAAAAGCAAAATACCACCTTCGAAATTACTTATGCCCCTCGCGTTCGGTGCGATATTAGGAGGCAGCTGCACACTCATCGGAACATCCACCAATCTGGCCGTCAGCGGTACGATCCAACGCTATGGGCAAGAGCCTTTTTCGATGTTCGAACTTGCACCGGTAGGAGTGATCACACTGCTCGCCGGAATGGCGTACATGCTGATATTTGGCCGGAGATTACTGCCCAGCCGCGGCGGCGAGGAATCTCTCACTGAGCAGTATAAGATGCGTGAGTACATCTCTGAGCTCATCGTCTTGCCGGGTTCACCGCTTGATGGAAAGACACTTGGCGAAGCCAACCTTAATCAACAGCTCGATCTCAATGTTTTGGGCATCATTCGTACTGGTGAAAAGATCAATGCACCAAGCTCATCCGAACGCATCCGGCGGCGGGACTCGCTAATTGTAGAGGGAAAGATCAATGACATTCTGCGGGTGAAGGAAGAGGCCGGCCTTGAGATAAAGCCGGACTTTCTGCTCAGCGACACCGAATTGGAAGGCGGTGACGTCGAGCTTTTTGAAGTTATGGTTTTAAGAAACTCGCTTCTGTCGGGGCAAAATCTGAAATCTCTCGCGTTCCGCGACCGCTACGGCTTAACGGTCCTTGCAGTAAACCGGCATGGCCGCACATTTGTTAACAAGCTGAGCCAAGTTGTTCTAAATTTTGGTGACGTTCTACTCGTCCAGGGCCAACGATCAGGCATTGAGCCACTGATTGGTGATAATGATATTTTGATTCTAGAAGGTGTGACGAACGTCAATTGGAGATTTGATAAACGCAAATGGGCTATCGGGGCATTTTTTCTTTTTTTGACCCTGTCGCTGACCAATGTGATCTTTGGCTTCGAGGTGCCGTTAGCTATAGCCGTTCTTTCCGGCGTAATGCTGCTGCTGGCGACGAAAACGGTTCAGCACCGTGAGTTGTATTCACTGATTAATTTCCGGGTACTGGTGTTAATCGCCTGTATGATGAGCTTTGGGGTGGCGATGGAGTCAACTGCAGCCGACAAGTTTTTGGCTACGTTCATCAATGATTACCTGGGACAGTTTGGTCCGACCGCCGTCTTGGCCGGGTTTTTTGTTTTGACAGTTGGCCTCACCCAGCCGATGTCTAATCAAGCGGCCGCCCTCGTCGTGCTTCCAATTGCCGTGCAGTCGGCCATCGCTCTAGGAGTAAACCCGAGGACCTTCATCGTTGCGATCACCTATGCGGCGAGTTTCTCCTTTATTACTCCGCTTGAGCCGGCGTGCGTTCTGGTTTACACGCCAGGACGTTACCGATTCATTGATTTTGTAAAAGTGGGTTCGATATTGACGGTCATCGTTTTTGTCCTGGCCTTATTACTTGTCCCTGTTTTTTGGCCACTCTAATTCCACAATCTAGTTATATTGGTTGCCCCGGAACACGGACGCGGATCGCTTTAGGGACGATCTCGTATGTCGCGGGCAGCTTGCCGGGCATTTCGCCGTCGGTTTCGAGCAGTATTTCGCTCGACTTATCGAATGCCGAAACCACGATCTTTTTCGCCAGCGTACTATTTACCTCGTCAAGATGAAGATGGGTTCCACGATACAGGGAATAAGCGTTTAAGAGGATATTAAGCGTGCTCATATCGCCTATATTGACGACGTCGAGCAGGCCGTCATTGATCTTGGCATCGGGAGCTATCATCATGCCGCCGCCAAAATACCTGGAATTTGCGATGCACAGATTTATTGTTTGAATGGTCTTTTCTTCGCCATCGTCGATCCGGATACGGACAAAGACAGGTTCAAGATCGAGAACTTCCTGAAACGCAGAGACCGCAAAATTTGCTTTTCCCCGCATACTGTTTGGCGGGAGCCAATCGAACATCGTAGCGGTTTTTACACGTTTTATTACAGCCGCTGCCAAGCCGACGGATGAAATGTTTAAAAAATAGCGGCTTACCGTTGTGCCGTTGTGGTCTTGAAAAGTGACATATCCGGCGTCAATCGTTTTGGTAACGCCGTCACGTAGAGCGGCGGCGGCTTCGCGGTTTGTACGTGGTAGTCCGAGTGTTCGACGAAAATCGCCGCCCGTTCCCGATGGCAAAACGCCAAGTTCAGCATCCATACCAGATCTAATGATGCCATTTGCAACCTCATTGATAGTACCATCGCCGCCGCAGGCAATAATAAACCGGCGGCCATCTTTTGCCTCCCGCTCCGCAATACCGATAGCGTCGCCCATCCCTTTTGTAAACGCAACTCGAAACGGCCCAAAATGGGTCCGCAGTTCGCTCGCCGTCGAGGCCCAATTGCCCTGCGTCGCACCAGAAGCTGATTTGGGATTGACGATGACTAACGGCAGCGATGTGCCAACGGATGATTTATCTTTTGTATTTTTTTGCAAAGCGTAAATATAGAGTTTGGAGTTCCCTGATCACAATCAGAGAACTCCAAAAATATATTCCCAGCTTACAGCGCCTGAATGATTTTGTCTCGCTGGAAATTAGTCATTATGATTTGCGGCATGGGAATGAGATACAAAGCCGCTTCGCAATGTCCGGCCTGTTACTGGAACGGCCATATCGAGAAATAATTCGTCGCTAAGTGTCGAGTACGAAGCCGATGTATGATCCATAAAGATATTTTTCGGAACACCTCTGACATTCGTGCTCAACATTACCTGCCTTGGAGCGGCGGCCATAAAAGCCTCGATATCTGCGATTGTTCGGGGCAGTTTGGCGGTCATCCACTCGACGCCGGTCTCTGTTACCAGAAGATCATCCTCGATTCGAACGCCGATGTTTTTATACTTTTCGAATGCGGGGCGAACTTTTTCGATAAAGGCACGATTTGCAGGCGTGTCGGGGAGGTTGTCGAGAGCATCCTCGCGGATATAGATGCCGGGCTCGTTCGTAAACACCATTCCGGCCTTTAACGGAGCTCCGTAGCGGCCGACGTCGTGGACATTCATTCCGAGCCAATGGCCGAGTCCGTGGATGAACCAACGGCTGGACTGGTTAGAGTTTTTGTCGGCAACGAGGCCAAGTTTGAAGAGCCCCTCGTTGATCACATTGCTGGCAATCTTGCCTAGATCCTGAAACTGCACACCTGGTTTGGTCGCCTTTGCTACAGCCTCCTGAGCATCGTAAACGATCTGATAGATCTCAGCCTGCTCCTTGGTGAATTTGCCGTTGATCGGGAAGGTGCGGGTAACGTCGGCGGTATAATGCTTATATTCGGCACCGACATCCATCAGTAAAAGCTCGCCTTTTTTAACCGGGCTCTGAGATTCGACATAGTGCAGTGTCGTCGCATTAGGCCCGCAGCCGACGATCGACGGATAGCCCCAAAAATCGGCATTTCGGCGACGAAAAGTATATTCAACCTCAGCCTGCACCTCATATTCCCAACTAACGCGGCCAACCGTCGCCATTGCCCGCATCTGAGCCTCGGTAGTAATGTCGATCGCGTGTTGGAGCAATTTGATCTCATAAGGAGATTTGATTTGGCGAAGATCAGCGAAAATCGGTTGAGCATTCTCGAGCTTTAAGCCCGCGGATTCTCTTGCAAAATCATTTTCCACACGAAATTCACGCATTCCATTGCGGTCCTGAGCACCGGTTGGGAGGAGCATGTAAAGCGTTGTGGGAGCGGAAAATGACACCGATTCGTCTTTTGAGGCGAATGATTTTTTCTCTTTGACAGACTGAAGAAAACTTTCTATCTCTGAGGAATCGACAATTGATCTCAGCCCGGAGATCGCGGTTGCCTGAGCGCTCGAGTACATCTTGCCTTCCCACGCTTCGCGGAGTGGATTGCGTTTGGGCAAAAAGAGGGTTTCGTTTATGTTCGTTCCGTCTTTTGTGATGACGAGTGTTGCTCCGACCTGCTTTAAGGCCGTCAGGTAATGAAGATTATTCTCCTGACGATAGACGTAATCGACACTATTCGAATACAGTTTTGGCTCTGCGCTAAAGAGTATCAGCATACTCTTGTCCGCCATTCTGGCTGCGACAGCCGCCCGGCGGCGGGCAAGCTCAGCATGCCGCTCGGCATCAGTAAAAGTCGGGGCCTTGGGCGTGATTATGATGGATGTGGGGCCGAGAGTTTTTTCCAGCTTATTTGCCAACATCACTTCTGCTGACACAAAAAAACCGACTAGAATCAGAAACGAAAATAATTTAATCATCATATTTTTCACCTATAATCTCTATCTCGCGCAATCTCCGTTGTTTCGAACCACATACGGGATATTCTTACAACATCTTCCAGGATAGTCTCGTCAATGGAGACGCCAAAAACGATCCGCCATTGCCGCCGAGCCGGAACTCAACCACTCGAATATGTTCCGCGTGTCATTGGGCACCGTTGGGGATAAATCAACACGATAGCAACTGTGTTGTTTCCCCGTTCACGGAACTATCGATATGTTCACTTCCTTCGACGTAACATTACCAAAATAATCTGCCGCAAAAACTTTGAGGACAAAATCGCCTGAACCGAGCGAAGCTGTATCTATGAAACCCTCGCGAAATTCATCGCCATTGACATAATTTGTAGCGATATAATTAAAGATCGTCTCACCTGTCGCTCCGGAATGGCTGCCTTCCGCGTAAACCAGCTTTACGGCTTCTGTCGGCGGGAGG
>JBBSJK010000067.1:0-18984 GCA_038257355.1 Pyrinomonadales bacterium | reverse complement strand
GCAATTCGATTTACAGGTTCAGGCTTTTGAAACGGAAATCGGGGGCGCGGCGCAGAGCGGGTTAATTTCATTGGAAAATGTTCAGGTTGCAAACGGCATTTTCACCGTGCCGCTTTTTTTTGGCTCGTCTTTCACTAATAACTTCAAAGCGCGGTTTCTCGAAATCGGAGTCAGACCCGGCAGCGGCAGCGGAAACGATCCGTTCACCGTTTTAACGCCGCGCCAGCCGATAACGTCCGTGCCGTATGCCATCAACGCACAAAATGCTGTCACGGCGACAACGGCGACGACGGCGATAACCGCGACAACCGCGACCAATACAACCCAACTCGGCGGCATTACGGCAGCCAATTATCTGACCGGAAGCAGTAATTTCGGGCAAAACGTAACGACTGCGATTGGCACGAACAGTTTGATTATAAATCAGACATTACCGGGTTACACGCTTATTCCCGGACTAACGCAAACCGTCAATGTTCCGGCAAACAGCGCGATTCAACTGACGACCGATGGCGGCATTCTCAGTTCCGGTGCGGTCAATACTTACTCGGTCGTTGATATCGCGCTTTATGTTGACGGCGCGGCGGTCGCGCAGAGAAGAATCGTCATCGCCAACAATCCGCTTCCGGCATCAGTCGGCAACTGGAACATAAGTTTCGGACAAACACTTGCGGCGGGCAATCACACAATTGAAGTCAGGGCGCGTCACGGCTTGAACGGTTCGGCAGAATCCAACATCAGCAGCGGCAGCGATCCGCTGCTCAGAGGTCAACTAACAGTCGCGGTTATCAAAAAGTAATTGCGGTGATAAAAGCCGGAAGACTGATCCAATGTGTTTCTGACGGAGAAATGTTGACGCGGCTATATTTCCCCTTTATATCTGCCCGGCAGCAGATAGTAAATTTACCGTGCTGCAATAATCAGCATTTTTTAAGGAGAAAACTATGAAACGAGAAAACTCTACGAAGCACTGGACGCGCAATTTGGCCGCACTTTGCTTGATCGTCTTAGCGAGCGCCGCCTCGGCTGCTGCGCAGACCACAGCTTTTACTTTTCAAGGACGTTTGACCGATACGCAGGCGACGGGCGGTAGCTATGACCTGCGCTTTACCATCAAGGATACGGCGAGCGGACCGCCGATCCCGTCGGCCACTCCGATCCCGCCGCCGCCGCCGGTCGCACTTTCTAATGTGACGGTTACGAACGGCATTTTCACCGTGGAGCTTGATTTCGGCTCGAGCTTTTTTGATGGCAACGACCGCTGGCTCGAGATCGAGGTTAAACGTCCGGGCGAAACAACATACACAACGCTCAATCCGCGCCAGAAAATTTCCAGCGCGCCGTATGCCATACGGTCTCTTACCGCGGAAACCGCGAATAACGCCACACAACTCAATAATCAGGACGGAAGCCTCTTCGTCCGAACCGACGACGTTCGTTTGTTCGACAGCCGACAGCCGACCGCAGAAAGCTCGAATTACATTCAAAATCAAAACACGGCGGCGCAAACATCGGCGAATTTCAATATCAGCGGCACCGGCGCGGCTAATATTTTCAATGCTCAAACGCAGTTCAACATCAACGGCGTTCGCATCCTGAGCAATGCTGGAACTAACAACCTGTTTGCCGGAAACGGCGCGGGCAACTCGACCACGGGTGCCGGGAATTCGTTCTTCGGTGTCAATGCCGGTCAGGCAAACACGTCAGGGCAAGGCAATTCGATCTTCGGTTCTAATGCCGGTCGGGTCAACTCCACGGGTTCAAGCAACGTATTTTTCGGAGTCAATGCCGGTTTAGCGAATCTGTCGGGCGGCGGCAACACCTTTGTCGGCACCTCTGCCGGGAACTTCAATTCGTCGGGCCATAGCAACGCGTTTTTCGGCGTCGGTGCTGGTTCAAATAACTCGGTGGGTTTCAACAATACCTTCATCGGAGAAAGCTCGAACAGCGCGGCAACCAATTTCAGTTTTGCCGCCGCTTTCGGTTCAAACGCCGTCGCCACCGGCAGCGATACGATAGTGATCGGCAAAACCGCGACGGCCGTTCCTGGTCGTCCGGCGGATACCGTCATAATTCCCGGCACGCTCAATGCCAGCGTCGTCAATGTCGGCGTCGTCAATGCGGCGACGCAGTTCAATATCGGCGGCAGCCGCGTATTGATCGTAACGCCGGTAACAGGAAATACGTTTGTCGGGCGCGGCGCGGGCCTTAACAACCCAACCGGAGCGCAAAATACGTTTCTCGGCGAAGATGCCGGACGCAGCACGACGACCGGCAGCAGCAATGTATTTGCCGGATTAAACGCGGGATACTCAAACACGACCGGCTTTGACAACTCGTTCGTCGGACGCAACGTCGGTTTTATGAACACGGGCGGCAGCGGCAATTCATTTTACGGCAGAAACGCGGGATTCAGCACCACGACGGGCACTCAAAATGTATTTCTTGGCAGGGACGCGGGCTATGACAACGTGATCGGCGGCGAGAATGCGTTTGTCGGGACGGATGCGGGCAGCAACAATACGACGGGCGTCGGCAATTCCTTTTTCGGCACGAGCGCCGGCACGGGCAATACGGCGGGCAATAACAATACACTGATCGGCAACAGCGCGAATATCAGCAATACCCGGAATTTTGCGACCGCGATTGGAGCGTTCGCCATCGTCGGCGACAGCGATTCAATCGTCCTGGGCAAAGTCGCCGGGACTTATAATTCCGAGTCGCGTCCGGCCGATGCCGTCCGCATTCCCGGCACTTTAGATGTCAACGGCGTTATTAACACCGGAGCGCAATACAACATCGGCGGAACGCGCGTTTTGAGTGTGCCGGGCGGCACGAATGTTTTCGTCGGCGCGGATGCGGGCAGTTTCAATGTCAGCGGCGGGAACAATACTATTATCGGGGCGAATGCCAATGTCGCGGCTGGTAATTTCAGCTACACAACCGTTATCGGCTCGGGAGCGAGCAGCTTTGAGAGCAACTCCATCGTTCTCGGACGGAATGATGCTTCGGACACCTTGAGAATTCCCGGCAAAGTCAAACTCAACACGTTCGGAAGTGCCGGACTCGCTAATCTTTGTATAAACGCCGGTTTGGAAATTTCCGGCTGTTCATCATCGCTGCGCTACAAAACCAACATCGCACCGTTCAATTTCGGGTTAAATCTCGTCAATCGCTTAAAGCCTATTACCTTCGATTGGAAAGACGGCGGGATGCACGATTTAGGCTTGGGCGCGGAAGATGTCGCGGCAATCGAACCGCTGCTAGTTACCTATAACAAAAGCGGACAGATCGAAGGCGTGAAATACGACCGCATCGGCGTCGTCCTGCTCAACGCCGTCAAGGAACAGCAGACGCAGATCGAAGCGCAGCAAAAA
Source organism: Pyrinomonadales bacterium (assembly GCA_038257355.1). Lineage (GTDB taxonomy): Bacteria > Acidobacteriota > Blastocatellia > Pyrinomonadales > Pyrinomonadaceae > OLB17. The sequence goes on along the minus strand of JBBSJK010000067.1, from coordinate 15,607 downwards.
CAGATTGACGAGCAAAATGCGTTGATTGACGGTTTGCGAAAACTCATCTGCGCGGGCAATCCGACGGCAGCTGTGTGTCAGTAGTTTGTGCCTTAACACGCGGTGGACGGTGACAATGTTTGGAACACCGCATACCGACAGGCACGTTGATTTCTACATTTAAGTACGGGTTCGGGACGAGAGAAATATAATGAAACGACATATCAGAGCACTTTCGGCGCTATTTACAATCGCCTTTGTTTGCGGCGGAACAGTGATGGCACAGGTCGCCAGCGGCGGGCCCTATTCGCTCGACCAGGCCGTTATAGCCTCGGGTGGCGGGACAAGCTCGTCCAGCAGCGGGAATATTTTCATGATCACCGGCACAAGCGGCCAGAGCGTCGCTGGCGGACCGGCTGGTAATTCGCCTTTCAGCATGTTTTTCGGATTTTGGACACCGGACACGGTGGCAGATACGACCTCTCCGACCGTCACGATCAATCAGGCTACAGGACAGACCGATCCCGCGAGTTCGAATCCGGTAAACTTTACAGTCGTTTTCAGTGAGCCAGTGACTGGTTTTGATAATAGTGATATATCGCTCGCGGGTACGGCGGGCGTGACCAATATCGTCGTGACTGGTTCGGGTTCAACCTACAATGTTGCCATCACAGTTGCTGTGTCGGGAACCGTTACTCCAAACATTCCTGCCGCAGCCGCCACGGATGCAGCCAACAACCCAAGCGCGGCTTCGACCTCAACTGATAACAGCGTCACCTTTGACGGCCGGCCGACCGTTACGATCGACCAGGCACAGGGTCAGGCCGACCCAACTAGTACGAGTCCGGTTAATTTCACCGTTGTCTTTAGCGAATCGGTTACCGGCTTCGAAAATGCAGACATTTCTCTTGGCGGCACGGCAGGCGTCACAAACATTGTCGTTACCGGGTCAGGTGCGGCATATAACGTGGCAATTTCTGTAGGAAGCAATGCTCCCGGTACGGTGATCCCAACGATAAATGCAGGTGCGGCGATGAACTCGACGGGCGATTCTAGCCGAGCGTCTTCTTCAACGGATAACTCGGTTACCTACGTGCCAGCACCGACTCCAACACCGACCCCAATTCCAACAGCGACACCAACTCCGACACCGACATCAACACCAACACCGACACCAACACCAACACCGGAGCCATCTCCAACGCCGACGCCTGAGCCTACACCGACACCGACACCGACTCCGACTCCGACACCGGAGCCTACACCAACTCCAACGCCGACTCCGGAGCCGACACCGACACCAACACCGACTCCGGAGCCAACTCCAACGCCGACGCCTGAGCCTACACCGACACCGACACCAACACCGACTCCGACACCGGAGCCTACACCAACGCCGACGCCTGAGCCTACACCGACGCCGACGCCGACACCTACGCCTACGCCGACGCCGACGCCAACGCCGACCCCAACGCCTACGCCTACAACGACGCCAACGCCAACGCCGACGCCGACACCTACGCCGACACCAACTCCGACACCTACGCCGACGCCGTCACCAACACCTACACCAACGCCGACGCCGACTCCAACGCCGTCACCAACTCCTACACCAACTCCTACACCAACGCCGACGCCGACTCCAACGCCAACGCCAACGCTGCGTACTATTTGGATTACCGACGTAGCGATTGGTGAGGGAAATTTGGGTTCTACTGAGTTCGTATTTGATATAACGATCTCATCCGCTCCGCTGCAGGGCTTGCCGGTCACTCTGGACTTTATGACAGTCGACGACAGAGCTACGGCTACTGACGGTGATTATCTGCCAACCTCCGGCTCGATCACATTTGCTGCAGACCTTCCTACACTGCAAACGATAGTTGTTTTGGTCAATGGCGACACCAAGTTCGAGCCGAACGAGAACTTCATCGTACGTTTGTCGAATCTAAACGGGGACATGGCACAAATAGTGAGAGTCGACGGCATTGGAACTATCTTCAACGACGATCCGGAGACAACACCCTGGGCCGAAGTTCCAGGCGATGTCGTCGATGCGGACGGCGGTCCTGATGGCGACGGCCTCGTCCTGGCCAACGACATCACTGTCATCCGGCAATTTGCATTAGGCATCCTGTCGCCCGTTTCAGATAGTCAGTTCCGCCGTGCCGACATCAACGGCGATTGCGGGGACGGAGTTATAAACGCCGCCGACGTCACCATAGCCCGCCTCTACAATCTTGGTCTGCTCACCCCGCCGACGACATGCAATTCCACAAAACCGGCGTTGCAGTCGAGGGCGATGGTGTTCCCTATATTGCCCTTTCGGAGAACTCCTTCAACTTTAATTGCAACCGAGACGCCCCCGGTCGGGATGATCTTATTTTCGAGAATCGGCCTTTTAGATTTTTGACGTAGCTTGCACCGCCGACGAAACCGCAGGGGAAGACCTTGACCATATCGGCCCCGCGCTCCAGGCGGTTATGAACTCGGTCGGCGTGAGGACGCCGGGGATATTTGGCTGCGCTGTAGGGCGGCACATCGCTATCGTGTCGAGATCGAGCGCGGGGCTGACAGTCTGCTCATAATTACGCTAAACTCGTAACGATAGATATAGATATGGAACTTACTTTTGCAATTACCGGAGCATCAGGCACGATCTACGCTCATCGTACGCTACAGCTGTTGGCCGCCAGCGGAGCTGTCGAGACAATAAATTTAATAATGTCCACGACCGCCGCAACGGTCGCGCAGGTCGAAATGGGTATAAATCTTAAAGACCTGGATGCCGTAAAGATCAATGAGTGGCTCAGCCTGCCGTCTGATTCAAAGCTCATCCGCCCGTGGCGGCTAGATAATTTTGCGGCAAAACCATCTTCCGGTTCAAATAAACAGGCGGGAATGATAATCGCCCCGTGTTCGATGGGCACAATGGGTGCGATAGCCGCAGGTGCGGGGACTAATCTTATACACCGCGCCGCCGATGTTTGTTTAAAGGAGGGCCGCAAACTTTTGCTAGTTCCGCGTGAGACGCCGTATAACGCGATCCATCTCGAAAATATGCTGAAATTGACACACGCCGGAGCCCGTATTTTGCCCGCGAGCCCCGGCTTTTACCATCGGCCTAAATCAATCGACGAGCTAGTCGAACATCTCTGTTTTCGCATTTTAGACCAGTTTGATATTCCTCATTCGAAAAAGAGCCAGTGGACCGGCGAGGAAGTATCAGAACCGACAGCGTAAGCCAGCGGCATAAATATGAACGACAACGTCGAGCGATTTTCAAACCGAGTTGCAAACTACGTCAAATTCCGCCCGGACTATCCGCGCGAGATTATCAGCTATCTCGAATCAAACTGCGGCCTGACGCACGAATCGCTCATTGCGGACATTGGCTGCGGAACGGGTATCTCCTCGCAATTATTCCTAGAGAACTGCAATACAGTGACCGGTGTTGAGCCAAATGCCGCGATGCGTCAGGCGGCTCAGGACTTTTTGGCTGACTTTCCCGGATTTAGGATTGTTGACGGTACTTCCGAACACACAACACTGCCTGATGCTTCGCTCGATTTTGTGGTAGCGGCCCAGGCATTTCACTGGTTTGACCCCGAGAAGACACGGCCCGAATTTCACCGGATCCTAAAAACCCGCGGCCATATCGTTCTAATCTGGAACGAACGTCACGTCAACACAACGCCTTTCCATGTCGAGTACGAAGCATTTCTGCTGCGACATGCCAAGGACTATACAAAAGTGCGTCACGATAATATCGCTGCCGAAAACTTCGAAGGCTTTTTTCAGAAGGAATATCGCTCGGTTACATTTCAAAATTCGCAGATCCTCGATTTCGATGGTCTAAAAGGCAGGATGCTCTCGTCGTCATATATGCCGGATGAGACTAACGAGCGTTTTGAAGAGATGATAAAAGAGTTACGTATTATATTTGCCAAACACGCCGAAAACGGTAGAATAAAACTTTTGTACGACACCAATGTGTACATTTGCCAGATTTGATATATGTCAGTAAAAGCTACAGAAACTCCCGGACCACGGACAATTACAGTCGCCCATTCGCCTGATTCGGATGACGCATTTATGTTTTACGGGTTGGCGACCAACAAGCTCGAAACTGACGGTCTGAAATTTGAGCATACGCTTAAGGACATCCAGACTCTCAATGAAGACGCCCGCAACGGAGTGTATGATGTGACCGCCATCTCATTTCACGCCTTTGCCTATGTCGCCGACAAATACGCTCTATTGCCGCATGGAGCGAGCATAGGTGACAAATACGGCCCGATTCTAGTTTCGCGAGAACCTCGAAACGCCGCCGACATCCCGACGATGAAAATCGCCGTTCCCGGCGAACTGACCAGCGCATATCTCGCTCTGCGAATCTATGATGAAAAATTTGAGCATGTCGTCGTGCCGTTTGATCAGATCATCGACAAAGTATTGAAGGGCGAAGTTGACGCCGGTCTGCTGATTCACGAAGGCCAGCTTTACTACAATCAGATGGGCCTTCACAAAGTGCTCGATCTCGGCGAATGGTGGTATGACAAAACGAGTCTGCCTCTGCCGATGGGCGGCAACGTCATCCGCCGCGATCTCGGCACGGATCTAATGCAGAAAGTCTCAAAACATCTGCTCGCAAGCATCGTTTATTCGATGGACCATCGCGAAGACGCACTTGCCTACGCGATGCAGTTTGCCCGAGATATGCCCACCGAGCTCGCTGACCGATTTGTCGCAATGTGGGTCAATGACCTGACGCTCGACTACGGCGACCGTGGTCGCGAATCCGTCGTCCGCCTCCTTGCCGAAGGGCATAGGGCCGGTATCATCCCGCACAAAGTGGATGTCGATTTTGTAGATTAAGCCGGATCGAAATTTAATCAGTTTGAATAAAAAGAAACGCGCCGAGAGATCGGGGCGTTTTTTTGCAATTAAATCCTTACTTAAGTATTAAAAACGGCAAACAAGAGGTAGGATCGACTGGGCTGTTAATAATGGAATTTTGGCGGGCAGGTAATCTGGTTATCATAACAAGATTAGAGCGGGCTTGCCCCCGCTCTCATCATAGAATTTAAGTTTTCCAGGATATAAATATGCTTATCCATATATATCATCTTACTGTCACGCTTAATCTCCGCTTTGCGGCATATATCCTCGCCATTGCCCGGCAATTTTCAAACACTTTTGAAGTGATAATCCCGGATCCCGGCGGATCCACTTCCACGGTGGCGGCGGCTCGGCCGGCTTTGACGAGCCATCCGGCCACGACAGCAGCGTTGAGATCATAGGTCGGTGTCCATTCCTCGTTGAGCGGAGCGAGGCCGTTTATGTCCTGGAGCGCGGCGGCGGCGAGCAGTTCGTCGAGGTCGTCCACGGTAAGCGTGGGATCACTATCCCACGCGGTCATTTGTTTAAGTTTATCAAGTGGTTCCATTTCAGTTGTCAGTTGTCAGTTGTCAGTTGTCAGTTGTCAGTGGCCGGAAAGTCAGAAGTTAGAAGACAGCAGTTAAAAGATTAGATCTAGACTTACTGATTCAAACAACCGACTACCGACCACCGACAAACTCCTCCTTATTCTTTATCCGCGATCAACATTGCCAGTGCCGCCGGCCGGACTACCTTTGCTCCGTACACATGCAGCCCTTTGACGGCGTCGCCAAAGCGTTTCTCCGGTTTATATGTCTGCACATCGAGGATCTGCTCGACATAGGCCGTGGCTATCGAATGGCCGGCGATGATCTTGTATTTTGCCCCGGTCGTATTTGGCACATTGTTGGATTTTAAGATCGAGAACCCGGCCGCCTCGCCGACCTCACCATTGGATAGCGCCATATCCGAACGCCGCGTTCCCGCCTTTATAAACCGTTCATCTTTTAGCAGTAAACCGTGAAACCAGGCCGGAACGATCACAAAACGGGCGTCAATCGGAGCGTTTGCCTCATCGAGCCGCACGCCGAGATCGACGAGGTATTCATAAGCGTCGTCCTTTGTAGGGATTATTGGCGCCACGACCGTGCCGATCGTGTTACCGGCCGGAACGGCGGTCTCCATCGTTTCGGCGAGAAACCGGTCGGCGTGGTCTCGAAGCGACCAGCCAGATCGCCGCATAGCTTCGTCAAGCACGTTTACGTTCTGCTGCGCACGGTCAACGCTGTCCACGTAAAAGTTAAAGTACTTGGCGTTATCGATCAGCAGAGACTGATCGTCGTCAGTTAGTGTTTCAGGGTCGCCGATGTCCGTATCCTTTGTATAGTCGTCAACCGCAACCTCCCCAATCGATGCTATTTTGACTGTATTTCCGCTTGCGCGGATCTCACCCTCATAGTCACGGTTGCATACATTCGTTTGTCCATATACGAGAGCCTTTTCCAATGCAACGAGCAATCTCGCAGCCCATACTGTTGGTATAAAATCTAATGCCATATTTCTCCTTTTTATTCGTCAATCTTTAATCGTTAATCGTCCTTCAATTTACGGGTGTGCGATACACTATTCGTAGCCTATCCGGCTAACACTCTGCGCACCTCCGCCCAATCCAGTTGAGCTATCTCGGCGGGCTTCATTTTAGCCAAAGCCGCCTTAGATAGATGTGGCACTGCCGCCCGGCCTGCACCCGCGTCGATCGACGGCGGACGTTCGTAACCGAACTGTTCCGGAAAGTCTCTCTTAAGCTGCTCAACCAGTGCGGCCACATTCTGGGCCGTGCCGTCATCGGCAAATTGCAGATCGGACTTTACCGAATCAAACAGCAGTTCCGGCGATCTCGCACCGGCCTTTGTCAGCTCGCCCGTAATTTGCCGGTGAGCCTCGCCGATTCGTATCTTCGTTTTTAGGTGTTCATTCTCTGTCTGGAGCCGTGCAATGTCCGGGCTGGTTGCGGAGGTGTCTGCGACTTTATTTCCGGCCGTCTCCGTCAACCGAGAGCTATTTTCCGCCGCTTGTGCTCTGCCCGATAACGCAGACGGCGCAGGCGTCAAGCGTCCATCTGGCGGCTTGTTTTGTATTTTGTTTTCAGTTTGTATTTTCATAGTGTTTTGTGTTTAGAGCCTCTACTGCTCCTGATTCTGACCCGGCATAGCCAACATCCTCTTCACATCAGCTTCGCCATATCCGGCTTCTAACAGAGCTTGCTCGACCGGTAGGCCGATCTGTTTTTTTAGCAGAATGTTCTCCAGAAATTCCTTGTCCGACATCGGCGCCGGGTCTTCCCATTCCGTGAGCAGGCGAATGCCGCTCCCGTGGCCCTCGATCTCTAACGCAAAGGCCATCAGGTCGGCCCAGACCTGACCAAAGGATTCCTGCCGGTCACGGACCTTTGATAGAAATCTGGTCTCAGCCTTTTTCAGGCTTTCGCCGCTCGGCAAACCTCCGTTGTTTTGTAAAAAATAATGGAGCGGCGTACCGGTGACCGATGCCATGTCGATGCGGAAACTATCCTTGACCTTTAGAAACTGCTCGAGCTGGGCCGCCTCAAAATCTCCAAATCTGGCATCCGAATTGCCAGCGATCCAGAGGTGTTCTACCCCGGCGGTAAATGGCCCCAGGGCCTTTCCCTCGGCGTCATACTCGACCTCAATACCGGCCGCCCACCGCTGTCGAAATGCCGAAAATTCCATCGCGACGAGCATATCGAGCACCGATTTATTAAGCCCGTCCTGAACCGGAATAGCGGCCTCTAGTTCTGAGCGGCCAGTCAGCCCGAGGTCGCCGTTGTTCGAAAAATGAAACACCGGGACGATGCCGTATGGGTTTGGTATTACCGAACCCGACGAGGAGACGGCGTGACGCTGAAACACGGTGTCCGGAACCTTAACTCGCTGCGAAATCCCTGTGCCCTCGCGTCGCGGGGCCCTCGCGTCGCTTAGCGGCACAAAATCCTTTGCGTCCGGCAGTGTCCTTTCAGCCTCGCTACGTGAGATGTATTTCTCGATACGGTCGGGATAAAGCAGATTGAGCCGCACCTGCTTATCAATGGTTATCCAAGCCTTAGCTGCCCATGCAATTTGGCCGGGCGTATCTTCGTCGTAGGCAACCGACAGGTTTGAGGCACGGTTCGGGTGGAGAACGGGTTCCCCGCGTGAGTTTGGCCAGACGATCATATATGCATCGCCGCATTTGAGCGCCTCTTTGTGAATCTCTCCGGCAAGCGTCGCCATTTTGTTTTGCTGCCAGATGCGTCGACGGAGGAACCGGATGCGTTGCGCATTACCGAAAGGGCAGTCCGGGCTCCAGCCGGTAATTCGCAGTTTGTCTCGTAGGGCGTCGCAGATGACGGGACACAGATTCAGGGCGAATTCCCGAAATAGCGTCCCAAACGTGTTCTCAAATTTCTCGGTAGCAAAGGCCAGATCGTGATCGCCGTTATAATATCGCTCTGATTTTGCATAACGTTCTGTTTTCGCCCGGATATTTGTTATTGCTTGTTCGATGTCTTGGTTCATAGTTTTGTGTTGTACGGTGGCGTCCCGTGTTTATTTCAATATCGCGAAAGCGGCCGCGCCGATCAGGATGTCGGTAAATCGCCGCCATGGCGACGGTTTTTTCTTTTTTAGTGACTCGACCAATTTGTCTTGCGAGGTGATGACAATATCCTTGGCCGCGATCGTTTCATTTTTAGCGACGACGACGGATCGCAGGGCTTCTGATTCGCTTTTACGTGTTTCGTTTAGTTCGGTGATGATGCTCGTCATTCGTTTTTCTGTTTCCAGACGTTCGGTTAAAAGCCGGTTTTCACTCTCGATGGCCGAAACGAGCACTCGCGTTTTTTCCAACTCAACCGCAGTCGCCATACAGGCCGCTGTTAAGCTCTGGGTTTCAAGTTCAAGGTTCCGGGTTGATTTGGCCGCTCCTGCGACGTCCTTACTCGGGTCCAGTAAATTGGAACCTGTAACTGCCTCAACGACACGCGTGTCCGATCTCGGCGAGCTTTGCACAGAGCTCGGCTGCTGTTGTTGTGATTGCCCGTGTGCGTCGGGCACGCTCGACATCGCCGCGAGCACCGCGGCTGTTATTATTAAGTTTTTGCATCTGTTCATCTTGTTCCCTCGCTATGGTTTTGATCTCGGCAAATTTGCCTTCGAGATAGTCGATCTTTTGTTTGTAAGCGGCGGCCTCGATCTCCTTGTGCATCGCCCTTTGCTGTTTGCCGATGGCATCGGCCCGGGCGGCCTCGACCGCTTTTTCAAGAGCCGAAATCTTACTGTGTGACAATGCCGAGCTGCCTATGATGCCGATGGTAAACAAAGCGCTGACGGCAAGGCCTATGTAAAATTTTGTACGTGGTGTGATTGTCATAGATTCCCCTTCCGATTGGGCTTGCCCCTGGGCTTCACCGAATCGGCCCTGTTTACATTTGCGGCTAGGCCGTCGGCAGCGTCTGTGAGTGAGCTTTTGGTCAGCGCCCGCTCATCCGCCTTTTTTCCTCGCGGCGGCGGAAATAGATTTGCAGCAGCACATCTACCGTCTTGCCGGCCGCAAAGAAAACTATCGGCAGCACTATCGCCGAAATAATGGTTATCCATGTCCGCGTCTCGAGCGCCGTAAACACCGACGAAAGCGAGCTGACCCAGGCTAGTAGAATGTTTTTTGTGTCGTTCATATCGGTAGTTAGTGTTTAGAATTTGGAATTGTGAAACGCCTTTGACAGACGTTCAGCGTAAAAGTTCGTGTTGCCTGTCCGCCAAACCGAGTTCTCTGATTCGCCCCAGCATTATTTGCCGGTAAAGATAAGTAAGCATCAGGGCGGCGGCGATCACGGCCACAACGATCCAGACCACACGGGGCACACCGGCAATAAATCCGAAAACGGCCCAGCCCGTCTGCCAAAACGTGCCTAGCACTGTGGTCCACAATGATTTCGCCGCGTCCTTTCGCGTCGAGACTGACGCGATTACACCGTCAACGCGGTCAAATTGGGCGGCGGCTGTAGATATTGCATCGCTAGCTGATTCGAAGACGGTTTTACTAACCGCAGCCGGTTCGGTCGGAGATAATTCAGTCGCCGGTTCAGTCACAGCCGGCCCGGTCGCTGCGGTTCGCGGTTCTGACGAATCTAAAAACATCGATTCCGTCAGCTTCGCACCGTGCACCGTAATTGGCAGCCGAAGATCCCAGTTCCCACTCTCGATTTGGTTTAGGAAGAATTTTGTCCGGTAATTTGTCACTCTCAAGCGTCTGATCTCCGTAAGCCATTTGTGACGCACACGGACATATTAGGTGATCCATATTTGTTCTAAACGTGTATCAGCCGCCGCATTGGCTAAACGTCGTGGGTTCCGGGTATCAACGCGGGCCGAAATCCATTCCCACGAGCCGTGCGTCACTGAGTCGTAAACCACGGCCAGCGAGAGCGGCAGCACAAACCCGAACCGCTCGCAGATCGTGAGCGCCGGACGCATATATCTGTCAAAAGCGACCTTTTGCTGCGCCGCCTTCATCTCGCGTGTAACCGCAGCGGAGCGTAAAGCTGTTTTAAACCTGATGTCTGACGCGAGCTGGTTTATCGCCTCAACACTCTTTTTTGCGAGTAAGGGCAGCACTCCGGCAAAAACTTCTTTGCCAGTCTGTCCGCCATTTTTGAGATACTCTCGAATGACCGCCGCCAGCGACCCCGAACGGTGTGTAAACTGGCTAATTCCATACGAGACGCCGGCTCCGTCGTTAAGTACCGCGATGGCCGCGTAATCGCCAAACGGCCGCGAGGTTTCAAAAACCTGCACTATTGTGAAGGCTTTTAATTTGTCGTTTTCTGTAAATGTCATAGTCGTAAATGCAGTTTCAAAAATCTGCTTGTATTTAAATTATATGTTTGATATATTCAAACAGTCGGACGATTCAGGGCGACAGATGTTAACGAGTTTTTTTTCGCCGCTTACATATCGCCCGACCGTAATTAGGCTAACTCAGGCCGGGATAAAATGAAACAACGATATGCCGCATATGATACAAGTTTCCGCATTTGATACAGCTTTCCTGATATGATACAAATAAAATATTAATAGGATATACTTGGTACGCAATGATTTTCGCGTTTGATCCGATTTTCCGATATGACTCAACTTTCCGCATTTGATACAACTTTCCGGCTATTGTCACGGCAGCCTGTATCTCTATGCTCCTTCCGCCTCGTGCGGCCTTAAATTCCAACAAATATACACACAACACATATGAACACCACACAACAATCATTGGATTTATCGCCAATAAACAACTGCCGGCCAAAGCTCCGCATCACTGAGATCGAGCGGCTCATAAGTAAACACCGCATCATTATCCCGCCGCCCTCGCGCCGCTCCCTGCGCGAGATGTGCGAGGACGGCACCTTTGAAACCGCGGGTGACGCACCGACCAGCTTAGGCTGGTTGGTCTATGAAGATTCATTCTTAAAATGGGTCAAAAGTCTTGACGGGTAAGGTTTTACTGCTATCAGAGAACATCAGCATTTTTTTAGCTGATAATTGGTCAAGCGAAAGAGTCAAATAATTACTTGGTTCTACAGTAATTTAATGGACACAAAGGGGCGTGCTTTATCGCTTAGCGATATTTTTGAATTTAGCCATGAGTTTGAACCCACGGCTGGGGGTGGTATTGGTCGTTTTTCGCGTCAGCGACAATTGAATCTGCACAACCTGATTTCAGCGACGCTGACGCGACGCGAGAACATTCATCCAGATTTCCGTGGATTCAACCACGGCTAAATTCACTGCATCGCTGAGCGATGAAATCTCATAATTTTGATGGGAAACACAAATTTTAACACGGCCCCGATTTTATATACTTCCAATAATTACTCCCAACAAATTAACGGTAGAACTATTTCTATTGTGTTAAGCAGTTGTTTTTATTGTTTGCAAATTTACCATTTAGGTTTATAATCCTCGAAAATAGCAATTACTTTTTTTTTGCGTAAATTACGGTTCCACCAATTTTTTTCCGTAAACGCCTGTACGAACATTTTTTGTTTTTTGGATTTCCAAGGAGGATTCTCATGTCAAAGACTCAACTATCGTCCCGTCGCATCTTTAGCCGTTTCGGCCTGTTAGCAATAATTGCAGCATCACTATTAATATTTACATCCGTCGGCGCCAGCGCGGCGGGATATTCGGTTGTGGACTCGGTAAAAGGGTTTTTGGGTTTGCAGGAACTTCCCCAAAAATCTGTCAACACGAGCCAGCCCATGCTGCTCAATCCCTCAGGCACTAACGTTGTAATTAGCCAGATCTATGGCGGCGGCAATAACGCCGGGGCTCAGTTCCGAAATGATTATGTGACCCTTTTTAATCCAACATCAAATCCGATCAGCGTAGCGGGTTGGTCGGTTCAGTATGCAGCTCCTACTAGTGCCACTTGGAACGTTACAGCCTTGACAGGCTCCGTCCCTGCAAACGGCTATTATTTAGTAAGTTTGTCCGGAGGAACAGATAACGGTGCTGCACTACCGGCAGCGCAAGCTACCGGAACGGCTACCGTGGGCGCCACAAATGGGAAGGTGGCGCTCGTTGGCAATACAACGGCTCTTTCTTGCGGTGCAACAAATGATTGTCTGCCAAACCTAATTATATTTGATCTTGTCGGTTATGGAACAGGAGCATCTTTTGAAGGAGCAGGGGCAGCTCCGGCCGGGAGCAATACGACCGCACTCATCCGAGCTGCAGGTGGGTGTACAGACACCGATCAGAACAGTTCGAATTTTGCGTCAGGAGTTCCGACTCCGCTAAATTCATCGTCCCCAACCAATTCATGTGGCCAAGCCGCTGCGCCCGAAATTGAAGTTCGGGGCAACGGATTTGTAATTACAGATGGCGACAATGTGCCATCGACAGTCGATGGCACTGATTTTGGCAATGTCGCGCTGACTGGCGATTCGGAGGCACGCTTCTTTACTATCACCAATACTGGAAACGCGGAACTAAATCTCACCGGCGATCCGACCATTCAGATAACCGGCAGCGGCGACTTTACAGTCACACAGAGTCCGGTAAACCCGGTACCTTCTTCTTCACCGACTTCGTTTCAGATAACGTTTGACCCGGTTGCTTCGGGCATACGGACGGCTGTTGTGAGCATACCGAATGACGATGCAGATGAACCTAATTTTGATTTCACGATTCAGGGAAACGGAACCACACTGGCTACACCAACTCCTACTACGAGCCCCTCTCCGGTTGGATGTATTGTGAACCCGGTAGTAACAAATTTTAACGACAGCGGCAACGGCAGTCTGCGGCAGGCTGTGCAAGACGCTTGTCCGGGCAGCACGATCACCTTTTCCGGCAGCGGTACGATCACTTTAGAGGAAGGCGAGATAATCATTGACAAAAACCTGACTATAACCGGCGGGAACAATTCCGTCACGGTCTCGGGAAACTTGATTGACCGTGTATTTTACATCGGTCAATTGCGTCAGAACCGGGCCGATGTCACAACGGGAGTTCCTCCCGTGTCGGCGACGATAAACGCTCTGACCATCACTGATGGCTTGAGCGAATCTGGCGGCTGTATTTATGTTGCTTTTAATTCAGAGCTCAATATTAACAATTCGATCGTCACCGATTGTGCTTCGTTCAATTTCGCCGTTGGTCGCGCTTCAAATCCAGGCGACGGCTCATCCGCAACGGATGGTTCCGGCGGGTATGGGGCAGCAATATTTATCGAATTCCAGGCCGACTTGAATATTACCGAGACAACCATTGCCGGCAATTCCACCGGCGGCGGTCCTGGTGGCGGTATTTTTAATGGGGGCGGCGACGTGGTCGTTACAAGATCGACCATCTCCAACAATTCAACTCAGGGCGGTCCCGGGGGTGGTATTTACACCAGTTTGCCAGCTTCCAGACCCGGAAGGGCTGAGGGTGGTGGTCTCGACCACGGCAGCTTGAGTGTCTTTAATTCGACGATCTCAGGCAATTCGACTCAATCTAATGTGGACCGTTCTGTCACGCGAAGTATGGGTTCCGGCAGTTCGGGCGGGGGCATATACAACTTTGGATCGGATGTCTCTGTTATAGATTCGACTATTACCGAAAATTTCGCAGCGGACGGACAAGGGCACGGATTCTTTAACGTAGAGTTCGGTGATACCGATCCACTAGGTTTCACGGAGATCGGCAATACGATAATCGCGGCAAATAACACCACCAGCACTAATGGGGATGTGGCCGGAATATTTACTTCACTGGGCTACAATTTGATCGGCAACGTCGGATCTGCCCTGGGATTTGGAAGTGTTGGGGACCAGGTAGGAACCGGAGCCTCGCCGATCGACCCGGTGCTCGGCCCGCTCGCTGACAATGGCGGCCCAACCGAGACTCACGCCCTGCTGACATCACAGGAACCACGCGGAGATGGCACGAATGGCGATGCTTTTAACGGCAGCCCGGCGATTGACCGTGGCAACACCGAACAGGTGATTAAGTTGCGTGGCAATGGTAATTCACTTGTCGATCAACGCGGATTGCCGCGTCAGATCGACGAGCCATCCGCCCCCAACGGTACTGGCGATTTGTCTGATATTGGAGCATTTGAGGTGCAGTCATTAGCAACTCCAACACCGTCTCCAGCTCCGACAGCATCGCCGTCTCCATCTCCATCACCCTCTCCATCTCCATCTCCATCTCCATCTCCATCACCCTCTCCATCGCCGTCTCCATCGCCGTCTCCAGCTCCGACAGCATCGCCAACACCGTTCCCATTTGAAGGAACGCTGTATGGCATTTCAAACGGATTTGGTAGGCCGGAGGAAAATTTGATCTATGAGATCAATCCGTCCAATGCTGATTTGGAAAATATTGTTCAGGTGACATTGCCTGGTTTTATTGTCACACGGTCAGTGGCATTGGCCGCGCGGCCGAGCGACGGCGTTTTATTTGCAGTCATTCAAACTGGCAACCTTCAGGTAGCCCGGCCGGATGGCGGCGGCGGTTCTAATCGCCGGCTCGTCACGGTTAATCCCTCTACCGGCGTCGCCACTAATATCGGACAATTGACAGATTCAGTTTCATCTCTCGCGTTTCGTGCAAACGGAGTTTTGTACGGCGTCGTCGGTGACGGCGGCTTTGATTCTGAGACGCTGTTTACCATCTCGACATCCAATGCGGCGATGACAGAGGTCCTGCCGTTTGGTAATGGTGATGATGGAGAGACTATCGCTTTTCACGAAAATGGCCTTTTATATCACGCATCAGGCTCCGGTCTGAGCAGTAGTGTCAACCGGCCCGACGGCTCAAACGGCTCAAACGGAGTCTTTGAAAGCGTAGATGTCGATAGCGAGGAGATAACATTTATCTCGGAGCTGGAAGAAGAGACATTTGCATTGGGCTATTCGACCTCGATCGGCGAGATGTTTCTTTCTGATATCCGTTCGGAACTGTACACGATCGATATAACAACCGGCACGAGAACGTTTATCGGAGAGATGTCAGATCAGCTGGGCGATGCGGACAACCGCGGCCTTGCGTTTGTCGAGATCCAGGCACCGACGCCTAGCCCGTCGCCGACGCCGTCGGTGAAGCGGTTGATATCGGTTAATTCGGTGACGGATAACGAGGGAAATGCTGGGACGACGGCGTATGTGTTTAGTGTGACGAGCTCGTCACTGCCGCCGATGGGCGGTTCG
>JBBSJK010000066.1:0-19210 GCA_038257355.1 Pyrinomonadales bacterium | reverse complement strand
ATATCGTAGAGGCCTAAAGGGAAAGATTGCGATCAAGTCCACAATCGAAAAGCGGCGGCGATGTTCAGGGTAAAGACGGCCAGTTTCGTTATTGATTAGGAATTAGTTCTTTGCATCCAGCAAATCGCGAACCTTTCGGGCAAGATCATTTAGCGAATACGGTTTTTGGATGAAATTGACGTTTGTTTCCAGTTCACCATGACGAACTATAGCGTCATCGGTATAACCGGAAGCAAAAAGAACCGGAAGATCGGACATCTTTGTGAGGAGTTTTTCGGCGAGTTCGCGGCCTCCCATTCGCGGCATTATTACGTCTGTGAACAGCAGATCTATATGGATCTCCGCATTTTCCATGATCTCAAGTGCATCGATACCGTCCCGCGCCTCTATTACAGTGTAGCCGCAAGTTTCAAGGACTTGAAGCGAAAGCGAACGGACCAGATCCTCGTCCTCAACAAGCAATATCGTTTCGCTTCCCATTGGAAACTCGATATTTAGGTCGGTATTCGCCTCGACAATATCTGATTCTTCCATAACGCGGGGCAGATATATCTTAAAGGTAGAACCGTGGCCGACCTCGCTGTAAACAAATATGTCACCGCCGCTCTGTTTGACGATGCCGTGGACCGTGGCAAGGCCGAGTCCTGTGCCTTTGCCGACCTTTTTTGTAGTAAAGAAAGGCTCAAATATCCTTTCCTGCGTCTCGGCCGTCATTCCTGTTCCGGTATCGCTGACCGAAAGCACAACATACGCACCCGGAAGTACACCCACGTGTTGACGTGCGTAGTCCGGCTCCAGAAAAGCGTTCGCCGTCTCGATAGTAAGCTTTCCGCCGTTCGGCATTGCGTCACGCGCGTTCACGGCCAGATTCATTACTATTTGCGAAAGTTGTCCTGGATCGACTTTGACCCGGCCCACCGACTCGCTAAGGATCGCGACAAGTTCAATATCCTCGCCTATGACCCGTTTGAGCATATTGCTCGTATCGTTGATTATATCGTTGATAACAATTACTTCCGGCTGCAACACCTGACTGCGGCTAAATGCAAGCAGCTGATTGGTCAACATTGCGGCACGGTCACCCGCCTTTTTGATCTCTCCGATGCTGTGACGTATGGGATCATCTTCGGCAACTTGCCTCAGGCCGAGTTCGCTAAATCCATTGATCGCGGTCAGCATATTATTAAAATCATGAGCGATACCGCCCGTCAGGCGTCCCAGCGATTCGAGTTTTTGAGATTGAGCAAGCTGTTCTTCGAGAGATTTGCGTTCGGTAACATCGCGGGCGATGCCCTGTACGCCGACGGGTAAGCCGTCCTGGAATACGAGCTTGGTGTTGACCTCGACGGTTACGCTTCTTCCGTCCTTTGCCAAGATTCCCAGTTCGTAAGCAGTTACTTTTTCGCCTTTTAGTTTTCGGGCGATCATTTCTCGGGCTTTGTCCAATTGCTCAGGTACAACGGTGTCAGCGAGATTCATATTTAAAGATTCCTCACGCGTGTAGCCGGTTATCTGCTCCGCCGCTGCATTGATGGAGGTATAGTTACCTTCGAGGTCGTGCGAATAGATAATATCGTGAGCATTTTCGACCAGATCCCGATAACGTTCTTCACTGAGTCTTACACGCTCCGCTGACTCCGCTTGTTCGGTCATATCGTAGTTGACTCCGGTTATACGGACCGGTTTGCCATTCGACTCTCTCTCTATGTGAGCTAGCGCCTTCAAATAGCGGATCGAGCCATCGGGCCAAATTACCCGAAACTGCGTATCGAATTCTCTATCTCCGCGCAATGCCTCCTGCATCTCTTTCTCGCACCGAACCCTGTCGTCGGTATTAAGTCCATTGGCCCAAGCGTCGTACGCCCCACCAAAATCCGCGGGGTCGATGCCATATAATTCGTACATTCTGTCGTCCCAGGTCAGTTCATCCTTCAAGAGATCCCAGTCCCATATACCAAGCCCAGCCGCCCTGGTTGCAAGGTCAAACCGCTCGTTGATTATGAGCAGCTCCGCAGCCTGGAGCCCGATACGCTCTTCGGCAAGTTTGCTCTTCCTATTCTCCTCTTTTTCCTTAAGTACGCGCGAGACAACGACCGGGAGGCGAAAGAGTTTGTTCTTGATGACAAAATCGGCGGCTCCGGCCCTAAGGCTGTCAACTGCAGTCTCTTCCCCGATGGTTCCTGAAACAAGCACGAAGGGGATTTGCAAATCGAGCTCAAGGAAGAGCTTGAGCGCACTGAGACCGTCGAAGGTTGGAAGTTGAAAGTCCGATAGTACGAGATCGTATTCTGAGGCCGCGAGCCGATCCAAAAAGTCTTCGCTTCGTTCGACACGTTCCCATTCGCATACGTAACCCGCCTCTTCGAGAGAAGCTATCGACAGTTCGGCGTCCTCAGCGGTATCTTCAAGATAAAGTATTCGTAGTTTCTCAGTCATAATGCTTTTCCCCGGCGTCTATACGCGCATCCACGCCTTCCGGATCGAGGGGAGTTTCTAGTGGTGGTTCGTTAGTGAGGCACCAGAAGAGGCCGATGCGTTTGATCGCCTTCAGAAACGGGTCAAAACCCACTGGCTTAACAACATAGCCATTGACGCCGAGGCTATAACTGTCGACGAGATCCTTTTCTTCTCGCGAGGATGTAAGGACCACGACCGGTATATTTCTGAGCTTCGGGTCGCCCTTCATCTCTTTCAGCACCTGGAGCCCATCGAGTTTCGGCATCTTGAGATCCAAAAGTACAACGACCGGATCATTACCCGGCCGGTCCACAAATTGTCCACGGTAGTACAGGTAGTCCAGAACTTCCACTCCGTCATTGACGACGACTATGTCGTTCGCAAGGTTGAGTTCCGAGAGAGCTGCAAGTGTGAGCTCGACGTCGTTCGGATTGTCTTCTGCAAGCAGCATTCTTTTAATGTTCATTTGTTTCCCCTTTTGCTTTCTTCAACGTTACGTAAAACGTCGCACCTTCGCCGACAGCGCTTTCGGCCCGGATCTGTCCGCCATGACGATTGACGATCTTTTGCACCGTTGCGAGTCCGATGCCGATTCCTTCAAATTCCTCTTCGCGGTGCAGCCGCTGAAAGACGCCGAAAAGTTTGTCGGCGTACTGCATATCAAAACCGGCCCCGTTGTCACGCACAAAGATCGTGGCCGTACCATCACCCTCTGCGGCGACCCCGATCTCGATGTGGGCAGTTTCTTGATTTCGGGTATATTTGATCGCGTTTGAGATAAGGTTTGTCATGGCGGTCCCGAACAGTGTCGCATCGCCCTTGACCGCCGGAAGCGGATTGACGTTCCATCTGATGTCGCGTTCTCCGATATCCGTAGAAAGTATTTTCCGGGATTGCTGTACCAACGCATTGAGATCGACACGGGTGAAATTTATTTCTTGCCGTCCCGTCCGAGAAAATGCAAGCAGCTCGTCGATAAGGAGCCCCATTTTGCTGACCGCTCCCGATACAACATTAAGATATCGCTCGGAGGTCGCATCGAGCTTTTCGGCTTCGCGTTTTGCCAACAGCCGGACAAACCCATCGATGTGACGAAGCGGAGCCCTGAGATCGTGCGAAACAGAATACGAGAACGCCTCGAGTTCACGGTTTGCCGCCTCAAGCTGGTCGGCCCGATGCCCCAGACTTTCGTTCAGCTTCCAAATTTCCCTTTCGGAGCGCTTGCTCTCGGTAATATCGCGAATGAACGAATTAAACGTGAAGCTTGTGCCGATTTTCATGGGCCAGATAGTCAGTTCGATCGGGAATTCGTGACCATCACGATGGAGGGCAGTGATTTCAATGCGTTGATTCACGACCGGGCCATGTCCCGACGAACGGAAGTGCTGTAGACCGTGGTTGTGTGCCTGCCGGTGCTGCGGCGGGATTATTGTTTCAGACAGTAGTCGTCCTAACATTTCATCTTGAGGCCACCCAAACGTTACCTCCGCCTGTGTGTTCCATTTAAGGATCTTCCCTTTCGAATCAATCGCAATAAAGGCGTCACGAGCCGTATCGATGATCAGGCGCGTACTCTCCTCGCTTTGTTTTAGAATATCCTCCGCCTGTCGACGCGCGACGTTCTCCTTGCTCAACTCGTCGTTTGTGGCGTCGAGTTTCGCGGTGCGGTCTAGTACCCTTTGCTCGAGTTCTTCGTTCAATTGACGATTTCGATCCTCGGCCTTCTTTCTCTCAGTAATATCCCGCAGGATGACCGTATAAACCTTATTGCCGTCGGTCTCAATCTGCGAGATCGCCGCCTCGATAGGAAACTTTTGGCCGTTCGAACGTAGTCCGCTGAGTGCACCTATTGAACCCATCGACCGTCGTGTCACGTGCGTCTTATCGAAAACGTCAATGTGTTCGCTGTGGGTATGACTAAGCCCATCGGGGATAAACCGGTCTAAAGGCTGGCCGATTGCCTCGATTGCCGGATAGTCAAACATCCTCTCCGCGGCGGAGTTAAAGAGTATAATTTTCTCCGTTTCGTTGACGCTGATGATCGCATCCATCGCCGATTCGATAATGCCCTTTAGTTCTGCCCGGCTTGAGTTCAGCGATTCCTGCACCCGCCTGATTTGGTCGACATCTGTGTTAGTTCCGAACCACTGTACGACCTTTCCCTCATTATCCTTAAGTGGGACGGCACGCGTCAGGAAACCTAAGAACTTACCGTCCGCCCCTCGAAGCGGAAACTCCATCTCGAATTCCGTGCCCGCATCGATCGCTGCGGGCCATTTCTTCATTACGAGAGGCAGCACCTCCGGGTCGTGTACACTCTGCCAACCCCAGCCTTCCATTTGTTCGGGCGTTGTTCCGGTGTAGTCATACCAACGCTGGTTATACCAATAAATGAAGCCGTCCGGCTTTGCGATCCACGCCAGTTGCGACATGGAATTCGCCATGGTGCGAAAGCTTTCCTCGCTCTCGCGCAATTTCGCCTCGACCAATCTTCGGCCGCTGATGATTAGGACGATGAAAACTAAGACAGCAAATACCGTTAAATGGCCAAACGCCCACGCGCCAATCGACCTATCGGGTGCGATAGGATTCAAGTACATCGTCGTAGCGGACATTAGGACCGCCAAAAGAAGGCCGGGCTTGCGGCCACCAAACCATGCGACGACAAAGATTCCGGCCACTACGGGAATAGTAAAATTGATCCTTATTGAGAACCATCTAAGTAAGACGGAACTTCCGGCGACAACCACAAAAACGAGCCCAGCAAGGCCGTATCGCAGCAGACCCGATTTAATATCCTTTTTCATCTATCGCCTCCTGAATATGGCTGCAACAACGGCACGCTCATGGCGCGTTTAAGTCACGTTTTTTTTGTGCCGCGGATCACTCCTCACGATGCCCGAGGCGATGTCGCGATCCCGCCAGCCCATTGACGCGGCATCGAGGCCCAGTGTCCGCTGCGTCTCCAGGCGGTTGTGCTCATTTTCAGCCTGCTTGGGCCCGGTAACATCGTGCGCACGCTTCGACGCATCAGTGATCTCCCGAGTCATTGCGTCGAGGATCAATAAGCCCTCAGGCGCTGATTCGAAAAGCCTCCGATAGCGTTCAGATGCAAAGACGCCGTCTGCGGCTCCAACAAACTCGGTTAATTTGTTTGTCTGGGCTATTGCAGCCCTTTTAGGGGTCCTTTTCTCCATGGGAGTGAAGCCTCTCAGATATAAACGCCATCCACGAACGCTTCAGTCTGCCAAACGCAGCTTATTCGTAAATGTCGATCCTAGCTGTACCACTTTCCGCTAATGTGATCTGCGAAAAACCGGAGTGGTCGGGGAAAGATGATCGTCAGATCGCAACAACGGCGGGGGGTAAAATTAAGGCTAGCATAACTTTGGCTCTAATAACAAGTAAAAAATTTCGCGTCTGTGCGTTGGCGCACAGTGGTGAAGAATTACGTCGATGCGTGAAGAACCCCTGTCCCACGTGAAAGATATTGGGACCGTCGGACAGTGAAGGCATTTTGCTATTTTTGCAGGAATTTAGAAATTCCCTTTTTACAATCGTCCGTCATGCGGGCTTTTGCATTTACGATCACGCCTTTTTCGAGGGCGGTTGAGAGATCGTCGGCGTCGATGTCGTAGAGCAGGCGTTTGGTCATCGCGACGGCGGAGCCGCTGACCGAGGCGTATCGCGAGGCGTATTCGATGACTGCGTCGGCGAAGTTTTCTTCCGTGAAAAGCTGATTGACAAGGCCGAGCCGGAGAGCTTCTTGAGCGGAGTATTCGAAACCCTGCGTGAGCAGCTCAAAGCTCTTCTTTTCGCCGAGATTTCGACGCAGAATGGCAGCCACCATCGCGGGAACGAACCCGATCTTGACCTCAGGATATCCAAATCTCGCGGTATTTGTCGCCAGCACGAGATCACAAGCCGTCGCCAGCCCGCACCCTCCCGCCAACGCCCGCCCGTGAACCGCCGCAATGACAGGAACGCGAAGATTTCGGATGAGCTCGAACAAC
Organism: Pyrinomonadales bacterium; assembly: GCA_038257355.1. Classification (GTDB taxonomy): domain Bacteria; phylum Acidobacteriota; class Blastocatellia; order Pyrinomonadales; family Pyrinomonadaceae; genus OLB17. Next base: position 12,740 of record JBBSJK010000066.1, on the reverse strand, counting down.
TGTGCAAGACTCCGCGCATCCTCGATGTTCTCCTCAAACGACGCAGACGCGATCTTCTGCACCGCCGCGAGGTCCGCCCCCGAACAAAAATCCTTCCCCGCCCCGCGAATAACGACCGAGCTTATACTGCCCGTGCCGTCAGCCCTCCGGAGCTCAAGCTTCAAAGCCGCGATCAACTCGTCGTTCAAAGCATTCCGCTTCTCCGGCCGATTAAGCTCGATGATGCATACCGCATCTTCGGTAGTGACTATGACTTCGGACGTAGTTCTGGGTTCCATTTCTTAATAGAGCTTCGCAGCCTTGTCGATCTCGGCGGCAAACCGTTCGATAGTGGCGGAGACGATGGCGATCTGTTCGCCCGCCTCTTTCCAGTTACGCTGCTCAATCGCCTCGCGAACACCCGGCAAGGTCTTTACGCCGTAACCGGTGTAAAATCCGGGAGCGTAGATCTGATGACGAAACCAGTCGCGTCGCGGCAATCCGGCGTTGATGGTCAAGGCTCTTTCGGTCTTGTAAACGATCTCGTCGAATGCTTTGCGTTTGCTTTCGGAAAGCGTCTTTCCGGCTGAGGCTTTTTGGAGTTCTTTCGCGCTGTCCTGCAATTGTTCAAGCGCCTTTTGCAGCGGTTTAAAATCTATCGCGGGAACCGCGTCCTTTGCTTTGGGCACGACAAACTTCTCCGTCGGGTCCTGCACGGCCAGCCAGCGGCCGGAGGTGATTGCGTCGTTCTCGCGTTTTGTGTCGTCTCGCATCTGGTCGGCGAGTTTTGTCAGTTCGGTGACATAGACCGAGACGGTGTCGGCAAAATTTGTGAACTCGAACGGCAACGTGTCCGCGTTAGCCAGACGAAGCACAGCGTGGCCGCACACCTTCGCCAGAGCGGTTCCGTAAGCAAATCCCGGATCGCCAAAACGCGTGTAGTGATCAAACGAATCGTAGATAGAATGATAACTGCCGCCGCCGTCCTCGCCGCCAAAACCTATGTTCAGCGACGCGATGCCGAGATGCTGGAGAAAGGGCGTGTAGTCGGAACCGGAACCGAGAGCGTAAATTCGCATGTCGGCGCGGTTCATCGCTTCTGTACGCATCGCGGGCGAGCCGTTTACCATCTGAGCGGCTCGGGAGCGTTCCCAGACGGACATTTTCACCTGAGGATCGGGGATGTCGCGGCCGACATCATTTATAAATTTCTCCAGAGTATGCGAACCGCCCATGCCGAGAAATCCGCGGCCGTTAGAATCCGTGTTTATATACGCGACCGCCTTTTGCCGCAGTTCGTCGGCGTGGGTTTCGACCCATTCGGTCGAACCGATCAGGCCTTGTTCCTCCGCATCCCATGCGGCATAGATTATTGTCCGCTTGGGCCGCCAGCCGGTTTTCGCAAGCTCGCCGATGGCTCGAGCTTCTTCCATCTCAGCGACCAGGCCGCTTATCGGGTCGTCCGCTCCATTGACCCACGCATCATGATGGTTGCCGCGAATTATCCACTGATCGGGAAGCGTAGAGCCGGGCATCTTCGCGATGACGTTATATATCGTCTTCATGTCCCAGTTGAATGCCAGCTTCATTCTGACTGTCGGAGTTTTTCCGCCGAAATGATAGGTGATCGGAAGCGATCCACGCCAAGCCGCAGGGACAACCGCACCGTCAAGATTCTTAAGCAATGGCAGGGCGTCCCCGTAAGAGATCGGCAGAACGGGTATCTTGGTTAACGTCGGGGCAGTTTTAATGTCTATTCTCTTTGCTCCCTTGACCGCACCGATTCCTTTTGTCAGAGGATCGCCCGGATGCGTTGGCATATCCATCACTGAACCGCGCTGGACGCCGTTTTCGTTTCGATAAGGGCCTTTCGGATAAACATCGCCCTGGAAATAACCATCATCGCGTGGGTCGGAATAGATCAGACACCCAACCGCACCACGCTCGGCCGCAACCTTGGGCTTGATTCCCCGCCACGAACCGCCGTAGCGCGATATGACGATCTTGCCCTTAACATCAATGCCGCGTTTGTCCAGTTCTTCGTAGTCGGCAGGCGTCCCATAATTCACATAAACCAGCGGCCCGCTCACGTCGCCGTCGATGGAATACGCGTTGTATGTCGGCAATTGCTCGCGGATCTGGCCGGAGGTCGAGTCTTCTTTCAACGCGGGTTCAGACAACTTTAGGTTAAACCGCGTCGGGGCCGTCATCTGTACTATTCGAGTTTTAGGCGACGGAAACAAGACTTCGAACTCCTCGATCGTCGTTTCATATCCCCAGGATTTGAATTGAGCCGCGATGAACTCAGCATTTTGCTTGTTATACGGCGAGCCGAGATAGTGGGGACGTGCGGAAAGCCGCTTCATCCAATTACGCTGATTGTCGGGATTCAGCAACGAGTCAAATTTGGTTTCGAGAGCTTTCTGAGTCTGCGAGGCCGACGGCGAAAAACCCATCAGCGAAGGATTTACCCCGCTCTGCGCGACAACCGAACCGGACACGACTAGGGCGATGAGAACGCGGGCGATTGATCTATTCATTCAAGCCTCCGAGAAAAATGTTGAAATTAGAAACGAGTTATTGTAGGCCTAAATCACCCGCTTCGTCATCTGTTACATCAATATACATGCGAAGAAGTGCGGTCGAGAATGTTTTGCCTTGGGCGTCGGTCATTAGGCTCAAGGTTCCGCCGCCGCCGAGACTTCCGTGAAGTAGGAAATTCAAAGCACCGAGATTTGGTAGTTCAAAACGCTCGACATCGCCTTTGACCATGTCGCCGAAATGTTCCTTGACACGTTCGGCGGTAACTTCGCGAACAAGAAGGGGATAGATCTCCGGTTTAAGGGCGATCAGGCCGACATTTGCGGTATCGCCTTTGTCGCCGGAGCGGGCGTGGGCGAGATTTACAAGCTGTATCTTCATAAGGCTCTACAATATCGCGTCGGGGCAAAAATTATCAATTATAAATTCAGTTTTTATTCAACGCCTCTTTAATTATATCGTCGGCGATAATGTCCACAAGCCCGATCCGCAACGCGCGGTCGGCGGAGATGTATTCTGCAGTAAAAAATAACTCGAGAGCATTGGTTTGTCCTACCAAACGTGGAAGTCTTTGAGTTCCGCCCCATCCGGTGATTATTCCAAGCCCGGCTCCGGGATGCGCAAACTTTGCAGCCGGAGCGGCGATGCGCCGGTCACACGCGAGTGCAAGATCGAGAGCTCCGCCGAAGCAGTAGCCGTTTATCGCTGCGATCGTAATTTGCGGCAATGCCGCGATCTTGTTCATCAACGCCTGGCCTTTGCGGGCAAATGCGGGTGCGGTCTCAGAATTAAGCTTTGTAATCTCACGAAGGTCGGCCCCGGATGCAAAACTCTCGCCGCTGCCGATAAATATCAAAGATTTACAAACGCTGCGTGTCCCGACATCATCAGCGATCTCAAGCAATTGGTCGAGAACCGACACCGACAGCGGATTTCGTATCTCCGGCCGCTGAAATCGCACGATTATCGCTCCGCTCACGTATTCAATTTTGATCTCGTTAGACATTATAGACGCTGGCCTCAATAATAAAGCTATGTTCAGGACAAACAAAGCTCACCCGTGGCACGGCATCTCAATCGGCGACAATGCGCCTGAGGACGTAACTGTTTTTATTGAAATTGTGCCCCGTGACACGGTCAAATACGAAGTCGATAAAGAGACCGGATATCTGAAGATCGACCGGCCGCAGCAGTATTCAAATGTCGTTCCGGCCAACTATGGCTTTATTCCGCGTACATATTGCGGCGAGAGGATCGCAAATATGGCCCGCGCCCGCTTTAACAAGCCGATCACCGACGGCGACAACGATCCGCTCGATATTCTGGTTCTGTCCGAACACCACATTCCACGCGGCGACATTATCCTCAAGGCCACGCCGATCGGTGGATTCTGTCTCATAGACGGCGGCGAGGCCGACGACAAGATCATCGCAGTACTCAAAGGCGACAAAGTTTTTGAGCAATACAAAGAGATCGCCGAACTGCCAAAAGGCATCCTCGAACGCTTTGAACACTATTTCCTCACCTACAAATCGCTCCCCGGCCAGCCAAATATCTGCGAGATCGCCTATTCCTACGGCCGCGAAGAGTCGTACAACGTCATCCAAGCGTCGATAGCCGATTACGAAACTCTAATCCGGAAAAATACGGAGGCGTAACTATTTTGCGTGAATCAGAAGTAAGACTCTCACCCTTTAGGCAGCACAAATGCACCGATATGCGGCTGATTTGTATTGAGACAAGTCTGCAGAGCCAGCAGCAGCGAATCGCGGAGATTTTCAGGCGTCACGATGGCATCGACGAGGCCGCGGGCGGCTGCGTGTTTGGCGTCTAATTCATTGTCGTAGGTGTCGCGGACAGTTTGCATTTCGGCGAGCATCGCGGGCGGTGTTTCTTTTCCCTCTTTTTTTAGCTTTTCGATCTGTGTGCCATAGATCGCGACGGCGGCGCTGTCGCCTTCCATAACGCCCATGCGTCCGGTGGGAAGTGAAAAGATAAAATCCGGATCAAAACCCTGTCCTCCCATCGCATAGTATCCGGCACCGCTGGCGTGATTTACCGTAAGGACAATTTTAGGCACGTGCGCCGTCGCCATCGCCTCGACAAATCTCGCACCAGCACGAATTATCCCGCTGTGCTCGGCATCTGCACCGACCATAAAGCCCGAAACGTCCTGGACGAACAGCAAAGGCGTCGAATGGCGGTCGCAGTTTTCGATAAAATAGGCCGTTTTCTCGGCGGACTCGGTATAAACAATTCCGCCAAAGCGTGGCGGCGTTCCCGGCTTCCCTTTTGACATTCCGCGGTTGTTTGCGATGACGCCAACCAGAATGCCGCCGATCCGGGCCGTCCCGCAGATCATCTCTTTTGCAAAATCTGCCTGAAATTCATCTATGCCGCCTTCATCGAGAAATGTATCCAGAACCGCGAGCATATCATAGGGCGCCCGGTGGTCGTCGGGGAGAATCCTGTATAGATCGTCCGCCGAGCCATTACTTACGTGCTGGCTACTGACACTTACGCTGGTAGATTCTTTTGCCGGAAGTTCGCTGACGAGGTCGCGAATCTTGCTCAAACATTCCTGCTCGTCTTTTGTTCTGTAATGAGCGACGCCGGAGATGGCGTTGTGGGTCATTGCTCCGCCTAGTGTTTCGTTATCGATCGTCTGGCCTGTCGCTCCCTTTACAAGATTTGCGCCTCCGAGCCCCATAAACGATGTGCCCTCGACCATCAGAATTACATCGCTCAGGGCCGGCAGATATGCGCCGCCGGCGACGCACATTCCCATTACGGCAGCGATCTGAGGAACTTTTAGGTAACGCCGCATTATTGAGTTGTAATAAAAAATACGTGCGGCACCGTATTGTCCCGGAAAAACGCCGCCCTGATACGGCAAATTCACCCCCGCCGAATCAACCAAATAAATGATCGGCACACGGTTGCGCATCGCAATCTCCTGCGCACGCAATATCTTTTTGATCGTTTCGGGGTACCACGCACCCGCCTTTATAGTCGCGTCGTTAGCCACGACGACGCATTCTCTGCCCTGTATCTTCCCAACAACCGTTACAACAGCCGCCGCCGGTGCCGTTCCCTCGTATTGATCATATGCAACTAGCAAACCGACCTCTTGATGGAATGTATCGGGGTCAAGTAAAAGAGCTATACGCTCGCGGGCGGTGAGTTTGCCCTGTTTATGGATCTTCGCGATCTTATCCGGCCCACCTCCGAGCATCAACTTGGCTTCAAGGTCGAGATATTCTTTTGTGAGTTTTCGCAGTCGGGTGTCTTTTTGTTCTCGCATTAAAAATTATGGTTCTATCACGGATAAACCATCGATAAATTCAAAATCCTTTTGGGACGCAGAATATCTATCTATAAGTTCCACAGCCTTGAGAGATGCTTCCGGAGTGAGAGCGTAGAAGAGAAGATTTGCAAGCTGATCCGCCGAGAATAATATTAGGATTGTATCACGAAAATACAGTCGGAAGCTGACTCCATCAAATCGCTTTTCTACCTACTGAGATAATATAAACGTCGGCACCATACCGCCTCCGGATGATACATTCGCTAGTTCCGTCGACGAAAGGCGTGTGAATGCCGATCCGACCTTGCCGAGAAATAGAAGAGGATCGAGATCGACGAGCTGCTCGACGAGTTCCCAGTTGCCGACTTCGTCAGTGAGCATTGGGAAAAATTCTTTTGCCGTTTTTACGCGTTCCTGGATGAGATAATCGCCGTCGGTTAATGCAACAGATATTGCATCGTCCCATTCGGACTCACTTGAGTTCCAGCCTATATAAATGCCGTGGCCGCCATAGTCGTCATTTGGTTTGAGCACAAGTTTGTGCGAATTTTCCCGCGACCAGTTGACCAGATCTATGGTCTCGCCGTTATTCACCGTATTTTCCTCGCGGAACATACGGGTCCACGGGACGTGTTTAGTTATCGCGGAAAGCTCATCGACGTTGAAAAGATGTTGGTAGCGCTCGTTTGTAATAACGGCAAAGATCGCCTTCTTATGAACCAGCTTACCGCGAAAGCTGTTGACCATACAGATCGCACCGGCCCGATAGGCGTCGAGTAGAGCGGGCTGAGCGTCCATTATCGGGAGATATTCGTTTACCAGCAGGCGTTTGTAAACAATATCGATCGCGGTGTCGCCAAACCGCAGCTTTGAGCCGTCAAATTCGAGATCGTCTGGCGAGCAGATTACCGCCTGATGACCGTTTGCCTCGAAAAATTCCTTGAAAAGCTCGAATTCTTTTATCGTTGGCAAATCTTTAAGATCTACGATGGCGATCACCGGTTTCGTATGAGGCTTCCGGCCCAGAAATTCCTCATAACAGCTCGAAAGAACGTCCAGCATCTTCGAGCGGCCCTCGAGTGCTTTTACCTTGTACCGCTCGGTAAATTTCTTCATCACCGGTAGCGACTGAAATATTTCGGCAGCAGAATCTGCAAATGCGATGCCCGCAGGACTCTCACCGTTCAATTCGACATAACTATAACTGTCGTCGGTCAAAAATGAATCAAGCCGCGACGTCGGTGATACATGCGAGTATCCGGGGTCGATCTTTACCAATTCCTTTTCGATCTCTGTAACGCCAAGCTCATCGAGAATCGTTTCGTCATCGATAGCGGCATCCTTAACCTTCTGTAAAGCTCCAAATATCGTGCCGCATGTCACCGTTATTCGCGACCAATCTTGCTCTGTTACAAAATGCGGGCGGAGGTAAGGTGAAAGCCTTCGGCCGCCGAAGATAAGCTTTGAGGTTTCAAATCCCTCGTCGAGCAGCTTTTGCGATGCGGCGGCCAGATCGGCATCATTAAGGAGTTCGTGATAATAGGCGACGGCGTCTTTTAGCATTCTTTGGAGCTCGGGCATCCTGCCCGCACGATTTCTTTTTTAAGAGGCGGACAAGATGCCCGCTCTCTAATCATTTCGACATACTGAGAATCTCTTCATATTCATCTTTATTCAGCGGCATTACTGAAAATCGCGGCTGTCGGACGAGGTAAATATTTGCCAGCGCCTTGTTAGCCTTAATTTCGGCAAGCGTCACGGTCTTCTTCAGCGGATTAAAAGGCTTTAGCTCGACGGCGTGCCATGCTGTATCAGTCGGGTCGGGAAAAGCTTCCTTTGAGACCTCAGCGATACCGACAATCTCTTTACCCACGACCGAATGATAAAAATAGACCCTATCGCCCTTCTTCATATCTTTTAGAAAAAGCCGCGCCTTAAAATTTCGCACACCAGTCCAGTCCGTCTTGCCATCTTTGACAAAATCGTCCCAGGAGTAGGCGGTTGGTTCCTGTTTCACCAGCCAATAATTCATATAAGTAGTTATGAGTGTTGAACTATGAGTGATAAATGCAGAATTTTAATTATCCTGGATACCATCATGTTTATTCGATTTTCCTTTCCCGTGCTTCGCCTCTTCGATATTCGCTCCGATTGATGTTCCCGAACTGAGGACTTGCTTCGACAACATAAATTCCTTGAGTTCCGCAGTTAAATGTTTATAAAGCTTAACAATTCGCAGAGCAAAAGAAAAAGTTATAACCTCAAGCACTTTCCTTCATACAATTCTTCATTCTTTATTCATCACTCATCGCTATAAACTATTTACTCTTCGCCTGAGCCGCCTTTTTATTGAGCCATTTAGCCCAACGCTCGAGTGTCGGCCGGAATGGTTTGAAAACCTTTGCACGCCAGCTCCCGGCTGCCTGACGCTCACTCCAAACTTTCAGATTCTTCTCGGCGTATTGCCGTATTTGCGGTTCGAGACTGGTGCGTTTTACGGAATGTTTTTGGGTCAAATAGTAATGCTGGCCGACAAGCGAAAAAAGAAGCCCGGCGAGATTGCCCTTGAACGAACTCTTCGCCATAAACTTTTTGACAAAACTCTCAGTCGGCTGCAGCAAAGCGCCCATCGACATCTCAAACCATGGTGCCTGATTCCCTGCCCGCGGATGATAAAGCCCAGGCAGATCGCCCTTGAGCGGCGTGTCGAGCTTTTGGAGTCGCGGATCGTTTATAAAATCAACCAGCTTGATCTTTTCGACACCACGATACTGCTCGATAGGCAGAAAATCGAGAACTTTTTTAATGTTCGCTTCGCTGCCTTTAGGAAGAGTGATCGTGGACGCATTCTCGATGCGTATCTTTGTAATTTTCGCGGCCTTTTGACCGGCGGTTTCTATAGCCATATCTGAAGTTAATTGTAATTGGAGAATCATTAATAGTAAATCCGTCACAACAATGTGGCACAAATGCGACAATTTCCGCTTTATGTCGGCTTAAACACTAATAAAACGTACATTACGAGTGCAACTGTTATTGGCACGTAGTTTGTTATAGGAATTACAGACTGGCATGTATGTATATTGGCCCGCTTGAAAAGAACTGTCGCGGCGCTACACGAACATGAAACAAACCACACTAGCAAATCCGATCAATATCAACGGCGTTGGCCTTCATACCGGCGTTGAGGTGAATATGTGCCTCAAACCGGCGCCTGAGAATACCGGATATATCTTTGTCCGCACGGACCTCGATAATTTTGAGATTCCGGCGTCGGTTGAATATATCTCTCACTGCGCATATGCGACGACGCTGATGAGGAGAGGTGTGGTGCTGTCAACCTGTGAACATTTATTATCGGCGCTGCGTGGATCGAGTGTTGATAATTGTTTTATCGACCTCGACAATATCGAGATCCCGATCATGGATGGTTCGAGTGAGGATTTTATTGACCTTATCAGCAAGGCCGGCGTCGTCGAGCAAAATGCTTCGCGCCGCGTCTTTCGCGTGCTCGAACGTGTTTCGTTCGAACAAGGCGACCGCCGAATGTCGATCGAACCGGCCCCAAATTACGAGATCGACTGCGTGATCGATTTCTCTCATCCTTTTATCGAGCGGCAGACGTTGAATTTTGTATTTAAGAACGGATCGTTTGGGAAAGAGATAGCGTCGGCTCGGACCTTCGGTTTCACACATGAGATCGAAATGCTGCGAAAGGCAAATCTCGCCCTCGGCGGCTCGCTCGACAACGCGATCGTGCTGACGCCAGACGGAATGCTCAACGAGACGCCTTTGAGGTTTGACGACGAATTTGTCCGTCATAAAATCCTCGACATCATCGGCGATTTTGCGTTGCTCGGGATGCCGATACAGGGCAAAATAACCGCTGAGAAATCCGGTCACTCGCTTCATGCCTCGTTGATGAGCAAACTTCTCAAAGCCGAACATGCCTGGGAGATTGTCGAATCTGCTTAATCCTTCCAGTCCGGCGTGTGAAAAACACCATCTTTATCGGTACGTTGATAGGTGTGTGCACCAAAAAAATCTCTCTGTGCCTGGATGAGATTTGCCGGCAGGCGTTCTGAGCGAAAGGCTTCAAAATATGAGAGGCCTGATGAGAGACACATGGTCGGGACGCGGCTGGCTGAGAATTTTCCTATGATCTCGTGCCAATCAGGGTAATTTTTGCTCAGTAATTCTGCAAAATTATCGTCAAGTATCAAATTCTGGAGATCCGGATTGATTTGATAGGCCGTGCTCATTCCTTCTAACAGCGACGAGCGGATGATACAGCCGCCACGCCAGATCTTAGCGATCTCCGCGATGTTTAGGCCGTAGTTTCTATCGTTCGACGCAGTTTGGAGCATCGAGAGACCCTGGGCGTAAGTGACGATAAACGAGCTGAGAAGCGTGTTCTTAAGCTGCACAATCGACTGATCAAAATGTGATTTGAAATCTTTGCTAACCTCTTTGCTCTGAGAATGAGCGATGTTGGCCCCGCCGCTTTCGGTTGCGGACACAACTTCGCCACCTGTGTTTTCCTTTTGCTGTTTGGAGACTTCTGTCTTGACGTCTTCGCGTGCGAGTTGAGCTTTGAGATCGTGTTGAGGCTCGCTAGTGACGGTTTCACCGTTTATCGTTTGTTGGCTAACCTCGTACTCGAGTGGGCTGTCATACTGTTTTGCAATCAGGACGCGGGTCTCTTTTTGTGCCGATATCTGTCGCATCGAGACTGCGGAATCAATGGTTGGGATGGGCACGCCTAGATCCATCGCCGCCTGCGAAGTCCATTTGCCAGTTCCTTTCTGCGCAGCTTTATCGAGCACCATTTCGACAAGCGGTTTGCCTGTTTCGGCGTCTTCTTTCCGGAGGACCTCTGCGGTAATTTCGACCAGAAATGAGTTAAGCTCGGAATTATTCCACTTCGCAAATGTTTCGCTCATCTGCTTATAGTCCATTTTCAGGACACGCAGCATAAAATCATACGTCTCGGCGAGTATCTGCATTAACCCGTATTCAATCCCATTGTGTACCATTTTGACAAAATGGCCGGCAGATCCTGTGCCCATATACGCGACGCATGGCTCACCATTTACTTTGGCGGAGACAGCCTGCAATGTGGCTTCGATGCGGTCGTAATGATCGCGTCGGCCACCGGGCATAATGCTGGCGCCGTTTCGCGCACCTTCCTCACCGCCGCTAACCCCGATGCCCATAAATCCAACGCCCTTTGCCGCTAATTCAGCCTCGCGGCGGTCGGTGTCGGTAAAATGCGAATTTCCACCGTCAATGATGAGATCGTCATCCTCAAGATGTGGGAGCAATTCGGCAATGACCGAATCCACAATCCGTCCCGCCGGCACGAGCAGCATGATATTTCGAGGTGATTCGAGCTTTGAGAGGAACTCGGTTAAATCGGCTCCAACATCGACAGGCATTCCGGCCCCTTCAGTTAAAAGCAGGTCGCGTTTGCTCGCGTCAAGATCATAACCAACACCGCTGATACCCTGCTCGGCAATGTTGAGAAGAAAATTACGGCCCATCGTACCGAGCCCGATCATTCCAAAATGTGCTTTTGCCATGAGGTGATTTTAACTCAATGTCACAAGGACGCTAAGCCGCTATGGATAATTTTTACTCGTCTTTTTGAACCTTTGTGTATTTGAGTTAATCTTTCCGTTATGATTCCACTACTCAATGCCATTAGGCCGACTACATTTATTGAATCGTCAAAGCTCCGCGACCACCTCGGGATCGATATAACGATCGCGACCGAGACGTTTCAGCACACCGGCAGTTTTAAATTTCGTGCGGCATATAATCTTGCGTTGAATGTGGAACAGGATGAAATATTGACCGCCTCGTCGGGTAATTTTGGGCAGGCGCTTGCGTACGCGTGTAGGTTGGTCGGCAAACGATGTACGGTCGTGATGCCGTCAACGTCGGCTCAGGTCAAGGTGAATGCGGTTCGCGGATTTGGTGCGACGGTGGATTTGATTGATACGGCCACGGTCGGACGAGGCGAGCGTGTCGCTCAGTTAGCTGAGCAGTTGCCGGGTGCATATATTGCCAGCGCCTATGACGACAAATTTGTCATCGAGGGCAATGCGACGCTTGGTGACGAATTGGCGGCGAAGAATTTTGATGTCGTGGTTACGGCCGTTGGCGGCGGCGGTTTGGCATCCGGGCTAATCACCGGTTTTTGTCGAAGCGGTAAGCAAACGCAGGTTATTGGTGCCGAGCCGCAGCTTGGCAATGATGCCGCTCGTTCGCTGCGGGCTGCTAAGATCGTCACAAACGAGTCGGAACCGATGACAATTGCGGACGGTGCTCGAACCATGTCACTCGGTAATCTCAATTGGGAGATTATAAAAGATGGTATTGCGGGAATAATCGAGGTGCCGGATGAGATAACGGGCGAGGCTCTGCGGATGTTATTTGGACTCGCAAATCTAAAGTGTGAGCCAACCGGGGCTTTGAGTTTAGGTGCGGTTTTGGTGGATAAAGAAAGGTTCAAGGACAAAAAGGTGTGTGTAGTTGTAAGCGGCGGGAATGTCGATCCGGCGATTTATGCAGAACTTATTGCAGAAAACCGCACCTAAGCAAGGGCTTAACTATCAACGTGGGGTGTTACGCCTTATTCACGCTCGGGATTGTGCAAGTGTTTTATACCTTTCCGATCTCCTCAACAAACGTCACACGGTTGATCTCGTGCAGCGTGGACATTCCCAGAAAGACCTTCTTCACCGCCGATTCGCGGAGTGATGAAAGGCCCTCTTTCTCGGCTTGTCGTCTGATTTCTGAGCCGGGGCGGCGTTCGATGAACATTTCGCGGACCGCGTCATCTCAGGGCGTTCGCTTCCACTCAGCTTCCGACGGTGATGTGATAAGATTGATGTGATTGTTTGGGGTT